>JBCCWO010000001.1:0-594799 GCA_039193455.1 Pseudomonadota bacterium
CGCCCAGAACCTCCGCAAACTGGCGAAGATCTTTCCTGCACCGCAGCATCCACGACAGGCCTGACCAGAAAGGCGCGCTCGTGCCGTTCAGCGCTCCACTTTCTGCACTCGCATCACGTTGTTTTTCCACAGAATCGGCTCAAAGCCGCCCTTCGCTGCAACCGCTCTTTCACAACTAGACTAAGCCACACCAACTCCACCCCCCTTGCCCCGCGCATCCCCTCACGCTAGAGCCGCCGCATGACCACATCGGCGACCCTCCCCCCCGCGTCCACGACGCGGGAGCACACCCGTGCGCTTCTGGTGCTGGGGCTGCCGCTCATCGGCAGCCATCTGGCGCAGTATGCGATCACGGTGACCGATACGCTGATGATCGGCTGGTACGACGTGACGGCGTTGGCGGCGCTGACGGTGGCGGGGGGGATCTATTTCGTCGTGTTCATCGTCGGCTCGGGCTTTGCCTGGGCGGTGATGCCGATGGTGGCGAGCGCGGCAGGGACCGAGGATGACCGCCAGGTGCGGCGGGTCACGCGGATGGGGCTATGGCTGTCGATTGCGTTTGGCGCGGCGGCGATGCCAGTGATGGTGTTCTCGGAGCCCCTGCTTCTGGCCATGGGGCAGGAGCCGGATGTCGCGCGGCTGGGGGCGCTTTACCTGCAGGTCGCGGGATTGGGATTGATCCCGAACATCATGATCATGTGCCTGAAAAGCTATCTGGCGGCGCTGGAGCGTACGCAGGTCGTGCTGTGGGTGACGCTGGCGAGCGCGGCGTTGAATGCGGTTCTGAACTACGCGCTGATCTTCGGCAACTGGGGCGCGCCCGAGATGGGGATCGTCGGGGCGGCGATCGCCTCGGTCATGTTGCAGATCGCCGGGCTCATCGCGCTTATGGTCTATGCGGCCTGGGCGACGCCCGAATACCAGCTTTTTCGAAACTTCCAGCGCCCCGATTGGGAGGCGATCGGCCGGGTGTTCCGCCTGGGCTGGCCCATCGGTCTGACCAATCTGGCCGAGGTCGGGCTGTTTGCGGCCTCGTCGATTCTGGTGGGCTGGATCGGGGTGCAACAGCTCGCCGCGCATGGCATCGCGCTGCAGATCACATCGGTGACGTTCATGGTGCATGTGGGCCTGAGCCAGGCGGTCACGGTGCGGGCCGGGCGGGCGTTTGGGCGGCGCGATGAGACCGGGCTGCGCAAGGGGGCGCGTGTCGCGCTGGTACTGTCGCTGAGCTATGCCTGCGCGACGATTGCGGTGTTTCTGACGACGCCGCGCCCGCTCATCGGGCTGTTCCTGTCGCCAGATGATCCGGCACGGCTGGAGATCCTCGTGATCGGTGCGGCGCTGCTTGCGATGGCGGCGGTGTTTCAACTGGTCGACGCGGTTCAGGTGTTGACGCTGGGGATGCTGCGCGGGGTGCAGGACACGACCGTTCCGATGGTCATGGCGGTGATCAGCTATTGGGGCATCGGGCTGCCGTCGAGCTATGTCTTTGGCTTCGTGCTCGGCTGGGGCGCGGTTGGCGTCTGGGCCGGGCTCGTCGTCGGGCTCGCGCTGGCAGGTGTCTGGTTCAGCCTGCGGTTCTGGGGGCGATCATCGCGGATCTCTGCGGCGTGAGGGGCGGGGCGGTGCCCCGCGCAACCCGTCAGACGAACCGGCTCACATAGTTTTCCAACCGCTCCTGCCGACCCGAATGCGGCTCGGGTGCAATCCCATCGGCCAGGGCGCGGGCCGAGATACTCTCAAGCGTGCCGCTTGCCAGCATCGCCTGCGCGTCCGCCGTGTCCCACCCGGCATAGCGCGCGGTCCGCGCGGCCTCCAACCCGCCATCTTCCAGCATCGCTGCCGCGGCCTTCAGCCCGCGCGCGCAGATGTCCATCGCGCCAACGTGGGCGAGGACGAGGTCTGCGGGGTCGAGCGACTGGCGCCGGAGTTTCGCATCGAAGTTCGTGCCCCCGGATGTGAAGCCGCCGCCCTTGAGGATCTCGTAATAGGCGAGCGCCACTTCCGGCACGGAATTGGGAAACTGGTCGGTGTCCCAGCCCGACTGATAGTCGTTGCGGTTCATGTCGATCGACCCGAAGATCCCCAGCGCGTTGGCCAGCGCCAGTTCATGTTCGAAACTGTGCCCTGCCAGGATCGCGTGGCCCTGTTCGATGTTGACCTTCACCTCGTCTTCCAGACCGAAGCGTTTGAGGAACCCATAGACCGTCGCCACATCGAAATCGTATTGATGCTTTGAGGGTTCCTGCGGTTTCGGTTCGATCAGGATCAGACCGTCAAAGCCGATCTTGTGCTTGTACTCGACCACCATGTGCAGGAACCGGCCGGCCTGTTCCGCCTCGCGCGTCAGATCGGTGTTGAGCAGCGTCTCATACCCCTCGCGCCCGCCCCAGAGGACGTAGTTCTGACCGCCAAGTTTCAGCGTCGCGTCAATGCAGGATTTCACGGTTGCGGCGGAATAGGCGAAGACGTCGGGGTCGGGGTTGGTGGCCGCGCCGGACATGAAGCGGCGGTGGGTGAAAAGGTTGGCGGTGCCCCAGAGGAGGCCGATGCCCGTCGCCTCCATCTTCTCGCCGAAGTAATCGGTGATGGCGTCAAGCCGGGCGATGCTTTCGGCCAGGGTGTCGCCCTCGGGGCGGACATCGGCGTCATGGAAGCAGAAGAACGGCACGCCCAGGCGGTCAAAGAGATCGAAGGCCACGTCGGCCTTCAGGCGCGCAAGCTCCATCGTGTCGCCGAACCAGGGGCGGTCAAAGGTTTGCCCGCCGAAGGGATCCTGCCCCTGCCAGGCAAAGCTGTGCCAATAGGCGACGGCGAAGCGCAGGTGATCCTCCAGCCGCTTGCCCATCACCACTTCGTCGGGGTTGTAGTGGCGGAACGCAAACTCGTTCTCGGTCTCGGGCCCCTCATAGGTGCAGCTTGGCACGTCGGCGAAAAAGTCGGTCATGTCAGTTCCTTGATGGCGGTGCGTGCGGCGACGTAGCGGGCGTGGCCCGCGTCGAACGCGTCGTTGAGTGTAGTGTCCGGGGTAAGTGTTCGGGCGATCTGCGGGGGCATGGCAAGCTCGGCCCCGCCGCCGGTCGCGGCCATCATGGCCAGGCGCGCGGCCCCGAACGCCCCGCCGAAGTCACCGGCGACCGGCACATCGATCGCCGTGTTCAGGGCCGTGGCGATGGCGCGCAGCCAATAATCCGACCGGCTGCCCCCGCCCACGGCCAAAAGGCTGTCGATCTGCGTGCCAGTGGCGGCCAGCGCATCGCGGCAATCGCGGATCGCGAAGGTCACGCCTTCCAGCACGGCGCGGGTCGCCGCCGCGCGGTCGGTTGCGTGTTCCAGCCCGATGAACCCGCCCCGGATCGCGGCGTCATTGAGCGGGGTCCGTTCGCCGCCCAGGTAGGGCAGGAAGACCGTCTTGCCGGGCGCCGCGACATCGCCCAGGTCTGCGGTCAGTGCGGCGGCGTCGCTGCCCACAAGCCCGGCATACCAGTTCAGCGCATCGGTTGCGGCAAGGATCACCCCCATCTGATGCCAGGTGCCGGGCAGGGCGTGGCAGAAGGTGTGGACGGCGGTGTCTGCATCGGGTTGATAGCCGTCATTGGCGGCAAAAAGAACGCCCGAGGTGCCAAGCGAGACAAAGGCCTGGCCCGCGCGCACAACGCCTGCGCCGATGGCCGACGCGGCGTTGTCGCCGCCGCCGCCCGCAACGGGCAGGCCCGGCGTCAATCCGAACCTTTCCGCGACCGCTGGGCGCAGCCCGCCGGAGACCTCTGAACCCTCGACGAGGCGCGGCATATGATCCCGCGTCAGGTGGGTCTTTTCCAGAAGCGTGTCCGACCAATCACGCGCGCCGGTCTCAAGCCAGCTTGTTCCGGCGGCATCCGACATCTCGCCCACATATTCGCCGGTGAGCCACAGCCGCAGATAGTCCTTGGGCAGCAAGACCTTGCGCGCCGCGGCGAACAGCTCTGGCTCGGCGTTGCGCATCCACGCGAGCTTCGGGGCGGTGAAGCCCGGAAAGACGATATTGCCGCTGAGCGCGCGAAAGGCGGGGTCGGCGTCCATCGCCGCGGCTTCGGCATGGGCGCGGGTGTCGTTCCACAGGATACAGGGGCGGAGCGGGGCATCATCGGCCCCCAGAACCGCGGCCCCGTGCATCTGGCCCGACAGGCCGATCCCGGTGGCCGCCGCCAGATCACACGCGCCCTTCAGCGCGGTGAACACCGCCTCGGCCGCGGAAATCCAGGTATCCGGGTCCTGCTCGGACCAGCCATCGTGGGGGCGTGACACCTCAAGCGGCGCCGTGGCCTCGGCCACGATCCGCTGTGTGTCGTCAATGACAATCCCCTTCAGGCCCGAAGTGCCGAGGTCGAGCCCAAGGTACATCAGGCGGCCTGCGCGGGCTTTTTGCCAAGGATGATCATGCCCAGGATATCGTCATCGGTCACCTCGTTGACGTTGACCGTTCCAACGAGCTTGCCGTTCTTCATCACCGAGGCACGGTCGCACAGCGCCTGCACCTGGTGGATGTCGTGGTCGATCAGGAAGATGCCGATGCCCTGCTTTTTCAGCTCATCGATCAGCTCGGCCACCATCCGGGTTTCCTCGACACCAAGCGCGGCGGTCGGTTCGTCCATGATCAGGATCTTGGCGTTGAAATAGACCGCCCGGCTGATTGCGACGGACTGACGTTGCCCGCCCGAGAGCGCGGCGACCGGGGAAGAGAAACGTTGGAAGTTGGGGTTGAGGCGCCCCATGATCTTGCGCGTCTCAGCCTCCATCTTCGCTTCGTCCACCAGCCCCAGCGCATTGGTGATCTCGCGCCCCAGAAACAGGTTCGCGGCGGCGTCGAGGTTATCGGCCAGCGCGAGCTGCTGATAGATCGTTTCGATGTTGTAGGAGCGCGCGTCGCGGGGGGATTGGATCGTCGCCTTTTCCCCGTTGATGAAGATCTCGCCTGAATCCATGTGATAGGCGCCCGAGAGGCACTTGATCAGCGTCGACTTGCCGGCCCCGTTGTGGCCCAAGAGGCCCACAACCTCGCCGGGGTAAAGGTCGACCGAGACATGGTCGACCGCCTTGATCCCGCCGAACGAGATTGAGATGTCGCGCATTTCAACAAGGGGCGTACCGCGGTTTGCATCGAGTGGCATGATCAGTTCCCCGTCCGCTTGCGATAAAGGATGTCGATGAAGACGGCGAGCACCAGCACGATGCCGACGACGATGTTTTGATAGGGCGCCTCGACGCCGACCATCGCCATGCCGGATTGCAACGACTGCATGATGAGCGCGCCCAGGATGGCGCCGTAGATCGTGCCCATGCCACCGGCCAGCGCGGTGCCCCCGATGACCGCGGCGGCGATGACGCGCAGTTCGTCAAGCGTGCCGATGTCGTTGGAGTGGAAGGTCAGGCGCGCCGAGGCGACGATGGCCGAGATTGCGCATAGCGCCCCCATGGTCGCAAAGATCTTGACCGTCAGCATGCGAGTGTTGATGCCCGACAGCATGGCCGCATCCGGGTTGCCGCCGGTGGCAAAGATATAGCGCCCAAGCCGCGTGCGCTGCGCCACCACCGTCATCACGGTGGCCACAACAATCAGGATCAGCACCGAATAGGGGACGCCGTAGCCCGCCGTAAAGCCCTCGGGCATCACCTCGCCGCGTGCCTCGAACATCCGCTCGAGCCGGCGTGTGGGAATGTCATAGGCGTTGAGGATCGCCACAAAGCCCAGGATCGCGGCGGCCACGATGCCCATCAGCAAGAGCTCGGCCCACATCGGTTTGACGGAGAACTCGTGGCGGATCTTGTTCTTGCGGGCGTTCCAGAGAAGCAGGATCGCGGCCACCGTCAAGAGCAGCCCGAGGATCCAGCTGCCGGTTTCGCCCATGGTCCCGTTGATGCCGCCCAGCGTCTGAAACGCGGGGTCGAGCGGGCCGATGGTTTGCCCGTTGGTTAGGTGCCAGGCCACGTTGCGCCAGACGAGCAGGCCGCCCAGCGTCACGATAAAGGCCGGGATCATCAGGTAGCCCACGAGATAGCCGTGGAAGGCGCCGATGATCACGCCGGTGGCGATGCCGACAAGCATGGCAATCGGCGCGGTCAGCGGGTGGCCCAGGCCCAGCCCGAACCATTCGGGTGTTACCACCGTCTGGGTCATGGCCATCATGGCCGAACATGTCGCCAGAAGTGAGCCGACGGACAGGTCGATATGGCGGGTGACGATCACGAAGACCATGCCGGTGGCCATGATCGCCACCGAGACGGTTTGGATCGTCAGGTTGAAGATATTGCGCGGGGTCAGAAAGCGCCCCTCGGTCCAGAAGTGGAACACAAGGCACAAGACGATGAACGCACCGATCATTCCCAAAAGCCGGGTGTCGATTTCCAGGGTCGCCAGGAAGCCGCGGCTTTGTTTGGGGGGTGCGAGGGTGTCGGTGGTGTCGGCCATGACGCTCTCCGGCAGGTCGCTGGGTGGACCCCCGCCGCGGATGGCGGGGGCGATGGTCAGCTTGGGCTGACGCTTACCGCATTTCAGGTTTCGCTTGCATCACCCAACGCTGTTTAAAATCAGGGATTTCAAAGCGTTGGATGATGCTCGATGTCTTAAGAACCCGAAGCGCTTAGTTGCAGGGGGCAGGGCCGCCGCTGACGCCTTGGCAGAGCGCGTCCACGGTGATCCAGCCTGCATCCGTGACGGTTGTCAGGTTGTCGGCGGTGATCGGCACCGGCTCCAGGAACCGTGCGGTCATCGTCGTGCCCGAGGGCGAGGTCCATTCCTGCGACCCGTCCACGGCGGACATGTCGCCGCCACCGGCCAGCGCCACGGCAATCTCACCTGCCGCTGCGCCCAGATCGCGCGCGTCTTTCCAGACGCTGACGGTTTGGGTGCCCATGGCCACGCGGTTCAGTGCGGCGTGGTCACCGTCCTGGCCCGAGACCGGGATGCCTTCCATGCCCTGCGCAGTCAGCGCGGCCACAACGCCACCTGCGGTGCCGTCGTTCGAGGCCACAACCGCGTCGACGTTGTTGTCGGCGGCGGTCAGGATCTGTTCCATGTTGCGCTGTGCGTTGGCGGGCAGCCAGCCATCGGTATAAGCCTCGCCCACGATGGTGATGTCGCCTGAATCAATCGCCGCCTGCAGGATTTCCTGCTGACCGCCGCGCAGGAAGTCTGCGTTGGGGTCGGTGGGCGAGCCCTTGATCATGACGTAGTTGCCGGTCGGCTGCGCTTCGAACACGGCGCGGGCCTGCATCCGGCCAACCTCGATATTGTCGAAGGTCAGGTAGAAGGCGCGCGGGTCTTCGATCAGGCGGTCATAGGCGATGACCGGGATACCTTCGTCCGCTGCGGCCTGAACCGCGGGGATGATGGCCTGGGTGTCCTGCGCCAGAACGATCAGCACTTCGGCGCCTTGCGCGATCAGGCTTTCGATGTCCGACAGCTGCTTGGCCGATGACGACTGGGCGTCGGCCGAGATGTAGGATGCGCCCGCGGCTTCAAGCGCGCCAACCATGGCCGCTTCGTCGGTTTTCCAGCGCTCTTCCTGAAAGTTTGACCAGCTCACGCCCACGGTCTGGGCCCATGCGCCGGTGGAGACGGCAACCGTCAATGCGGCTGCCGCGATGGCAGTGGTTTTCATGTAATCCTCCCAAGGTTCGCAAGGCGCCTGCCTTGCCTGCCGACCGTTAATGCCGTGCATCTTGGAACCATTGCCCAGATTAATTCGGTTGTCAAAGTTATTTTTTCTGGAAGCGAAGAAATTTGCGTGTAGACTGCGGGAAGGAGGGCGTCATTGGCGAAAATAGCGGAGATACATCCGAGAAATGGCGCGATTAAGTTTGGGAGGAGAATTAATGGCCGATGCAGCGCCTTCGGGCGACGGGCCTGCCGCGACGGTCGAGGGCTGCGGCCCCAACGCGGCGCCGATCAGCGATCCGATTCTGCCGCTGCGCCAGCGCGTCTTTGAGACGGTGCGCGCCGCGGGACAGATCCCCCGGGTCGATGTCGCCAAGGCCCTGGGCGTCAGCGCGGGTACCGTGACAGTCATCGTGTCCGACCTGATCCGTCAAGGCATTTTGGCCGAGATCGACGCTGCGCCCCATGAGCGCACCCGGGGCCGACCGCCGGTTGCGTTGCAGGTCAATCCGCATGCGGCCCACGTGGCAGGCATCAAGCTGGGCGCCGACAACCACTCGGGCGTGGTCATCAATCTGGCGGGCGGTGTCGTTGCTGAGGCGACCCTGCCGCGCCGCTTTCGCAAGGCCCCGCCCGAAGAAGTTCTGGCCGAGGCATCGACGCTTCTCGATCAGTTGCGCAGCGCCTCTGGTCTCAGCCAGTTCGATGGGCTTGGCCTGGGCCTCGCGGGGGCGATCCGCCACGATACGGGCGTTATGCTGTGGTCGCCGCTGGTCGAAGGACGCGATGTGGCGATCCGCGAGATGGCAGAACAGGCGTTCGGCCTGCCAGTCGAGGTCGACAATGACGTGAACCTCGTCACCCTGGCCGAGCTCTGGTACGGCGCGGGGCGTGATCTGTCGGATTTTGCGGTGGTGACGATCGAGCATGGCGTCGGCATGGGGCTGGTGCTGGGCAACCGGGTCTATCGCGGGGCCAACGGTGTCGGGATGGAGTTGGGGCACACCAAGGTGCAACTGGACGGGGCGCTCTGCCGGTGCGGGCAGCGGGGCTGTCTTGAGGCCTATGTGGCCGACTATGCCCTTGTGCGCGAAGCAAGCGTCGCGCTTGAGCTGGACCGCGACCACAGCGCGCCGATGACGGAAGTACTTGAGAACCTCTACGAACAGGCGCGCCAGGGGAATGAGGCCGCGCGCGCGATCTTTCGGCGGGCCGGGCGGTATCTGGCCATCGGGATCGCCAATGTCACGAACCTTTTTGATCCGTCCCGCGTGATCCTGTCGGGTGAGCGGCTGCGCTACGACTATCTTTATAACGAAGAGGTTCTGGCAGAGATGAACGACCACACCCTGCGTGTGCTGGGCGGGCCAAAGCGGGTCGACATCCATTCCTGGGACAATCAGGTCTGGGCCCGTGGCGCGGCGACGCTGGCGTTAGAGACGGTGACCGCCCGGCTTACCGCCGAAGCAGGGGCGGCGGCGTGAGGCTCGCGCTTGCGCTGGTCCTGGCCGCGAACGGCGCGGGCGCCGAAATCCGCTTTGTCGACCGCGCGCCCGAGGTGCCGCATGTCTATGACGGTGGCTGGGAGCATTTCGTGGGCGGCGGTGTCGCGGTCCTTGATTGCAACGGCGATGCGCGGCCTGATCTGTTTGTCGCGGGGGGAGAGAACCCGTCGCGTCTGATGGTCAACCAGACATCCGAGGATGGGGGGCCGATTGAATTTGCCTCTGTCGCGGCGGTCACAGGCGTGACCGGGGCCTATCCGCTGGATATCGACAGCGACGGGTTTCTTGACCTTGTCGTGCTGCGCGTGGGGCCGGACCTGATCTTGCAGGGGCAGGGGGATTGCACGTTTCGGGATGCAAACGAGGCGTGGGGCTTTGCCCCGGGCGATCATTGGTCGACCGCCTTTGCCGCGACGTGGGAGCCGGGGCAGGACTGGCCCACGCTTGCAATCGGTCACTACGTCGACCGCAGCGATCCCGAGGGGCCGTTCGAGGCCTGCGATGACAATGCGCTCTACCGGCCCGAGGGCGCGGGCTATGGCGCACCCACGATCCTGTCGCCGGGGTTCTGCGCGCTCTCCATGCTGATCTCGGATTGGCAGCGTACCGGGACGCCGGAGCTGCGCATCTCGAACGACCGCCACTACTATGTGCGCGGCGGGTTCGAAGAGATGTGGCGGCTTGATCCGCTGGCCCCCCGGACCGAGGCCGAGGGCTGGCCCAAGCTGTCGCTGTGGGGCATGGGCGTGGCGAGCGGCGATATCACGGGCGACGGGTTGCCCGAAGTGATGCTGACCTCGATGGGGGATCAGGTGCTGCAGTTCAACGACGGGGCAGGGTTCACCAATGCGCCGTTTGCCATCGGCACCTATGCGCAGCGGCCGCATCTGGGCGATGATGGCCGCCCCTCGACCGGGTGGCACGCCGAGTTTGGCGATGTAAACAACGACGGGCGGCTTGATCTGTTCATTGCCAAGGGCAACGTGGATCAGATGCCGTCAAACGCGATGAAGGACCCCAACAACCTGTTGGTCCAGGGGGCCGATGGGGTGTTCACGGAGCGGTCCGTCGCCGCCGGTGTGGCCACAGTCGCGCGGTCGCGGGGGGCGGCGCTGAGCGATCTGAACGGCGACGGACGGCTTGATCTTGTGGTCGTAAACCGCCGCGCGCCCATGGAAATCTGGGAAAACACGTCCGGGTCCGCGGGCAATTGGCTGGCTGTGGAGATGCAGCAGCCTGGGGCGAATGCCCGCGCGGTCGGGGCCTGGGTCGAACTGCGCACCGATGCGGGCGTGCAGGTGCGCGAGATCACCGTGGGTGGTGGCCATGTGAGCGGGCAGGCGGGGCCGGTGCATTTTGGACTGGGCCAAGCAGAGAGCGCCGAGGTGCGGGTGATCTGGCCGGACGGGACGGTGTCGGACTGGGCGCGTTACGCGGCGAATGCCCGGGCGGTTGTGGCGCGGAAGGTCCCTTGATCCTGCGCTGAGCGCCCAGCGTTGCAGTCTTGGAGCTGGCTAGCCGCCTACCGCTCGACCTTCAGCCCGCTTGGGACCGTTTCGGGAATGCCCAGCCGCCCTTCAATCGCCGCCTGATCCGTCAACGTGCCAAGAAACGCCACCAGCGCCGCGATATCCGCCTCGGACAGGGACACCGGTGTCCGCGTGACCGCGGCGGCGATGAGCGCGGACTCTGACCCATCCGTGGCCCAGTCGGGCTTGGCGCCGGGCAGGTCCGGCAAAGTGGCCTGCGGTTTGTAGTCTGCGAGCCCGGTCACCGGATCGCTGTGATGGCGCAGAAACGCCGCGAGATCCGAAAACGCCCCGGTATGTCCCCAGGGCCCCGTGGCCGTCACATTGCGCAGCGATGGCGTGCGAAAGGCATAGGCATTCTCGGCCCGGCCCGTCACCCGCATGCGCCCGACATCGCGCTGGTGGCTTTCAAACCGGGCGGCCTTGCCCGGGCCAAACTGCGGTTGGCCCATTGCGTGGAAGGCATGGTCGGTCTGAAACGGCCCGGCGTGGCAGGACACACAGCCCGCGCTGCCATAGAACAGGTCAAGGCCCGTGGCGGCGGCGGGTGCGAGCGGTGTTCCATCGCGCAACAGCGCATCGAACGCGCTGTTATCGGCGCGCCATTCAAAGGCGATGAAGGCGGCGATGGCGTTTGAGATATCGGTAAAGGCGATGGCGCGCCCGGCGGCAACCTCGGGGTACACCGCGCGAAATGCTTCTGCATAGGCCGGGATCGCGGCCACGCGGTCCGAAATCAGGCTCCACGCGCCCCCTTCGCCGGTCAGCCGGCCCTGGCGGACAGCGGTCGAGATCTCGTTCTCGCCATAATGCCCGGCCATTTCATCGGGCGAGAGCACAGGAAACATCGTCTGGGCCGACAGGATGCTGTCAAAGCCCATCACCATCTCATCTTCTAGCGGCGTGCGCAGGCCCGAGGGGCGTGATGGGTCCGCCTCGATCCGGCCATCGTGGAACATCACGGTGAATTCCTGCGCGCCGAGGTTGAAAAGCGCGGGGGAGTTTCGGGGGATGCGCTGTTCGGGCAGGTTCGCGGGATCGATCCGGCGGTTTGGCCCCAGCCCGGTGGCCCCATCGCCCAAGCCCAGCGACAGCCCGTCTGATGTTCCGAACCGCGGGTGGTGGCACGAGCCGCACGAGACGGTGCGGTTGCCGGACAGGATCGGGTCATAGAACAAAAGCTGGCCAAGCGCGGCCTCTGCACGGTCGACCGGGGCATAGGCCGCGTCGGTGACCGGCGCCGGAAGATCGAGCGCAAAAGCCGGTGTGGCGAGCGTCAGCGCGAGGATGGCTTGGCGGAGCATGGCGTGCCCTGTGCTGTGAACTGGCGGGCAGTATGCACAAGGGACTGGGCAAAGCGCCAGTGGTCTTTGTTGCGCACCCTCAGGGGACCGAGCGCAGCCACTCCATCACATCGCCGCGCACCGATTGCACGCCCGAGCCGCGCGCGGTGTCGATCACCGCCTTCGCCTCGTCCAGGTTCACGCGCCGCAGCAACGACTTGACGGGGCCGATCGAGGCGGGTCGCATCGACAACGTCCTGAGCCCCATGGCGGCAAAGCACAGCGCCTCGATCGGGCGGCCTGCATCCTCGCCGCAGAAACTCAGGCGGCAATCGGTGGCCGCGCAGCGCCCGATGATGTGTTCTAGGAAGGTCAGGAACGAGACGTTCAGCACGTCATAGCGCCGGCGCACACGCTCGTTCTCGCGGTCGGCGGCGAAGAAGAACTGTTTCAGGTCGTTGCCCCCGATCGAGATGAAATCGGCCATTTCAAAGAACTGACGCGGCGCGAAGGCCAGGCTTGGGGTTTCCAGCATGGCACCGATCTCGACCTTTTCGGGCAGGACGTGGCCCAGCCGTTTCTCGCGCTCGATCTCGTCGAGCAGGTGCTGGCGCGCAGTCCGAAACTCATCGAATTGCGCGACAAAGGGGAACATGACGGTCAAGGGACGGCCCGCGGCGGCGCGTATCAGCGCCTGCAGCTGCATCCGCATCACGCCCGGCTTGTCGAGGCCCACCCGGATCGCGCGCCAACCCAGCGCTGGGTTCGGCTCTTCCTCGCGCTTCATGTAGGGCAGCACCTTGTCCGACCCGATGTCGAGCGTGCGAAACACCACCGGCTTGCCGTGGGCGGCATCGAGGACGCGCGCATAGACCGCCGCCAGTTCGCCGCGCCGGGGCACCTGGCTGCGGATCAGAAACTGCAACTCTGTCCGGAAGAGCCCGACGCCCTCGGCGCCAGAGGGTTCGAGCGACGGCAGATCCGCGATCAGCCCGGCATTCATCATCAGATGAACCGTAGAGCCGCATTTCGCCTGCGCAGGCTTGTCGCGCAGCCCGACATAGCGTTCCTGCGCCTCGGCATGCATGGCGATCTTGTCGCGAAACGCGCTGACCACGGTGTCGTCGGGGCGCAGGTGCGCGAGCCCCTGATCGCCATCGAGCATGATGTGGTCGCCGTTCAGGGCCTCGGAAGTGATGCGGTCGGCATGGATGATCAGTGGGATCGCCCAGGCGCGCGCGACGATCGCGGCATGACTGCCGACCGAGCCCTGTTCCAGCACGACGCCCTTGAGCCGCCGCCCGTATTCCAGCAACTCACCGGGCCCGATATTGCGGGCGATAAGGATCGGGTTTTCGGGGATCTCGGCGCCCGTCTCGGCCCCCTGACCGGTGAGCAGGCGCAACAGGCGGTTCGAGAGGTCATCAAGATCGCTCAGCCGTTCGCGCAGGTAGGGATCGGGCACCTCTTCCATGCGGGCCCGGGCTGCCGATTGCTCTTTCTCGACCGCCGCCTCGGCGGACAGGCCGCGCGCGATGTCTTCCTCCATCCGCCGCATCCAGCTGCGGGAGTTGGCGAACATCCGGTAGGCTTCCAGCACTTCGCGGTGTTCGCCATCCGCCGTCTCGGGCACCGACAGCATCGCGTCGACCGACATCCGCAACCGCTCGACTGCGTCGTGCAGCCGCCGCCGCTCGGTCTCGGGGTCGTCGGCGATGGGGTTTGTGACGACGACGCGCGGCTCGTGCAGATAGACATGGCCCTCGGCCACCCCTTCTTGCCCGATACCACCGCGAAAGAGCGCGGGCTTCTGATGCCGCGCAGCCAGCGCTGCGCCTTCGCCCACAAAGGCGCCAAGCTCGGTCATCTCGGCCAGCACCATGGCCACGACCTCGAGCGCGTAGATCTCATCGTCGGAAAATGTGCGCGCCTCGCGCGATTGGACGACCAGTACGCCCAGCTTCTCGCCCAGTCGCTGGACGGGGATGCCGAGGAAGCTTGAATAGATCTCTTCCCCGGTCTCGGGCATATAGCGGAACCCGCGGGCCGAGGGCGCATCGGCGGCGTTGATGGCGCGGCCCGTTTTGGCGACGCGCCCCACAAGACCTTCGCCCAGCCGCATGCGCGTCTTGTGCACGGCTTCGGGGTTCAACCCTTCGGTTGCACAAAGCTCCAGCGTGTCGGCATCGCGGAAGAGGTAGATCGAGCACACCTCGGTCGCCATCGAGCTCGCGATGATCTCGACGATCCGGTCCAGTCGGGCCTGGCCTGCGCTCGACTCGGCCATGGCCTCGCGCAGGCGCTGTAAGAGCTTGCGGCTCTCAGTGTCGGTCTGGTCGGCCATGGGGGTGCCGGGCTCCTTTTGCCGCGCGTCGCGCAACGCGGGGCCGGTTAGAGCATACGTGACGCCGGAACGAAATCGAAATCAGCGGCGGGGGGTGGCCCGGTCCCGGGCGCCTCGCGGGCTGTCAAGCGGCCTGATCCAGCCCGAACGCATCGTGCAGGGCCTGAACGGCAAGTTCCATGTACTTCCGTTCGATCAGCACCGAGATCTTGATCTCGGAGGTGGTGATCACCTTGATGTTGATCCCCTCATCCCGCAGCGCCTGGAACATCTGGGCGGCGACGCCCGCGTGGCTGCGCATGCCGATCCCCACGACCGAGATTTTGGCCACTTCGGTGTCGGCGACCAGATCGTGAAAATTGATCTCGCCCCGGGCCTTGGCCTCGGTCATCGCCTTTTCCGCCCGCGTCACCTGATCGGTGGGGCAGGAGAAGGTCATATCCGTGCGCCCCTCTTCCGAGATGTTCTGGACGATCATGTCGACATTGACGCCCGCACCGGCCAGCGGGCCAAAGATCGCCGCGGCGATCCCGGGGCGGTCGGCGACCGAGATCAACGTCATCTTGGCTTCGTCCCGGCTATGGGCGACGCCGGCCACAACATTGCTTTCCAAGATTTCCTCCTCGGCACAGACCAGCGTGCCCGCGTTTTCGTTGTTGTCCTCAAAGCTCGACAGCACCCGCAGGCGCACACCATAGCGCATCGCCAGCTCGACCGAGCGGGTTTGCAGGACCTTGGCGCCGAGGCTTGCCATCTCTAGCATCTCTTCAAAGGCGATTTTGTCGAGCTTGCGCGCCTTGTCGGTGATGCGGGGGTCGGTAGTGTAGACCCCGTCGACATCGGTGTAGATATCACAGCGCACCGCATCGAAGGCCGCGGCAAAGGCCACCGCCGTGGTGTCCGAGCCGCCGCGCCCCAACGTGGTGACCCGCCCTTCGGGGCTGATCCCCTGGAAACCGGCGACCACGGCCACGCGCATGCCTTCGGCGAACTTTGCGCTGATGTTTTCGGTCGGGATCTCTTCGATCCGGGCGGCCGAATGGGCCGAGGTGGTTTTCAACGGCACCTGCCAGCCCTGCCAGCTGCGCGCAGGCACGTCCATTTCCTGCAGGGTCAGCGCCATGAGACCCGCGGTGACCTGTTCGCCCGAAGAGACGACCGCATCGTATTCGCGCGCGTCGAAGAGTTGCGAGGTTTCCTCGACCCAGCCCACCAGCTCGTTCGTTTTGCCCGCCATGGCCGAGACGATGACGATCACGTCATGGCCGTTCGCCACCTCGCGGCCCACGCGCTTGGCGGCGCGCCGGATGCGGTCAAGCGTGGCGACCGAGGTGCCGCCGAATTTCATGACAAGGACAGACATGGACCTGGGCTTTCTTGGTGTCGCGGGGGTGTACGTCTGCCGCGACCCAAGGGCAAGGGGGCGCCGTGCGCCTCCGGCGGGGATATTTGGGGACCAAAGAGGGGTGTTTGTGGGCGCGGCGGGTCCGGGCCGCGGGCCGTCAGTCGATCGCGTGCGCCGCCCCGAGGGCCAGCCCCCCGCGCGCGCCCGTGCTGACGCGCCAGCGCATCTGCGGGGCGGTGCGGGCGCGCAGGCGGGTCAGCTCCCACCAGGTGCGCCCCTCGGCACCGTGGCGGGGCGCCAGCGCCCAGCGGCTTTCCACGCCCTGCGCGCCGCCCTGTCCCGGTGTCAGGAGCAGCCCCAGGGGCGCCACCGTGCCCTCGGCCGCGCCGGTTTCCGCAGAAAGGTGCAGCCGGCGCACCGGTGTCATCGCCGGCGGCTCGGGCAGATCGGCGACCACCAGCGGCACCGCGCCCGCCCGCAGGCCTTCCTCCATCGTCCAGAGCATGTCCTCGGGCCGGTTCGGCTGGGCAAAGATCAGCCGCCCGGGATCGATCCAGTCGGGCAGGGCCGCGCCGTTCAGCCGGTCTGGGTGCCAGGCGGGCGCAATCCAGATCACCGGACCGTCCAGCGCCCGCGCCACACCCAGCGCCAGCGTGCGGCGCGCCGGGCCGCACAGCTCATGCACCCGCGCGCGCGCCAGCGCCATCTCGCCCATCACGGCCACCGCCGCCCGGCCCGGGGGCGAGGTGCGGTGGCTGGTGCGGGTCAGCAGATGGGCGGCGGGCAGGTGCTGCATGGCGGCGAATTTAGAATGTTCTATATTTGTTCTCAAGTCTTGATCTTGCCCTCCGCCCGCCACCGGCTAGTGTCCGCCGCTCGGGCAGCGAGCAGCGGGGACACCATGGAACGTACGACACTGGGCTAGACCGGGATTGAGGTGAGCGTCTTCAGCCTGGGGTCGATGACCTGGGGCTCGCAGAACACCGAGGCCGAGGGGCACGCCCAGATCGATCGTGCGCTCGACCGGGGCTGCGATTTCATCGACACCGCCGAAATGTACCCGGTCAATCCGGTTCGGGCCGAGACGGTGGGCGTGACCGAGACGATCATCGGCAACTGGTTTGCCAGGACCGGACGGCGCAGCGATGTGGTGATGGCCACCAAGGTGTCGGGTCATAACGAAAGCTTTGTCCGCCCCGGCCAGCCGGTGTCGCCCGCAACCCTGCGCAGTGCATTGGAGGGCTCGCTGACGCGGCTTCAGACCGACTATGTCGATCTTTACCAACTGCACTGGCCCAATCGCGGATCGTTCCATTTCCGCCAGAACTGGGGGTTTGACCCGTCGGCGCAGGATGGCGCGGCCGAGGTCGAGGGCATCCAGGCGTTATCGGAGACGCTGAAAGACCTGGTGGCCGAGGGGAAGATCCGCGCCTGGGGGCTGTCGAATGACAGCGCCTGGGGCGCGATGCAGTGGAATGCCGCCGCCGCGGCGACGGGCGGGCCCCGCGTTGCATCGATCCAGAACGAGTACTCGCTGCTGTGCCGCCAATATGACACCGATCTGGCCGAGATGAGCGTGCATGAGGGCGTGACGCTGTTTGCCTTTTCACCGCTGGCGACGGGGCTTTTGACCGGCAAGTACCGCGGTGGGGCGCGGCCTGCGGGGTCGCGCGCGACGGTGGGATCGGCGGATCTGAGCGGGCGGATCACCGCGCGGTCCGAGGGCGCGGTCGAGGCCTATGCCGCGATTGCCGAGAAACACGGGCTTGATTTGACGCAGATGGCGCTGGCCTGGTGCCTGACCCGGCCGTTCCACGTGATCCCGATTTTCGGGGCGACGTCGGTCGCACAGCTCGACATCGCCCTGTCGGCGGCCGAGCTGACGCTCGACGACGCGGTGCTGGCCGACATTGCCGAGACCCACAAAGCCTGGCCGATGCCGTACTAGGCACCAAAAACCCCCTTGTGCTTGCCGCCTCACCGACCGACGCTTGCCCCATGCGACCCCGCACGTTCCTGTTGATCGCCACCCTTGCGGCCTGCCAGCCGACCGAGCCGGCAGAGCCCCTGATGGGCGCCGCGCTCGTCACCCGCGAAGAGGCGGCGTGCGAGGCTGATGGCGGGCGCTGGGGCACCGGATCGCGGGAGGGGACGTTTGTGTGTTACCGCACCCCGGCGGATGCGGGCCAGACCTGTTCGGCGGATGGCGATTGCGAGGGCCTGTGCCTGGCGCGGTCGCGGACCTGTGCACCGGTGACGCCGATGTTTGGCTGTCACGAGGTGCTTGGGCGGTTGGGGGCGCGGTCGACCTTATGCATCGAATAGGACTTTTCGCGCTTGCGCTGCTGCTGGCGGGTTGTGGCCCGGTCTATCGCGATGCGGATGCCCCCATCGCGTCCGCAGCCGCGTTTGAGCCTGCGCGCTATGCGGGGCTTTGGTACGAGGTGGCGCGCTATGACGTGCGCTTTCAACGCGGCTGTTCCGATGTGACGGCCCGGTATACGCCTGTCTCGGACACCGTCTTTGCCATTGAGAACAGATGTTTGCGCGACGGCGCCGTGGACGCGATTGCAGGGACGGCGGAAGTTGCGGGCCCCGGCCGCTTTGCGATCCGGTTCGACAGCGTGCCTTTTGTGCGGGCGCCTTATTGGGTGCTGTGGGTCGATGAGGGCTATGGCACCGCCGTGGTGGGGGTGCCGTCCGGTCGGGCGGGCTGGATCCTGAACCGCGACCCGCAGATTCCGGAGGATCGGTTCAACGCCGCGCTGCAGGTTCTTGAATTCAATGGGTATGATACCAGCCGACTTATCCGGACGGTGCATGCAGACCCGGGCTAGGGATCGTTTCGGCCACCTGATCGAGATGGGCGGGAAAGTCGCGTGCCGAGACATAGGCCTCGCGCACCAGCACGTCGAAATGCCGCGTAAACGCCTGAACCCGCGCGGTATCGCGGAAGGCGAGATAATGCTGGCCGATATAGAGCACGGCCATCAGCGGGCCGAAAACGGTGATCGGCGATGACAGCAAGCGCCGCGCATCGAACAGAAAGATGCGCAGGGTGGGGTAGAGCTGGTCGTGCAGCTCTTTGAAGCGGGCAATCTGGCCCAGGCGCACGTCTTCGGGCAGACCCGCGTAATAGCCTTCGCCCCGGATGAAACAGTCGATCTCGAAAAGCGGTAGGGCGATTTCGTAGTCCGACGGGGCTTCGCGCAGCAGGTCGAGCCGGTCGGTCGAGGCGCCGATGGCCTGTTCGGTGGTCTTGCCCAGATGCGGCGCATATTCCCAGCGCAGCATCGCCGTGGTCTTGAGCATATCGGGCAGGCGGGCGGGCACGTGGCGGATCTTGTAGCCCGCAGCCTCGCGATGCCAGGCGTAGATCTGATCGTCGATCAGCGCGCGGGGCGCCTCGGACATTTCCATGCTGGCGGCCAGTAGATCGGCGGCTTGTTCCGGGCGGTCTGACAGGCCCAGCAGCCAATCTGCCGAGATGTCGAGCGCGGCGGCGCATTCGGCCACGACCTGGGCATTGGGCAGGCGCGCGCCGGTTCCTGTCAGAAGCTGAGACACGGTCGATCGGTCGACCCCGACCGTGCGGGCCAGGGCGCTTTGGTTCACGCCGCTTTCCTCGATCGCCCGGGCGAGGCGGCGGCGGAACTGGCTTGCGCGGTCACGTTTGTCGGTTTTGGTCACGTGTGTAGATTTTACCGAACAATGCAGAGTTAATGTTGCCTACTTACACAATTTTGTGAACGCCTCGCAAGTGGCATGATCCCTCCGCTGGGAAAGTTTCGTGAAATCAGGGGTGTGGGAATGGATGTGAAAGCTGTCGAATGGCCGACGCTTGGCCTTTTGGCGGTCTGCTATGCGCTGTGGGCGGTGGGGACAACGGTACTGGCCGCGGCGTGGCTGCCCGCGGGACTTGTTCTGACGGCACTGATGATTGCGCTGCATTCCTCGCTGACCCATGAGATCGTGCACGATCACCCGTTTCCCGGCCACAGGCGGTTGAACGAGGCGCTGGTCTTCCCGGTACTGATCCTGTTCATTCCGCTGGCCCGCTTCCGCGACACGCATCTGGCGCATCACAACAATTCGGTACTGACGGACCCTTACGACGATCCGGAATCGAACTACCTCGATCCCGCGATCTGGGGGCGGCTGCCGGGCTGGGTACAAGGGGTCTTGCGGGTCAACAACACGCTTGCCGGGCGGATGCTGATCGGGCCCGTGGTCAGCCAGATTGCCTTTGTCCTGGGCGACATGCGCGCCGCGCGGGCGGGGGACAGGCGCGTTCTGGACGGATGGCTGTGGCACATTCCCAGCCTCGCACTGGTCGCGCTCTGGCTGGGGGTTGTCGGGTCGATGCCGGTCTGGGCCTATCTCATCGCGGCTTATATGGCGGTCTCCGTCCTGAAGATCCGCACGTTTCTGGAGCATCAGGCAGAAGAGCGTGCCTCGGACCGGACCGTGATCATCGAGGATCGGGGCCCGCTGAGCTGGATGTTTCTGAACAACAATCTGCACGTGGTCCACCACATGCACCCGCGCGTGCCGTGGTATCGGTTGCCCGCCGTCTATTTTGGTAACCGGGCGCGGTATCTGGGCCGCAACGGCGGCTACATGTACCGCTCGTATGCCGAGGTGTTCGCCCGCCACTTCCTGCGCGCGAAGGATCCCGTGCCGCATCCGCTGTGGGAGCGTGAGGGGTAGGGCCACCACAGCTTTCTGCCACTGGAACCTCTGCCACAGGCGTGTCACGACGCGCGGGTGGAGCTTTGGATCCCCATCACCATCGCCGCCGCTGCGTTTCAGACGTTGCGGTTCATGGCGCAAAAGCACCTCAAGGCCACGGCCCTGTCCACGGGCGGGGCGACCCTGGTGCGGTTTTTGTATTCCGCACCGCTCGTGGCGTTTGGCGTGATCCTTTATGCGCAGGGCTCGGGCCAGGCGCTGCCGCAGCCCGGTCCGGGGTTCTGGCCCTATGCGCTGATCGGCGGGCTGGCACAGATCCTGGCCACCATGTGCGTGGTCGCGATCTTTGACCATCGCAACTTTGCCGTCGGGATCACGTTCAAGAAGACCGAGGTCATGCTGACGGCCATCGTCGGGTTTCTGGTGCTGGGTGATACCGTGTCCGTGGGCGGGGCGGCGGCCATTGCCCTTGGGTTTCTGGGCGTGCTCTGGCTGTCGGATCCGCCGCGCGCCACCGGGCCCTACCTGAGCCGCATCCTGAACCGCGCCGTGGCGTTGGGGCTGCTGTCGGGCGTGTTCTTTGCGATCTCTGCCGTGGGGTATCGCGGCGCGGTGCTGGCGATGACGGGGGGCGATACGGCGCTGAACGCGGGCGCGACGCTCGCCATTGTCACCGCGGCGCAGAGCGTGGCGCTGGGCGGCTGGCTGCTTTGGCGCGAGCCGGGGCAGGTGGGGGCGGTGCTGCACGCCTGGCGGGTGGGCCTGCCCACCGGGATCTTGTCGATGCTGGGCAGCTTTTGCTGGTTCACCGCATTCTCGCTGCAAAACGCGGCCTATGTCTTTGCGCTTGGCCAGATTGAGCTGATTTTCTCGATCTTTGCCTCGGTCCTGATTTTTGGCGAACGGATCGCGCGGCGCGAATATGCCGGGATGGCGATCCTGACGGCGTCGATCGTGGTGTTGGTGGCCCTTGGCTAGGGCGCGTGCCCGCGCAGGCGTAAAAAGAGGCTTTCTTCGTCGTCGTTCTTGAAGAACGGCACAGAGGGCGGGGGCCCCAGATCGGGCAGGCGGGCGGTTATTTCGGCCAGCACGACCTCGGTGATGAAGGGCAGGTTAAAGCTGCGCGCCTCGGTCAGGGGGATCCATTGCAAGTGGCTCAGCTCATCGGACGCGCGGCTGAAATCGTCGAGATCGCCCCGAACATGGGCCGCATCGGCCAGAAAGAACCGCGCATCGAACCGGCGCGGGCGGCCCGGCGGCGTGATTGCGCGAAAAACGAAGCTGAGCCCCGAGGCATCGGGCCGCGCGCCGCTTGCCGCGAAGCTGGGCCAGTCGTCGGGCGGATCGGGCCAGGCGCCGGGTTGGCCCAGAACCAGCCCCGTTTCCTCCCACAGCTCGCGGATCGCGGCGGCGGCCAGCGCCCCGGCCGAGGGACCGGCGGCGTGTTCTGTCAAGCGTGCGTGACAGATCCCGGGCAGCGGCGCGCCCAGCGGGATGGCGGCATCCGCCGCGTCCACCGCGCCGCCGGGGAAGACATACTTGTTGGGCATGAACGCCGCTTTTGCCCCGCGCTGCCCCATCAGGACGCGGGGTGCCGTGCCCGCATCGCGGATCAGCAGAACCGTCGCCGCATCGCGGATGGCAGGCGGGATCTGAGTGTCAGTGGATGCCGAAGCCATGCATTCGTTTCGCCCATTGGAAGGCGACAATCATCCCCTTGATGCGCGGCAGAAGGAACAGGCACAGCGCCGTGCACAGCACCGTGAACACCGTCGCCAGGATCATCGGATCGGGACGGAAGGTGACAAATGCCCAATGCAGCGCAGGTGCAAGCAGATGCCCCACGACCAGGATGGTGATGTAGGCCGGTCCGTCATCGGCGCGGTGGTGATGCAAGTCGGTGCCGCAGACCGGGCAGGTGTCGCGCACGGTCAGATAGCCCTTCAGCATCGGGCCAGCGCCGCAGTTCGGGCACCGCCGACGCCAACCGCGGCGCAGCGCGGGCCATACCGCGCGCTCTTCCACCACCGGGTCAGGCGGGGCTGTCCCCGGCAGGGACTCTGGGGCTCCGTCGAACATTAACCTGTCCTATCCTGTACTGCTCGTGCCCGGTATCGGACCGGAAGCGCGTCCTTAAAGGAAGGCCGCAGAATGTCCTTGCGGCGGGATGTCGCGAAATTTTTGCGCCTAAAGCGACGGAAACGGGGTGTCGGGGCGTTTGACCCTCAGAATACGGGCCGTTTGGGAACGTAAGTTGGGCAAGGGGCCCGATATCGAGGAGAAGAGAAATGAAAAAACTGAGCATTTTTGCGCTTTTGGCCGCGACTGTTGGGGCAACGGCCCTGTTGGCGCCGATGGCCGAGGCGCGCGGGCCCGGTGATGAGCGCCCGGCGTTTGAGACGCTGGATCTTGACGGTGACGGTCAGGTGACGGCGGCCGAGCTTGAGACCTTGCGCGACACCCGGTTTGCCGAGCTGGATAGCAACGGCGACGGTGAGGTGACGCTTGATGAGTTCACTGCGCGGGCCGAGGGGCGCGCCGGAGAGCGGGCGCAGGCGATGTTTGCCCGGCTTGATGCCGACGGCGACGGTGTTCTGTCGCGCGATGTGATCGAACAGGGGCAGCGCGGCCCATCGGCGGCGCGGATGATTGAACGGCTGGATACCGATGGGGACGGCGCCGTGTCCGCGGAAGAGTTCGCGGCGATGTCAGAGCGGCGCGCCGGCCTGCGCGACCGGTTTGGCGCGCGCGACCGCTAGGGGCGGCGGGCCGGGCACGCTCTGCCCCCGGCCCGACGATTGCTGCCGCCGGTGCGACGGGATACGCCTGAGGGACGATGACCATGCCCTTCGACGCCATGACGGATGTCTCGGACGAGGCGTTGCTGGTCGCCTATGGCAATGGCGACCGGGCCGCCGCGCAGGCGCTGACGGCGCGGCTGACGCCGCGGATCTTTGGCTATGCCGCGCGGGTTCTGTCCGATCGGGCCGAGGCCGAGGATGTGGTGCAAGAGGCGATGCTGCGGCTATGGAAAATCGCGCCCGAGTGGCGGCAGGGCGAGGCGCAGGTGTCCACCTGGCTTTACAGGGTGACGGTGAACCTGTGCACCGACCGGCTGCGCAAATACGGGCGGTCGGTGGACATCGACGCGGTGGCCGAGCCCGAGGATGGGCGGGAAAGCGTCGAGGCCGTGCTGCTCGCGGGCGATCGTGCTGCGGCACTTCAATCGGCGCTCGACACATTGCCCGAGCGCCAGCGGCAGGCGGTTGTCCTGCGCCATATCGACGGGCTGTCGAACCCCGATATCGCCCGGGCGATGGACATCGGGGTTGAGGCGGTGGAAAGTCTTACCGCCCGCGGAAAACGGGCGCTGCGCGGGCTGTTGGCCGGGCGGCGCGAGGAACTGGGGTATGACGATGACTGAGCGTGATCCTTTGGACGATTTCTTTGATGCGGCGCGCGCGCGACCTCCCGCGCCCGATCCGGCGCTGATGGCCCGCGTTCTGGCGGATGCCGAGGCGCAGGCGGCGGCGCGGGAGGCTCCGGTCCCGGTGCGGTCGGGCGGGTTTGCCGGCATTCTGCGCGGGCTCGGCGGCTGGCCTGCGCTTGCCGGGTTTGCCACGGCAACGGCAGCGGGCGTCTGGATCGGGGTCGCCCTTCCGGATGTGACGCAGCCATTTCTGGGCGGGGCGGCCTATGATGTGAACGATCTTTTGCCGGGATACGGCACCGATCTGTTGGTCGGGGGCTGAGCCGATGGCAGATCAACCGCCCTCTGCGCCCCCGCCCGCCGTCACGCCGCGCAGCCCGCTGTGGATGCGCATCACGCTGGTGGTGTCGCTGTCGCTGAACCTGTTGATCATCGGCGTTGTTGCCGGGGCGATGGCCACGCGCGGCGATGACCGGCGCGGCCCGCCCACGCTGGGGCCCGCGCGGGATCTGGGGCCGGTGCCCTTCATCGTGGCGCTGGCGCCGGAGGACCGGCGCAGCCTGGCGCGATCGATGCGCAGCGAGGCGGGCGCCTTGCGCCAGAACCGGCAAGAGCTGCAGGCACGGTTCGAAGCCTTGTTGGTGGCGCTGCGGGCCGATCCCTTTGATGCCCAGGCGGTGTCGGACCTGCTGGGTGAGCAGCGCGCGGCGGGGGCCGCGCGGCAGGCGATCGGCGAGCGGCTGTTGCTGGATCACCTGGCGGGGCTCACGGCCGAGGAGCGGGCGGCCTATGCCGACCGCCTGGACAAGTCACTGAAGCGGGGGGCGAACCGCTAGAGATGTCTGGTGGTGGGCTGCGGCCTGGCGTCTGGCTCTTTGCTGCGGTCGGATCGCGGACGATGCCGGGCGTCTAGGCCGCGTGCGGGGCGCAGACCGTGACGGTATCGCGCCCGGCGTTCTTGGCATCGTAAAGCGCCCCATCAGCGCGTGCGACCACCGCCTCAAACGGTTCGCCCGGCATGCCGAGCGCCAGGCCCAGCGATGCGGTGATGCCCAACGGGGTGGGGCAGCCATCGATCCGGATCCCGCCATCGCGCACCCGGGCGCAGAGGCGGCGTGCCGCGGACAGGGCGCTGTCGGTAGTGATGTCGGGCATGACCACCATAAACTCCTCCCCCCCGATACGCGCGACCATATCGTTGGGGCGCAGGTTGTCGCGCAGCCGATGCGCCACCTCGCGGATCACGGTGTCGCCCGCGCTGTGCCCGTAGCTGTCGTTGACCAGCTTGAATCGATCGATATCGGCGAGGATCACCGCATAGGAGCGTCCGCTGTCCTTGGCGCGGCTGACCACGCGTTCGGTATGGGCGTCGGCATAGCGCCGGTTGAAAAGGCCGGTCAGCGGATCGACCACGGCCAGGCGCAGCCGGTCCTCGACCGAGGCGCGCAACCGGTCGTCATTGTACTTGCGGCTCAGCTGGATCGACAGGCGCAGCGCCATCTCGCGCGGGTCAAACGGCTGCGCGATCAGATCGTTGGCACCGAGATCCAGCGCCGTGACCGCCGTGGCGGTGTCATCGGGATCATGGACCAGCACGATGGCCGCATGCCGTGTGGCTGCACGTGCGCGCAGATCGGCCAACTGGCGCAGGCCCGCCGCAGGATCGGTGGCGGCCGACAGGATATAGAGCGCGGCGGGCGCGGTGCCGAGCGCCTCATCAGGTGTCATCGGGATCAGCTTGTCCTGCAGATGCGGTGTCATCAGATCGGCCCAATCCCGCGCCTGCGCGATGTCGGGCCCGACGATGCCGATCCGGGCGGGTCCGATGAACTCCGGGCTGGCCTCGGAAAACCCCATGTCGTGGACGGCGCCCGCACGTTCATCCAAAGCGGTTTCGCTGTCATAGGCGCGCAGCAGGCTGCGCAGGCGGGCGAGCAGGGTGGCTTCGCTGATCGGTTTTGCCATCATTTCATCCGCCCCGGCGCTTAGCGCGTCAATCCGGCTTTGCGGATTGGCCTGATCGGACAGCATGATGACGGGCAGGGCGCGGGTGTCCGGCCGGGCGCGGACCCATTCGAGCAACGCTGTGCCCGGCCCATCGGCCAGCATTTGGCCCAGGATCAGCACACCCGGATAGTTGTGGCGCAAGATGCCGATGGCCGACGCGCTGTCGCCCACAAGGCTGACATCATAATGGGCTTCGGTCAGGATCGCTTTTAATAAAATCCGCGTTGTTAACGCCCCGTCGGCGACCAAAACATGCCCTGTCATACCACCCTCTTTTCTGTGTCGGCAGCGTTTGCTTTGGTCTTGAGCTATGCGGGATTTTGGTTAACAAACTCTTTCGATCCCAAGTGAGAGAGACCGATGACGCCCGATGCGGCAGAGACGATGGCGCTGCGGGTCTTGGCGTGGCTGGCCGGAAACGAAGAGCTTTTGCCGGTGTTTCTGGGGTCCACCGGCGCCTCGGTCGCGGATCTGCGCGCGCGGGCGGGTGAGCCCGAGTTTCTGGGCTCGGTTCTTGATTTTCTGATGATGGATGATGCCTGGATCGTCGCGTTTTGCGATGCCGAGGCGCTGGCCTACGAGACCCCGATGCAGGCGCGGGCGGCCTTGCCCGGCGGGGCGGAGCAGCACTGGACATGACCGCGCCCGCCGCTTCCGACCCGGTTCTTGCGACCATCCATCCGCGCCCGGCGCGTCGGTGGTTCGGGATCGGGATTCAGGGGGCGTTGGGCGTTGTGGTGATCGGGGTTGGACTGGCGGTCCCGGGCGATCATTTGCTGATCAAGTTCCTGATCCTCGTCGCTGGTGGGTTCATGGCCTTTGGCGCGCTGGGGCTTTTCCGGGCCACGCAGCACCATATTGAACTGACCCGGTCCGAACTGCGCGACAGCGCGGGCCATGTGCTGGCCGAGATCGACAACATCGCCGGGATCGACCGCGGCGCGTTCGCGTTCAAGCCCTCGCAGGGGTTTCTTGTCCGGCTGAAGACACCGCGCGCGCGGCACTGGGCACCGGGGCTCTGGTGGCGTGTGGGGCGGTTTGTCGGGGTGGGCGGGGTGACCCCCGCGGGTGAGGGCAAGTTCATGGCCGAAATGATCTCGGCCATGATCGCCGAACAGTCCTAGGTGTCGTCGAATACCACCTGCGGCACAAAGCGCGGGCTGGTGAAGACCATATTGCTGAAGTTCATCTGCTCAAGCGTCGGCGCAAAGATGTCCATTCCGATGGGCGGCATCCAGGTCATCCAGGTTTCCACCATGATGAGTGAATCGCCGGGGTTCAGGATCGGCAGCCAGTCCTCGATATCGGCAATATCGTCGTGATCGCCCAAACCCCCGGTGGCATGCGACCACACAAGGTTCATCTCGATCGGATCGTCTTCTTCCTCTTGGGTAAAGTCGACGACGGTCACCCGGATCTCGTTGCCGAAATCCGACTTGATCAGGAAGTTATAGACCCCGTTCATCCCGTCGATATAGGCGGGGTCGATGGGGTTCGACTCGCGTGAGATCAGGTCGGCCAGCGTGTAGGTCGCCTTGAGATTGATGTTCTGGGCCTTGAAGGCATCCCAATAGATGAACATCGCGCCCAGCGCCCATAGCAGCATCGGCAGGACGATCATCGCCTCGACGGTTAGCGTGCCGTCTTCCGAGCGGCCAAAGACCTTCAGACGTGGTTTGCGTGCCATGGTGTGCCCCTCACCGTGTCGGTTCGTTCACGAAGGCCGTGGTCACGACCAAAGCGTAGTTGCCGTTGCCGTCATTGGGCATCTGCATGCCCCAGCCGGTCGGCGCGAACATCGGACGATAGAGCGAGCAGACCCGCACCAGCATCAGCTGGTTGTTGCCGCCGCCCAGATAGGTCGTGTCATCGATCGGGTCGATGTCCGCGGTCTGGTCGATGCAGCGGGCGGGCGAGTCAAACGTCGCCCAGCTCGCCAGGTCGACGGGTTCGAGCTGCACCTGGATCGTGTCGGCGCAGTCCTCGGGCTCGATCAGCATGGATTCCCGGCAGATCGTGGTGCGCAGCTCCTCAAACGTCGGAGGCGTGGGCGTGCCCAGCCGTAGATCCCGGACCGCGAGGTCCACCCCGCGCTCCAGCAGGACGTTGCGCACCATCATCATGCCGGATTCGTAGCCAACCAGAAGAATGGCGAGGAACCCCGGCAGGATCATCACGAACTCAATCGTAGAGGTCCCGCGTTCATTGCCGCGGAACCTGCGCCAGAGTTTGGACAACATACGCATACCCCGTCGTCTTCCTTACTGGGTCAGACGCAGCTGGGTGATCGACGAAGCGATGGAGTCGAATGCGTCGTCGAGATCTTCGGGCGTGGCGTTGTAGTAGTAGCCAGGCGCGGTCGCGCAATCGAGCATCGCGTCGCGACCCGATTGCGGTGCCGAGAAGGCGATCGTGAAGATCAGGATATCGTTGTTGACCCGTGCTGCCTCGCACAGCTCGCTCAGCCGGTCGTCGGCGCTGCTGGCGCTGACGGTTGTATAGGCCGAGGCGCGGTAGGCGTTGCGCGTATCGTTGTCTTCATTGCGGAAGAAGAAGTCGCCGATGTCGTTTTCCGAGAAGCGCTCGTACAGCTCGACATGATGCAGCTGAACCGCGTCGTCGGGCAGCTCATCTTCCGCATAGTCGACACCGTCGTAGCGGTCGCCAGGCACGTGGGGGCGCATCCAGCGACGGTCCGCCGGGCGGTCGGGCATCAGCACGTAGTAACCGTCGTACCACTCTTTGTCGCGATCTGCCCAGCCGTTCTTGTTGGAGTCGACGATGTACTCCGAGTTGTCCGGGTCGGCGGCCGCTTCGGAGAACCAGATCCGGCTGGGACCATTGACGTATCCCGACTTCAGACCTCTTTGCGAGGTGTTTTCGCCGTCGGTCATCAGCACGACGACTTTCATCGTCTCGTCGCTGTCATATTCACCCGGGCGGCTGACGGCGGCGTTGGGAATGATCTCGCTGGTGACCATGTCCTGCACCAACGGGCGCATCGCCGGGTCAAGCAGGGAGACACCCCACTTCATTCCATTGTCGATGGCGGTCCGACCGCTTGCGTACATCCGGTCGATATGGGCGTCGAGCTGTGCAATGCGCGACTCGTGCACCATGATCGGGGTCCGGGTATTGTCGCACTCGCGCTGCCATGTCTCGGGTTGGTTGTAGCTGTTGCCACCGTTGTCGAAGTGGGCCACGCGCGTCAGCTGGGTGCCAGCCACTTCGTTCCCCAGAGCATCGGTATGCGGCGGGACGATCCGGCGCAGATCCGCATATTCGGCCTGCAGATTGTCCCATTCGAACACGTTGTCGGGGAAGCGAATGCAGGTCGAGTAGCCGTGCGAGATCGGATAGCTTTCAAGCGATCCGGGGTATTCATACGGCTCGGGGACAATGGCGATGCCCCCGCGCACATTCAGACGGCTCAGCACGGCGTCGCCGGCCACAACGGTGTGGTTGTAGGGGATGATCGAGATTGTCGTCTGGCCAAGTGTCAGCTCTTCGTCGATCACGTCGCGGAAGAAGTCCTTGGCGGATGACTTGAGCGTCGTCATCTTTGTGCCGTTCATCGAGCCAGAGATGTCCACGATCAGCGAAATCTCGACATTCTGAACGCTTTCAGAGGCTTGCGAGCCTGTGGCGGTGCGCAGATTGTCGATGCCCATCATATGCATGAAGAAGGTGTCGACGTTCAGGTCCACCTCGGCCTCAACCGTCCGGCCCACGAGCGTTCCGCCGTCGCCGTTTTCGTCAGCGCCAATGATGTCTTCTTCCGGCTCCGGCACAGTCACGAGATCGGGATCGAAGCCGGATTTCTCGAAAAAGCTCTTCACCAGCGTCTCTGCCTCAATCGTCTGATCGAGGTTGGCTGCCGCCAGAACCGCCGAGTCCACGGTGTTCTGCAGGGCGGTGCGCCGGGTTTCGAACCGCATCAGGTCCACGGCCATGCCGCCGATTAGCAGGATCATGATGAAGATAAACAGCGAAAAGATCGTGAAGCTGCCCTGTTCATCCCGGGCAAAACGGGTGGCGGTGCTATGGGGCATCTGCGTCATGGTCATCCTCGTCATCTTCCCTGCCCAATACGCAAGGGTCCGGTGAGCTTTGCGCGTTATGCTTGTCGAACCGATGTGGCGAAATTGGGGCGCGGGCCCGACAGCGACGCATGTCAATTCGGGCGTGCGATCAACAGTTTCTGAGCCGTGGCTGAATTTCGCCTATTCCGGCAACAGTTCACAAAAAGGCCATCAACAGTCCTCGGACAAAAACCGTCATTGTCGGCAGCGCGCCATTTTAGCATTTCGTGGAGTAGCATGGCGCAGCGGGCCGGAAGGGACCGATTCGCCCGCGACTTAGGAGGAAAGAATGACCACCCAACAACGTCTCAAAGAGCCCGGATTTCGCGAGTCCGTCGATTTGATGTTCAATCGCGCCGTGGCTTTGATGGACATGCCACCGGGGCTTGAAGAGAAAATCCGCGTCTGCAACGCCACCTATACGGTGCGTTTTGGCGTCCGGCTGCGCGGGGGCATTCAGACCTTCACCGGCTACCGCTCGGTCCACTCGGAACATATGGAGCCGGTCAAGGGCGGGATCCGCTATGCCACCACCGTCAATCAGAACGAGGTCGAGGCGCTGGCGGCGCTGATGACCTACAAATGCGCGCTGGTCGAGACGCCGTTCGGCGGCTCCAAGGGCGGGCTCTGCATTGATCCGCGCGAATATGAAGAGCATGAGCTTGAACAGATCACCCGCCGCTTTGCCTATGAACTGGCCAAACGCGATCTGATCGATCCCTCACAGAACGTGCCCGCCCCGGATATGGGCACTGGCGAGCGTGAGATGGCGTGGATTGCCGACCAGTACCGGCGGATGAACACCAGCGACATCAACGCCAACGCCTGTGTGACCGGCAAACCCCCGCAATCCGGCGGTATTCAGGGCCGGATCGAGGCGACGGGACGGGGCGTGCAATACGCCCTGCAAGAGTTCTTCCGCTATCCCGAAGACCTGGCCATCGCCGGGCTGGAAGGGGCGCTCGACGGCAAGCGCATCATCGTCCAGGGCCTGGGTAACGTGGGATACCACGCCGCCAAGTTCCTGAGCGAGGAGGACGGCGCGCGGGTCACCGGCATTATTGAACGCGACGGCGCGCTGATCGATCAAAACGGGCTGGATGTGGAGGCGGTGCATCGCTGGATCGTCCGCCATGGCGGCGTAAAGGGCTATGCCAACGCGAAATACGTCGAGAACGGGCTGAGCGTTCTGGAAGAAGAGTGCGATATCCTGATCCCGGCAGCGATCGAGGGGGTCATCAACCTGTCGAACGCCGCGCGGGTGCAGGCGCGGGTCATCATCGAGGCGGCCAATGGCCCGGTGACGGCAGGCGCCGACGACATCCTGCGGGAAAAGGGCGTGGTCATCATCCCCGACATGTATGCCAATGCCGGCGGGGTGACCGTGAGCTATTTTGAATGGGTCAAGAACCTGAGCCATATCCGGTTCGGCCGGATGCAGCGGCGCCAGGAAGAGGCGCGCCACCAGTTGATCGTGGACGAGCTTGAGCGGTTGTCGCGGGACACCGGCGTGGGCTGGACGTTGTCGCCGAACTTCAAGGACCGCTACCTGCGCGGGGCAGGCGAGCTGGAACTGGTGCGTTCGGGGCTCGATGACACGATGCGCACGGCCTATCAGGCGATGCGAGAGGTCTGGCATGCGCGCGACGACGTGAACGACCTGCGCGTTGCGGCCTATCTGGTGGCCATCGGGCGCGTGGCCGAAAGCTATAAGGCGAAGGGGCTTTAGGCCCAAACCCCGCCCGGCGGCGCAGGCAAAGGCCGAATGCGACATTCAAGGTCGCGTTCCGGGATTGAAGATCGCCCGCGCCGCTGGTTCACTCCCCGCGTAACGAGCGGGGACACATGCGCTATTCCGGGTTCAAGGTCATTCTCGAAGGGTTGCGGGGCAATACCGGCTGGGCCCCGGCCTGGCGCGATCCCGATCCCAAGCCGGCCTATGACGCGCTGATCATCGGCGGGGGCGGGCACGGGCTGGCCACGGCGTTCTACCTGGCCAAGAACCACGGGATGACCAACATCGCCGTGCTGGAGCGCGGTTATCTGGGCGGCGGGAATGTCGGGCGCAACACCACGATCGTGCGCGCCAACTACGGCCTGCCGGGGAATTCAGAGTTCTACAGCCACTCGCTCAAGCTGTGGGAGCAGATGGAGAGCGAGCTCAACTACAACGTGATGCATTCCCAGCGTGGGATCATCAATCTGTTCCACTCCGACGGCGCCCGCGATGCGGCGGCGCGGCGAGGGAACGCGATGATCAACCAGGGGGATGACGCGATCCTTCTGGACCGTGACGGCGTGCGCAAGCTGCTGCCCTATCTGGACTTCGACAACCACCGGTTCCCGGTCTATGGCGGGCTCTATCACCCGCGCGGCGGCACGGCGCGCCACGATGCGGTGGCCTGGGGCTATGCACGGGGCGCCGACAGCCGCGGTGTGGACCTGATCCAGAACTGTGCCGTCACGGGCATCGATATCGAGGATGGGCGGGTCGTGGGCGTGCAAACGACCCGTGGGCCGATCCGGGCGAAGAAGATCGGGATGGCGGTGGCCGGGCGCACCAGCCAGGTGGCCGAGATGGCCGGCTTTCGCGTGCCGATTGAGAGCCATGTTTTGCAGGCCTTCGTCACCGAAGGGCTGAAGCCGGTGATCGACCACGTGATCACCTTTGGCGCCGGGCATTTCTATATCAGCCAATCGGACAAGGGCGGGCTCGTCTTTGGCGGCGATTTGGATCTCTATGCCTCTTATGCGGCGCGCGGGAACCTGCCCACGGCAGAGCATGTGGTGGAGGCGGCGGTGCAGCTGATGCCGGTGATCGGCAAGGCGCGGATGCTGCGGTCCTGGGGCGGGATCATGGATATGTCGCCCGATGGCTCGCCGATCATCGACCGTACCCATATCGAAGGGCTCTATCTGAACTGCGGCTGGTGCTATGGCGGGTTCAAGGCGGTGCCGGGATCGGGCTATTCCTTTGCCCATCTGATTGCCACGGACAGCCCCCATGCGCCCGCCGCGCGCTATCGGCTGGACCGGTTCCGGACCGGGGTCGGGATCATGGATGAAGAGGCCACCGGGTCTCAGCATAATTTGCATTGAGGGAGCGGGTTGTGAGTTTGGGACGCCTCCGGCGGGAGTATTTTGGCCAAGATGAAAGGGGGGTGCGATGCGCATAACCTGCCCCTACTGCGGCCCGCGGGACCGGCGCGAGTTCACATATCGCGGCGATGCGCTTGCACTTTTTCGACCTGATCCCGAGGCTGGAGACGCGGATTGGGACGACCACTTGCACAATCGCGACAATCGGGCCGGTCGGGTGCGGGATCTGTGGTATCACGACTGTTGTGGCACCTGGATCGTGGTTGAGCGCGATACGGTGACCCATGAGGTCCACGGCTGTGAGGCCGCCGCCGAGGTGCCGCGATGAGGATTGACGGGCGCGGCCTGATAGATCGGTCCAAGGATCTGGCATTCACCTTCGATGGGCAGTGGTATCGCGGGCATCCCGGCGACACGCTGGCCTCGGCGCTTTTGGCGAACGATGTCCGGCTGGTGGCGCGGTCTTTCAAGTACCACCGCCCGCGTGGCATCTTTGGCTCAGGCTCGGAAGAGCCCAATGCTTTGGTCACCGTGGGGCGGGACGGGCGGGCCAGCCCGAACACCCGGGCGACGGTGCAGGAGCTTTATGAGGGGCTGGCGGCGCGCAGCCAGAACTGCTGGCCCTATCTCGACCGCGATCTGATGGCGGTGAACGACCTGGCCGCGCCGTTTCTGTCGGCTGGGTTCTACTACAAGACCTTCATGTGGCCGCGCAGTTTCTGGGAAAAGCTCTATGAGCCCGTGATCCGCCGCGCGGCGGGGCTGGGGGCGTTGTCCGGTGCGCCGGATGGCGATCTATATGAAAAGGCTTTTGCCCATTGCGACCTTTTGGTGATCGGGTCGGGGCCGACCGGGCTGATGGCCGCTCTGACGGCCGGGCGCGCCGGGGCGGATGTGATCCTGGCGGAGGAGGAGGCGTGGCAGGGCGGGCGGCTTCTGGCCGAAGATGAGGGCGTGGATGGCATGTCCGGACCCGATTGGGTGGCCGCGGTGCAGGCCGAACTGGACGCGTTGCCCAATGTGCGGGTGATGACGCGGACCACGGTGACGGGGGCCTATGATCAGGGCACCTATGGCGCGCTTGAACGCGTGGCGCATCACCTGGCCGGGGCGGATGGCCGCCCGCATGAGTGTTTCTGGCGCATCGTGGCGAAGCAGGCTGTGTTGGCGGCGGGCGCTTTGGAGCGGCCGATTGCGTTTCCCGACAATGACCGGCCCGGGATCATGGCGGCGGGGGCGGTGCGCACGTATCTGCACCGCTACGGCGTCAGCCCGGGGGCGCGGATTGCGGTGTTTGGCAACAATGATGGGGCCCATCGTACCGCGCGGGATCTGGCGGCGGCGGGTGTCGAGGTGGCTGCCGTCATCGACAGCCGCGCGGAGGCGTCCGTCGAGGGAGATTTCGAGGTGATCCCGGGGGCGGTGGTCGCGGGCACCAAGGGGCGGCTGGGTCTGCGCGAGATCGAGGTGAGCGTGAATGGCGGCACGCGCACAATCGCCGCCGACTGCCTTGCCGTCTCGGGCGGGTGGAACCCGACGGTCCATCTGACCTGCCATATGAACGGCCGGCCCGTCTGGCGTGAGGATATCGCGGCCTTCGTGCCCGCCGAGAACGCGGTCCCGGGGCTGATCCCCGCGGGGGCCGCGGATGGTGTGTTTTCGACGGCGGGCTGCCTGGCCGATGGGCTGCGGGCGGCACGAGCGGCGCTGGGCGCGTTGGAGGTGCCGGTGCCGGATCTGGCGGTGCCCGAGGCCGAAGAAGGCGTGTATGCGCTGGAACCGCTCTGGCGGGTGCCGGGCAAGCGGCGGGCCTGGCTCGATTTCCAGAACGATGTGACGGTCAAGGACGTCGAGCTGGCCGCGAAGGAAAACTACCGCTCGGTCGAGCATATGAAGCGCTACACCACCCAAGGGATGGCGCCGGATCAGGGAAAGAACTCGAACGTGGGCGCGTTGGCGGTGCTGGCCGATGTCACGGGCCGCGCGATCCCCGAGACGGGGACGACGACTTTCCGGCCGCCGTTTGTGCCCGTGGCGCTGTCGGCAATGGCGGCGGGCGCGCGGGACAAGGGGTTTGCGCCCGAGCGTTTCACCACCTCGCATCCCGCCAATCTGGCCCGTCCGGCGCCGATGGTTGAGGCGGGGATGTGGTACCGCCCCTCCTATTTCCCGGCGCCGGGCGAGACCACCTGGCGCGAGGCCTGCGATCGCGAGGTGCGGCTGGTGCGCGAGAGCGTGGGCATCTCGGACGTCTCGACGCTGGGCAAGATCGACATCCAGGGGCCGGATGCCGGGGCATTTCTTGATTTCGTCTATACCAACATGTTCTCGACCCTGAAGGTCGGGCGCGTCCGCTATGGCCTGATGCTGCGCGAAGACGGGCATGTGATGGACGATGGCACCACCGCGCGGCTGGGAGAGCAGCACTATGTGATGACCACCACGACCGCGGCGGCGGGGCAGGTGATGCAGCATTTGGAGTTTGTGCACCAGTGCTTGCGCCCCGAGCTTGATGTCCGCTTTATCTCGGTGACAGAGCAGTGGGCGCAGTTCGCCGTGGCGGGGCCGCGGTCGCGCGAGGTGCTGAACGCGGTGCTCGATCAGCCGATCGATGATGAGAGCTGGCCCTTCATGGCCTGCGGGCCGGTGGGCGTTGCGGGCATCGCCGGGCGGCTTTTCCGGATCTCATTCTCGGGCGAGCATGCCTATGAGGTGGCGGTGCCGGCGCGCTATGGCGAGGCGCTCTATCGCCTGCTTCTGAGCCAGGCCGAGACACTGGGTGGCGGGCCCTATGGGATGGAAGCGCTGAATGTGCTGCGGATCGAGAAGGGGTTCATCACCCATTCCGAGATCACCGGCCGGGTGACGGCCTTTGATATCGGGATGGAGCGAATGATTTCGGCCAAGAAGGACTGTATCGGCAAAACCGCAGCCGCGCGGCCCGGATTGGTCGACCCGGATCGCGAGCGGATGGTGGGCCTGCGGCCCGTTGACAGTGCCGGGCGTCTGACGGCGGGGGCGCATCTTTTCAAAGACGGGGCCCCGGCGCGGCGTGAACATGATCAGGGCTATGTCACCTCGGTCGGCTGGTCGCCGATGTTTGACGGCTATCTGGGCCTGGGCTTCCTGCGCCGGGGGCCTGAGCGCTATGGCGAGAAGGTGAAGATGGTCGATCACCTGCGTGGCGTGACGACACTGTGCGAGGTGTGCGACCCGGTCTTCTTTGACCGCGAGGGAGGGCGCGTGCGTGGTTAAGCTCGTCGCGAAAAGCCCCTGCGCCGGGTTGGTGCCGGTCACCCATGGCGAGGTGACCTTGGACGAGGCGGTGCCCGAGGCGATCACCTCGGTTGCGTTCCTTAAGGGGGCGGCATCGGGGGGTGCCTGGCCCGCGCCGAACCGCTGGGCCGGCGATGCGGTGCGGCGGATTGTGTCTGTTGGGCCCGGGAAAGCCTTTGTCATTGGCCCAGAACTGGAGGTTCCGGGGGCGGCGGTGACGGATCAAAGCGATGCCTGGGCCATGCTGGTGCTGGACGGGCCGGGCGCGCGTGACGTGCTGGCCCGGCTGTGCCCCCACGACCTGCGGCCCGATGTGTTTGCCGAAGGTCACGCGGCGCAGACGCTGATCGGGCATATGACCGCCACGCTGATGCGGACGGGTGCCGATCGCTATGAACTGCTGATCTTTCGGTCCATGGCCAGGACGGCGGTGCATGAGCTTGGCACCGCGATGGCGATGGTGGCTGCGCGGGGCTGATTACTCGGCCGGGACGGCGTCGGGGGCGGCGCCGCGTTTATGCGTGCGCTCATAGAGCCGGGCGACGATCTGGCTTGCGGTTTTTTCGAACAGGAACGGCAGGATCGCATGGACCAGCGCGGCCCCGGCGGCCAGCAGCAATGTGCCCGAGAACCAGGCGGCAAAGCGAAGGTGCTCGAAATAGGTCTCGTCGACCGAGGCGGGGTGAGACGTGAAGAGTTTGGTCAGATGTGTCACGCGATCCTCCAGTGTTGGTGCAAAATGCCACGAATGGCCTGAGTATTTTTACCAAGATGAAGTTGATGATTGCATTTAGGTGGGAGAACATCCCAATGATGGCATCATGTATGAGATGGATGACTATGATCGCCGGATCCTGACGGCGCTGCAGCGTGATGCCAGCCGTCCGGTCGAGGCGCTGGCCGAGGATATCGGCCTGTCGCGCAATGCCACCTGGCGGCGGATGCGGCGGTTGGAGGAGATGGGGGTTGTCACCGGGCGCGTCGCCCTGGTGGACCCTGACAAGGTCGGGCTGGGGCTGACGGTATTTATTGCCGTGCGCACCGACCGGCATGATGCGGCCTGGGCCGAAGAGTTCGGGCGTGCGGTGGCGGGGTTTGCGCAGATCACCGGGGCCTACCGGACCTCGGGCGATCTGGATTACCTGATCACCGCGCGGGTGGCGGATGTGCAGGATTATGACCGTCTTTACAAAGCGTTGATTGCGCGGATCGAGCTGAAGGACGTCTCTGCCAGCTTTGTGATGGAAAAGCTGAAAGAGACGACCGCCTTGCCCGTGCGCTAGGCGCTAGAGCACGTCGTTGTACCAGCGTTCCTGCAGGCTTGTGTCCATGCCGCGGGCCTGCATCTCGACAATGGCCATACCGGCAATCGACCGGCGCATGCTGCTCTTGTCGCCCTTGGCCGCCTTGTTGAGCTGGTTGCGGACCAGGTTGGCAAGCTTGCTATCGGTGCGCCCGGCGATGTTTTCGGTCCAGCGGTCGGTTTGCTTGGCGCTCAGCGTGCTGGGCTGGGGTTCAAAGACCGACGGCACCTCGGGCTCCGGCTCGGGCTCGGGGGTCACGTCCGTCTGACCGGAATTGCCATAGTCGGTGCCGGGCTGGGGATCGGTTGTCACCGTCCGTCCGCCAAACGTGAAGCCCGACAGCGCGTTATAGTCGTTGTTGAGCGCGGCACGCCCCACAAACTCGATCTGGGCACCAAGCCGCGTGCTGGTTTCGACCGAACCGTTCACAACGCCCGATGTCACCGAGATGCTGGTGCCCATCATCATGGCGGTCATGAAAATATAGTCGGTTGTCACCACGCCGCGTTCGTCTTTGCGGAACCGGTGCAGCATGTCGCGCAGGATACCCATAATCTTTACCATCATTCGATTTGCGTTAACCGTTTGATACCGATTGATTCGGGCAAAAAGGTGCGCGCGGTGGACCTCTGGCTGGGCCATTGTGTGAAATCCGAGGCCCCTTGTGTTCAATGGGCACGGGCCGGATATATAGTTTATGAGCCTGCCCCCCGGATTCTTGGATGAACTGCGCGGCCGCCTGTCGATGGCGCAGGTCGCCGGGCGCAAGGTGATCTGGGACAGTCGGAAATCGAACCAGGGCAAGGGCGATATGTGGGCGCCATGCCCGTTCCATCAGGAAAAAACCGCCAGCTTCCACGTCGATGACCGCAAGGGCTATTACTACTGTTTTGGCTGTCACGCGAAGGGCGACGCGATCTCTTTCGTGCGCGAGACCGAGAATGTGGGGTTCATGGAGGCGGTCGAGATCCTGGCGCGTGAGGCGGGGCTGCAAATGCCCGCCCGCGATCCGAAAGCGCAGGAAAAGGCGGATCGGCGCACGCAGCTGGCCGAGGTGATGGAGCAGGCGGTGCAGCACTATCGCCTGCAACTCAAAACCGGTGCTGCGGCCGAGGCGCGGGATTATCTCGCGCGGCGCGGGTTGGCTGAGGCGGCCCTGGATCGGTGGGAGATCGGCTTTGCGCCGCCGGGGTGGCAGGGGCTGTGGGATCACCTGCGTGGCAAGGGCGTGGCCGAGGATCTGATCCTCGGCGCGGGCCTGGCCAAGCCGTCGAACAGCGGCAAGCAGCCCTATGACACGTTCCGCAACCGCATCATGTTCCCGATCCGCGATGCCCGCGGGCGCGCGATTGCCTTTGGCGGCCGCGCGATGGACCCCGAGGATGGGGCCAAATACCTGAACTCGCCCGAGACCGATCTCTTCGACAAGGGGCGCAGCCTCTATAACCACGGACCCGCGCGCGAGGCGGCGGGCGAGGGGCAGCCCTTGATCGTGGCTGAGGGCTATATGGACGTGATCGCGCTGGCCGAGGCGGGGTTTGCCGCGACGGTCGCCCCGCTTGGCACGGCGGTGACCGAGGATCAGCTGCGCCTTCTGTGGCGCATCCATCCCGAGCCGGTGATCGCGCTGGATGGCGACACCGCAGGGGTGCGCGCGGCGATGCGCCTGATCGATCTGGCGTTGCCGCTGCTGGAGGCGGGGCAAAGCCTGCGCTTTGCGCTGATGCCCGAGGGGCAGGATCCCGACGACCTGTTGCGGGCGCAGGGGGCAGGGGCGATGCAGACGGTCCTTGAGGCCGCCCAGCCCATGGTACAGCTGCTTTGGCGGCGCGAGACCGAGGGCAAGGTCTTTGACAGCCCCGAACGCAAGGCCGCGGTGGATCGCAGCCTGCGCGAGGCGATCGGCAAGATCAAAGACCGTTCGATCCAGGCGCATTACGGGGCCGAGATCAAACGGCTGCGTGAAGAGCTGTTCGGCTATCGGCCTGCGGGCGGGCAGGGGGTGCGGCGTTGGAAGCCGGGGCCTGCGCCCGTGCTGCCCAGCACCAAATCCTCGCTTCTGGCCGCGGCGCAGGGGGCGGTCGAGGATGTGTTGCGCGAGGCGGTGATCCTGGCGACGCTTGTGACCCACCCCAGCCTGATCGAGCGCTTTGAAAGCGCGCTTGAGACGCTGGATCTGACTTTGCCTGAACATGCGGCAGTGCGGGATGCGCTGCTGAGCGAAGAGGCGCCGGAGGCGATCCGTGATGCGGCCGGTCCCGCGGCCCTTGAAAAGCTGTTCTCCCCCCGCCATGTGCAAATATCGCCTTCGGTCCGCAATGACTGGGATGCCGAACTGGCCGCGCAATGCGTGGCAGAGGAATTGGCCAAGCTGGCCGCCCGCCGGGGTGCCGCCCGCGAGATCGAGGATGCGATGCGCGATCTCGATGACTTGGCGGATGAGGGGGTGACATGGCGGCTGAGCCAGGCGGCTGAGGCGGTCGCGCGTGCAGGGCGCGGTCAGGCCGAAGACAAGACGGAGTATGAGGTTGCGCCAAACGGTGTGCGAATCAGTCGGGACGAAAAGGGGGCGCTCGATGCGCTTATCCGTCAGACCGGCTTGGACCGCGACGCTTTGGAGTGACACATTGCTTAGGAATTTAAGGTAAACGGGTTGCGAATCGCCGATTCGAGCTAAATGATTCGGCAAGCAGTGGAATCACCCGACACCTGGGGATTGAGGAGAGCCGGATGGCCGCGAAGGATACTTCGGACGACCGTAAGCAGGACGACAGCGACGGCGACGTGATGCTCGATATGAGCCAGGCGGCGGTCAAAAAGATGATCGCCGAGGCGCGTGAGCGTGGCTACATCACCTATGATCAGCTGAACCAGGTTCTGCCGCCCGAGCAGGTCTCGTCCGAGCAGATCGAAGATGTGATGTCGATGCTCAGCGAGATGGGCATCAACGTCATCGAAGACGATGAGGCCGAAGAGGAAGAGACCAAGGGCTCGACCGAGGTGGTCGAAGCCTCGACCTCGCGCGAAGTGGCCGTGGCCGCGACCGAGCAGGAGAAGCTTGATCGCACCGACGACCCGGTGCGGATGTATCTGCGCGAAATGGGCTCGGTCGAGCTTCTCAGCCGCGAGGGCGAGATTGCGATCGCCAAACGGATCGAGGCCGGGCGCAACACGATGATCCTGGGGCTGTGCGAAAGCCCGCTGACCTTTCAGGCCATCACGATCTGGCGCGACGAACTTCTGAACGAAGACATCCTGCTGCGCGACGTGATCGACCTTGAGACGACCTTTGGCAATGCCATGGGCGAAGACGGGGAAGAGGGCGCGGAACCCGTTGTGGACGGGCTGAACGTCGAGGCCAAGCCCGAGGCGAAGGCCGAGGAACAGCCCGAGCTTGATGCCGACGGCAACCCGATCACCAAGGACGAAGACGACGACGATGACGAGCAGGCGAACATGTCGCTTGCCGCCATGGAAGCCGCCCTGAAGCCCCGTGTGCTGGAGACGCTCGACCTGATCGCCCGCGATTACGCGACGCTGTCCGAAATGCAGGACCTGCGGATGTCGGCCACGCTGAACGAGGACGGTTCGTTCAGCGAAAAAGACGAGGCGATGTATCAGAAACTGAGGGCCGAGATTGTCGAGCTGGTGAACGAGCTGCACCTGCACAACAACCGGATCGAAGCGCTGATCGACCAGCTTTACGGCATCAACCGCCGGATCATGTCGATTGACTCGAACATGGTGAAGCTGGCCGACCAGGCCCGCATCAACCGGCGCGAGTTTATCGAGGCCTATCGCGGGTACGAGCTTGACCCCACCTGGCTGGACCGGATGGGCGAGAAGTCGGGCCGGGGCTGGCAGGCCTTTATCGAACGCTCTACCGACAAGGTGGAAACCCTGCGCTCGGAAATGGCCCAGGTGGGTCAGTATGTGGGCGTGGACATCCCCGAGTTCCGCCGCATCGTGCAGCAGGTGCAGAAGGGCGAAAAAGAGGCGCGTCAGGCGAAGAAGGAAATGGTCGAGGCCAACCTGCGCCTGGTGATTTCGATCGCCAAAAAGTACACGAACCGCGGCCTGCAATTCCTTGATCTTATTCAGGAAGGCAATATCGGCCTGATGAAGGCGGTGGATAAGTTCGAATACCGCCGCGGCTACAAGTTCTCCACCTACGCCACCTGGTGGATCCGCCAGGCGATCACCCGCTCGATCGCCGACCAGGCGCGCACGATCCGTATCCCCTTGCACATGATCGAGACAATCAACAAGCTGGTGCGCACCGGGCGCCAGATGCTGCATGAAATCGGCCGGGAGCCCACGCCGGAGGAACTGGCCGAAAAGCTGCAGATGCCGCTTGAGAAGGTGCGCAAGGTGATGAAGATCGCCAAGGAGCCGATCAGCCTTGAAACGCCCATCGGCGATGAGGAAGACAGCCAGCTTGGCGATTTCATCGAAGACAAGAACGCCGTCCTGCCGCTCGACTCAGCGATCCAGGAGAACCTCAAGGAAACCACCACCCGGGTGCTCGCCTCGCTGACCCCGCGCGAAGAACGGGTGCTGCGCATGCGTTTCGGGATCGGGATGAATACCGACCACACGCTGGAAGAGGTGGGCCAGCAGTTCAGCGTAACCCGCGAACGGATCCGCCAGATCGAAGCGAAGGCGCTGCGCAAGCTCAAGCATCCCAGCCGCAGCCGCAAGCTGCGGTCCTTCCTGGATCAGTAGACGTGTCGCTGTTTTCCAAGCTTTTCGGTGGCGGTGACACACCGGCACCGGAACCCTACCAAGGGTTCGCGATCTACCCCGATCCGATGCCGGAAGGCCGGCAATACCGCCTGCAGGCGCGGATCGAAAAAGAGGTGGGTGGCGAGATGAAGTCGCACACCGTGATCCGGGCCGACGTGTTTGAGAGCCGCGACGCGGCCGAAGCTGCGGCCATCGTTAAGGCCAAGCAGGTCATCGACGAACAGGGCGACCGGCTGTTCTGAACAGCAGCGCCCTGTCTAAGCGGCACTCAGGCGTCTAGATCTGCGCCCAGTCGTCGAAATCATGTTGTTCTGGCTGAACCGGCCCCGGCTCGCGCGGCGGGCGGGTCTGCGGATCTGTTTCGTCCTGGCCCTCGGGCCCCTCGTACGCGTCATCTTCCATGACGTCACTCCTTTCCCGGCCTCGGACACACGCATGAGGCCACCGGCGCTGCTCGGACCAGACCGTAGGGTCCGCCAGGGCCGTACATAGAGGGGATCACACAGACGTGCCCAAATGTGGGCCGGGGTGGGCCAAATCTGGCACCGTTTCGCGGCAGTCCCCCCGTCTGCCAACGCCCGTGCGTCAAGACTGCATGATTTTTTGATCACTGTCCGAAAACACTGCGTTTCCGTGGATCAGAAATTGAAGATGTATCCGATATTGACCGAATGCGATGAGAACCGGCCGTCTGTCACAAAGGCCGATCCAGTCTGGTCCAGTTCGGCCCCCGCCACCGTCTTGTAGCGGTAGCCGATATCGATCGCCCCACCCAGCGCCACCGGGAACCGCAGCCCGGCACCGACCTGTGCGGCCAGCCCGTTGTCAGAGCCGAGCGTCAAGGTGCTCGCGCCCTGCGTGGTATCGCCCGAGACATGGGCCACACCCAGACCGCCGCCCACATAGGGGTTGATCGGCCCGGCCAGCGACACGTCGAGCCAGCCATTGGCCATGACATAGGTGATCTGAATGTCGCCATCGGCGGGATCGGTCACCGGCGCGGTGATCGCGGTGTCGCGGGTCACGTCGCTGACATTTGCGTCGCCCAGCGACAGCTCGACCTCGCTGCGCAATGTGGGGGAGTATTGCCAGCCCAGGACCACGCCGCCGATCGTCTGGGTGTCTGTGTCGTAGTCAAGCGTGCCTGAGGTGCCGGTATCCGTGAAATCGCTGCGGGCGGTGGACAGATCGCCCGCGCCCACGAAACCGCCGAAATAGAACCCCTCGCCCTCGGCCACCGCGGGGCCTGAGAGCAGCGCGCCTGCGCACAGCGCGGCGAGGGCCCGCCGGGCAATGCGGGGCAGGGCAGGGCCCCGGTCGGCAAACGAGATCACTAAGGTCGGCACGCTACCACCTGTCTTCGTTCGCCCCCACCGCTCTTCAGCGCTAGTGGAGCGTCGCGCCCCCTGTCAACCGAGGGGGGCACTGTTGGATATGCGTGACGGGGCGCCATGGCAAAAACACAATGGTGCAGATTTGGAAACATAATCTTTCGACGCTCAAATTAGCCGACGTGCGGCAAACGACAAGAAATTTTCTACAATATATTGTGGCCGGGGCGCGCGCAGCTGCAGAATTTTGTTAACGCTTTTCCACAACCCCGATTTCGTCAAGGATCCGCTCCAGGGTGGAAAGACCGGCGTCGTGGTGGCGTTCCACCAAACCGTCGAAGCGCGCGCGCAACGCAGTTTTCTCGGCGCCCTTGCAGTCGTTCCAGGGCCGTCCCTGCAGCCCCATCTCGATCACGTAATACGCGATGAAATGCGGGCGCACGCCGCTTTGCAAAAGCTTGGCATAGGCCGCATCCGTGCCAAGGGCGCGCAGCGCCTCGGCGCTGTCGATGCCAACGCGGGCAAAGGCCTCTTCCATCGCGGGGCCAAGGTTGCGGATCGAGGATACGGGATCAGCCATGACGCGAGCGTAGGACAGGGACCTGCCGACGGAAAGGGAAGAGCGCCAAAAGGAACGGACCCAGAGCCATTCTGGCCCTGGGTCCGCCTAAGTGCGCAAAAGGTGGCTCGGCGCTCAGCCTGCAGGCGTTGCGGTGACCTCGGCTTCTGCCTCGGTCTCTGCGGCGTTCTCCGCGTCTGAGCCATCTTCATCGCCGCCACCGTCTGTGTCGGTTTCGGCGTCTGCGCTGACAGAGAACTCGGTTTCCCCAGCATCGGTCGATGACTTGGAGGCCTCGTCGGTGTCAGTGTCGTCTTCGGATGTCAGGCCCGCCTCTTCGGCTGCCTTCTCGGCGCGCTCGGCGACCTTGTCGGCCTTGGCTTCTGCCTTTTCGGCGGCGGACTGGGTCTTTTCGACAGCGGTCTTGGCCTTCTCGGCGTTTTGCGCGGCCTTTTCGGCGCGTTCTTCGGCCTTGGTGATGTTGGCCTTGGCCTTCTCAGCGCGGGCTTGCGCCTTCTCGGCGTTCTGCGCGGCTTTCTCGGCCCGGGCCTTGGCGGCGTCTTTGCCGGATGCGCTGGCCTTTTCGGCCTGGCGGGCAGCACGCTCTGCCGCTTTGGCGGCCTTGTCGGCCGCAGCCTGGGCCTTTGCCGCCGCCTTGGCGATGTTGGCCGCCGCCTTTTCGGCGTTCTTGGCGGCGCGGGTGGCTTTGGCCACGGCCTTCTCGGCACGGGTCTTGGCCTTTTCGGCCCGCTTGGCCTGCTTGGCTGCACGCTGTGCCAGTTTTTCGGCGCGCGCTTTGGCGGCGTCGCTTACACCGGGATCGGAATTGTCGGCTTTGTCGGACGGTTCGGTCGCGGGCTTGTCCGCCGCGCGTTCGGCGCGCTCGGCGCGTCGCTCCTGCCGCTCATCACGCGAGGACTGTCTGACATCTTCGGCGAAATACTTGGCGCGGAACCGCGCGAGTTTTTCTTTGTCGCTCAGCACCGTCTCGGTGCCAGTCTGTGCCGCAACACTCTGCACAGATCCGGCACCGATTATCACTGCGGTCGCGATCAGCACGGCACACGTGCGTGGGATACTTTTTACCATGGAACACCATTCAAATTTTACTCGTTAACACGCCGTACACCGTTGGCGATGGTGCAGTTATCGCCCCCGAATGCGCCGCTTTCGGGCATCCGTTAAGGTTAAAGAAAGGTAAATTTCCGGGGGAGTTGCCCAAGAGTGGCCAATTGTGGCGGGATTGACGACCGCACAGAAACAAAGCCACGTCCAAGCGCGGCATTAACCATGATTGGAAGTTGACCTTAGGTAAACGCGTTGCGCAGAGGCGTCAGGTGCCTACGCGGTACGCAGTGGTCGAGGCTGATTTGGCCCGGCTCCGGGCCCGTTTGGGCGGAGCAAATACAACTTTAAAGCGATTTCAACCCGCCAGTGGGCGGCGGCGTCAGGCCGCCGCCGACTCAGGTTCTTTGGCCCCGGTCATGAAGGCAACCGCGTCCGACATCGAATAGTCCTTCGGATCAATCACGGTCAGGCGTTTGCCAAGCCGGTGCACGTGAATGCGGTCGGCCACCTCGAACACATGGGGCATGTTGTGGCTGATCAGGATGATCGGAATCCCCCGCGATTTCACATCCAGGATCAGCTCCAGCACCTTGCGGGATTCCTTGACGCCCAGGGCCGCCGTCGGTTCGTCCAGAATGATGACCTTTGACCCGAAGGCCGCCGCACGGGCAACTGCCACACCCTGACGCTGGCCGCCTGACAGAGTCTCGACCGCCTGGTTGATGTTCTGGATCGTCATCAGACCCAGCTCGGTCAGCTTTTCACGGGCAAACTTCTCCATCGCCGGACGATCCAGCATGCGCAGCCATTTCCCGATCGGTCCCTTGCGCCGGATCTCGCGGCCCATGAACATGTTATCGGCAATGGACAGGGCAGGGGACATGGCCAGGGTCTGGTACACCGTTTCGATCCCGGCGTTGCGGGCGTCGATCGGGGAATGGAACGAGACCTTTTTGCCCTCCAGGTACACCTCGCCCTCATCGGGGGTCACGGCGCCCGAGACCGCCTTGATCAGCGAGGATTTGCCCGCCCCGTTATCCCCGATGACGGCCAATATCTCACCCGGCATCAGGTCGAAGTCGCAGTGGTCCAGCGCGGTCACCTTGCCGTAGCGTTTGACCAGGTTGCGTCCTTTGAGAATGGGTTCCATCACGCTGCCACCTTTCGGATCCATTGGTCTACCGCCACCGCGGCAATGATCAGCACGCCGATCAACAGGAATGTCCATTGCGCGTCAGCGCCCATGAGGCGCAGCCCCAGGGTGAAGACGCCCACGATCAGCGCCCCGAAGAGCGCGCCCAGGATCGAGCCGCGCCCGCCAAAGAGCGATATGCCCCCGATCACCACGGCGGTGATGCTTTCGATATTGGCCAATTGCCCAACGGTGGGAGAGATCGAGCCGATCCGCCCGACCATGGCCCAGCCCGCAATCGCGCAAATCAGACCTGAGAGGACGTAGACAGAGATCAGCGTGCCCTTGACGTTGACACCCGCCAGCTCGGCGGCTTCCGGGTCATCGCCCACCGCATAGACGTGTCGCCCCCAGGCGGTGTGTTTCAGCGCATAGGCCAGACTGACCATCAGGATAAGCATGAAGATCACGCCCAGGGTCAGCGTGGCACCGCCCACCTGAAACTTGGTGCCAAAGATCTGCAAAAGCGGCGCGGTTTCTTCGATATCGGCGCTGCGGATCGTTTCATTCGCGGAGTAGAGGAAGTTGGCCGCCAGCACGATCTGCCACATCCCCAGGGTCACGATGAACGGGGGCAGCTTCATATAGGCCACCAGCCATCCATTGATCAGCCCGCAGACCGTCCCCACCAGCAGCCCGCACAGGATCGCAAGTTCGACCGGCAGGCCGTAGCGGAACACGAACTGGCCCATGACCACCGAGGACAAGACCATAATGGCCCCGACGCTCAGGTCGATCCCGGCTGTGAGGATGACAAGGCTTTGTGCGGCCGCGACGATCCCGACGATCTGCACCTGCTGCAAAATCAGGGTCATCGCAAATGGCGAAAAGAAACGCTGTCCGACCAGCATGCCGAAAAGGATGATCGACGTCACAAGCACGATCAGCGGCACCATGGCGGGGTTCACGTGCAGCACATGCTGCACCCGCCCGAGCATCCCTTTGCGCGGATCCTCGAACTCGGCGATGCTCTCGTCCGAAGCCGTCAGCCCGGTTTCATATTCCTTGGTTGTCTGCCCGCTTGACATGATGCCCTCCCTCAGCGGCTGCGCCGTCCCAGCATGCGTCACATGGTGTCTACCATCGCCAAAGGGCGAAGCGTTTCAAGCAATGGTTTTTTGAGATGCGGTTTGCGATTGGGATGGGCGCGGACGCCCATCCCGGATTGCTGTTGCAGCTTAGCCCCAGCAGAGCTCCAGGCCTTCGGCCGAAGAGATCGACGGCACGCCGTCCACCGGGCTGTCGGTGACCAGGGCCACGCCGGTGTCAAAGAACTCTTTGCCGGGGGTGTTTTCCGGCTTGGCGCCGGTGTCGGCCCAGGCCTTGACGGCTTCCACGCCGAGCGAGGCCATCAAGAGCGGGTACTGCTGCGAGGTTGCGCCGATGGCGCCATCGGCCACGGCCTGGACGCCCGGGCAGCCACCGTCGACGGACACCACGATGACGTCATCGACCTTGCCAAAGTCCTTCAGCGTCTCATGCGCGCCTGCGGCTGCAGGTTCGTTGATGGTGTAAAGGACGTTCACCCCATCATCCATGGTCAGAAGGTTTTCCATGGACTTGCGCCCGCCTTCTTCATTGGCGTTGGTGACTTCGTTGTTGATGATGCGCGGATCGGATTCGTCGCCCCATTTGTTGGGGTCGGCCAGTTCGACGCCAAAGCCGGTCAGGAAGCCCTGGTTGCGCAGCACGCCGACCGTTGGCTGAGAGACGTTGATGTTCATCATCCCGATCTTGGCAGCCGATGTGTCGCCCATGGTGCCTGCCGCCCATTGGCCGATCAGTTCCCCGGCGAGGAAGTTGTCGGTGGCGAAAGTGGCGTCGGCGGCATCGATCGGGGTGAGCGGCGTGTCCAGCGCGATCACGAGAAGGCCGGCATCGCGCGCCTGCATGACGGCGGGCACGATGGACGAGGTATCCGATGCGGTGATCAGAATGCCTTTGGCGCCATCGAGAATGCAGGTCTCGATCGCTTGCACCTGTGTTTCGTGGTCGCCATCGATCTTGCCGGCGAACGCCTTGAGCGTCATGCCCAGCTCTTCTGCCTTGGCGGCGGCGCCTTCCCGCATCTTCACAAAGAAGGGGTTGGTGTCGGTTTTTGTGATCAGGCAGACCGTGGTGTCGTTGGCAAAGGCCGCACCCGTCATCGAGAACGAGGCGAAGGCCGCCCCGAGCAGAAGCTTTTTCATGGTATCCTCCCAAAATGATCCGGCGTTTCCCGGAATACGGTCAGTTAAGCGCCTTCGATCCGACTCGTCAATAAGTAAATAAAAGTGATTTATAAATTGACAGCGAGGGGCGTGACACTCCATGTTGCGCGCAGGGAGGCCCATTGTGAACCTTGGCGGAACGGTCATACGCGACCCCGGTGCTGGCGCGAACCAATCGGGGTTGCGCGATCAGAACGCGCGTCTGGTCCTGTCGCTGATCCGGCGCCATGGCGCGTTGCCCAGTGCCGAGATCGCGCGTCGCTCGGGTCTGTCGGCCCAGACGGTGTCCAACATCATCCGCGCGCTTGAGGCTGACAACCTGCTCAAGCGGGGTGAGGCGGTCAAGGGCAAGGTCGGCAAACCCTCGGTCCCGCTGGCGCTTAACCCGATGGGTGCGCTGTCGCTGGGGCTGAATGTCGGGCGCCGGGCGGCCGAGCTGACGCTGATCGACTTTTGGGGCGAACAGATCGACGCGCGGTCGACCACCTATGCCTATCCCGAGATCGCCGATGTCTTCGACTTTCTGTCGGCCGCAATCGACGATCTTCTGCGCGACCGGCCCGCCGGGCGGCAACTGCTGACCGGTATCGGTGTGGCGCGGCCGAACAGGATCTGGGATTGGCTTGAAAAGGTCGATGCGCCTGCGGATGCCATGCAGCGCTGGCAGGATCTCGATATCGCCGCCGCAGTGTCCGAGACCACCGGGCTGGACGCGTTCATCGAAAATGACGCGACATCTGCGTGTATCTCGGAACTTCTGCTGGGGCGCGGGACCGAGTTTACCGACTTTGCCTATATCTTTCTGGGCGCTTTTGTGGGGGGCGGTCTTGTGCTGAACGGCAATGTCGTCTCTGGGCGCGCGCTCAACGCCGCCGCGATTGGCCCGATGCCGGTGCCGGATGGCAGCGGCGGGACCACCCAGCTTTTGAGTGTCAGTTCCCTCTTCACGCTTGAGACGGCCTTGCGCCACGCGGGGCACGATCCGAATGCCCTGCGCACAGAGCCCGATGACTGGTCTCGCTTTGAGGCTGTCTTGGGCCCGTGGATCGAAGAGACGGGATATTACCTGGCCATCGCCTGCGCCTCGATCCTGTCGGTCGTGGATGTCGAAGTGGTCATGATCGATGGCGCGATGCCGCCGGACGTGCGCCAGAGGTTGAAAGACTGCACCGTGCGTCGCTTGGGCGACCTGGACCTGACCGGGTTCGATCACATCCGTGTCGAGGAAGGCAGCGTGGGCCGGCGGGCCCGGTCGGTGGGGGCCGCGCTCTTGCCGATACATTCCAAGTATTTCCTGGCCTAGGGCGACCTGGCGCGGCGCCTAACGTCCGCGAAAACTCGGCGGTCGCTTGTCCAGAAACGCGGTGACCGCCTCGTCGTGATCCTCGGCGTGATGCGCAATGGCCTGCATCGCGGCGGACAGTTCTAGCGTGGTGGTCAGGCTGCTGTTCTCAGCCTCGCGCAGCAGACGCTTCGCCATGCGCAGCGCCTGGGGAGGGTTCGCGGCGATGCGTCTGGCGAGGCGGTGAGCCTCAGACAGAAGCGCGTCGGGCGCGGTCACGGCAGAGACCATGCCCAAGCGCAAGGCCTCGTCCGCGGCAATCGGATCGCCGGTCAAGATCATCTCGGCGGCCTTTGACTGACCCACGACGCGCGGCAAGAGCCACGTCCCGCCATCGGCGGGGATGATGCCGAGCTTTACAAAGCTCGCGGCAAAGCGCGCCGTCTCGGATGCGATCCGGATGTCGCACATACAGGCCAGATCGCAGCCCGCCCCGATCGCGGGGCCGTTGACGGCGGCGATCACCGGCACCTCAAGGTTCCGCAACGTCAGCGGCAGGCGCTGGATCCCGTGGCGGTAGGTTGCGCGGATGTCAGCGGGCGTGCCGGCGGCAATCCCGGTCTTGTCGCGCATCTGTTTGACGTTACCGCCTGCGCAAAACGCCGGACCCGCGCCCGTCAGGATGACGGCGCGAATGTCGAGATCCCGCTCGATCCGGCGGCAGGCGCCTTCGAAAGCGTCGAAGATGTCCGGCGTCGACAAGGCGTTGCGTTCGTCCGGGCGGTTCATGGTCAACGTGACGACGTGGTCGTCCTGGTCCCACAAAAGGAAATCTGCCATCCTGTTGCTCCGGCTGCGAAGGTGAAGGGTCAGATCGCACCTGCGCTGCGCAGGCGGGCAATCTCATCCGGGGTAAAGCCCGCATCGGCCAGCACCGTTTCGGTGTCTTCACCCAGATGCGAGGGCTTTTGCGTGTGCGGGTGGTTCTGGCCGTTGGCCTTGAACGTCATCGCGGGGACGTGGATCGGGCGGTGGTATTCGTCGATCTCGATCTCGCTGGTCAAACCACGGGTCGCGATATGCGCTTCGCCCAGGATTTCGTCGAGAGAGCGGACGCGGCCCGCGGGCACCGAGGCCGCGCTCAGCGCGTCTTCCCACTCGGCGGCGGGGCGCGTCTTGAAGGTCTCGACCAGCGTGTCGCGCAACGCCTGCGCGTTCTTCTCACGCCCCTCCAGCGTTGACCAGCGCGCATCCGTCAGAATGTCATCACGCCCGATCGCCGCGCAGAGCCGTTTGAACTGAGGGGCATTGTTGGCCGCAAGCATGAGCGTGCCATCGCTCGTCTCGAACGCCCCCGACGAGGGGCTCGCACTCCACGCCTCGTTCCCGCTGCGGCCGGGTGTCCAATCGGTCGACAGCGTGCGCGACATCAGCGCCACCATCAGCATCAGCGCGGTGTCGAGCATGGCGACGTCAAGCTGGACGGCCTCACCCGTGCGCCGGCTCTCAAGCAGCCCCGCCAGGATCGCCATGCCGGCGTTCATGCCGGTAGCGTAGTCGACATAGGGTGAGCCGACCTTGGTGGGCCCCGCACCCGGTGCGCCGGTGGTCAGCATGATGCCGCACATGCCCTGGACGATGTGATCGTATGAGGGGCGTTCGCTGAACGGACCATCGTGCCCAAAGGCCGAGACCGAGCAGTAGATGACCTTGGGGTTCAGCTTGCGCACCGCGTCAAAGCCCAGGCCAAGGCGTTTGGCGACGCCCGGTTTGAAGTTTTCGACAAAGACTTCAGCCGTCGCGATCAGGCGTTGAAGCGCGGCCAAGCCTTCTGCCGACTTCAGATCGATGGCCACGGACTTTTTGTTCGCGTTCTGAACGATATAGGCCATCCCCATCTGCTTGTCGGCCAGATCCGGCACCCAGTCGCCGATGCGGGTCCAGTCGCCACCATCGGGCTTTTCGATCTTGATGACCTCGGCCCCCATAAGGCCCAACTGATAGGTTGCAAACGGACCGGCCAGCACCTGGCTCAGGTCAATGATGCGCACGCCTTTGAGCGGTTGGAACATGGAAACCCCCTGTTTGTTATTGGTTTATTTGGCGGGATGGTGGCCGGCCCAATGGGCGATGGGGCGTGTCCCGGTGATCTCAAGGCCATAGGCGTCAAGGCCGATCGCGTTGGGCGGCGGGGAGTTGGTGAGCAGTGTCAGCCTGGACAGGCCCAGCGAGGTCAGCACCTGCGCACCCAATCCGTATTCGCGCAGCGTTCTGGGGGCGTCGGGCGCGCGGGGGCCCATCTTCATCGCCACATCCCGCAACAGCACAACCACACCGCGCCCTTCCTCGGCAACGATCTCCATCGACTTGCCGGTCTCGTCGAGGCTGCCCAAACCGTCGAGGCCCAGCACATCGCGCATCGGGTCGAGCGCGTGAATGCGTGTGAGCACCGGCGCGGGCCCGCCCAGATCGCCCTTGGTCAGGGCAAGATGCTCGGCGCCGTTGATCTGGTCGGTGAAAACCAACAGCTCCCACGAGCCGCCGAACACGCTCTCGACCCGGCGCCGGTCCGAGACCTGCACGAGGTTGTCGTTGCGGCGGCGAAAGGCGATCAGGTCGCTGATCGTGCCGATCTTGAGTCCGTGCTCGGCAGCGAAGTGCACAAGATCAGATAAGCGCGCCATCGTCCCGTCAGCATTCATGATTTCGCAGATGAGACCTGCGGGAGAGAGGCCCGCGAGGCGGGAAATGTCGACCGCGGCTTCGGTATGCCCGGCGCGCACCAGAACGCCGCCATCGCGGGCGCATAGCGGGAAGACGTGGCCGGGCGTCGCGATGTCCGCGGGCCCTTTGCCGTCATCGATGGCCACGGCGACAGTGCGCGCGCGGTCGTAGGCGGAAATCCCGGTGCTCACGCCCTCGCGCGCCTCGATCGAGACCGTGAACGCGGTCTCATGGCGGGACGCGTTGTTGGAGGCCATCATCGGCAGGCCGAGTTTTGTGACCCGCTCTTTAGTGAGGCTGAGACAGATCAGGCCGCGTCCGTGCTTGGCCATGAAGTTAATGGTTTGCGGGGTGGCGAACTGGGCGGGGATGACGAGATCGCCTTCGTTCTCGCGGTCCTCGTGGTCGACCAGAATGAACATGCGCCCGGCGCGGGCATCTTCGATGATCTCTTCGATGGGAGATACGGCATAGCTGAAATCAGCCTGCGGCGGCGCGTAGCAATTCATCTGTTGTCCTCCCGTCTTTTAATTTGCGTGTAGCATGCATATAAAATTCACGCAACTGTGTTGGAGACGCATGTTTCGGAAGGGTGGGGTTTGGGGGCGTTCCGGGCCGTCAGTCGTCGACAGATTTGTCCACGATTTCAAAATCATCGTGCAGCCGGTTCAGAAGGTTCGCCACAAGCTCGATCTCATCGGCGGTCCATCCGGCGGTCACCTCGGACAACAGCTGTTCACGCCCGCGCCGCGCATTCACCAGCATCTCGCGCCCGGCAGGGGTGAGCTTCAGCACGGACTTCCGGCGATCAACCGCGCTGGGGCTGCGGGCGGCATAGCCATTGGCCACGGCGCTTTCCACCAACCGGCTGGCGGTTGAGGCATCAACCTCAAGCTCCGCCGCGACGTCGCCCACGCTCGTGTGGTCGGAATTCAGCGAATCGATTGCGAAGAGGGTGCGCAAGACCGACATGGCGATGGGTTGGCCGATCTCTTCGATCAGACGGCGGCGGCGGCCCTGCTGCAGCCACAGGCGGCGCAGGCGCATCAGGCTGCGGTCCAGTTCGCGGTAGAGGTCGGTCTCAACCTGTTGAGGAAGCGCTCTTTTGTTCATCCTGCTATGTGCAGCCTCGCGCGTGGTGCTGCGCCTTTTGGTCAATATCGGCGTCAAACTACAACTCCGGGCGCGCATCCTCAAATAGGAAATAGGGTGCAGAGGGTCGTCGGGGGGGATCCCTGGGCCTGATTGCGGACGCGTCGGCGGCGCACGCGGTGCGTGCCAGCGGTTGTGTGCGGAGGATTCCGGCGGGGCAGAGGGCCGTGTCGGTCGGAAACTCCGCGCCGCGCTCCGCCGGTGCAAGCATCTCAAAACATTCAAAAAGTGGCACGCGAGTTCCAATGCTGTCGATGCCAGTCATCCCCGGTAGCAGCGGCGGCACGCAGGGGTTTCGCCGCGCCAAATCCTAAAAATGCTTGCATCATGAATAGAGTGTGTGCAGCATACACATAAAAATACGACCGATTGGGAGGAACTCGTGGAAACGACTGGCGGAAACAGCCGGCGACTTCGTGTTGGGATCGTTGGAGCAGGGCTCGGCGGTGTCGGCGCGGCGGTGCATCTGATCAAACGCGGCCATTCGGACCTTGAGATTTTCGAGAAATCAGAGAAGCCCGGCGGTGTCTGGTGGGACAACAAGTACCCCGGCTGCGGCGTCGATATTCATTCGCACGCCTATTCCTACTCCTTCATGAAATACCCCTGGAAGCGCACCCACGCGACCCAGCCCGAGCTTCAGCAATATGTCGAAGACACGATCGATGCGTTCGACCTGCGCCCGAAGATCCACTTCAACACGGTCGTCGAAAAGATCATCTGGGATGACGACCGCGATCTTTACCGGATGGAATTTGCCGATGGCTCGGCCAAAGAGTTCGAGGTTGTGATCAGCGCCGTTGGCTTTCTGATCAATCCCAAATACCCGACCTGGCCCGGCATGGATGTCTTCAAGGGCGAGATGTTTCACACCTCGCGCTGGAGATCGGACATCGACCTGCGCGGCAAGCGCGTTGCTGTAGTGGGCACGGGGTCTACCGCCGCGCAGGTGGTGCCGGGCGTCGCCGATGATGTGGCCGAGCTGAAGGTCTTTCAGCGCGAGCCGGGCTATGTCGCGCCCAAGAACGCGCGCGCCTACACGGATTTTGAGAAGTTCCTTTACAACAGCGTGCCCGGCATGGCGCGGCTCAGCCGGATCCGGGCCTTCACACGCGCAACGATCCGCAACCGCGGCTTTGACATCACCAGCACGCGCCAGCGCCTGAACAAAGAGGTCTGCGTTGGCAACATCGTCAACAACGTCGAAGACCCTGAGACGCAAGAAAAACTGACGCCGCAATATGCCTGGGGCTGTAAGCGTCAGATCGAAAGCTCGGACTACTACCCGACCTTCAACAAACCGCACGTCAAACTGGTGCCGCGCGCGGTCACCGAGCTGACCGAGGACGGGATCATCGACACCGATGGCACGGCCCACCCGGTGGACGTGATCATTCTGGCCACCGGTTTTGAGACGACCAAGTACCTGTCCTCGATCGAGGTCTACGGGGAAAACGGGCTGAGCCTGCAAGAGGCGTGGAAGCGCCGCGCCGCCGCTTTTGTGGGCGTGACCGTGCCGCGTTTCCCGAACTTTTTCATCCTCTATGGGCCGAACACCCATGGCGGCTACTCGGTCATCGCCCAGCTGGAATGTGCGGCCCGTGTCGCAGCCCGCGCGGTGCGCAAGATGAAGCGCAAGGGCTGGCGGCGGGTGAACACGCCGCAAAAGGCGCTGGACGACTACATGACCTGGCTCGACCGCAAGTTTGCGACGGCCGGTTCCGCGATGCTGGCCGATTGCAACAACTACTATCGCAACGAAGCGGGCGATAACGTCACCAACTGGCCGCTGCCGAACATTCACTATTCCTACATGACGACCGTGCGCCCCTATTTCGATCTGGTGGGGACGCCGGGCCGGGCCGCATCCGCAAGCGCTGCCCCCGTGGGCGAGGCCGAGCTCAGCAAAGAGCCGACGTCATGAGGAAGATCGATCTCTTCATCGACGGCGAGAGCTGTGCGCCGTGTGAAGAGCGCTACGATCCGCTGACGGGCCCGGTGACGGACGACACCCTGGCCATGGTCGCGCAGGCCGGGCCGCAAGACGTGTCGCGCGCCGCAAAAGCTGCGCAGGACGCGTTTGCGCGCGAACGGATCACCGCGCGCGAGCGGGCCAACATCCTCGCCAAGGCGGCGACGCTGCTTGTGGAACACGAAGAAGAACTGGCCGAATTGATCGTGCTTGAGGTGGGCAAGACCATCCGGGAAGCGCGGGGCGAGGTGAAGACAGCGGCCGATGCCTGCGCCACCTTCGCGGCCGAGGCGCTGCGGGTGCGCGGCTATACCGTCGATGGCGACGCAACGCCCGCCACCAAGGATTTCGAGATCTCGGTGATCCGCGAACCGGCAGGCCCGGTCTGTGCGCTCACCGCCTATAACGCACCGCTCAATCAGGTTTGCTACAAGGTGGGCATGGCCTTTGGGGCCGGGTGCCCCGTGGTGCTCAAGCCGTCGCCCTTCACGCCGATGGTCACGGCCCGTGCCATCTCGCTCTTGGCCGAGGCGGGCATGGGGCCGGGCTGGATCAATCTGGTCACCGGCGGTGTCGAGGTGGGCCAGGCGCTGTTCGAAGCGCCGGAGTTCACCCGCTATGCCTTCACCGGAAGCCGGGCGGTGGGCGACATCCTCGTCCGCTCGGTCGGGCTGCGCCGGTCGCTCTTGGAACTGGGGTCGAACGCGCCGAACATCGTGCACAGCGATGCCGACCTTGCCCTTGCGGCCAAGGCGATCACGGCCTCGGGCTTTGCGATTGCCGGGCAGGTGTGCATGCGGCCTCAACGCGTGCTGGTGCACGAAGATGTCATGGACGCTTTCGCCGCGCATCTGGTCGAGCGGGTGAAAGCCGTGCGCGTGGGCGATCCGCGCGATCCCGAGACCGATATGGGCCCGGTGCGCACCGAGGACTCCGCCGTCCGGATCGTCGATTGGGTCAAACAGGCCGAAGCGGCGGGGGCCCGCGTTCTGGCCGGGGGCACGCATGACGGATGCTATGTCGCGCCAACGGTGGTCTCGGGCGTGAGGTCGGACGATCTGGTCGCCTGCGAAGAGATTTTCGGGCCGGTGCTGGTTTTGCAAAGCTACGCCACACTCGACGCGGCGCTAGCGGAAGCCAATGCCTCAAAATACGGTCTCCAATCGGCGATTTTCACCACCACTCTGGAGACTGCGCGTGTGGCGACCCGCCGGCTGAATGCGGGAGGCGTCGTCATTAACAACGCCTCCCGCATGCGTACCGCACTTGTTCCGTTCGGCGGCGCCAAAGACAGCGGCCTTGGACGGGAAGGCGGCCCCTGGGGGGTCGAGGAGTTCACCGAGGTGAAGGTCGTTTACCACTATTTCGGCACCTAGCCCGGCGCGGCGCCAAGCGCCGGGCCAAGACAAGAAGAAGGGGAGGACATTATGAACACGACGCCAGGCAACAGCGTGCCGATCTGCGGGCCATTCGATCCGGGCGGCCAGCCCCCATTGCCGCCCGAGGGCGAGTTCCTGATCGGGTTGTTTGCGTTCAACGTCTCAAGCGGCGCGACGATTTCCAAGGCGGTCAACGACGACCCCGACGGGTCACGCGACATCTGGAAATGGCCGAACATGGAACATCATGTGAAGCTTGCCGAAGAGGCAGGGCTTGATTTCGCGCTGCCGTTCGGACGCTGGATCGGCCATGGCGGCGAGACTGCGTTCAACGACACATCCATGGACGTCACGACCACCTGCGCCGCCCTGGGCGCGGTGACCGATACGATCGGGCTTTTTGGCACCACGCACGTCACCTACGGCATCCACCCCATGCAGGTCGCGAAAATGGGCGCCTGCATCGATCAGATCAGCCAGGGCCGCTGGGGGCTGAACGTGGTGACCGGCTGGTACCCCGAAGAGATGGATCTCTTTAACCCGCACGACCATCCCGAACACGATCTGAAGTACGAGATCGCGGACGAGTTCGTCACCTATCTGAAGGCCGCGTGGACCTCGGACGAGCCCTTTGATTTCGACGGACGCTTTTTTCAGTCAAAGGGCGCGTTCCTGTCGCCGAAACCGGCTGCGTCGCCGCGCCCGCCCTTTGTCAACGCGGGCCAGTCGCCCGCCGGCATCGATTTCGCCACGAAGAACTGCGAGTACCTGTTCATGGCGGCCAATCCCGACGATCCCGCCAAAACCACCGAACAGATCGGCAAGGTCAAAGACCGCGCGGCGCATCACGGGCGCGAAATCCGGTGCCTTGCGCCGATCTATGTGATCGTGCGCGAAACCCGCGAAGAGGCCGAGCGTGTGGCAGACCATGTGCGCGCCGAGATCGACATTCCGGCCGCCGAAGGCTTCATCGGCCATTCGCTGTCGGACCCGAAACAGTCGATGGCCGATTACGGCTCGGGCTCGATGGACCTGTCGCTTGCCAAAAAGATTGCGCTGGGTCTGCGCGCGCCCGAACTCATCGGGTCCTACCAGGACATCATCGACGCGATGGTGAACCTCAAGAAGACCGGTTTGGACGGCGTTGCGATGTCGGTCTTCAACTACCGCGATGATGTCGAAGAGTTTCAAAAGCTTATGCCCGCGCTGCGCAAGGCGCTGGCCGAGGTTTAGGCGATGCCAGAGGGCGGAGACCAGACGGTGATCGAATTGGAACGGCGGCGCGCGGAAACCGGGCGGGAGGCGACTGTGGAAGACACTTCATCGGGGCAGGCCGACAATTCGGTCGGGGGCATTCGCATCCGGGATGTCAGCCATGTGTTCGTGACCCCAACCGGCAAGGCCGTGCAGGCGATCGAACATGTGTCACTGGATGTCAAACCCGGTGAGTTCGTCTCGATCGTGGGCCCAAGCGGCTGTGGCAAAACCACGGTGATGAACATGGTGGCGGGCGTGGTGAAACCCACGGCGGGAACGGTGCACCTGAACGGGGTGCCGTGCACAGCGCCGCGCCGCGATGTGGGCTACATGTTCGCGCGCGATGCCCTGATCCCCTGGCGCAACGCCAAAAAGAACATCGAGTTCGGGCTGGAAATCCGGGGTCTGGGCCGCGCCCGCCGCAGCGAGGTGGCCCTGGGCCTGCTCAAGCGCGTGGGGCTGGAGGGGTTCGAAGCGGCCTATCCAAAAGAGCTGTCGCAAGGCATGCGGCAGCGTCTGGCCGTGGCCCGCACCCTGGCCATCGACCCCAACGTGATCCTGCTCGACGAACCCTTTGCCGCCCTTGACGCCGAAACCCGCGTCAACCTGCAAAACGAGTTCTCGCACATGTGGCACCGGCTGAAAAAGACGGTGCTGCTGGTGACCCATGACCTGCAAGAGGCGATCGCACTGTCGGATCGCGTGCTGGTCATGTCGGGGCGCCCCGGCAGCATCAAGGCCGAGATCGAGATCCCCTTCGCACGACCGCGCAACATCGCGGATCTGAGGTTCACCGACGATTTCCAACACCTCGCAGAACGGGTGTGGCGCAAGCTGAAGGACGAATTCAAGGCCTGACGAAAGGGACCAAAGGCACACCGAGCACAACAACTCAAATGGGAGGAAGACATGAAAACCAAGGCACTCAGAAACAGCCTGCACGGCGTCGGCCTGGCCGCCTGCCTGGCCTTTGCCGCCCCGGTAACGGCGCTTGCCGCAGATATGGAAATGACCTTGCAGGTCTATCCCGGCTCGCTGGTCAGCCTGCCGGAATATGTCGGCGTCAATGCGGGTATTTATGAAAAGAACGGGCTCGACGTCGATCTGTTGCCCCTGCGGACCGGGCCGGATTCAATCGCAGGTGCTGCCAGCGGCAGTGCGGACGCGGTATCCAACTCGCTGGGCAACACGCTCTTGGCGAACGGGCAGGGGCAGGACCTGGTGCTTGTCGCCAACGCCTGGAACGCGCCACTCTTTTCCTGGCTGAAACAACCGTCCTACGAGATGGCCGATCTGGATCAGGACTATCCTGGCAACCTGACCGGCTTTAAGGGCGCGCGGATAGGCGTGGCCGGACGCGGCACCGAGACCGAGCTCTTCACCCGCGTCCTGCTGAAAGACGCTGGCATCGATCCCGATACCGAGGTGACGTGGGTGCCGGTTGGATTTGGCCAGACCGCGGTCGCCGCCTTCGAGGCCGAACAGGTCGACATCGTGATCACGATGGAGCCGGTGCAAACCATCCTCGACACGCGTCAGACCGGCGAGATGGTCATCGACCTGACGGCGGGCGAGGGGCCGGAGCTTTTCCGCACCTATCCCGGCGTGTCGCGCATCGCCCTGCGGTCGCATGTCGAGGAAAACCCCGATCTGTTCGCGGCCTACCTGACCGCGCATGACGAGGTGATCGCCTATATCTCGGATCCTGCGAACGTCGACGCCGTGGCCGCGATCTTTGCCGAGGCCAGCGGTCAGCCGATCGAGATCGCCACCGCGATCGTGGGCAAATACACGGGCGTCTGGGCGAATGTCTTCGACTGCCAGGGCTATGCCAACGTCTTGGCGTACCTCGTGGCGTCGGGTCAGTTCGCGCAAGAGCTCGCGGATAATGCGCAGACCTGTGAGAGCATCGTGGCGCCCGTTTCACAGGGCATCATCATCCAGTAGCGCATGGGGGGGCGGGACCGGCGGCAAGGGCCGGTGTGCACCACGGGGAACGTGTGCGCCCCGTGGACCGGTCCCGCCCCTTTGCGCTGCACGGCACCGGCACACCGGGCATGACCTGAGGAGGGTCCAATGAGTTCTCAGCAAGCGGCGAGCGTCGACACAGCCGACCGAATTGACGACGCATCGCTCCGCCAGACGGTCGCGGAGACCCAGGCCGACTATCTGCGCCGGATGCGGCGCGACGCCATGCGCGACGGTTTCATCGTCTGGGTGTTCCGGATCGGACTGGGCGTTGCCTTGCTTGGCGCCTGGGAATACGCGGCCGCCGCTGAATGGATTGATACGTTCTTTTTCAGTCGCCCAACCGATGTCTGGATCTTCTTGAAAGAGATGTTCCTTGATGGCTCGGTCTGGCGGCACATTGCCGCCACGCTGCAATCGACGCTCATCGGCTTTGGTCTCGCGGTGATCACCGCCATCCCCTTTGGCCTGATGCTTGCCCGGTTCCCGCTGCTCGACAAGATCTTTGCCCCCTATCTGGCGGCGCTCAACGCCTTGCCGCGGGTGGCGCTCGCGCCGATCTTCATCCTGTGGTTCGGCGTCGGGATTGAATCAAAGATCGTGCTGGTCTGGAGCCTGGTGTTCTTCATCATCCTGATCAACACGGAAGCGGGCGTGAAATCCGCCGATCGCGAGCTTTTGCGCCTGTCGCAAGTCATGGGCGCAACGCAGCGCCAGATCTTTGCCAAGATCGTGCTGCCCGGGGCCGTGCCATCAATCTTCGCCGGGATCAGGCTGGGCGTGATCTATGCGCTGCTCGGCACGGTCGTGGGCGAGATGGTCGCCGCCGAGGCGGGCCTTGGCCAAATGGTCAGCCTGTTTTCGGGCACCTACCGAACCGGCGGTGTCCTTGCGATCCTGCTGATCCTGTCACTTCTGGGCGTGGCCATGAACGGTCTGATGCTGTTGATCGAAAAGCGCCTGTTGCGCTGGCAGACCTGAGGCGCGCGCACTAGCTTGGGGCGTGTGGCACATCACGGGGCAGGGCATGGCGAAAGACTTTGACGACAAAGACTTCAGAACGGTGCTTGGCAAGTTTCCCACGGGTGTCGTCATCATCTCGGCCATGTGTGACGGCGCGCCCGAGGGCATGACCATCGGGGCCTTTATCTCTGTCTCGCTTGCCCCGCCTCTTGTGGCCTTCCTGCCCGCCAAGGACTCGGTCAGCTGGCCTCGGATCCGCAAGGCGGGCAAGTTCACCGTCAACATCCTGTCGACCGCGCAAAAGGATGTCTGCCTGACCTTTGCAAAGACGTCGGATACCAAGTTCGACGGCATCGCGTGGGAGATGTCGGGCCATGGCACGCCCCATATCGCCGGGGCGCTGGCCTGGATCGACTGCGATCAGGATCAGATCATCGATGCGGGTGACCACGATATCGTCCTGGGGCGTGCCGTGGCCCTGACCCGCGGGGCCGACGCCGATCCGCTCGTGTTCTTTGGCGGGGCGTTTCACGGGCTCGGGGCTTTGGGACCGACGGGGTAGGGCCGCCCGCAAGCGCGCTCACACCTCCTTCGCGATCGCCACCAACCAGTCGGTCACCAGCCGCACCTCTGGCTCGATCTCACGGCCCGAGGCAACGCGCAGCGTATAGGACCAGTCCTGATCGATGATGATGTCGGACAACTCAACCAGACGCCCCTGATCCAGCGCGCGCCGGGTCGTCACGCGGCGGCAAATGGCGATGCCCACGCCCTGCTCCGCTGCCTTCTGCAACAGGAACGACCCCTCAAGGTGGATCGTCTGGATATCGTCCTGCGGCGCATAGGTTTCGCCCAGCTTGGGCAGCCAGTCGTTCCACATCCGCGTGTCTTCATCCAACAGAAGCGGACCGCGCCGGATGGCTTCGGCCGGGTCACCCCCTGCGGCGGCCAGAAGGGCCGGGGCGCAGACGGGGGTGGCGTCGCCGGGCAGAAAGAAGGCCTCATCGGGCAAGGTGCGCGACATCTGCCGGAACAGGATCTCGATATCGGGCACCGGCGTCTTCGGGCGGTCGGCCTGGGCCAGCGACAGATGCAGGCTGATCGTCGGATGCGCCGCGCGGAACGCCTCAAGCCGCGGCATGATCACCTCTTCGGCGATGACCGGCAGCGCCGAGATCGACACCGCACGCGCAAACCGCAGGGGCAGCAGGTCGATCTCGTGCCGGATCGCGTCAAACGAGGTATTGACCACACGCGCAAGGCTCTCCCCCGCTTCGGTCAGCGCAACGGTCCGCCCGCGCCGAACGGTGATCGGGCGGCCGATCCAGTCTTCCAGATGTTTGATCTGATGGCTCACCGCGGAATGTGATACACTTAGGCGACGGGCCGCTGCCGAGACCGAGCCGGTTTCACGCACCGCCTCAAGGGCGCGCAGGGCGTTCAGCGATGGAAGACGGCGGCGTGTTTGCACCCGCCAAACCTGTGAGTTTTTCAGACAGGTTTCAATATTTTTGTTCTTTTTTTGATTGGTTTCGCACCCGTATCTTAGACCCACGCAACGCAGTTGGGGGTGGATGATTGGACAGTTTGCGCGTGTCCCTGGTTCAGACGACGTCGCACAACACGCACGCCGTCAATGTCGAGACGGTGCGTGCCGCCGCGGGCCATGCGGCGTCGGACGGGGCCCATATGCTCGCCATGCCGGAAGCCGCCGGTCTGATGGACAAAGACAAGGATCACGCGCGGGCCCAGATCACCACCGAAGGTGAGGATCCCTACATCGCGGCCTGCCGGGACGCGGCCGCACGCCACGGGCTGTGGGTGCATTCCGGGTCCTGCCCGATCAAGGCGCCGGACGGGCGGTATCTCAACCATTCCGTGCTGATCGATCCCAGCGGTGCCATCGTCGCGCGTTACGACAAGATCCATCTGTTCGATGTGTTTCTGACCGGACGGCGCGGCACCGCGGAATCCGATCGCTACGCCCCCGGCGACCGGGCCGTTCTGGCCGACAGCCCGTTCGGGCCGCTGGCCTTGTCGATCTGCTATGACCTGCGCTTTCCGCACCTCTATCGCGACTATGCGCTGGAAGGGGCGACGCTGATCTTCATTCCGTCGGCCTTCACCGTGCCCACCGGCCGCGCGCATTGGGAGGTGCTGCTGCGCGCCCGCGCGATCGAGAACGGGGCCTATGTGATCGCCGCCGCGCAAGTGGGCAACCATGCCGATGGGCGCGTCACATGGGGGCATTCGCTGATCATTTCGCCCTGGGGCGAGGTATTGGCCGATCTCGGGGGCGAAGAACCGGGTCAGATCACCGTTGAACTGCCGCTTGAGGCGGTTGCCTCGGCCCGCCGCCAGATCCCCAACCTGAAGAACGCGCGGGACTACACGTTTCAGCGCGTGCCCTATGCCGCCGCCGATGGCGCTGAACCCACAAAAGAGACACCAACAGGAGCCTTCACATGACCAACCTTCGAACGCTGCTGGCCACCACCGTGCTGGCCTCCTCTGTCGCCCTACCGGCCCTCGCGCAGGACCGGCCCGATCTGGTGATCGCCGTCGACAACCTCTGGCCCACGATGGACCCGGTGATCGGCATCTCGACCACCGGTGCGCGCGTGCATTCGAACATCTTCGACACATTGGTCCGCCGCAACCGCTGGGAAGATCCCGATGGGACCGAACTGGTCCCCTGGCTTGCGGAAAGCTGGCAACAGCTGTCGCCCCTGGTGTGGGAATTCACGATCCGCGACGGGGTGCCGTTCCATGACGGCCACATCATGGACGCCGAAGACGTCGCCTTCTCGCTCTCGGCCGAGCGGCTGTGGGGCGACGAACCGCAGGCGCCGCGCGGCACGCGCTATACCCGCGGGTTTGTCCGGGTCGCGGCGACCGGCCCAAACACAGTCGAGATCGAGACGAGCTTTCCCGATCCGAACCTGCCCTTCCGAATGGTCACGCCCATCGGCTTTGTCCTGCCCAAGCACCACTATGACGCCGTCGGGACCGAGGCGTTCGGTCAGATGCCCATGGGCACCGGGCCCTACCAGATGACGGCCTTTGACCCCTCGGTCGCCGTCGATGCCGTAGCCTTTGACGACTATTGGGCCGGTGAGCCGCCCGCAGCCTCGCTTCGGTTCGAAATCGTGCCCGAGTTTTCCACCCGCTTCGCCGGGCTGGTCGCCGGGGAATATGACGTGGTCGTCAGCGTTCCCGCAGACCAGGTGGATGCGCTGGAGGGCACAGACGGCATCACCGTGATGGAGAAGGGCATCGAGAACTACCCGATGTTCGCCTTCAACATGCTAGAAACCGAAGCACTGCCGGACAACCCGCTGACCGATGTCAATCTCAGGAAAGCCATCGTGGCCGGTGTCGACCGCGAGGCGATTGCCGAGGCGATCTGGGGCGATGCCACCTTTGTGCCAACGCCGTTCAACTTCCCGGAATATGGCGACTATTTTGATCCCAATCGCGCCCGCGGGGTCCCGTTCGATCCCGAACAGGCCGCCGCCTATCTCTCTGAGAGCGACTATTCCGGGGAAGAGCTGGTGTGGCACATCACCCGTGGCTTCTACCCGAACTATGAGATTGCGGCCGAGTTCATGGTCGAACAATGGGCCGAGCTTGGGATCAACGTCCGAATTGCACTGAAGGACAACTTCTCACTGGCCTATGAGCGGCCGTTCCATTTCCTCAACATGTCGATGTCGAGCGAGTTCTCAGGCGATCCCTACCGTCCGCTCTGGATGGATTGGGGCCCGCTGTCGAGCCGGTTCCGGGCGCATCACAAGACCTGGGACATGACCGAGGACTTCGTAAAGCTCGGCGAGGCGTTTGAACAATCGCTTGAGTTCGAGGATCGCTACCAGGCCTATCTCGACCTTGTGGCCGAGTGGGAGCGTGTGACGCCGGGCATGTATATGTGGCGCAACGTCGTCAGCTATGCCATTGACGAGGATCTCAATTGGGATCCCGGAAACTCGGCTGTGACAATCTTCGACGGTCTCTATCTCAAGGGCGGCAGTGAGTGACGCCCAGCCGGAGCCGGCGCCCCAGGCGCCGCTCCTTTCCGTCCATGGCCTGACGGTTGGTCTGCCCAGCGATGGCGACCGGCCCCAGGCAGTGACGGATATCTCCTTTGACATCGCGCCGGGCGAGACGCTGTGCATGGTCGGCGAAAGCGGGTCGGGCAAATCCGTCATCGGGCAGGCGATCCTCGGGATGCTGCCCAGCGCCTTGCCGGTCCTGTCGGGCACGATCGCGCTGAACGGGGACGTAATGCCCCCGCAGCGCGACATGCGGTTTGACGCCATCCGCTCGACCGAGATCGCGATGATCTTTCAGGATGCGGGCGCCAGCCTGAACCCGGTGCGCACAATCGGCGGGCAACTGGCCGAAGTGCTGGCCGTCCACGGCGTGCCCAAGGCCGAACGGCGGCCCCGCGTGCTCGAGGTGCTGCGCGACGTGGCCTTGCCCGACCCGGCGCGGATCGCCCGATCCTATCCCCACCAGCTCTCGGGCGGGCAGGCCCAACGCGCGGTGATCGCCGCAGCCCTGCTGCTGGAACCCAAGCTTTTGATCGCGGATGAGCCCACGACCGCGCTGGATGTCACCACGCAGGCCGAGATCCTGGCGCTGATCGCGCGGCTGAAGGCCGAGCACGGGCTGGCGGTCCTGTTCATCACCCATGATTTTGGAGTTGTGGCCGAAATCGCGGACCGTGTGGCTGTGATGAAAGAGGGTGTTCAGGTCGAGACGGGTCCCACCGACGAGGTGCTGGCCAGACCCCGACACGCCTATACCCGCAAACTCATCGCGGCCATCACGCCCGAGGCGCGCCGTCCCGGGACCACCGCGCCCGCGCCGATCCTCGAAGCGCGGGGGCTCAACCTGACCTATCGCAGCGGTCTGTTTGGCGGCAAGAAATCGGTGCAGGCGGTGAAAGACGTCTCGCTTGAGATCGGCAAGGGCCAAACCATCGCGGTCGTCGGGGAAAGCGGCTCGGGCAAAAGCTCGCTCGCGCGCTGCCTGTTGCGACTTGAAGAGATCGACAGCGGCACGATCCGTTTCCGCGGCGACGAAATCAGCACGTTGCAGGGCCAGCCCCTGCGCAAGCTGCGCCAATCCATGCAGGTGGTTCTGCAGGATCCGTTCTCGGCCCTGAACCCCCGCCAGACCATCCTGTCGGCAATCGCCGAGGGTCCGATCATCCACGGCATGCCCCGGGCCGAGGCGCACCGCAAAGCGGGTGAGATGATCGAGCTTGTGGGCCTCTCCCCCCAGGCGGCAGGGCGCTATCCGCAAGAGTTCTCGGGTGGCCAGCGACAGCGGATCTGCATTGCGCGCGCCCTGGCGCTCGAGCCAGAGGTGCTGATCGCGGATGAAGCTGTCTCGGCTCTCGACGTCTCGATCCAGGCGCAGATCCTCGATCTCTTCGCGGACATGCAACAGCGCTTCGGCTTTGCGATCCTGTTCATCACCCACGATCTGTCCGTGGCCCGCGCCATTGCTGACGAAATCCTGGTCATGCGCGATGGGGAGATTGTCGAACGGGGCGCCACGGCCCGCATCTTCGATGCCCCCGCACACCCCTATACCGCGCATCTATTGGCCGCGGCGCCGGGGCTTGAGATGTTCCAGCCGGAAAGCGCGGCATGACCGGCTACATCCTGTCCCGCCTGATCCGCGCCGCGATCACGATGCTGTTGACCGTCACGCTGGTCTTCCTGTTCATCCGGTTTTCCGGCGATCCGGCCTCGGCGCTGGTGCCGCCCGACGCGCCGCAAGAGGTGATCGACCAATACACCCGCGCGATGGGTCTCGATCAGCCGATCCTCAAGCAATACACCGGCTATGTCGGTGGCATTCTGCGCGGTGATTTCGGCTATTCGATCCATACCGGGCTCGCGGTCGAGGATGTCTTTCTCGACCGGCTGCCCTTTACCCTGCACCTTGGGTTGACTGCGCTCGCGCTGGCCATTGCAATCGGTCTGCCGATCGGCGCCATTGCGGCCATGCGTCGGGGCAGCGCGTTGGATCGGTTCGTGATGGGGTTTTCGGTCTTTGCCTTCGCGATGCCGAACTTCCTTTTCGGGCTGATCCTGATCCTCACCGCCGCGCTGGTCTTTGGCGCGTTCCTCGGCGGCGACAGCGCCCGTGTCATCTGGCCCGCGCTGACCCTTGGGCTGGCCGCGATGGGCAGCTTTGCCCGCTTCACCCGGTCCTCTCTTTTAGAGATCATCAACGCGCCCTACATGCGCGCGGCCGAGGCGCGCGGCGTGCCGTTCCGCACGCGCCTGATCCGCCATGCCGCGCCCAATGCCGCCATCCCGCTGGTCACGCTGATCGGCCTGTCGCTCGGCGCGCTTGTGGCCGGGTCGGTGGTGACCGAACAGGTCTTTGCCTGGCCCGGCGTCGGGCAGTTGCTGGTCCGCTCGGTCGCCACCCGTGACCTCGCGCAGGTGCAGTTTCTCGTCCTCGTCGTTGCCTTCACCATGGTGACGGCCAACCTGATCGTCGACTTCCTGTACCTGCTCATCGATCCCAGGATCCGCGCGACATGAGCGATGTCACAGGCCCCGTTCAGCGCCCGCAAACGGCGATCCCGCTCAGCGTCAAGATCGCGATGGCGTTCATCGCGCTCTTCGTGCTCTTCGCGCTCTTCGGCCACGCGCTGACGCCCCACGGCTTTCGCGACACCTCACTCTTTGACCGCCTGAAGCCCCCCGGCACCGAAGGCTATCCGCTGGGCACCGACGCCCGCGGGCGCGATCTACTGGCCCGCCTCGTCACCGGCGCCCAGATCACGCTGGTGGTCGCCATCGTCGGCACGGTGATCGGTGCGGTGCTGGGCTCGCTTCTGGGCGTGCTCGCCGCGGCCCGGCGCGGGCGGACCGAGGCGGTGATTGTTGCTGCCATCGACGTGCAGGCCTCGCTGCCGATCATCATCGTGGCGCTTTTCATGCTGGCGATGTTCGACAATTCGTTCACGTTGTTCTTGCTGCTCGTGGGCCTGAACGGGTGGGAGGTTTACGCCCGCCTCATGCGCGGCGCGGCCCTGCAGGCCAAAGAGGCGGGCTATGTCACCGCCGTCCGCGCGCTCGGCGCCTCGCCCGCGCGGATCTACCTGCGCCACGTCCTGCCCAACATCCTCAACATCGCGCTGGTCCAGTTCACGGTGAACCTGCCGCTCACGGTCCTCCTGGAAACCGCGCTGTCCTTTCTGGGCCTCGGCGTGCAACCACCGCTCACCAGCCTCGGCCAGATCATGTCCGAAGGCCGCGACCGCCTGCTCACCGCCTGGTGGCTGACGCTCCTGCCCGGCGCGATCATCTTCTGCCTGGCGCTGTCGGTCTCGATGGTCGGTGACTGGCTGCGCGACCGCCTGGACCCGACGCTGCGGAGCGAGAGTTAGGGAGAGGGTTGGTTGAGGAGGCGGGCCGCCTGCAAAGGCGCTCAGGGCAGGGATTTAGAGAGATTTGGCTCCGGCGGTAGGGATCGAACCTACGACCAATTGATTAACAGTCAACTGCTCTACCGCTGAGCTACGCCGGAACACCGCGCGCGTATAGCAAGGGCGGTGGGGCGCGTCCAGAGGGGGGATTGGATTTTTGGCGGGGCTGTCAGCGCCGGGAAAACACCGCGTTTTCGGACAGTTTCGGATCGGCGCGCACCAGGTTTCTTGCCTCAAGATCAATGAGATGCGCCAGGACGTTCCGTGCGGCCGCGGGCAAGAGGGCAGGCGGGGTGTCGGTGTAGATCGCCCGCGCCAGGCCGCGCGCGTCGGCGGGGCGCTGGCTCAGCGCCTCAAGGATCTGCGCCTCGCGGGCCCGGCGATGCGCCATCAGCCAGTCGACGCGCGCGCCCGGGCGCTCGATCGGGGCGCCGTGACCCGGGTAGTAGACGCGGTCATCGCGCGCCCGCAGCCGCGCGCATGAGGTCATGAACGCCGCCAGATCGCCATCGGGCGGGGAAATCAGGGTCGAGGCCCAGCCCATCACATGATCGCCGGAAAAGACCGCATCCCCCAGCGCAAAGGACAGATGCCCCGCGAAATGCCCCGGTGTGTGCAGCGCGGCCAGCGCCCAATCCGGGCCCGCGACCGTCTCGCCGTCGCGCAACGTGTGATCCGGCGCGAACCCCGTATCCACCCCTTCGCCGCCGCCCGCCAGTCCCTCGGCGGCCAGAGCGGCCATCACCGCGCTGCGCCCGGCCTCGGGCGGCCCAAAGGCATAGACCGGGGCTCCGGTTGCCTCGCGCAGCTCTGCGGCCAGCGGGCTGTGATCGCGGTGGGCATGGGTGATCAGGATGTGGCTGACCTGCGCGCCGCCCACGGCCTGCAGGATGGCGGCAAGATGCGTTGCCTCTGCAGGGCCCGGATCGATCACCGCCACCGTGGCGGTCCCCACCAGATAGGTGTTCGTGCCCCAATAGGTCATGGGGGAGGGGTTCGGCGCCACGATCCGGCGCACCCCCGGTGCGAGCGTTACGAACTCTCCGGCGCGGGGCGCATCGTCCATCCTTTGGCCTTTCTCTTCATCCCCGGCAGGGCGTAGGGTTCCGCCATGAAACTACCCTCACTCAAACGCTATGCGCCACGGTCGCTTTTTGCACGGGCCGCGCTGATCCTGCTGGTGCCGATCCTGACGATCCAGGTGGTGGTCTCTTACGTCTTCATCCAGCGGCTTTATCAGAACGTCACGGAACAGATGACCTCGGCGGCGGTGCTCGACATCCGTCTGCTGATGGACCGGATCGAGGCGGCGCCCAGCGTGGATGCGGCAGAGGCCGATACCTGGGCGCTTGCGCTCGATCTGGGGATGATGCTGCGGATCGGCGCCCCGGTGCCGCCGCAGGACCTGCGCGCCTGGGATGACTGGTCCGGGGTTGTGGTGACCGAGGTGCTGCACAGCAATGTGCCGGGCACGCTGGCGGTGGATCTCGCAAGCGATGACGACTTTGTGCGCCTGACCACCGAGACGCGGCATGGCCCGGTGCTGATCAGCTTTCCGCGCGACCGGGCCTCGGCCTCGAACCCGCACCAGCTTCTGGTGCTGATGGTGTTTGTGTCGCTGATCGTCACGATCATCTCCTTTGTCTTCCTCAAGAACCAGGTCCGGCCGATCCGCGCGCTGGCCGAGGCGGCGTCGGCGTTCGGCAAGGGCCGGGTGCTGCCCTATCGCCCCGCCGGTGCGACCGAGGTGCGCGCGGCAGGGGCGGCGTTTCTGGACATGCGCGCGCGGATCGATCGCCATATCGACCAGCGCACGCTGATGCTGTCGGGGGTCAGCCATGATCTGCGCACGCCGCTGACGCGGCTGAAGCTGGGCCTCAACATGCAGGACACCGACGATCCCGAAACCCAGGCGATGTTGCAGGACGTGGGCGATATGGAGCGGATGCTGGACACCTTCCTTGGGTTTGCCCGGGTCGAGGCGACCGAAGACCCCGAGCCGGTGGATCCCATCGAACTGGCCGAGCGGCTGGTGCAATCGGCCCAGCGGACCTCGGACGCGGTGACCATGGGCCCAGTCGAGGGCGAGGGTCGGATCGCCATGCGGCCCCTGGCGGTGGAGCGTGCGCTGGACAACCTGATCTCGAACGCCAGCCACTATGGCACCAAGGCGCTGGTCAGTGTGGCCATCTCGGATCGGGCGGTGCGGTTCACGGTTGAAGACAACGGCCCCGGCATCCCCGAAGCACAGCGTGAGGACGCGATGAAGCCGTTTGCCCGGCTCGATGCTTCGCGCAACCAGAACCGCGGCGGGGGAGTGGGGCTGGGCCTGTCCATCGTGCGCGACATCGCGCGCCAGCACGGCGGCTCGCTGCGGCTGGGGCAGAGCGCACATCTTGGCGGGTTGCAGGCCGACCTGATCCTGGCCCGCTAAGGCTTTCGCGTGTTCCGCTCGACCTGAACGCGACGGGCCTTAGACGCCCGCGTCAAACAGCGGAAAGCTGACGCCAAGCGCCCAGGCGAGGATCAGGCCCAACCCGACCCCGGCGGCCAATACCCCGCCATGCTGACCGATCCAGCGGCCCATCAGCCCATGCACGACGTAGAACAGGATCAGCACGGGAAAGATGATGACAAGAAAGAACAGCCGTTCGGGGTCCAGCGCCACCGCGATCCCCAACGCCATGAACACCGCGACCCGCGCCGCCACCCGCCGCCAGAGCCGCGCCTGCCCGCCCTGGGTCAGCAGCGCATCCGCGACTATGAAGGGCAGGGTGCCCACGGCGAGCGCGGCAATGATCGGCAAACGATCCGGGATCGGGATAAAGCTCGCCGCGTAACGATCGAGCATCACACCAAAAACAAGGAGCCCCCAGACAAGCAGCAACGCCATCGCCCGCAGGTCGAACGCGCCAAACCGGATGCCAAGCACCCGCAGCGCGGCGATCTGGAGCGCCCCGTACAGCGCGAGCATCACCGCCAGCGTATCGGCAACCATCACTGGCAAGAGATCGAGCTGCACCTGCGTGGCCACCACCGGCGCGACAACCGCCGGGACGGCCAGGATGGCCCAGAACGCCCGCGGCGACACCGGCTGTGGCGCTGGCAGCCGCGGGCCCAGCAGACCCGCCAGCGGCCAGGTCAGCAGGACCGTCGCCGCCATCAGAACGCTGATCCAGGGCCCAATCGCTGCAACGGCCGCCCCGGGCGCGGCGACCGGCAGGCGGTCGGTCAGCCAGTCCCGCGTCTCCCGCAGCGACACGGGGCTGTAGAGAACGCCCACATGCTCCACAAAGGGCGCCACCACGGCGCGCCGGGTGATCGTGCCATTGGTGACGGTCTCGCCCTCTGCCGCACCCGGACGCAACTCCGTCACGGCGTCCAGCGCCACCGCGCGCAGGTGCGGCTCCCACTGGCCGGTCAGGATCAACAGGTTATCGGGCTGGGTCGCCGTCACCGCCTGCGAGAACATCGACACGGCAATGATCGCACCAACCGCGCCTTCTTCCAGCGCCGCCCGGATCACCACGTCCGAGGCCATGGAATGGCCAAGCAGCGCAACGGGTCCGTCATAGCCCGTTGCCACCCGCGCCGCCGCGACGACGCGGCGCGTCTCGGCCACCAGCCGCGCGGTTGTGCCCGCAATCGCATCCACATCGCCTGACATCGGCACCGGATTGCGGCCATGCCCCTCGAAATCGAAGGCGGCGACGCGATAACCTGCCCGCGCCAGTGTCAGGGAAAACGCCTCCATCAGCTGGCGCGATCCGGCAAAGCCATGCGCGATCACCACCAGCGGCCCCTCGGGCGCGGTCTGGTACAGCGTCGCAGGCGTTGTCCCGGCGGTCAGCGCGATCCGCTCGATCCCCAGCCGTGCCCGCTCAAGCTGCCAAATCGCCAGCGCGCCCAGCATGAGCCCGGCGACCAGAACCGCCCGTTTCAGCCATGTCACCCGATGCGCCGCCATCCCGCCTCTGCCTTATCCTGTGGCGCTGTACCTAACCGCACAGCCCGCCAAGGAAAGCCGCGCGGCCAAAAGGGTTTACGGGCCGGGCGGCGTCTGCAACAAATTCGAAGTCCCTGCCATCCGCAGGCGCTTAGGAAGACTTACGTGGCCCGCCTTCTCGTCTATTTCGCCCATCCCGCTCTGCATCTGTCCACTGTGAACGTCGCCATGCGGCGCGCCGCCCAACAGTTGGACGGGTTCACCTTCGTCGATCTCTACGCCGAATACCCGCGCTTTGATATCGACGTGGATAAGGAACAAGCCCGTCTAAGGGACCATGACATCATCGTCTTTCAGTTTCCGTTCTTCTGGTATTCGACGCCCTCGCTGATCAAGGAATGGCAGGACCTCGTGCTGGAACACGGGTTTGCCTATGGCCACGGGGGCGAGGCGCTGGCAGGCAAGACCATGCTTCTGGCCCTGACCGCCGCGGGCCCGGAAGAGGCCTATGCGACCGAGGGCTATCAGCATTACCCGATCCGCACCTTCCTCACCCCGCTCGAACGTACGGCGGGCCTGTGCAAGATGCGGTTTTCGGCACCCTACGTGATGTTCGGCTCCCTCCGCGCGGTGGGCGATGACCGGCTAGGCCCGCATGTCGACGGCTATGTCCGCCTGCTCACCGCGCTGCGCGACGACCGGCTCGATCTTGAGGCGGCGGCCGCCCGCGACTTGCTGACCCCCGACACCCTGCCGCTCAGCGAGGACGCGTGATGGACAGCTTCCTCCTTCTCGCCTTCATCTTCCTCGCCGCTGGGGTCGCCGCCGTCCCCATCGCCACGCGGCTGGGCCTTGGCTCTGTCCTGGGCTTCCTGATCGCGGGCATCTTCCTTGGCCCGCTGTTGCAGACGCTTGGCGTCGATGTGGTCAGCATCCAGCACTTTGCCGAGTTTGGCGTGGTGATGATGCTGTTTTTGGTGGGTCTCGAACTCCAGCCTGCCATGCTGTGGCAAATGCGATCGCGCCTGCTGGGGCTTGGGGGGCTGCAGGTCACGCTGACGGCCCTTGGCGTCATGGGGGCGGCGATGCTGGTGGGCCAGCCCTGGAACATCTCGCTCGCCATCGGGCTGATCGCGGCGATGTCGTCGACCGCCATCGTCCTGCAAACGCTCAACGAAAAGGGCCTGATGCGCAGCGATGGCGGGCAGGCGAGCTTTTCGGTGCTGCTGTTTCAGGACATCGCCGTCATCCCGATGCTGGCCTTCCTGCCGCTTCTGGCGATCCCCGAACTGGTAGAGCTTGCCGCTGACGCCGGCGGCCATGGGGCCGAGGCGCATGGCGACGATCACGGTGACGCGCATGGGGACGACCACGGCGGCGACCATGGCGGCGGTCTCAACCTCGTTGAAAACCTGCCCGGCGGGTTGCGGGCGCTGGTCACGGTGGGCGCCATCGCCGCCGTGATCCTGGGCGGCAACTACCTGACCCGCCCGATCTTTCGCTATGTCGACATGGCGCAGCTGCGCGAGCTTTTCACCGCGACAGCGCTTGTGATCGTCATCGGCATCGCGCTTTTGATGATGCTTGTCGGCCTCTCGCCCGCGCTCGGCGCCTTCGTCGCGGGCGTGGTGCTCGCCAACAGCGAATACCGGCACGAGCTTGAAAGCGATATCGACCCGTTCAAGGGCCTGTTGCTGGGGCTCTTCTTCATCACCGTCGGCGCCGGGATCGATTTCCTGCTCTTGTCCGAAAACATCCTTGCCGTGCTTGCGATGACGGTGGTCCTGCTCGCCATCAAGGCCGGGGTGATCTTTGTCCTGTGCGTGATCTTCGGCGTGCCGGGCAGCGACCGTTGGCTTGCCGCGCTGGGGCTGGCACAGGCGGGCGAGTTCGGGTTCGTCCTGCTCTCGTTTGCCGTGGCCAACAACGTCCTGCCCGATGCCATCGCCGCGCAGCTTTTGCTCGTGGTCGCGCTCTCAATGCTCGCCACCCCGGCGCTCTTCATCCTGTTCGACCGGGTGATCGCTCCGCGCTACTCGGCCGCGCAATCGGCCGAACCGGATGAGATCGACGTCACCGGCAGCATCATCATCGCGGGCCACGGCCGCTTTGGCGGCATCGTCAATCGCATGCTTTTGTCGGCGGGCTACAAGACCGTCGTGCTCGACCACAGCTCGCGCCAGCTCGATATGCTGCGAACCTTCGGCTTCAAGGTGTTCTTCGGCGACGCCACGCGGCCCGATCTGCTCGCCGCCGCCGGGATTGCCGAAGCGCGGATGCTGGTCGTGGCCATTGATGACCGCGAACAGGCGACCGAACTGGTGCGCTATGTCACCGCGAACTATCCCAAGGTCTACATCGTCGCCCGCGCCTACAGCCGCGACCATGTGTACGAGCTTTATGCCGCGGGCTGCCGCGACATCATCCGCGAAACCTTCGATGGGGGCGTGCGCGCAGGCCGGTCGGCGATGGAGGCTCTGGGCATGCACCCCTTCGAAGCCCACCGTCGCTCCAAGGATTTCGAAGACCGCGACCGCGCCGCCCTGGCCGATCTGGCCGCGGTTTACGACCCCGAAATCCCGATCGCCCAGAACGCGGCCTATGTCGCGCGGGCCAAGGAAATCCGCGACGCGCAAGAGGCCGAAATGCAGGCGGGCCCCAAGGGCTATGCCAGCCGCGTGGACCGCGGCTGGTCACCGCCGACCCTGTCCGATGTCGCGGCCGAGTCGCAGGCCGATGAGGAAGAGCGCGCAACCAAGGGCGGCACGCCCTGAGCGGCGATACCGCGGGGGACTACTCTTCGCCCAGAATGCGCCGCAGCCGGGTGCGCCAGTCTTTGTGCCCGACGGCGGATTTCCCCATGGCCTGATGCCCGAAGTAGAGATGCAGCACCACATCGCCCAATTCGGATCGATGGTCCGGCGACCGGCCCAGGCCCCGCGTCTCAAGCACCCCGACGATGCCCTCTTTCAGCCGCTCGGCCATGGCATTGGCCTTGGCCGCCACATCCGGTTTGTCGGGGGCCAGTTCGACCATCGCATTGCAGATAAAACACCCGCGCTCGGGCGTGGGCGACGGTGCAAACATCGGCTCCAGACACGCACTCGCCTGCGGATCGGTGCACGCGGCCAGCATCGCCACCGTTCGTGACACCACGGTGGCGTCATACCGATCCAGCGCCTGCAGATAGACGCTCTCCTTATCGTCGAACGCCTTGTAAAAGCTGCCGCGCGTCAGGCCCATGGCGTCCAGAAGCTCCGGCAGGTTGGTTGCCTTGAACCCCTGACGCCAGAATATCTCCATCGCGCCCTCTATCGCTTGCGCCGTATCGAATTCTCTGGGTCTGGCCATGGTCGGGTTCCTTTGCGTCGCGCCGTCTTATCACAGACTGTTTATTTGTACTAATTGGTTCCGAATGGCATCGATCAAGTTGGGAACCAATTGGTTCCGAACAACACCTGCAAAGAAAGAGACGATCCATGAAACCCATCAAGTCCATCCTCACCGGTGTCGCCCTGTCGCTTACCCTGGCGACCCAGGCGCTTGCCGCCGGCGTCGAACTGAATGCCAGCTCGACCGGCCTCGCCCTGCAAGGCTATGACCCGGTTGCCTATTTCACCGAAGGCGAAGCAACGCCCGGCAACTGGAAGATCACCACGTCCTACAACGACGCCACCTATCGCTTTGCAAGTGAAGCCCACAAAGCCGCCTTTGAGGCTGATCCGGAAGCCTACCTGCCCCAATACGGCGGCTACTGCGCCTTTGGCGCGGCCATGGGCTTCAAGTTCGACGGCGACCCGCACCAGTGGAAGATCGTTGACGGTGAGCTGTACCTGAACATCTCGCAGGACATCCAGGAACGCTGGCTGACAGACGTGCCCGGGTTTATCGAACAGGCCGACGTCAACTGGGCCGACATCGCCGACAAGGATCCGGCAAGCCTCCAGTAACCCGTCCTCTGCCTTCTCCAAAGCTTCCGTTGGCGTTCTGCTGGCCCGCCGGGTCAGCAGGGCGCCAATCGCGTTTTCTGCGCGTGGTCGAACCGTTGCGGTTTACCGGCTGTCTGCGACCTCGCGCCCCTGCCAAACCCGGCTGATCTGGCCCGCGCTGAAGGTCCACGAGAAATTCAGCCAGAACACAGCCCCCAAAAACTTGGCGCCGTCCTCCAGCAGGATACGCACGCCGCCAAGATACGCTTCTATCATGTTTTGGCGCCAGTCGATGCCCAGCGACAGCGCAAAGAATCCGCCTGCCAAAACCAGATGAACCGTGGACGCGCGATCCAGAAGATCCCGAAACAGGACAAGAATGGCGGCGAGAAACAGCGCGTAGCTCAGAAAGAAGTACTTCTCTTTGATCGGGATCCGTTCGTGCAGGACAAAGAAATCGTCCAGGCAGAACGCCCCCGACAAGAGCGTCAACGCAATCAGGAAGGTCTGCGCGCGCGCAGCCCCCGGCCGGTTGGCAACCATCGCTGCGCCAAAGGCCGTCACCGTGGCGCTCGCCATCCAGAAAAGCACGCCCACATTCGACAAGAACCCCGCGTAGGAGGGAAACTTGAACTGCTGCGCCGGATCGCGGGTGAGATAGCCAAAGTCCGCCTCGGTTACCCGCGCCAGCGTGATGGTAACGGCAAGCGTTGCAAGGCCGATGGCGAGACTGAGCAGGGGGAAGCCAGGTTGCTTCATAGGACGGGCGGCGCTCTGAGGATCGATCATGTCAACGGCAGGCGCAGGGGCGGGCGCATCCGCGCGATATGAAGCAGCATCGCATAGCCAAACACGACCATGCCCAACATCTCACAGCTTTCTTCAATGGTTGCGAGGATGAAGAACTGGTGCGCGCGGTCATAGTAGTAGGCGACCCATCCCCCGATGGTTTCGACGACCACAGCCCCGAAAACAAACACGGCGCCGGCCACGATCATCAGACCCGCGACCTCGCGCGGCAATCGCCGCAGAAACGGGATACAGATCGTTCCCACCGCCAAGGCGGCGAGAACGCCAATCGGCGTCCATGGGAAGTTCAAAAGCGGAGTGTCGGGCACAATGGTCCGCATGGGGTCCATCAGCCGTTCGTGGACCTGTGCGGCCTCATCATAACTCATCAGAAACATCACCGCCGCCAGAAACAGCCAATAAGGCGCCTGGGAGGTCCGCATCGCCCGCTCTGACAGGTAGACCAGCGTGATCAACGCAAGGTTCGAGAGAATGAGAAAGTAATTGTACAGCGTCGGAACACTCAGCTCGACGTTATGATTGAACCGTTCGGCCAGAAAAAACACGATCGAATCTGCAGGGAATTCCAAAAGCGGAATTGACACCATCGAGAGGGCAAAGAGTCCGCAAATGATCAGCGAATTGACACGGAAGTACTTGGCCCTGACAGATAAACTGTCGCCCACGATATCTGTCTGACCCACCGACACGGCGCACCTTTTACCAACTGATCGACCATGGCCGATTCCCTGCACAGTGTCATAAAGTTGTTATACAATACAAGAGCTTGGGGTGACTTTGGCCGGCTCCAAAAGGATCACGTGGTTAACAGATGCTTAACGTTTTGGACGGTGTTTACGGCGACCCGACAGAGCTTCACTCTGCGAAAACCGGGTTTTTGAGCCTAAAAACTAGGCGGAGATTGAAAACGCCAGTGATGCTTAATCTGGCCGGAAAATGCCGCGTGGCCGAAAACTGTTTCTCTCACTAACGCGCCCGTAATCGCCACTTTTCCAGGGGCACCGGAACTTGACGCAACGTCAGGGGTCATGATCGCCAAAAGAGCCCCAGTTTGCGCGGCTCACCCCGCACCGTCACAACGGTGCGGAATGGGCAGTGTCATCTCGGCGAACCGGCCCTAGGCCGCCCGGTTGATCGCCGCCGTCCCGATGATGTGGTCGGTCAGGCCCTGGCCGCGCGACGAGATCAGCATCAGCACGATCGACACAAGCTGCGCAGGCGCCGCAGCGACCGAGATCATGTAGCCCAGCGTGTGCAACCCGGCGGTGCCGCCGTCCAGCCGTTCGCCCATCCGGTTGCGGATCTCAATGGACATGAACCGCATGCCCAGCGTCGCCGATCCGCGTGCCAGCGTTGTCCAGCGGTAGAGAAAGCTGATCACCAGATAGAGCAGCGGCAGGAAGAACAGCGCGGTAAAGGCGGTGAAGGGCACGATCAGGCCGGTCAGGATCCCGATCAGGATCACGTCCACGATCCAGGCGACAAAGCGCTTGGTGGGGACGCCGTCGTAGAACTCGGGCGATGTGTCGGGATCGGGCAGGCCGGGATAGGTCGCGGACATGGTCATAGATCTAGCTTTGCTGGTGAAAAAGGGCGACCCCCGAAGGGGTCGCGACAGGTGGGGGAGAGTGGTGGTTTAGGCGTCAGCCGGTCCTGCACCGTCATCCGATTTTGCCTTCTTGGTGCGTTCGTCCATGAACTGGTCGAACTCGGCCTTGTCCTTGGCGTCGCGCAGGCGGCCCAGGAACTCCTCAAAAGCGTGCTGCTCTTCTTCGAGACGGCGCAGCGTTTCGGCCTTGTAGGCGTCAAATGCGGTGTTGCCCGAGGTCTTGAAGGCAGTGTGGGCGTGGCGGGTGCGCGTCGCGCAGGACCCTTTGAACATGTTTTTGCTCCAGATCATGTAGAAGAGAAGGGCCAGGCCAATCGGCCAGAACAGGATGAAGCCAAGAACCATGGCCGCAATCCAGGCACCCTTGCCGCGGGCGTCCAGCCAGGCTTCGGCCCGGGCAAACCAGTTCGGTCTGGCGGGAAGGTGGGCGGTGGTCGTGGTCATCATCGTCATCTCCGTTTCGGGGTTAATGTAAATCCGTTTCACATCACCGATATCGGGTGGCCGCCCGCCCCAATCAAGGGTCGATGTGAAGCTTTTTTACATTTTTCGAGATTACGACGTGAAAACAGCGGTTTGCGCGCCGGAAATCCGCAAAAGAACCTCTGGATCGATGGGAAAGACATGACGCGGCGTGCCTGCCGCCGCCCAAACCACCTCAAAATCAAGCAGACGCGGGTCGAAATAGGCCAGCGTCGGGCTGGTGTGCCCCACGGGCGCGACGCCGCCGATGGCAAAGCCTGTTTCCTGCCGGATCAGCGCGGCATCGGCCTTGCCCAGGGCCTCGCCCGCCACGGCGCTCGCCTTGGCGGCATCCACCTGGTTGCCGCCCGCGGTGACAAAAAGGATGACGTGTCCGCCACTCTCGCCCCGAAAGATGATCGATTTCGCAATCTGGTCGAGCGTACAGCCCGCGGCCTCGGCCGCCTGCGCCGCGGTCCGCGTCTCGCCGGGCATCTCCAGCACCTCGGTATCCACGCCCGCCGCCTCCAGCGCCGCTTTCACCCGTTTCAGGCTCTTGCTCATGTCCCGCGCGCTCCCTAGCCTCCGCCGCAGACCGCATAGACCGGAAAGCCCCGCGTGACACAAGACACCGATGCTTTGACTGCCGAGCTTCTGGCCGCCGAGCGCGCGGTCTGGGACGCGTTGGTGCGCGGCGATGCCGACGCCGACGGGGCGGCGCTGGCCGAAGACTTTGTGGGCGTTTATCCCGACGGGATCTTCGGAAAGGCCGCCCATGTCGCACAACTGGCCGCCGGGCCCACGGTGGCCGACTATACCCTCAGCCAGGTTCAGGCGCGCCCACTGGGGGCGGACCATGGCCTGCTGATCTACCACGCCTCTTACCAGCGTCCGCAGGCGGCAGGGGCCGAGGCGATGTATGTCTCGTCGGTCTGGGCGCGCACGGACACCGGCTGGATCAATGTCTTCAGCCAGGACACGCCCGATCTTCCGGGGCACATCGTCCCGTGAGCACCGCCTTCGCCAACCGCATCACCCGCAGCTCGCGCCCCTATGACCCCGATCGCGGGGCCGAGGCGCAGGCCCTGTTCCCCGACCTGCCGCCCGAGCTGCGCGCGGTGATCGCCGGGGCAGGGGGGTGCAGCCCTTACCTCAAATCCCTGATGGAGCGCGAGGCGCAGTGGGCGACAGTGGCGCTGACGCTGGCGCCCGAAACCGCGTTGGAAGCCGTGCTGGCCGAGGGCGCGACGCTGGACGGCCCTCAGGTCGCCAAGGGCCTGCGCCAGGCCAAGCGCCGCGTGGCCCTGCTCGCCGGTCTGGCCGATCTTGCTGGGGTCTGGACGGTTGAGGACGTCACCGGCGCGCTCACGCGCCTGGCCGACCTGTCCGTAGGCCGCGCCATCGCCAGCCTGACCGCCGGCGAGATCGCCAAGGGCAACCTGCCGGGCGCGACCGCAGACGAGGCCGACACGGGCGCAGGTATGGTCGCGATTGCGATGGGCAAGATGGGCGCGCATGAGCTGAACTATTCCTCGGACATCGATCTTATCTGCCTGTTCGATGACACCCGCTATGACGCCGACGCGCTGACCGAAGCCCGCGCCGCCTTTGTCCGCATCACCCGCAAGATGGCCGCGATGCTGGGCGAGCGGACGTCGGACGGCTATGTCTTTCGCACCGACCTGCGCCTGCGCCCCGACCCGGCGGTGACGCCCGTCTGCCTGTCGATGGAGGCGGCGGAACGCTATTACGAAAGCGTGGGCCGCACCTGGGAACGCGCGGCCTATATCAAGGCCCGCGCCTGCGCCGGGGACATCGCGGCGGGCGAACGGTTTCTCGACCACTTGACCCCCTTCGTCTGGCGCCGCCATCTGGACTATGCCGCGATCCGCGACGCCCACGACATCCGCCTCAAGATCCGCGAGCACAAGCACCTGCACGGCGATCTCAAGCTCGAAGGCCACAACATGAAGCTCGGCACGGGCGGCATCCGCGAGATCGAGTTCTTCACCCAGACCCGCCAGCTGATTGCCGGGGGGCGCGATCCCGACCTGCGCGTGCGCGGCACGGTTCCGGGGCTGCGGCTCTTGGCCAAGAAAGGCTGGGAAGAGGATGCCACGATCCTGATCGACGACTACCGTGCCCATCGCGAGGTGGAGCATCGCGTCCAGATGATCGCCGACCAGCAAACCCACGCCTTGCCATCGGCGCCAGACGGGTTTGACCGCCTTGCTGCTTTCATGGGCCAGGATCTTGCGGATCTGCGCCGTGACCTGACCGACCGGCTGCGCCGCGTCTCGCAGATCACCGAAGGCTTCTTTGCCCCGGGCACCGCGCGCCCCGCGCCGGAACTCAGCCCCCAGGCCGAAGATATCGTGGCGCAATGGCCGTCCTATCCCGCGCTCCGCTCGCCCCGCGCGGTCGAGATCTTCGGGCGCGTCCGCCCCGAAATCCTGTCGCGCCTGTCGCGCGCCGCACGCCCGGACGAGGCGCTGGTTCATATCGACGGCTTCCTGCGCGGGCTGCCGGCGGGCGTTCAGCTGTTTTCGATGTTCGATGCCAACCCGCATCTGATCGACCTTGTCGTCGACATCGCCGCCACCGCGCCCGAGCTTGCGACCTATCTCGCCCGCCATTCCGGCGTGTTCGACGCGGTGATCGGCGGCGATTTCTTTGCACCCTGGCCGGGGGTGTCGGCCCTGACCGATGACCTCGCGACCGCGCTTGCCGCTGCGTCGGATTACGAAGCCCAGCTCAGCACGGCCCGCCGCTGGCGCAACGAGTGGCATTTCCGCGTGGGCGTGCATCACCTGCGGGGGCTGATCGACGGGGAAGAGGCCGGACGCCACTATGCCGATGTCGCGGGCGCGATCCTGGCCGCGCTCTGGCCGCCCGTGGTGGCCGAGTTCACGGCAAAGCACGGCGCCCCGCCGGGGCGGGGGGCGGCGTTGCTGGGGATGGGGTCGCTCGGCTCGGAACGGCTGACGGCGACCTCGGATCTCGACCTCATCGTCATCTACGACCCGCTGGACGTCGACACCTCGGACGGCCGCCGCCCGCTGGCCACCCGCGCCTATTTCGCGCGCCTCACCCAGGCCTTTGTCACCGCACTGACGGCGCCCCTGGGCGAGGGGCGTCTTTATGAGGTCGACATGCGCCTGCGCCCCTCGGGTCGGCAGGGCCCGGTGGCGACTTCGCTGAAATCCTTCACCGACTATCAGACCAACGAGGCCTGGACCTGGGAACACCTCGCGCTGACCCGCGCGCGGCCCGTCGCGGGCGACCCCGCGCTCGGGGCGGAGGTTGAGGCGTTTCGCTGCGGGCTTTTGAGCCAGAAGGGCGACGCCGCCAAGATCCGCGCCGATGTGGCCCAGATGCGCGCCCGGCTCGCCGGGGCCAAACCTGCCAGCGGGGCCTGGGATCTGAAGGCGGGGCCGGGGCGGCTGCAGGATATCGCGCTGCTCGCGCAGACCGGCGCACTTTTGTCGGGCGTGCCTGCCCGTGACGTGGCCGGGCAACTGGCGCAAGGGGCCGCGCCGCTCAACCTGTCGTCGAACGATGTCGACACGCTGTCGGACTCCGAGCGGCTGCTCTGGCAGTGCCAGGCCGCCATGCGCCTGATGACCGCGGGCACCTTCGACCCCGAGACGGTGGGCGCCGGGGGCCGATCCTTCCTGCTGCGTGGCACGCAGGCGGACGATATCGATGAATTAACGACGCTTTTGGCCGATCGCACCGCGGCGGCCGCTGGCATCATAGACGGTGTGCTGGGCAAGGAGGCCGCCGATGGCGTGGACGGATAAAGAGCTCGACCCCAAGGGGGTGATCCGCGAAAGCTACCGGATCGAAGGGATCAGCGCGCCGGAATGCCGGTCGATCTTCTTTGATTGGGCGATGAGCGTGCCCGATGGCGCCGACCCGCGCCCCCGGATCGAGGCGCTGATCGCGCGCTATGGCGAAGCAGAGCCCAAGCATCCGATGACCGGTGTCCTACGCGCGGGGCTGGCCGAACCGCCCCGGGCCCGGCGGCGCGGTGGACGGACCGGTCGGACAGCCTCAGGCCCGTGACAGGCCCGCCGCCTCGGCAGCCAGCGCTTCGATCCCGGCCCAATCTGCATTGGCCACCTTGTCTTTCGGCGCCACCCAGGATCCGCCGACGCAACGCACATTGGCTGCGGATAGATAGCTCGGGGCCTTTGCCAGATCGATGCCGCCGGTCGGGCAGAACGCCACCTGCGGCAGCGGCGCACCGATCGCCTTGAGCGCGGGGGCCCCGCCTGCGGCCTCGGCCGGGAAAAACTTCTGCGTGGAATAGCCCCGCTCAAGCAGCGCCATCACCTCGGTCGCGGTTGCAGCACCGGGCAAAAGCGGCAGATCGGCCTCTTCACAGGCTGCCATCAACCGATCCGTGGCCCCGGGCGAGACGCCAAAGGTTGCGCCCGCCGCCTTCGCCGCAGCGACATCCTCGGGCGTGAGCAGGGTGCCCGCGCCGACGATCCCGCCGGGCACCTTCGCCATGGCCGCAATCGCGCCCAGCGCGGCGGGCGTGCGCAGCGTCACCTCCAGCACCGGCAACCCACCGACCACCAGCGCCGCGGCCAGATCGGCGGCGGCCTCGACCGCGTCGATCACCAGAACCGGGATCACCGGTGCCGTGTCGCAAATCTCAAGCGCCCGCGCGCTGGCCTCTTGCGGTGTCATCGCCTGCGCCCCCTAAACCACCACGCCCGCCCCATCCGCGGCATAGCCGCAGGACTGGCGGAACATCTCAAACATCTCGCGGCCCGTGCCATAGCGGTTCGCACTCAGATCCGCCGTCACCGGCACCCGGCCGTCGAAATCGGGCTCCAGCACCTCAAGCGTGCCGGTCGTCGCATCAACGCGCACCCGGTCGCCATCGCGCAGCTTGGCAATCGCGCCGCCCTTGGCGGCCTCGGGGCTCACATGGATCGCCGCGGGCACCTTGCCGCTCGCCCCCGACATCCGGCCATCGGTGACCAGCGCCACCTTGAGCCCGCGATCGAGCAAAACCGCCAGAAGCGGGGTCAGCGAGTGCAGCTCTGGCATGCCATTGGCCGCAGGTCCCTGAAAGCGCACCACGACAACGGTATCTTCCGTGAATTCATTGGCTTGGAAGGCCGTCTTCACGTCCGCCTGATCGTGGAACACACGCGCCCGCGCCTCGACCACCTGATGCTGGGGCTTCACGGCCGACACTTTCATCACGCTCCGCCCCAGATTGCCCTTGAGCTCACGCAGCCCCCCGGTCGCCTGGAACGGGTCCGACGCCGGACGCAGGATCTTGTCGTTCAATGACGTCCCCGGGCCCGCGCCATAGCTCAGCGCGCCATCGATCAGCTTTGGCTCCTCGGCATACCGGGCCAGACCGTCCCCGGTCGCCGTCTTGACATCGTCATGCAGCAGCCCGGCCTCCAACAGCTCACCGATCATGTAGGACAGCCCACCTGCGGCGTGGAAGTGGTTCACGTCGGCCAGCCCGTTGGGATAAACCTTGGCCATCAGCGGGGTCACCGCCGATAGGTCGTTGAAGTCCTCGATATCGAGGATCACGCCCGCCGCGCGCGCCATGGCGGGCAGGTGGATGACCAGGTTGGTCGACCCGCCCGTGGCCATCAGCCCGACGATCCCGTTCACGAACGCTTTTTCGTCCAGGATCTGCGCCACCGGGCGATAATCATTGCCCAGCGCCGTGATCGACAGCGCCTGCCGCGTCGCCTCTTCGGTCAGCGCATCGCGCAGCGGTGTGCCGGGATTGACGAAACTCGCACCGGGCAGGTGAAGGCCCATGAACTCCATCAGCATCTGGTTCGAGTTCGCGGTGCCGTAAAAGGTGCAGGTGCCGGGGCCGTGATAGCTGGCCATTTCGGCCTCCATTAACTTGTCGCGCCTAACCTCTCCGGCGGCGAACTGCTGGCGCACCTTGGCTTTTTCGTCATTGGGCAGACCCGACACCATCGGTCCCGCCGGGACGAACAGCCCCGGAATATAGCCGAACGTGGCCGCCGCGATCACCAACCCCGGCACGATCTTGTCGCACACGCCCAGATACAAGGCGGCGTCAAAGGTATTGTGGCTGAGCGACACCCCGGTGGCGAGCGCGATCACATCGCGCGAAAACAGCGACAGCTCCATCCCCGTTTGACCCTGCGTGACGCCATCGCACATGGCCGGGACCCCGCCGGCCACCTGCGCCGTCCCGCCCGCGGCCCGCGCGGCGGCTTTGATCCGGTCGGGATAGTCCTTGAACGGCTGATGCGCCGACAGCATGTCGTTATAGGCCGTCACGATCCCGATATTGGGCGCGCGCTCGGCCACCAGCGCATCCTTGTCACCGTCCATCGCGGCATAGGCATGGGCCTGGTTGCCACAACTCAGGTGCGCCCGGCGCGGGCCCTCTTCGGCAAGCTTCGCCATGCGGTCCAGATAGGGGCCGCGCGTATCGGCGCTGCGGGCGATAATGCGTTGGGTGACGGTGTCGACGGTCGCGTGCAAGGCCATGGGGCGTGTCCTCTGGCGGCTAAAGGTCTCGGCGGCACAGTATACTGTTAGCGCTAACAGTTCTACAGCTTATTTCGGGTTTCCGTTTCGGCGGGTGCATAGCGGGAATGCAGTGTTTGCGGTATCACAGTCAGGTCTGCTGACCTATATTACGGATCAAGAGGGGGCATGAGCCAACCGATACCAAGGATAGCAAAGATGAAACCGGAATTCGAACTTTCCGCGATCGACGTAACAGAAATAGAACGTGAAGCCCGCCGCCTGCGGGCCGAGGCGATGCGAGCCGCGTTCAAGTCGCTGGGCGCCTGGATGCGCAGCCACCTGAGCTTTGGGGCCGGGCGCACCGCCTAAACCCCAAAACTGTTTCCAAATTAGCAAAAAATCCCGGAAAATGCTCCGGGATTTTCGCTTTTTTGCCACATTCGGCGCACAACTCTCTCGCCCGACACCCGATAGAAGGTCGAGGGGACATGCGCTTTATCCGCACTTTCGCTGTCTTGCCGCTGGTCGCCGTTCTGGCCGCCTGCGCCGGGCAAGATCCGGTCACACGCGGTGTGCCGCTTGACGCGGCCGCGTCGGAACAAGCCACCCAGCGCAATTACAACGTGGTCGCCGTCAGCGTCGATGTGCCGACCACGCTCACCGTGTCCGAAGCGCACAGCTATTATCCGAATGCCGACATCGTCTGGCGCGGGGATGCCCCCGGCGATCGCCACGATCAGGTCCGCGCCATGGTCGAATCCTCGGCCGCAATGGCAAGCGACGGCTTGCACGGCACGCGTGACGTGCAGGTCGCGATCAAAGTGTCCCGCTTCCACGCGCTGACCGAAAAGGCCCGCTATTCGGTGGGCGGGGTCCATGCGGTCAAGCTGGTGATGGGGGTCTATGATGCCCAGACCGGCGAGGCGATCGAAGAACCGCGCGTCATCGACGCATCGCTCAAGGGCTATGGCGGCCTGCGCGCGATCGAGGCCGAGCGTGAGGGGCAGACGCAAAAGGTGCGCCTGACCAATCATATGGCCGGGGTGATCCAGCGCGAATTGCGCCCGCCCTCGGACGCAGCACCTTCCCAGTCCTAGGGATATGCGCTACCGGCGGGGGATGAGCCCGCCGGACCGTCCCACCCTTCGCCTTTTGCCCAAGACCGATCCCCGACCGATCCGACGGGGCGCGCCCTGGGTCTATGCCAACCAGTTGGTGATGGACCGCCGCAGCCGTGCCATAGCCCCCGGCAGCCTTGCGGTGCTGACCGATGCCGACAAGGCGCCGCTCGGCCTTGTCGCGGCCAACCCGGGCTCGAAAATCGCGGCGCGGATGCTTGATCCCGATCCCGGGGCGGATGTCGACGCCGCCTGGCTCACCGACCGTCTCACCCGCGCGCTGGCCTTGCGCGACAGGCTCTTTGACGCGCCCTTCTATCGGCTGGTCCATGCCGAGGCGGACGGTCTGCCCGGTGTCGTGATCGACCGGTTCGGCGCGGCGGCGGTGATCCAGCCCAATGCGGCCTGGGCAGACGCGCGGCTGGACCTGATTGCAACCGTGCTTGCCGAGGTCACCGGCGTAGACACGGTGATCAAGAACGCCGCAGGCCGGGCCCGTGCGCTCGAAGGGCTCGATGACGCCAGCGCGGTTCTGATGGGCGCTGTCGAAGGCCCGGTGCCCGTCCCGATGAATGGCGCGACCTATTTGGCCGACCTCACCGGGGGCCAGAAGACGGGGCTGTTCTACGATCAGCGCCCGAACCACGCCTTTGCCGCCCGCCTGGCGCCTGGTGCGCGCGTGCTCGACGTCTTCTCGCATGTGGGCGGTTTTGCCCTTGCGGCGCTGGCCGGGGGCGCGATCGCTGCCCTTGCCGTGGATGCCTCCGCCACCGCGCTTGCGCTGGCGGCACAGGGCGCCGAGGCCAACGGGTTTGGCGACCGGTTCGCCACGCGCCAGGGCGATGCGTTCGACACGCTGCAGTCGTTGGCCGGTGAGGGCGCCGCGTTCGATCTGGTGATCTGCGACCCGCCTGCGTTTGCCCCGGCAAAGCCCGCGCTCGACGCCGGGTTGCGCGCGTACGAACGCGTCGCACGCCTGTCCGCCGCGCTGGTCGCGCCGGGCGGCTATCTGGTGCTGTGCTCGTGCAGTCACGCCGCCGATCTTGCCCGCTTCCGCGCGGCCAGCCTGCGCGGGATCGGCCGGTCCGGGCGCGCGGCGCAACTGCTCCACACCGGGTTCGCCGGGCCGGATCACCCCCAACACCCCCACCTTGCGGAGAGCGCGTATCTCAAGGCGTTGTTTTTCCGGTTGTGAGCGCCCGTGTCCTGATCGACGCCAACGTGCTCTATCCCACCGTCCTGCGTGAGATCGTGCTGGGCGTGGCCGCGGCAGGCTATTTCACGCCCCTCTGGTCGGCCCGCATCCTTGAGGAATGGGCCCGCGCCGCCGCCCGCCGCGATCCCGCGCAAGAACCTGTGGCGCGGGGCGAGATCGCCCTTCTGCGCGCCCGCTGGCCGGGGGCCGAGGTCGCCGTGCGGCCCGAGACCGAGGCCCGGCTGGCGCTGCCCGACCCCGATGATGTGCACGTGCTTGCCGCCGCGATCGATGGCGGCGCAGGCGAGCTGTTGACGATGAACCTGTCGGACTTTCCGACCCGCACCCTTGGCGCCGAAGGGATCGTGCGGCGCGACCCGGACGGCTTTCTGGTCGAGGCGCTGGGGCAGGGGGCGGCGGTCGATACGGTGGTCGCGGACGTGCACGCGACGGCGGAACGGCTGGCGGGGCAGGACTTACCACTGCGGGCGCTCCTGAAGCGCGCGCGGTTGCCGCGGTTGGGGAAAGCGTTGGGGTAGGGGACTAGCCCCGCAATACCTCGGCCTCTGCCCCAAGCGCCGCCGCGAGCGACCGGAACCGCGCCTCGGTCACCTCGCCGAATAGATCCTCGGCGCCGGGCGACAGCACCATCTCAAGCCGGTTCTTCTTGGGCAACCAGTGCAGCCGCCCCATCGTCTCGGGGCTGTCGACCGAAAACATCGCCCCGAACCGCATCGCCTTGCCCAGAACCTCGGCGTCACGCAGCTGGTCCTCGCTTAACAGCTCAAAAAGCGGTGCAAAGCGCGATCCCGCGCGGTTGTTCTTGTACCGGTGGAGCAGCGCCACGCCGATAAAGACCCGTTCCGGGTGGGTCAGCCCGCCCAGGTTCGCGCGCGTGACATTGTCAAAGCACACCTCGTGACGGTAATCGGGATGCGCGCGCCAGCTTACGTCATGCAGCAGACAGGCCGCCTTGATCACCCGCGTCTCAGCCGGCCCCGCATCGCGAAAAAGCGGTGAGATAAATTCATACAGCTGCTTGCCGAACCCCGGCAGACGCGCATCCTTGGCCTCGGAAAACTGGCAGGCTTCGATCAGGGGATCCCGCTCGCGCAGGTTTTGCGGCATTTGCTCGTAAAGCATCCCCTCGCGGATCCCATAGCTTGAGACCGCGATATCGCGGGGCCGGAAGGCGCCCACCAGCTCGGCCAGAACCTGGCTGGCCAGCGGGACAAGCGCGGCCCGCGCCTCGCCCAGCCCCGCGCTTTGGCGCAGATCGGCCATGTCGTGATCGGCGATATAGGCCACCGTCTCCATGACCGATTTCCGGCTCATACGGTATTCATGCAGCACGGCCAGCGGATAGTTGCGGCGCTCCATATCGATGCGCGCAATCGCCCGCCACGAGCCACCGACGAGAAACAGCCGGTCGGGCTGGGGGCCCATGGCGGCCTGCATCTCTTCGATCTTGCCCCGGATATGGTCGCGCAGGCCCCGCTTGCCGCCGGGAATATCGCGCAGCCGCAATGGGCCCAGCCGCGCGCTCACCCGCTTGCCCACGCGCCCCTCGCGCAGTTCGGCCAGCTCCATCGAGGAACCGCCGATATCGCAGACAAGCCCATAGGCGCCGGGCCAGCCAAGCAGAACGCCCTGTGCCGACAGCCGCGCCTCTTCCTCGCCATCGATGACCCACAGGTTCAGCCCGGTCTCGCGCAACACCTCGGCGCGAAAGGCCGGGCCGTCCGAGGCTTCGCGCATCGCGGCGGTGGCGACAGCGGTCAGCGGGTTGATTCCCATGCCGTTTGCCAGATGCTGAAACCGTTTCAGCGCGGCCAGCGCCCGGATCTTGCCGTCGGGGTTCAGGTGCCCGGTCTCGGCCAGGCCGGATCCCAGCCCGCACATGATCTTTTCGTTGAAGAAATAGGCCGGGCTGCGCGCCGCGCCGTCAAACACCACCAGCCGGACCGAGTTCGAGCCGACATCAACCACGCCAACGCGCGACAAGGCCCGCGCCGAGGGATCGGAAAACAGCGGTCGGCCAAAGGGCCCCCCGTCGTCGGAGCTCTCAGTCTGTCCGCCGTCCATCGTTCTCCCCGCGCCGCGCGCCCCGGGCCGGACCATGGCCGGATGGGGCAGAGGCGTCAAAGGAAATCATGGCCCGCGCCCCCAGAAACCGGATCAGTCCCGCGCGTGCGACAGCTCTGGCGCCTCGGTACTGGCCGCCGATCCGCGCCCCGACAGCGACGGGGTTTCCATAAAGAACCGGTGGCAGTTGAACAGATCCTCGCCGGTCGCTTCGGGCCGCTCAAAGCTGCCATCGGCCTTCAGGATCCAGCTTTGCGCCGTATCGGCCATGTTGGCGGCCATGATCTGCCCCACGATCTGGGTCTTGACCGTGGGATTGGTGATCTCGACCAGCGTCTCGACCCGGCGGTTGAGGTTCCGGCCCATCCAGTCGGCCGACGACATATAGACCCGCGCCGTGTCCGACGGCAGGCTTTGGCCCCCGCCAAAACAGACGATGCGGGAATGTTCGAGGAACCGGCCAACCACGGATTTCACGCGAATATTGTCGCTCAACCCCTTGATGCCGGGTCGCAATCCACAGATCCCGCGGATCACCAGATTGATCTTCACGCCCGCCTGGCTGGCCAGGTACAGCGCGTCAATCACGTCTTCTTCCACCAGCGAGTTCATCTTGGCCCAGATCTCACCCGGTTTGCCGGACAGCGCATATTCCGCCTCTTCCGCGATCCGGTCGAGCAGCGTGTCCTTGAGCGTCAGCGGTGAGATCGACAGGTTCTCCAGCGTGTCGGGCTGGGCGTAGCCCGACAGATAGTTGAACACCTTCGTCGCGTCGCGCCCCAGAGCCGGATCGCAGGTAAAAAGCGACAGGTCGGTGTAAATCTTGGCGGTGATCGGGTGATAGTTGCCGGTGCCGTAATGGGTGTAGGTCACCAGTTCCCCCCCTTCGCGGCGGACAACCGTGCTGATCTTGGCATGCGTTTTGTAGTTGATGAAGCCATAGACCACATGCGCGCCCGCCCGTTCGAGCCGCCGCGACTGGCGGATATTGGCGGCTTCATCGAACCGGGCCTTAAGCTCGACCAGCGCGGTCACTGATTTCCCGTCTTCGGCGGCCTCGCAAAGGGCCTCGACAATCGGGCTGTCGCGGCTGGTGCGGTAGAGCGTTTGCTTGATCGCCACGACGTTGGGGTCATTCGCGGCCTGTTTGAGAAACCGCACCACCATATCGAAGGTCTCGTAGGGGTGATGCAGCAGCATATCCTTCTGCCGGATCGCCGCGAACATATCCCCCTCGTGATCCTGCACCCGCTCGGGGACCCGGGGGGTGAAGGAGGGCCACAAGAGATCGGGCCGTTCGTCCAGCACCAGTTCCTTGAGATCGGCCATGCCGATCAGCCCCTCAAACTCGACCACCTCGTGGTCTTCGACCATCAGCTCGCGCATCACCACGTCGCGCAGGTCGCTGGGCGCGCCGGCCGAGATCTGCATGCGCACAACCTCGCCCCGGCGGCGGCGTTTCAGGGCCACCTCAAACTCGCGCACCAGGTCCTCTGCCTCGTCCTCAACCTCCAGATCGCTGTCACGCAGCACGCGGAAGGCGCAATAGCCGTTCATCTCATAGCCCGGGAACAGCACGTCGAGATGCAGCAGCAACAGCTCTTCAAGCGGCAGGAACCGGTGCTGTCCGCGGTCCGAGCGCAGGCGGATGAAGCGATCCACCTGATGCGGGATCGGCAACAGCGCCTGCAGCGCGCGGCCATCGGACTTGCGCTGAAGCTGAAGCGCCAGCGAATAGCCTTCGTTCGGGATGAACGGGAAGGGATGCGCGGGGTCGATGGCCAGGGGCGACAGGATCGGGAAGACCTGGCGCAGAAAGACATCTTCCAGATGCGTGGTGTCGTCGCGCGACAGCGTCTTGCCGGTCAGCAGTGCGATCCCTTCACCTGCCATTTCCTTGGAAATCATTTGCCAGGCGTCCTGCTGGGCCTTCATCAGGCGCCGTGCCTCGGCATCGATCTTGACGAGCTGCTCGGCCGGGGTCAGCCCATCGGCGGCGGGGGTGGTGTTGTGGTTATGCGCAAGCTCGCGCAGGCCCGCCACGCGCACCGTATAGAACTCATCAAGGTTGGCCGCCGAGATCGAGACAAACCGCAACCGTTCCAAGAGCGGGACACTGGGGTTCGACGCCTCTTCCAGCACACGCCAGTTAAAGGCGATCCAGCTGAGTTCACGGTTAAAATAGCGTTGCGGGACGGACAGGGTGATGCCGTCCATCGGCACAGCGTCTGGGATCGGGGCTTCAAGAAAATTGGTAATCGGCATGGGCGCGGTATCGGATCACTCTGTAACGATCGGATGACAGTTATGCGTCACCCTCTGTCAGCTTGTCCAGAACTTCACCGGCCAGGGCACGGGTTATGCGCTTGCCGTCGGTCAGTGCCCGGTGATCAATCGCATTGACCAGTTTCTGGGCCGTGTCAAAGCTGCGCTCCATCCGTTTGAGCAGGTAGGATGTGACATCAGGGGTGACCGCCAACTGCCTGTCTGAAAAGAGCTTTAGAAGGATCGCTTGCAGCAACGCGTCATCGGGCGGGTCGAGCCGGGCCACGGCGGCGGCCTGCATCCGGCTGATCAGATCGGGCAGGGCGACGGACCACTGCGCCGGGGGGCGGGTGGCGGTGACCAACAGCGTACCCCCGGCCTCGCCCAAAAGGTTGTGCAGGTGAAAGAGCGCCGCTGCATCCAGCCCCTCGGCATCCGCATCCTCCACCGCCACGGCCCCGGTCGCGGCAAGCCCAGGCAGGTCCGCCGCGCCGAGATCACCCGCCGGAACGATGCGTGCGCCGGTCTGAGTGGCCCACACATGGGTCAGATGCGTTTTGCCCGAGCCATGCGGGCCCACGAGGATCAGCTTGCCCCGCGGCCAGCCCCGCCAGTCATCAAGCGCGGCAAGTGCCAGGGCGTTGGCGGGCGAGACAAAGAAATCCTCCCGCCCCAGGGCCGCGCGCGTGGGCAAATCAAAGGTCAGTTGTTCGGCCATGGCCTATGCCGGTGTATCGTCGTCTGGATCTCGGCCAGAGACGCCGCGATAGAGCAATCCGGACTTGTACTGGTCGATCATGAACCGTGCCACCACGCCGATCATCGCCGCCAGCGGCACCGCCACCAGCATGCCCACAAAGCCGAACATCGACCCAAAAACCGACAGCGCAAAGATCAGCCAGACCGGGTGCAGCCCGACCGATTGCCCGACGAGGTTCGGCGTCAGCACATTGCCTTCGATGAACTGGCCAAACATGAAGATCGCCGCCACCGCCGCGATCCAGCCCCATTCCCCCCAGAACTGAAAGAGCGCGAGCCCAATCGCCAGCGCCCCGCCAAAGAGCGCGCCGATATAGGGGATGAAGGTGATCAGCCCGGCGATGAAGCCCACGACCAGCCCGAACTGCAGCCCCACGACCATCAGCGCCACGGCATAGTAGGTGCCGAGGATCAGGCAGACGGTGCCCTGGCCGCGAATGAACGAGGCCAGCGTCTTGTCGATGTCGCCGGCGATCTTACGGATCGTGTCCACGTGATCGCGCGGTAGCAGCGTATCGATGCGCCCCACCAGCTTGTCCCAATCCATCAGCAGGTAGAACGTGACCACCGGCACCAGCACCGCCAGCACGAGCACGTTGATGATGCTCAGCGCCTGGGTCAGGACCGAGTTCACAAGTTCACCCCCGCGCGCCTGCAGCGTCGCGATGAAATCCTGTAGCGATTTCCGAAGCGTCGACTCGCTGTCTTGCAGTTGTGGAAACTGTTCGGTCAGAAAGAGTTGCAGGTTTTGAACCAGTTGCGGGGCGGTGTTCACAAGCTCGATGGTCTGCTGGATCAGCGTCGGGATCACCAGAAGCGCCAGGATCACAAAGATCACGATCGCGCAGAAGGTGATGACGATTGTGGCAAACAGCCGCGACAGGCCGATCCGTTCCAGCCGGTCGGCAATCGGATCCAGGCAATAGGCAATCGCCCCGCCCAGCACAAAGGGCAACAGCACATCGCCCAGAAACCACAGCACGGCCAGCAGCACCGCGGCGGCGATGCTCCAATACGTGACCTGTTCGCGCACCGGCAGCGCCATGGCACCCTCGCATGATTGGAAGCCCTGTCATCGCGCATCGACGGGGCAAGGGCAAGCACAGGCTTGCCGCCCCCCGACCCATCGCATAAGCGATAGTGACGCACCGATGACCAAAGGCAAAACCGCCCCCATGCGCCTCTCCCGCTACTTTCTGCCCGTTCTGAAAGAAACCCCTGCCGATGCCCAGATCGTCAGCCACCGGCTGATGCTGCGCGCAGGGATGATCAAGCAAGCAAGCGCCGGGATCTATTCCTGGCTGCCGCTCGGCTACAAGATGCTGCGCCGGATCGAGCAGATCGTGCACGAGGAACAGGTGCGCGCCGGGCATATCCCGATGCTGATGCCGACGCTGCAATCGGCGGATCTGTGGCGGGAATCCGGGCGCTACGATGATTACGGCGAAGAGATGCTGCGCATCACCGACCGGCATGACCGCGATATGCTCTATGGCCCGACGAACGAGGAGCTGATCACCGATATCTTCCGGGCGAACGTGTCGAGCTACAAGGACCTGCCGCTCACGCTCTACCACATCCAGTGGAAGTTCCGCGACGAGATCCGCCCCCGGTTCGGCGTGATGCGCGGGCGCGAGTTCCTGATGAAGGACGGCTATAACTTCGATCTGACGAAAGAGGATGCGCTCCACGCCTATAACCGCCACCTCGTGAGCTACCTGCGCACCTATGAACGCATGGGCCTGCAGGCGATCCCGATGCGCGCCGATAGCGGGCCGATCGGCGGCGACGACACGCATGAGTTTCTGGTGCTGGCGGACACGGGCGAGTCCGAAGTGTTCTATGACAGCGCCGTCACGGACCTGACCTTTGGCGACCGCGAGATCGACTATGACAGTCACGAGGCCTGCCGGGCGGTGCTGGAAGAGTTCACCTCGCGCTATGCCCGCACGGATGAGACCCATGACGAGGCGCTGTTCAGCCAGATCCCCGAAGAACGCCGCCGCACCGCGCGCGGGATCGAGGTGGGGCAGATCTTCTATTTTGGTACCAAGTATTCCGATGCCATGGGCGCCCTCGTCGATGACGGGCAGGGCGGCAAGGTGCCGGTGCACATGGGCTCGCACGGGATCGGGGTGAGCCGCCTGCTGGGCGCGATCATCGAGGCCAGTCATGACGACAAGGGGATCATCTGGCCCGAGGGCGTGACACCCTTCCATTGCGGGATCGTGAACCTGCGCCAGGGCGATGCGGGCACCGATGCGGCCTGCGACAGCCTGCATGCGGCGCTGGTCGCCAAGGGGCTCGACCCCCTCTACGACGACCGCGAGGAACGGGCGGGCGCGAAGTTTGCGACCATGGACCTGATCGGTCTGCCCTGGCGGATCACGGTGGGCCCGCGCGGGCTGGACAAAGGCGTGGTGGAACTGACCTCGCGCCGGACCGGTGAGAGCGAAGAGATGAGCGCCGAGGCCGCCGTGGACCGCGTGGCCGAGGTGTATCGCGCGATCAGATAGCGCAGAGGGGGCGCTGCCCCTGTCGCCCGCGGGCGGCCCCCCGGAGTATTTGGGCCAAGATGAAGGGGCGGGCGTTCATCTTGGCGAAAATACTCCCGCCGGAGGCCCCCTTGCCATGGGGCCCCGCGCTCGCTACCCCTCTGCCGTTCGGTGAGGAGACGCGCGATGCCCGATGATCTGATCAATTCCTTCATGACCGGGCCGGATGAAAACGGCCGGTTCGGTGATTTCGGCGGGCGGTTTGTCAGTGAAACGCTGATGCCGCTGATCCTGGAGCTTGAGGCGCAGTATGAGCGCGCCAAGACCGATGACAGTTTCTGGGCCGAGATGGAGCATCTGTGGACCCATTACGTGGGCCGCCCCTCGCCGCTCTATTTTGCCGAGCGTCTGACCGAGCATCTGGGCGGGGCTAAGGTCTATATGAAGCGCGATGAGCTGAACCACACCGGCGCGCATAAGATCAACAACGTGCTGGGCCAGATCATCCTGGCGCGCCGCATGGGCAAGACGCGGATCATCGCGGAAACCGGGGCGGGGCAGCACGGGGTGGCCACCGCAACGGTCTGCGCGAAGTTCGGGCTGAAATGCGTGGTCTACATGGGTGCCCACGATGTGGAGCGGCAGGCCCCGAACGTGTTCCGGATGAAGCTGCTCGGGGCCGAGGTGGTGCCGGTGACCTCCGGGCGGGGCACCCTGAAGGACGCGATGAACGATGCCTTGCGCGACTGGGTGACCAATGTGCGCGACACGTTTTACTGCATCGGCACGGTGGCCGGGCCCCACCCGTATCCCGCGATGGTGCGCGATTTCCAGGCGATCATCGGCAAAGAGGTGCGGACGCAGATGACCGCCGCCGAAGGCCGGCTGCCCGACACGGTGATTGCCGCGATTGGCGGCGGATCGAACGCGATGGGCCTGTTCTACCCGTTTCTTGATGACAAGGAGGTCGGGATCATCGGGGTTGAGGCCGGGGGGCAAGGGTGTGAATGCCAAGATGGAGCATTGCGCCTCGCTCACCGGCGGGCGGCCGGGCGTGTTGCACGGCAACCGGACCTATCTCTTGCAAGACGATGACGGGCAGATCCTGGAAGGCTTTTCGATCTCGGCGGGGCTCGACTATCCGGGCATCGGGCCGGAGCATGCCTGGCTGCATGATATCGGGCGGGCCGAATACGTGTCGATCACCGATACCGAGGCGCTGGAGGCGTTTCAACTGTGCTGTGAGCAGGAGGGGATCATTCCTGCGCTGGAGCCCAGCCACGCGCTGGCCCATGTGATGAAGATCGCGCCGGACCTGCCGCCCGATCACATCATCTGCATGAACATGTGCGGGCGTGGAGACAAGGATATCTTCACCGTCGCCAAGGCGCTGGGGGTTGAGATGTCGGGGTAGCGTCCCCGAAAGGACGGCCTGCGCCGCAGGGACACAGAAAGTGATTTCCAGATGACCAAATCCGAAGACGACCAGACGTCCGACCGTTTGGAAGAGGCAATTGTTCTGCTGACCAAACTCAACGCGCCCAAGCCCAAGTCGTTCTGGGACAAGCTGCCCGTTGCGCCGTTGCGCGATGCCGTCCCGTTGATCGATCAGATCGCGCGCGAGGGCAACAAGTTCCTGATGCAGGAAAAGATGCTTCAGGTGCGGCTGTTGAACGAGGGCTGGCTGGGCGAACCCTGCGACGCGCTGATGCCGATGGCCGACGCTTTGGCCGAGCTGCGTGCCTTTAACGCCGCTGCGGGATCGGCCGAGGATGCGTATCTGTCGGAAATGACGGTGGCGGCCACGCGGGCGCAGTGCCAATAGCGCCCTAAACCCGAGTTTAGGCGGCTCATCCGGGGGTTTATATCCCCCGGCCTAAACCCCTGTGCAATGTCCCAAGACGGTTTTGTCCGGCAGATCCGGGGCGATCCCGGCGATTGGCGTCGGGGCGTTTTCAGATAAGGACCACAGCGATGACCAAACGTAACTACGCCGCCCTGCTTGTTTCCACCGCGCTTGTCGCGAGCCCTGCCGCCGCGCTCGATCTGACCGACCAGGAGGTGGGCCGCATCGTGTCCGAGGCGCGCAGCGAGCTGGCCAAGCTTGGCTATAGCGAGCGCCAGTTTGACGAGGAATTCCGGATCTCGATCCGCTCGGACGAGGTGGAGCTTGAGGGCGAAGGCGATGGGATCGACCTGGACCTGACCTTTGAGCTGCGCGGCGGCGCGTTGGGCGATCTGATCGAGGGCTATGCCGAGATCGATGAAGACGACCGCGACATCGAGCGCACCTTTGTCGATGGTGGGTGGGTCGAGTACGACGATGACGACGATGATGACGAAGACTATGACGAGTACGACGACGAGGCCTATGACGATGACGAGGGCTATGACGACGATGACGATGATGACGACGACGATGATGATGACGATGATTACGACGACGATCATGACGAAGATGACGACGACGATGACGATGATGACGACGAAGACGATGACGATTGATCCGGTGCGCGGCGGATGCCGCGTCTGAGCCCTGTCCAACCCTTTGCCCATGCGCCTTTGGCGCGTGGGCCCCAGTGTGTGTAAGAACCGATATGCTGCGTGCCCTTGTCCTGACCCTTGCCCTTTTGCTGGCCGCTGTGCCGGCCCAGGCGCAGATCCCGCCCGTGGCCGAGACCGTGATCGGCCAGTTGCGCGCGCAAGGCTATGAGCAGATCGAGATCACGCGCACCTTCCTGGGCCGGTTGCGGATCGAGGCCCAGGGGCCGGACGGCACGCGTGAGATCGTGCTGAACCCGCGGACCGGCCTGATCCTGCGCGACACGCTTTATTTTGACGACCCCGATGAGGACGACGACGAGGACGGCCTCTTTGGGCCGTCGTCCGGGGGCGGTGGCGCAGAAAGCGGTCGTGGCCAGGAAGAGGACGACGGCAACCGCGACGACGATGATAACGAGGACCACGGCGACGACGACGATGACGATGATGATGACGACGCGGAGGATGACGACGACGGCGACGACGATGATGATGACGATGATGATGAGGACGACGACGGTGATGACGACTGATCCCGCGCGCTGTCCAAGGCCCTGATCCAGGTGGGGGGCGTCAGCGGTGAATAACCGTTACCTCATTGCCGTGGTGCTGGGCGTTCAGGTGCTGTGCGCGGTGTTTTTTGCCTCGCAAATCCTTGCGGCGATTGTGGACCTGCCTTTCGGTCCCATCGACTGGGCGCTTTATGAACTGATCGAGATCGGGGCGGCCGTGGGCTTGCTGATCGGGATCATCATGGGCGCCATCGTGTTGCGGTCGGCCTGGGCGCGGACCGCGCGGGCCGAATCCGCGCTGCGGCTGGCCTCGGGCGCGTTCATGGAGGTGCTTGAGGAACGCTTTGCCGAGTGGGGCCTGACCCCGGCCGAGCGCGATGTGGCCCTGTTTGCGATCAAGGGGATGTCCACGGCCGAGATTGCGGCGCTGCGCGAGACCAGCGAGGGCACGGTGAAGGCGCAGACGAACGCGATCTACCGCAAGGCGGGGGTCAGCGGGCGCCCGCAGCTTTTGAGCCTGTTCATCGATGATCTGATGGCGGACGGGTCCTAGGCGCTGGCGTCGTCTTCCAACGCATGCGCTTCGAGCATCTCCAGCGGCACAATTTCCAGGGCGCGCTGGTGGGTGGCGGACAGGCGCACCTTGGGGCCGGCGCCTTCCTCGGCGGCTTGCCGGAACCGGCTGGCGCACAGACACCACTGATCGCCGGGGTTGAGCCCCGCAAAACGAAACTCGGGCCGCGGTGTCGAGAGGTCGTTGCCGACGTATTTCGAGAAGGCCAGAAACTCGGCCGTCATGATCGCGCAGACCGTGTGGCTGCCATGATCCTGATCGCAGGTGTTGCAGGCCCCGTCGCGGAAAAAGCCGGTCACGGGATCGGTTGAACAGCTCTCTAATGGGGCGCCCAGCACGTTGATCGAGGCATCGGGTGTCATGGCGTCACCTTTGGGTCAGTTGCGTTTGCATCCACGTAATCCAGCGCCCGTGATAGTCCACTTGCGCCAGATGGGTGCGCGCCCCGCCCGGCCAGAGCTGGATGTGGAGCGCGGCAGAGCGGCCATCGGCCTCCATCGCGATGCGGGCGAGCGGGGCGGCGTCGGTGGCTGCGGCGCCCGCCTTGGCAATGGCGGCGTCCCCGGCGCGTTGGCCTTCTGGGCTGAGATATTGCCAGGCGATGGTGTGAAACAGCACGCGCAGGGATCCGGGGACCGGCGCAAGAGCGCTTTCCAGCCAGTCCACGGCATCACCCCGGGCCAGCGTGGCCGGATGCGCCGCGGCGGTGGCAATCGCCGCCTCGGTGCGGGCGATCCGGTCGGCCTGATCGGGCCAGAGATAGCCAAAGAGCCGTGCTGCATCGCGGGCGGGGTCCAGCGGGTTGAGATCCACCCCATCGCGGGCGACGACCGTCAGAGGCGCAGGGGCGGGGGCGGGCCCGTCCCAGTCGGGGGTCAGCACCACCTGCGCCTCGGCGGGCCCATAGACCGTCGCTCCCGCGTGCAGTCGAAACTGGTCGGCGCGCAGGTTCAGACCGGCAGAGGCGCCCACCTCGGACAAGTGGATCGGCAGGCCCACCTTGGCCGCGAGGACATGCAGCGCGGGGATGATCGCGACACTGCGCCGGACCTCGTTGGTTTGCGGCGGGCTGGCCATCAGTGCGATGATCTGATCCGCCTCGGTTTCAAGAACCGACACGATCGCGGCCCAGAAGGTGTCGTCATCGGAGGCGTGCGGGGGATAGACCTCGGCCAAAACCCGGTTGCCGCCGCGCTTGAGCATGTGCAACGCCCCGGCAAGGCGCAGCGGAACAGAATCCGCATTGGGCGAGGGGTCGCCTTGCCAGCCAAAGATGTGGTCGGCCACCTCGCCGCCCGGCGTCAGCCGCTCCCCACACAGGCGCATCAGCCGTTCCATGAAGGGCGAGCCGAGTTTGCCGCAGCTTTTTGACTGCTGCAGAAAGGTTTTGGCAATCTCGCTCACCGGAACCGGTCAACCAGCTTTTGCAGGGGATTGCGCGTGTCGGGCGCGTCTTGGGGCGGCTCTGCGGGGGGTGCGGGTTTTGGGGTCGCATCCGCGGTCTTGGACGAGCGTGGGGGGGCGACGCGCAGGGCGACGGCGTTCATGAACCGGCCCTTGTCCCCGTCCGCCAGCGCCGGGGCCCCATCCCCGATCCCGCGCAACAGGTCATCGAGCCAGCCCTGATCCGCTTTGGCAAAATCGCGCAGCACATAGCCCGGCACCGCATCCTTGTGACCGGGATGGCCGACACCGATGCGGACCCGTCGATAGGCCTCGCCGATATGGGCGTGGAGCGAGCGCAGCCCATTGTGCCCGGCATGCCCGCCGCCGTCTTTGACGCGCAGCTTGCCGGGGGCGAGATCAATTTCGTCGTGAAAGACGACGACCTCGGCGGGGGTGAGCTTGAAGAACCGCATCGCTTCGCCGACTGACTGGCCGGAGAGGTTCATGAAGGTTTCGGGTTTCAGCAGGATTACCTTGTCGCTGCCCAGCCGCCCTTCGGCCATCTGGCCCTGAAACTTCGCGCGCCAGGGGCCAAAGCCATGGTCGCCTGCGATCTGGTCAAGCGCCATGAACCCGACATTGTGCCGGTTCTGCGCATATTTGGTGCCGGGATTGCCCAGTCCCACGAAAAGCAGCATGCGGAGTAGACCCTGTGAATGCGCGGCTGTGATGGCACACAACGCCCCGGTTTTTCCAGTGTTTGGCGCGATCCGGGGGGCGGGGGTGTCAAATAACCCAAAATGACCTTACATGCCAGGGCGGGGGCGGTCACGGTAGGGCCCGCTGATGGACAGACGCACATTCAACCTTGGCCTGGGCAGCGCAGCTGCTGCGCTGAGCGTTCCGGCCCCGGCGCGGGCACAATCCTATACCGGTCCGAACGTCATCCTGGTGCGCTTTGGCGGTGGCGTGCGCCGCGCGGAAACCATCGGGGAGGCAACGACTTATGCGCCCTATCTGAGGCACGTTCTGGCCAAACGCGGCGTCTTTATCCCCGACATGCGGATCGCGCAGCTGGACGGTGTGGATACAAGCCATGCCGAGGGCACGCTGAACCTGCTGACCGGTCGGTATCTGGCCTATCGCGATGCGGGCTCGAAATTCCTGCAGGATCGGCTGGAGCCCACCGAGCCGACGCTGTTTGAGTACCTGCGCGAGGCCTTCGATCTGCCGTCGCATCAGGCGCTGTTGATCAATGGCGAGGATCGCCCGCAGGAAGAGTTTTTCACCTACGGCGTCAATGAGCATTACGGGATCGCGTACCGGTCCGAGATGCTGAGCCTGCACCGCTTCAAGCTTTACAAAACCGCCGCCATCCTTGCCGAAGGGGCGGTGCGTGAGGAGGCGCTGGCGGCCGCGCGCGAGGAATATAGCGCGCTTATGGCCGCCGACCCCCGCGCGATCACGCCGGACCAATCCCCTGAAGTCACAGGGTTTTGGGAGCGGTGGCGGGCGCATTACGGCGATGACGGCTTTCGCAATCCGCGCGGTGATCGCTTGCTGACCGCGCTGGCCACCCGCGCGATGAAAGAGCTGCGACCGCGCCTGATGATGGTGAACTACCAGGACCCCGACTATGTGCACTGGGGCAATCCAAGCCACTATACCCGCGCGATCCAGGTGATCGACGAGGGGCTGCAGCGGCTGGTCGAGACGGTCGAGGCCGACCCGTTTTACCGCGACAATACGGTCTTCGTGATCTCGCCCGATTGCGGGCGCGACGACAATCCGCTGATGGGCGTGCCGTTCCAACACCATTTCAATTCACGTTCCGCGCATGAGACCTGGGCGGTGCTGTTCGGGCCCGGGATCGCGCGTGGCAAGCTGTTGGATAAACCTGTGGACCAATCTGCGGTTGCACCCACGATTGCGGCGCTGATGGGCTTTCGGGCGCGCGCGGCCGAGGGCGACGTGTTGTCGGAGATCCTGACATGAGCACCGCCACCGCACGAGGCGGGGTTCTGGCGCTGCCGGGGCGGTTGCTTGGGCTGATCCGGGATATGGTGGTGGGCACGCTCTTATGCCTGACGCCGGTGACGTCGGTCATCGCGCTGGGGTGGCTGACGCGGGTGATGGCGGCCACGATCGCGCGGCGCACCGGCGGGGCAGGGGCATCCGTGGGCTGGCTGCTGGGCCCGGGCGGGCAGGGGGCTGTGACCCGCCTGCTGGGCGGGCTTGGGGCGAACATCCGCGCCGGTGTCCTGACCCTGGCGGGGCTGGCGTTGTTGACGCTGCCCTTCACCGTGGCGTGGCTGGGGGCTTGGTGGGCGGGTTGGGAGAATTCGTTCAACAAGGGGTATGAACAGGCTTCGGTCGGCCCGCTTGCGTGGGCTGCGGCGACGGCTGTGGCCCTGCCGGTTTTGGCGCATCTGCCCTTTGCGCTGGCGCATTGTGCCCATGAGGGGCGGTTTGGCGCGTTCTTTGAGGTGCGGCGCATCCGCCAGATCTTTGCCGCCGCCGGGTGGCGCGCGGTGTGGCTGGCGGTGTTGTCGGCGCTGGCGGTGGTGCCGTTCTTCGGGCTGCGGGGCCTGCCGGTGTTCGTCGAAGGATTTGTGCCCGGCTTTGCGACCATGAACCCCGAGGCGCAGGCGCAGGTGGCGCAGGGGTTTGACCTGCTGCGCGCGGCGCTGGCCTTTGGCATCTTGCTGTTCCTGCGCCAGCGGGCGGCGGTGATCTATGCCCGCGCGGTGGGCGCGACCCGGGCGCCGTCCAGGGCGGGCCGTGTGCTGTGGCTGATGCTGGCGATGCTGATCTGGCTCGCGCTGCCCGTGGCCATCGTCTTTGGGCAGTTTCTGAACTACGCTCCCGCCCTATGGCTGACCCATCCGCTGTTCCTGCTGCCCTGGGCGGGGTAGACGCGCCCTTTGCCGGGGCGAAGGTGGCGCTGATCCACGGGGATCGGTTGGTCACCTATCTGCGCGATGACATTCCGACGATCCCCTACCCAGGGCGCTGGGATCTGCCCGGCGGCGGGCGCGAAGGGGGCGAGACGTCGGAGGCGTGCGTGCTGCGCGAGACCTATGAGGAGTTTGGGCTGCGTATGGGGGCCGATCGGCTGATCTGGAAGCGGCGCTATGTCAGCGCGACCGATCCCCGGGACGCGGCGTATTTCTTCGTCGCACCCGTGAGCGCGGATGAGATTGCGGGCGTGCGGTTCGGGGATGAGGGGCAGTATTGGCAGATGATGGGGTTTGCCGAGTTCCTGGACCATCCGCAGGCGGTCCCGGCGTTGCAGGCGCGGTTCGCGGCCTATCTGTCCGAGGGGCACGGGGCGTCTGCCTAGCCGTTTCCGAAAATAGGGAAGGGAGGCCGTCGCGTTTGTGCGGTGACCCATCGTTCAAACAGCACTGGATGCCCTCTCCCCTTAAGAGAGACGGTTGGCTGCGGGGGTCTTTCCCGCTCACGCTCAAGTCTGGCAAATGGCGGCGCCGCCGGTGCGGTGGTCTGGTGTCGTATCGGGGGCTCTTCGTCCTGTCCCCCAACCTGGCCGGTATCGACTGGCCCTGTGAAGGGCGTAGTGACCGTCTGCGTTGGATCCGGGGAAGAGGTCTACGCCCCGGCAATGAAGGCCGCGTTAGGCCACCGTGCGGTGCCCCGAAATGCAAAACGGGGCCGCGTGGGCCCCGTTCCGTGTCACTGTCCCGAAGGGCGTTTTACGCCTCTTCACTCTCTTCCGCGGTGTCTTCGGCTTCTTCGGCCTCGCCACCCGCATCCTCACTCTCGCTCGACTTCAGACCCGACGGGGCCGAGATGTTGGCGATCACAAAGTCACGGTCGATGGTGGGCTTGGCGCCCGATGGCAGGGTCACGCCCGAGATCGTGGCGGTATCGCCGATCTCCATGCCAGAGATATCGACCTCGACGCTTTCGGGGATATCGCCCGCGGTGACGATCAGCTCGACCTCGGGGCGCACCAGCGTCAGCACGCCGCCCTTGCGCAGGCCGGGGCAATCTTCTTCGCCGGCGATCTCGACCGGGATGAAGAGGTTGATCTTGGTGGTGCGTTTCAGGCGCATGAAATCGACATGCCGGGGCAGGTCTTTGACGACATCCCGCTGGACGTTGCGGCAGATCACGCGCACGTCGTCATGGCCGTCGACCTTCATGTTGAAGAGCGTCGACAGGAAGCGGCCTTGCTTGAGGCGCTTGAACAGGACGTTGAAGGGGATGTCGATGGGCAACGGATCGGTGCCGCCGCCATATACGATGCCAGGTACGTTCCCATCTCTGCGGGATTGACGAGCGGCCCCCTTGCCTGTCCCCGTCCGTACCGTGGCGTGAAGATCTGGGATCTCACCAGCCATGGGTCTTCTCCAAATTGTAACGAAGGGCCGCCTCCAAGGGTGTCGGCCCGATGAAGCGGTGCAGATAGCGGGGATGCGGGGGACGGACAAGCCCCAATCGGGCGATTTCGCGCTTGTGCGCCCCCGGGTGCTCAGGCAATGGCCGGGCATGTCTGTTTTGTCGGCACTTTCCGTCTCGCGCATCCCGGCGCTGGCCTTTGTGGTGATCGGGGTGTTCTGGGGCACGTTTGCCGCCATGGTGCCCGTCACCAAGGCGCGGCTGGGGGTCAACGATGCGGTGTTTGGCTCGCTCTTGCTGTGTTCGGCGGCCGGGCTTTTGGCCGCGATGTTTCTGGCGCCGAAGTTAGAGACCTGGCTCGGCGCGCGGGGGATGCAGATTGCGGCGGCGGCTTTTGCCTGTGTGATGCTGTTGCCCGGGGTGGTGACCACGCCCCTGGGGTTTGCGCTGACCATGGTGGCGCTGGGGCTGGCCTCGGGGACGCTGGATGTCTTGATGAACGCGCGGGTGAGCGCGCTTGAGGCGCGCGAGGGGCGGGCGCTGATGAATGCCAATCACGGGGTGTTTTCGCTGTCTTACGCGGTGTCGGCGGTGCTGACCGGGGTGGCGCGCGAGGCCGAGCTGGGCGCGGCGGTGATCTTTGCGGCCTGCGCGCTGGTGATCGCGCTGCTGGCCACGCGGCTGTGGATGGCGATCGATCCGGTTGCCGCGCCGGAGGACGGGCAGGGCCGGGCGCCGTGGCTGCCGGTGGTGCTGTGCGGCGCGGTCGTATTGCTCGCCTTCTCGGGCGAGGCGGCGGTTGAGGCGTGGTCGGCGCTGCATGTGGAGCGCACTCTGGGCGGTGGCGCGGCAGAGGGCGCGCTGGGGCCCGCAACGCTGGGGCTGATGATGGCGCTGGGGAGGTTTTCGGGGCAGGCGGTGTCCGAGCGGATGAGCGAGATGCGCATCATCGTGATCGGGACGGTGCTTGCCATGGTGGGGGCGGTGCTGGCCGCCGTCGCGCCCACGGTGGCGGTGGCCTATCTGGGTTTTGGTGTGCTGGGGCTGGGCGTGTCAGTGATCGGGCCCATCGGCATCGGGATCGCAGGGCGGCTGGTGCCGCCCTGGGCGCGCACGGTGGTGGTGGCGCGGACGGCGGTGCTGGGCTTCATGGCGTTCTTCATTGCGCCCATGGTGATGGGCACGGTGTCCGAGCTTTTTGGGCTGCGGGTGGCGTTTCTGGTGATGGGGGCGCTGGTTGGGATGATCTTTGTGTTTTTGCCCGCAATTCAGCGGCTTGCGGTCAGTTCCGCACCCACCGCCCCTCAAAATCCTCGGGCACCAGCAGGATATCCCGATCCACCTCGTTGATGTCGCGGCGCCCGCAGAGGGCCATGGTCGTATCCAGCTCCTTGTGGATCACCTCGAGCGCGCGGGTCACGCCCGCTTGCCCCATGGCACCCAGGCCATAGACAAAAGCGCGCCCGATCATCGTGCCTTTGGCGCCCAGGGCCATTGCCTTCAGCACGTCCTGGCCCGAGCGGATGCCGCTGTCGAGGTGGATCTCGATCTTGTCGCCCACGGCATCGACGATCTCGGGCAGCATGCGGATAGACGAAAGTGCACCGTCAAGCTGCCGCCCGCCGTGGTTGGATACCACGATCGCGTCCGCGCCGATCTCGGCGGCCTTCTTGGCGTCTTCGGCGTCGAGTATCCCCTTCAGGATCACCGGCCCGTCCCACCATTCCATGATCTGGGCGATGCGGTTCCAGTCGAGCGAGGGGTCAAACGCCTCTGCCGTCCAGGATGACAGCGATGCGGGGTCGCTGACCCCCTTGGCGTGGCCAACAATATTGCCGAAGAAGCGACGCTTGGTCTGAAGCATCTCCAGCCCCCAGGGCACCTTGGTGGCCATGTTGGCGATGGAGGCGGGCGTCAGCTTGGGCGGGGCGGAGAGGCCGTTTTTGATGTCCTTGTGGCGCTGTCCCATGATCTGCAGGTCAACCGTGATGACAAGCGCAGAGCAGCCCGCATCCTTGGCCCGCCCGATCAGGCGGCGCATGAAGTCGTCGTCTTTGAGCGTGTAGACCTGAAACCAGAACGGCTTGTCGGTGTGTTGGGCGACATCCTCGATCGAACAGATCGACATGGTGGACAGTGTGAACGGCACGCCAAATTTCTCTGCGGCTTTGGCGGCCTTGATTTCCCCATCCGCGCTTTGCATGCCGGTCAGCCCTACGGGCGCGAGCGCCACCGGCATGGCATAGTCCTGGCCCACCATCTTGCAGGCGGTCGAGCGGCCGTCCATGTCCACCGCGATGCGCTGGCGCAGGCGGAGCTTTTCAAAGTCTGTCGTGTTCTCGCGGAAGGTCTGTTCCGTCCAACTGCCGGATTCGGCGTAATCGTAGAACATCTTGGGGACGCGGCGCCGGTAGATGCGCTTGAGATCGTCGATATTGGTGATGGCCGGCATGGGCGACGAGATCCTCCCTGAACTGGGGTTTGTGGATATCGACTGGCCGATGGGGCGGCAATGCGGCGAATGGGACTTGCCAATGGTACGATGTCGGACTAATTAGTGCGATATCGTACCAAATGGAGCGCGACAATGACCCTTTCCCGACGCAAGATGCTGGCCCTTGTGGGCGGCGGCACGATCCTCGCAGCGACCGCCGGGTCGGCGGCCTTTCTGACCACGCGCACGCCGACGCGCGCTCTGGCGCCGTGGGATGCGGCAGGCGGCTATGACGATCCGCGGATGCGGGCGCTGTCTTACGCGCTTCTGGCGCCGAACCCGCACAACCTTCAGCCCTGGATCGCGGAACTGGAGGGGGCTGAGACAGTGGTTCTGCACCGCGATCCTGAGCGGACGCTGCCCCACACCGATCCGTTTGGACGGCAACTGACCATCGGCATGGGCTGTTTTCTGGAGCTGATGGTCATTGCGGCGGGGGCGGACGGCTATACCTGCGACGTGACCCTGTTCCCGGAGGGTGACGAGGGCCCGGTGGCCGTGGTCGTCTTTGGCCCGGGTGGTACGCGGGATCCGCTGACGGATGCGATCATGGAGCGGCGGAGCTACAAAGAGGTGTTCGAGGCCCGGCCCGTGGGCACGGAGGCGGATCCCTTGAACGCCCATGCCCGAGTGGTGCGGGATCCCGACGGCGTGGCCGTCCTGCAAAGGATCGCGACGGAGGCCTGGGTGGCCGAGATGGAAACCGACCGCACGCTCAAGGAAAGCATCGACCTCTTGCGCATCGGCAAGGCCGAGATCAACGCCAACCCCGATGGGATCGATCTGGGCGGGCCGATGATGGATTCGCTGAAGCTCTTTGGCCTGGCCTCGGCCGAGCAGGCGCTGGACCGGACCAATCCGAACTACCTTCAGGCGGTGCAGGGCACGGTGGATGCGATCGCGTCGGCCCCCGCGTTCACCGTGAACGTGACCGAGGGCAACAGCCGGTTCGACCAGATCGCTGCCGGACAGGACTGGCTGCGGCTGAACCTGGCGGCCACCGCGCTGGGGCTGAAGCTGCGACCGGTGAGCCAGGCGTTGCAGGAATATGCAGAAGTCTCGGCCTATTACGACGAAATGCACCAGCTCTACGCGCCCGAGGGCGGGACGGTTCAAATGCTGGGGCTTCTGGGCTACGGTCCGCAGACGCCGCGCACGCCGCGCTGGCCGCTGGAGACGAAACTGCTGAATGCCTGACCGGACGCTCGAAACTTTCTTCGGGTTTTTCAACGAGATTGGGATCATCGAACAGCTGAGCCGCGCCCTGATGGAGGCGCGGCTACCCGACGGGTTCCTGATCTCTCATTTCACGGTGCTGAACCATCTTATCCGGGTGCAGGACGGGCAAACGCCGCTGGTCCTGGCCCGTGCCTTTCAGGTGCCCAAGACAACGATGACCCACACGTTGGCGGGGCTGGAGAAGGCGGGGCTGATCGAGATGCGGCCCAACCCGGCGGACAAGCGCAGCAAATGTGTGTGGCTGACGGCGGCGGGCCGCGCCTTTCGCGATCAGGCGATTGCGGCGCTGGTGCCGGATGTGGACCGGTTGCGGGGGCTTATCCCGGCAGAGGCGCTGGCCGAGCTGACGCCCAAACTGACCGAGATCCGCGAGATCCTGGACCGCGACCGCAACCCTCAGGCGCGGTGAGCCCCGGCGGCGAGATCGGCCACGAATTGCACCACATCCGCCGGCGCATCGCCCGCGCCGATCCGCTCGACAATGGCCGAGCCGACGACCGCGCCGTCCGCAACCGTGGCGATCGCCTGCGCCGCCTCGGGCGTTTTGATCCCAAACCCAACGATAACGGGGAGTTCCGTGGCGGCCTTGATGCGCGCAACCTCGGGGCCGACATCGCCCGCCTGGGCGTTCGCCGCGCCGGTGATGCCGGTGATCGAGACGTAGTAGACAAAGCCCGAAGTGTTTTGCAGCACCGTGGGCAGGCGGTCGGCGTCGGTCGTGGGGGTGGCGAGGCGAATGAAGTTTAACCCAGCGGCCTGGGCCGGGATACAAAGCTCGCTGTCTTCCTCGGGCGGCAGGTCGACGATGATCAGGCCGTCGATCCCGGCCTCTTTGGCGTCGGCCAGGAAGCGGTCGACCCCGCGCGAGTAGATCGGGTTGTAATAGCCCATCAGCACGATCGGCGTGGTGTCGTCGCCGGCACGAAAATCGCGCACCATCTGCAACGTGCTCTCAAGCGTCTGGCCGGCCTCGAGCGCGCGCTGACCGGCAAGCTGGATCGTTGGGCCATCGGCCATCGGATCGGTGAAGGGCAGGCCCAGTTCGATGATATCGACCCCGGCCTCGGGCAGGCCGCGCATAATTTCAAGCGAGGTCGCCGTGTCGGGATCGCCCGCCATGATGTAGGAGACGAAGGCCTTGCGCCCATGGGCTTTCAGCGCGGCAAACTTGGCATCAATGCGGGTCATATTGCATCCTTGCTGGCGTTGCGCGCGGTGTGCCGAAATCCTGCGCGGATTGCAATGGAGGAGGGGGCGCTGCCCCCGCCGCCCGTGCGGGCGGCCCCCCGGGATATTTCCGGACCAAAGAGCGTGGGGCGGGTGCCCTTGATCTGGCGGGGCGGGGTCGGTAGACGCGCCGGGAGGTTTGCGAAGGACGGATCATGGGCTTCAAGACGGGCATTGTCGGGCTGCCGAATGTGGGGAAATCGACGCTGTTTAACGCGCTGACGCGGACGGCGGCGGCGCAGGCGGCGAACTTTCCGTTCTGCACCATCGAACCCAATGTGGGTGAGGTGGCGGTGCCGGATGCGCGGCTGGCGCAACTGGCCGAGATTGCCAAATCCGCCAGTGTGATCCCGGCGCGCATGACGTTTGTGGACATCGCTGGCCTGGTGAAAGGCGCCTCGAAAGGCGAGGGGCTGGGCAACCAGTTTCTGGCCAATATCCGCGAAGTCGACGCAATCGCCCATGTGCTGCGCTGTTTCGAGGATGGCGATGTGACCCATGTGGAGGGGCGCGTCGATCCCGTGGCGGATGCCGAGACCATCGAGACCGAGCTGATGCTTGCCGATCTGGAGTCGATTGAGAAGCGGTTGCAGGGCATCGTGCGCAAGGTGCGCGGCGGCGACAAGGAGGCGGTCCAGCAGGAGCGGCTTTTGAAGGCGGCGCAGGCGGCACTGGAGGATGGCCAGCCGGCGCGGGTCGTGGAGGTGGATGCTGAGGATGCCAAGGCCTGGGCGGGGCTACAGCTCTTGACCACCAAGCCCGTGCTCTACGTCTGCAATGTCGATGAGGCGGAGGCCGCCGCAGGCAACGCGCATTCCGCCGCCGTGGCCGCAATGGCGGCCGAGCAGGGTGCGGCCGCGGTCGTGATTTCGGCCAAGATCGAGGAAGAGATCAGCCAGCTTGAGCCGGAAGAAGCAGAGATGTTTCTCGACGAGTTGGGGTTGAGTGAGGCCGGGCTCGACCGGATGATCCGGGCAGGTTACGACCTCTTGCATCTGGAGACCTATTTTACCGCCGGGCCGAAGGAAGCGCGGGCCTGGACGATCCCGGAAGGTACGACCGCGCCCAAGGCCGCCGGCGTGATCCATGGCGATTTCGAGCGGGGGTTCATCCGCGCCGAAACGATCGCCTATGATGACTACGTGGCGCTGGGGGGCGAGGCGGCGGCCAAGGACGCGGGCAAGATGCGCGCCGAGGGCAAGGGATACATCGTGCGCGACGGCGATGTGATGCATTTCCTGTTCAATACGTGACAGCGCGATTTCGCGCTTGTTCTTCCGCCGCTTGCGCTGATAGACCCGGCGGCGGAGACGTGGCCGAGTGGTCGAAGGCGCTCCCCTGCTAAGGGAGTAGGCGGGAAACCGTCTCGAGGGTTCGAATCCCTTCGTCTCCGCCACTGACCCCAGTCTCGATTTTCAATAGAGCAACCATCCATTGGCTTGGTGCCCCTGACAGGGCCGTCCGGCACTTTCTTTGACTAGCCCCCTTGGTCTGGGCCAAAGGCCTGGGCTTTCTTCAAAGGTTCGCAGAGCAGCCCGATGCGTCCTGAGCGCCTGATGTGACGGACTGAGGCCCGATATCGACGATCTCTGCACCGCTTGCTACAGTCTCTGGCGATGAATGCACTGACCTCACTCCGCAACCAATGCGCCCGGTCCCGATTTGTGGCCTGGCGTGACGGGCCCTGATGACGGGTGCGGCGTATCCTGACGTCGGTCTTGCGCAAACGGATGCGCCTGAACTGGCGGATGAACGTATCGCGCATCTCGTTCGGCTCTGCGCGCGTGGCTTCGGGCGCAGTTTGCAGATGCGCCTCGCCGATTATGATGTCTCGTTCGGGCAGTGGGTATTCTTGCGGATCCTGTGGGCGGAAGAGGGGCTGTCGCAGCGTGAGATGGCCGATCGTGCGGGGTTGACGGAACCGACGGTGCACACCGCGCTGTTGCGGCTGGAAAAGCTGGGATATGTCGAGCGGCGGACGCTCGCGGGCAACAAACGCAAGCAGCACACGTTTCTGACCGACGCGGGCCAGGCGTTGCGCGGGGTGCTGGAGCCTTTGGCGGTCGAGGTGAACGATCGTGCGCTGGCTGGGCTGGATGACGCGGCGCAGGCCCAGTTTCGTGACGCGTTGATGCATGTGCTCGAGAACCTCGCCAAGGATGAGGCCGCCGCGCGGGCCGATGGGCGGACCATTCCGCCCACGCGCGGGCTGCTCTAGCCGGTTAGATCCGGCTCAATGCGGTGATGAGTGCCTCAAAGCGGGTGATCTGGCGCAGGGGCAGGGACATATCTGCCGGGTCAGGGGCGAGGCGCAGGCCCTCGCCGTTCCAATACCACCAGTACACCGGCTGCCCCGTGCGATCGCGCACAGCCAAACGGAATGTGGGGAATTCGCGCGCTGCGGGCGGGATTGCGGCATTGGCCAAGGGCGTGACGCGCGGATCGTTGGCCTGCAGGTCGGCCATGGCGATAAAGGCAGTGTCGGCCTCGGCCGTATCCCCTTTCAGGGCGCGCAGGACCGGCGGGTACGGCGTCGTCACATGGGTGATCTGCACCAGTTTCGGCCCGCTTTCGGTGGCGATCTGCAAAAGATCGCCGGGTTGGACGTCGTTCATAGCGCATAGGCCTCGGTCGTGGCGGGGTGGAAGAGCTCCGATACCTCCAGCTTGCGGGGGCTGAGGCCCTGGCGGTGGTGATAGTCGAGGAAGGTCGCCAACACATGCTCATTGCCTGGCAGGCCGTATGTCCAGATCTGTGGTCCGATAAGCTGGCGCGCCGCGGCCAGCGTGTCTTCGACAAAGGGCATCGTGACCTTTGTGGCCGAGGTGTCGGCAAGCGCAGTCTGTGCCATGTCCTTGGCCTGCGAGAAGGCCTTGAGCAGGGCGCCGGGCAGCCAGGGATGCGCGTCCGCCAGCGTCTTGCGCACACCAAGTACGTGCATGATCGGGAACAGCTGGGTGCGCTTGAAATGGTCGGCGGCGGTGGCAATCCCGTCCGCGAAGAGGCGCGCGACCTCGGGGTGCCCGTCGTCAAAGGCGCGGATCGCCCGGGGGCCGATGAAGCCGTCAATCTCGCCGGCCCGCAGCATGCCGTCGAGCGTTGCACCCTCGGGCGCCTGGGTCATGGTCACATCGCTTGGCAGGGTGACCTTGATCTTCTCAGGCCGGCCCGGCACATCCATACCGCCGCGCACCCAACTGATATCAGAGGGTTTCACGCCGTACTCATCTTCCAGAATTCCGCGCACCCAGACGTTGGCCGTCAACTGGTACTCGGCAATGCCGAGGCGCTTGCCGCGCAGGTCCTGCGGCGTCTCGATCCCCTTGTCAGTCCGGATATAGACCGACGAATGCCGGAAGGCGCGGCTTAGAAACACCGGCAGGGCGATGTAGGGGCAGTTGCCTTGGGCGAGCTTCACGCAATAGCTCGACAGGCTCATTTCCGAGACATCGAACGCCTCGTGGCGGAAGACGCGAAAGAACATCTCTTCGGGACTGAGCAGCATGGTGGTGGGGTCCACCCCGTCGATCTGGACGCGGCCATCGTGGATCGGGCGGGTGCGATCGTAGTCGCCCATGGCGATGGAGAGGGGCAGGTTGGACATCAGATCAGGCTCCTTGCCGGGTCAGGGCGACGGTTTGGCGCGTGCGCGCTGAGGTGAGAATGGCATGCACCACCTCCAGGCTGGCAAGCCCCCAGGCCCCGGATTGGGGCGGAGGGCGGTCTTGGCGGAGGGTATCGTACAGCGCTCGGAACACTGGGCTGCGCGGGGCCGGGTCGGGCGGGGTCGAGGTGAACCGGCGGCCGGTGGCGTGGGTGATCTCTACCCCCTCCGGGGTCAGGCGCAGATCGCCCTTGGGGCCCGAGACGATCACCGGCCCGAAGTGTTCGGATATGGGCGCGGGGTCTGGTACCGCGACTGCGCCATAGGTTCGGCCGGATTTCAGAGCGGCCTCGGCGTCGGGCGATAGCCCGGCAATGCGCGCGCGGGTGGCGGTGTGGGCGTCAGGGGGCTTGGGGTGACCCAATTCGCTGATGTCGCCCATCCACTGGTCGCTGTCGAAATGCGCATAGCCCGAGTAGGTCAGGCTGGCCGTTCCGCCGCCTTCGAAGTCGATCAACGCGGTATAGGCACCTTCGGTCAGGCGGTCGGTATCCCAGGCCCCCGTGCGGGCGGTGACGTGAGTGGCGGGGCGGCCCATCAAGAGGCGGATGACGTCGATCTGGTGAATTGCCTGGGAAAACAGCACGCCGCCACCCTGGGCGGTGTCGAGCTCTTCCGGACGGCGGGGGCGATACAGGAAATCGGTGTAGTTGAAGGCCAGCGCCATTTGCGGTGGCCCGATCTCACCTGCCGCGATTAGGTCCCGCGCGGCCAGTACCGGCGGATCAAAGGAATGGCTGGGACCGGTGATCAGGGGCACGCCGTGTCGGGACGCGGCGGCGACCATCGCGGCGCCGTCCTCCATCGTGATCGCCAGCGGTTTTTCGACCAGGAGCGCCTTGCCGCCTGCCGCCAGCGCCTCGACATGGGCGCGGTGCATCTGGTGCGGCGTGGCGACATAGACGGCTTCAACCGTGGGGTCGGCTGCCAGCGCTTCGACGCTGTCATGGGCGTTGCCCCCGAACTCGTCCACGAACGCCGCGCGGCTTGCCGCCCGCGGCGCGGCGCAGGCGACCAGTCGTACATGCGGATCGACGCGTAAGCTCGGCAGGCTCAGCATGAAGCCCCGGCCCAGACCGGCCACACCAAGGCGGACCGGATCGAGGTTTTCAGAGGTCAAGCACCAGCTCCGCAGACTTGGCGCGGCTGACGCAGATCATGATCTTGTCGGCCTTCTCATGCTCCATCAGAACCATATCACGGTGGTCGGGGTCTCCCGAGACCAACCCGCATTTGCATGTGCCGCAGGTGCCGCTTTCGCAGGAACTGGTGGTCGCGACACCGGCATCGCGCAGCGCCTCGAGAATGGTGCGATCGGCGGGGACGGTTATGGTTTGACCACTGGTTTGCAGGGTGACGGCAAAGGCGGTGTCGTCGTCCTTGACCACCTCGACCGGTTTAAAATCCTCGAAATGTACGCGGCCCTCGGCCCAGTGGCCGGACATCGCCTTGATTTCCTCCATCAAGGATGCGGGGCCGCAGCAATAGACATGGGTGGGGCGCGGGGTCTCGAACACGTCCCAGAAATCGTACATCTCGTCGAAGTCACCGTTGTCGTGGTGGATGGTGACATGATCGCCCATCGCGGTCAGTTCCTCCAGGAAGGCGGTCTCAGATGCCGAGCGGGTGCAATAGATGACCTGAAACGGCGTGCCCTTGGCCAGCAGGTGCCTGGCCATCGACAGGATCGGGGTCACGCCGATGCCGCCCGCGATCAGCAGGTAGTCGGGCGCGTCCACCAGCTCAAAATCGTTCTGAGGGGGTTCGATTTTGAGCGTCGTGCCCTCGGTCGCTGCGTCATGCATCGAAGCAGAGCCGCCGCGCGAGTCAGGTTCACGCTTCAGCGCGATTACGTACTTTTCGGGCGCAGTCCCATCGCCGACCAGCGAATAACGCCGCATCGCGCCCGAGGGCGTCTCAACTGTGATATGCGCCCCTGGCGTAAACGCGGGCAAGGGCGCGCCATCCACCGGCGCGAGCGTGAACTCGGCAATACTGTCGGTCAGTGCGCGCCGGCCTGTAACCTGAACCTCGATCATTCTTGCCTCTGTAACGTTCGCTGCCGTGGGCTTCGAAATATTAGATATCTAATTTGTTGCGTCAACTCGGCGAGTGTGGAAAGCTGGCACGACCACTCACGGACTGAACAATTCGCTGACGCAGAGGATTGGTCATGTTGACAGCCGAAGAAAATGACCTGCTGTGCCGGGTCACGGGTGATGCGCCCATGGGTAAGCTGATGCGCGCGCATTGGACGCCCGTTTGCCTGATCGAGGAAGTGGCCGAGGCCGACGGCACGCCGCTGCTGGTGGAGGCGGTGGGCGAGCGCTATGTCTGTTTCCGCAACACCGAAGGCAAGTTGGGGCTTCTCGATGAGCTGTGCCCACATCGCCGGGCGTCGCTGGTCTATGGCCGCAATGAAGAATGCGGGTTGCGCTGTCTCTATCACGGCTGGAAATTCGATGTGGACGGCAACTGCGTGGCCATGTCTTCCGAGCCAGAGGGCAGCCCGTTGCACGGCAAGGTCAAGCACCGTGCCTATCCGGTGCGCGAATGGGGTGGGTTCGTCTGGGCCTGGCTGGGCGACGCAGCAGAGATGCCGCCGTTTGAGCCGCCGGCGTTCTGCCCGACAGAAGACACGGACATTGCGATCCTGAAGATCCGCATCCCCGCCAACTGGGCGCAGATCACCGAGGGCCAGATCGACAGCGCGCACTCTTCGTCGCTGCATTCGTCGGACATGGTGCCTGCGCGGGTGAAAGGGGCGGCTGCGGATGACAAGAGCTGGTACCGCCCGTCCACGGACAAGTCCCCGCGGATGCAGACGGAAACCACGCCCTATGGCTTTCACTATGCGGCCATCCGCAAACCGATCCGCCATCCCGCGACCCACCACTACCTGCGAGTCACCGAATACATCGCGCCGTACACGTCGCTGATCCCGCCCAATGCGTCCTACAATGTGGCGACCGTGATTGTGCCGATCGACGATGAAACCTCGCATTTCCACTTCATCGCCTGGGGCGGAAACGCGACGCCCACGACCGAGGAATGGCGCAGTTTCAACCACGTGGTGAAAGGCGTGAACCTCGACGACCGCTGGGTGTCAGAGCGGCAGCTTGAGAACAACTTCCTGCAAGATCGCCAGATGATGAAGGACGGCAACTTCACTGGGGTGAAGGGTATTCCGAACCAGGACATCGTGATGTGGGTGTCGATGGGCGCCATCGTGGATCGCACGAGCGATATTCTGGGCGCGTCCGATCTGGCAATTGTCGAGTTTCGCCGTCTGATGGTGGATGCCGCGCAGCGCGTGGCCGAGGGGGGACCTGCCATCGGAACCGAAGAGCCGCGGGTGCCGCATGTGCACATCGCGAGCCGCGAGGGTGTGTATCCCAAAGAACAGGATTGGCGTGACCTGGGCAAACCCGGGGACGCCGTGGCCGCGGCGGAATAGCCCGGCCACACGCAATGCCCCGAACCGTGGAGGACGGGTGGGGGCGGTCAGAGACATGGGGCCGGCAGATGCCCCGGCGCTGACCATTCCACGGGGATGCGCGGTCTCGGTCGCGCAACCGAAAACTGTGAAGACTAGGGAGGAAGATGATGAAACTGAAGCATTTTGCCTTTGCCATGGGGATGGCCTTGTCCAGCGGTGCGGCCCATGCCGATGCGCTGAACCTGACGCTGTCAGGGGGCAGCCCGGGCGGGCTGTGGTCCCTGCTGGGGGCCGGCATGGACCGCGCGGCCAAGGTCGATGATGCCGATGCGGTAATCACCTATCAGGCCACGGGGGGTGGTTTCGCCAATATCGGTTTGTTGGCCGCCGGGCGCACCGATCTCGGCCTTGTCCATGACGCCGAGATCAAGCTGGCGCTAGAAGGGGCCGAGCCGTTCGATGCGCCGATCACCAACCTTCAGGCGATCGGCTACATGTATAACTGGGCGCCGATGCACTTTTTCGTCACCCAGGCCCTGGCCGAGGAACACAACCTCGACAGTCTTGACGATCTGGCAACGTCCGGCGCGCCGGTGACCATTGGCATCAACCGGGCGGGCAACATCACCGGAGACGTTGCGCTTTTCATGCTGGAAGCTGCGGGCCTGACGGAAGAGGCGCTGGTGGCCAATGGCGGCGAGCTGGTGCGTGCAGGGTCGCGTGAACAGGGCGAGTTGATGCAGGACGGGCGCATCGACATGGCCACTAACGGCATCTTCGTGAAGCATTCCAGCTTCCGCGCGATTGATGAAAACGTTGATGTGGTGCTCTTGTCGATCCCGCCAGAGGTGATCGAGGCCACGAATGCCGCATTCGGCACCTCGGCCTTCACGATCCCCGGGGGCAGCTATTCCAAGCAACCCGATGACGTGGCGACCATGGCGTTGGGCGCGATGGTGACGGCCAGCGACGCGATGGATGAGGCCACGGCCTATGCGCTGGCCACGGCGTTCGTCACCAACATCGAGGAAATCCGCTCGGTCCACGGGGCCATGGGGGCGCTGACGCCGGAGCTGATGGTCAGCCAGACGGTGCTGCCGTTCCACCCGGGGGCGGAGCGTGCCTATCGCGAGGCGGGTCTCATCGAATGAGCTCAGGCGGGCTGTTTGTCCGCACCGGCAAAAGGCGCGCCTTCACGGGCGCGCCTCAACGTGTGTTGATGTGCCTGGCCGCGGCCTTTGCGGTCTGGGTTGTCTACGCCAACCTCGTGGTGATCTCAGACCCGTTGGTCTGGGGCATTCTGTTCGTTTCTGGCATCTTCACGCTTTTATTCGTGGTCGTCGGCCATTCGCCCGCCGCGCCCGACCGGCCCACATGGCTCGACTGGGTCTTCAGTGCGCTGAGCCTGGCTTGTGGCGTGTTCTTTTTCCTCAACGCGGACGTGATTTCCGAGCGCATCACACTGCTTGATCAGTTCACGCCGGCGCAGTTCTTTTTCGGAACAACGCTGCTGCTGCTGACGCTGGAGGCGACGCGGCGGACGACCGGGCTGGGTCTTACGGCGATTGTGCTGGCGTTTCTGGCCTATAATCTGTTCGGCTCGTTCCTCCCGCCTCCTTTCGGGCACGGGGTCAGCGATTTCTCTTATCTCCTGGATATCCTGGTCTTCACCACCGACGGGCTTTTTGGTGTGCCGATCCAGGTGGTGGCGTCCTATGTGTTTTTGTTCGTCCTGTTCGGCACGCTGTTGGCCAAGGCGGGCGGGGGTGAGCTGTTTTTCAACCTCGCCGCTTCTCTGACCGGCAACACGCGTGGCGGGCCCGCGAAGGTCGCTGTGATCTCTTCGGGGCTATACGGGACGATGTCCGGCAGCCCGACCTCGGATGTGGTCGCCACCGGGTCGATCACGATCCCGATCATGAAAAGACTGGGCTATTCCAAACGGTTCGCCGGTGCGGTTGAGGTCGCAGCCTCCACCGGTGGGTCGGCGATGCCGCCGATTATGGGGTCAGCGGCCTTCATCCTCGCCGAATACACCAACACCGAATACCGCGAGATCGTCTATGCCGCGATCATCCCTGCGATGCTGTACTACGTGGGCGTCTTCAGCCAGGTGCACCTGCGCGCGGTGCGTCACAACCTCAAACCCTATTCCGACGGCGTGCCGCACCTGGGCCGCACGCTGATCAATGGCTGGCCCTTCCTGATCCCCATCGCGATCATCATCGGCGTGCTGATGGCGGGCTATTCGCCCACCTTCACGGCGGGCGCGGGGGCGGCAGCGGTAATCGTCGCCACGATGCTCACGGCGCGGACCCGGATGACCTTGTGGGAGATCGTGGAGGGCTTTGGCGAGACAACCTTGCGCATCCTGCCAGTGGCGGGGGCCTGTGCGGCGGCGGGGCTGGTGATTGGCGGCCTGTCGATGACCGGCCTGGGGATGAAAGCGGCCAATGTGATCATCGCGATCTCTGGCGGGGGCCAAATTGCGACGCTGTTGTTGGCCGCCGTTGTGACGATTGTGCTGGGGCTCGGGATGCCCACGCCATCAGCCTATATCCTTGCGGCTGTCCTTGTGGGGCCGGCGCTGACGACCATCGGGTTTCCGTTGCTCGAGGCGCATATGTTCCTGCTCTATTACGCGATCCTTTCGGCCCTGACCCCGCCCATAGCGGTGGCCGCCTTGGCGGCAGCAGCGATTGCGGATGAAGACCCGTTTGCAATTGCCTTCGATGCAGTGCGGCTGGCGGCGATCGGATTCCTGATGCCGTTCATCTTCCTGTGGAACCCTGCGGTGTTGGGGCAGGGGGAGTGGAGTGCCATTGCCCTTGTCGCCATAGGTGGCGTGCTGGCGGCGGGGTTGATTGCCGTGTCGGTCGAATGGCTGGTGCGTGGTGCCCCACCGCTGGTCAGCCCGATGGTGCGATTGGCGATGGTGGGGGCGGCGGTGGCCTGTGTGTCGCCGGAACCGGGCGTGGCTGTGCTGGGTATTGCGTGCGGTGTGGTGCTGCTGGGCGGCACCTTTGTCCTGGGGCGGGGCCGGATGATCGTCGAGCCGCAGCCCGTCTCACGCGAGTGACTTAAGGCGCCAGCCCGCGCGGGCCCAGCCAGTCGCCCAGCGTGCGCACCGCCTCGGCCAGTTGTTCTGGCTGGTCGCGGTAATAGTGGCTTGCCTCGGGGATCGTCACATAGGTCTTGTCGTCCATTTGGGCTGCGGCAAAGACCTGCTGTGGGTGGCTTGTGGGCACAGCATCATCCGCGCCGTTCTCGAGTACAAGGAGCGGCGCCTTGATCCGGGGCACGGTATCCAGCGCGTCTGCCCGGCTGAGCGGCGACCACTGGCTGAGCCAGGCGCGCAGCGTCGTGAAACGCGCCAGCCCCACCGGGCCGGAATTCACCGTCTCGGGAACGCCGAGATAGCAGGTGCCCGCTGGCCGACCGTTCGGTTCCAGCGCCGGGTCGAGAAACCGGGGGTCGGCGAGCGTGCGGTGGACGATGAAGGGCCGCTCCACCTCGGCGCCGTTGCGTGTTTTCAGTTGGGCGAGCATGCGTTGCGCACGGTCGGTGATCCTGCGGATCCGCGCGGTTTGCACGGCGCGGAATACGGTGAGGAAATCCTGCGTGTAGGGCGGTTGCGGCACCTCGGATCCGTATAGGTCCAAAGTCGGCTCGCGGCTGTCGGGATTTGTCTCATCGACCACGCTGGGATCGATCCATTCCGCCAGAATACGCGCCCGGCCGGTATGGGCCGCAACGAAGGTCACCGCATCGGCGGGGATCAGGTCCGCCTTCGTCAAATCATAGGGATCACCTGCGGGCGTATCCGTCAGCGTCGGTGCCTCGGCCTGCGACTGATAGAACAACGCCAACGATCCACCGCCGGACCAGCCGGTGATGACCACCTTGGAATACCCCAGCACCTCTTTGGCGTGGCGCACATAGGCCCCCAGATCGGCCACCACCTTTTCCATGATCAGCGCAGTGTCGTTCTTGGCATAGCGCGACGCCGCGCAGATCACGTGATGCCCAGCCTCGGCCATGGCCACTGGCAGGGGCATCAGGTTCAGCGTGGATGCGGGGTGCATGAAAATCAGCACCGTTTCCGACGCCGTCTCTGGCCGGATCAACTGCCCTTCGAGCAAGACTTTGCCTTGTGATCCCGCAAATCCGTAGGTCTCGGTAAATGCGGCTGTCTCGGTAAAGCTGACGATGAGCGGGGTGCGGGTAACGGACAAGGTCTCAGGCGTGCATCGGGTCGACATCGGGCGCGCGCTTGGTCTTGGACCAGTCGTCCAGGACGGGTTCGGCGCGGTCGTTCAACATCTTCATCATCTCTGCGGTGGTGGTGTCGACGGCAACCTCCATCCGGTGACCGTTGGGATCAAAGAAGTAGATCGACTGGCAGATCTTGTGATCGGTGGGCCCGATCACCTCGATCCCGGCGGCTTCCACCTTGGTCTTAATCGCCTCAAGCTCGGCCATGCTGTCCACGCGCAAGGCCAGGTGTTGCACCCAGTCGGGGGTGTTCTGGTCCATCTCCATCTCGGGGCTTTCGGGCAGCTCGAAGAAGGCAACATAGCTGCCATCCCCCATCTTGAAGAAGATGTGGATATGCGGCGACCACTCGCCCGTCGAGGGCACTTTGTTCTCCGCCACGGCGATGTCCAGCTCAAGGCCCAGAAGATCGCGGTAGAACGCAGTGGTTTCTTTTGCATCGCGGCAGCGATATGCGACGTGGTGCAGGCCCTGAAGTGCCATGGTGCAACTCCCTATGCATGTTTTGTATACATTTATGCTGGGAAACTGCCGAAAGCTATGAAAAAAGAAAAAAATGTACACATCTGAAACAGAAACATCCGGAACAACCCTGGCGGAGCTTGCAACAGAACGGCTGCGCATGGCGGTTTTGTCGGGTGCATTCGCCGAGGCAAACCTGACCGAACAGCTTGTATGCGCGCGCCTTGAGATGTCGCGCACCCCGGTGCGCGCGGCGTTGCAGGTGCTCGCACAGGAAGGGTTGCTGAGCTATGTGCCGCAGCGCGGATATGAAGTGCGCCGGCAGGATGCGGGCCTCGTGGCCGAGGCATATGACGTGCGCTCGGTGCTTGAGGGTCTTGCAGTACGTCTGCTTGCCGAACAGGGACTTGACCGCGAAACCGACGCGGTTCTCGACGCGTGCGTGGCGACGGGGGCTGAGCTTTTGGCCGCGGATACATTTGATGTGGCGCGCTGGCGCGAGATGAACGCACATTTTCACGACGCGATCATGGATGCCGTTCACAACGACCTGTTACGCGCCGCGTCGCGATTGGCGCAGGGCGTGCCGCTGGCCGCGATCACGGTTATCGCTGATCTTGCGCCCGAGCCAGACTTGGGCCTCTTGCGCCAGGCCCAGGCCGACCACGCCGCGATCCTGGCCGCGTTGCGCGCGGGCCAATCGGGCAGGGCGGAGGCCCGGATGCGCGAACACATCGTTGTGGCGGGCGAGTTGATCGCCGCAACGCTCGCCAAAAGGACACAGACATGACCCTGCGCCAACGGCTGGCCGAGTCCACCACTCTGATGGCGCCCGGCGCGTATGATGGGCTGTCGGCTCACCTGGCCGCGCAGGCGGGGGCTGAGGCGGTCTACATGACCGGGTTCGGAGTGTCGGGTTCCACCCTCGGCCGGCCGGACGTGGGGTTGATGAGTGCCACCGAGATGGCCGATCGCACCCGCGCACTGGCCGAGGCGGCGGGGGACGTGCCCTTGATTGCCGATGGCGATACCGGGCATGGCGGGGTGCTGAACGTGGCCCGCATGGTACGCCTTTACGAACAGGCCGGGGCGGCAGCGATCCAGATCGAGGATCAGGTCTTTCCCAAGCGGTGTGGCCACATGGCGGGCAAGGCGGTGATCGATGCAGGCGAGGCCGCGGCCAAGGTCGCGGCGGCAGTGGCGGCGCGGGACAGTGACGACTTCCTGATCATCGCACGTACCGACGTGCGCGCGGTCACAACGCTGGACGATGCGCTAAGGCGCGGCGCGGCTTTTGCGGACGCAGGTGCAGACGTCTTGTTCATCGAGGCACCGCAAAGCCTGGACGAGTTGCGCAAGGTGGCCGAGACGTTTCAGGGCATCCCGCTGGTCGCCAATATGGTGGAGGATGGCAAGACGCCCTACCTCGACATTACCACGGTGCAGGAGCTTGGGTTCAAGCTGGCGATATACCCCGTCTCGACGCTACTGGTGGTCACGCGCGCCCTGCAGGATGCCTATGCCGCGATGTTGGGGGCCGGGCGCTTGCCAGAGGGTACGCCCCGCGTCACGTTCCAGGACTACAACAGCGCGCTTGGGCTTGATACGCTGCTCGCCAGCGCGGCGGAGGCAAAGACATGAGATTGGCACGTTTCAACACGTCGCGTTTGGGCGCGGTAGACCCCGCAAGCGAGACGCTTGTGGACCTGAGCGATCTGATCGCCGATCTGCCGCAAAGCGGATGGGCGCGCGCACCCGGCGACCCGGTGATCGCACGTCTGCCGCAGATCCTCGATCAGGCGCCGGCGCTGATGAAGACCGCGCCACGGATTCCGCTGGCCGATGTGACGCTGGACGCGCCCGTGGCGACGCCGTCAAAGATCATCGGCGCGCCAGTGAACTACCACGCCCATATCGATGAGGCCGAGGCGGATGCTGGTATTCACCACGGCGGCAAGATCGCCAAGATTGATGAGATCGGCTGTTTTCTGAAGGCGACCAGCGCGCTGTTCGGCCCAGGTGGCACGATGGAGTTGCCTTTTGCCGACCGCCGCGTGGATCATGAGGGCGAGGTGGCCGTGGTCATTGGCCGGTCTGGGAGACGGATCAAGGCAACCGACGCGCTGGATCACGTGGCGGGCTATGCGTTGGCCTTTGACATGACCGTGCGCGGGACGGAAGATCGCAGCCTGCGCAAAAGCTTTGATACAGCGGCGGGATTGGGGCCGTGGCTGACGACCCCAGATGAGATCGGGGACCCCGCCGATATCCCCTTTGAACTGACGGTGAACGGCACCGTGCGGCAATCGTCGAACACCTGTCTTTTGATCCGCTCGGTCCCGCAACTGATCGAGATGGTGAGCGCGTTCTACACCCTTCTGCCGGGCGATGTGATCATGACCGGCACGCCCGAAGGCGTCTCACCGGTGGCGGCGGGGGATCTGGTGACGGTCGCATCACCGCTGCTGGGGTCAATGGATGTGAAGATCGCCGGGTAAGTCGCTGACGAGGCTTAATAGAGAACGCTTGGTAACCACAGTGCCAGCGCCGGAAACGCGATCAGCGCAGCGATCCCGCCCAGATGGGCCAGCAGAAACGGCGCGATACCCTTGTAGATGTCGGACAGCCGCATATCGGGCTGTTGGGCGCGGATCACGAAGATGTTTAACCCCACGGGCGGGGTGATCAGCCCGATCTCGGCCACGATGACGATGAAGATCCCGAACCAGATCGCGGAATAGCCGATCTCTTGCGCGATGGGCAAAAACACCGGGATCGTGATCAGCATCATCGAGATGCTGTCGAGAAAACAGCCCAGGATCACATAGACCAGCACCATGAACAGGATCACCACCACAGGGGCGAGCCCGAGGCTGACCACCCATTCGCCGAGTGTCGCGGGGATCCGGGTTTGTACGATGAAAAAGGCGAATACGAAGGCGCCCAGCACGATAAAGAACAGCGATCCCGTGGTGCCCACCGTTTCGCGCAGGGCGCTGGCCAAGCCTCGCATGTCCATCTGACGGCTGGCGACCCCGATTGCGATGGTCAGGAACGCCCCGATTGCGGCGGCCTCGGTCGGGCTGAACCAACCCAGATAGATGCCCCCGATCACCACCGCAAAGATCACCGCCATCTTCCACATCTGCCCCAGCGCGCGCAGCTTGTGCGCCACGGGCAGGGCCGGGGCCGTGGGCAGGGCGGTTGGCCGCATGCGGGCCATGACGGCGATGACAAGGATATGCAGGCCGATCAGCACCAGCCCGGGGAACAGTGCGGCGGCGAACAGCGCAGGGACGCTCTCCTGCGCGATGATGGCGTAGATCACCAGGATGATCGAGGGCGGGATCAGGATACCAAGGGTTCCGCCAGACGCCACAACACCGGAGGCCACGTCGTCGGCATACCCATAGCGCCGCATCTCGGGGATCGACACGCGGGTCATGGTCGAGGCGGTGGCGAGCGATGACCCGCAGATCGCACCGAACCCCGCACAGGCGCCCACGGTTGCCATCGCCAACCCGCCCCGACGCCCGGCGAACAACGCGTTGGCGGCGGCAAACAGTTCTTGCGCCATCGAGGTGCGCGCCGCCACCACGCCCATGAGCAGAAACAGCGGCACAACCGACAGCGAGTAGGCCTGCGCGAGGTTAAAGGGTGTTGTGCCCAGCGTGATCAACGCCACGCGCCAGCCTTCGATCGCGCCATAGCCCGCCAGACCCACGCCAAGCAGGGCCACCGCCACGGGAACACGCAGGAACACCAGCGCGACCAGCGCGAAAATCGCCGTCACTCCGATCGCTTGAGGCGTCACTTCGCTTCCTTGTCGTCGCTGAGCATCGCGACCAGCGCGGCAATCGCGCTCAGCCCCAGTCCGACCCAGATTGCGATCCAGTACCAGAACTTGGGCCAGCCCAGATCCAGCGTCCGGTCACCCCAATCCAGCGCATCAAGCGCGGGCGTGATCGTCTGGTAGCCGGTCAAGGCAACGAGGCCACCGGTCAGGACCAGACCCGCGATCACAAGGGGCCGGGGGCGGATGTATTGGTCGATCAGGTCCACGACGATCACCTGGCCTGCCAGTATCGACATTGGGATCGCCAGATAGATCAACCAGGCAAGGCTGAACTCCACATAGTCGACCATGCCGACGAGGCGCCAGGTCGGGTCAATTGCCCGGACGGTGACGTCGAAAACAACAATCAACATCAGAAACAACAAACAAAGTGAGGCGGCAGTCGCAAGGACCGCCGCCAACACGTCTCTGAACCGTCGCAGCAAAGGCCGGACCTCTTAGGTTTGGCACCCCGGGCCTACGGGGCCGACTTCATTTGCGATCTCGCGCATCAGGGTCAGAACCGCTTCGCCGGGTTTGCCCGCCGCTTCCAACTCGGCCACGTAGTCTTCGGTCACGCCATTGCCGACCTCGACCAAGGCCGCCCGCTGATCGTCATCGAGGGTATGAATGGTCACGCCCGCATCGGTCAGAACCTTCTTGCCAATCGCGTCCAGCCCATCCCAGACTTGCCCGATCTCGGCCGACACACCCTGCAGGCTGTCATCGATCATCGCTTGCAGATCGTCGGGCAGCCCATCGAAGCTGTCGGGGTTCATGCCCAGCATGAAGGACGAGGTATAGCTGTAGACCTCGCTCACATCGGTCAGGTGTGGCCCGAGACCAAAGGCCAGGCCTGCCCCGCCATAGTCGATCAGCGCGCCCTGGATGGTTCCCTTTTGCAGGGCCTCCGCCATCTCTGTCGGTGGCAGGCCAACAGGCGTGCCACCCATTGCGGCGATGAACTTGGCCACGGCGGATGAGGCCGGGCGCAGGCCTTTGCCAGCCATATCCTCGAGCGTCAGGATCGGCCCGTCATTTGAGTTGATCTGGCCAGGCGGATGCATGAAGAGCGCCAGCACCTTGACCCCACGATGTTCGGCATCGAGGTATTCACTGCGCAGGCGCTCGTCATTTAGAACCAGCGTCGCCTGCTCGGCAGAGCAGAAGAGAAACGGCATGTTCGATATCTCTGTCAGCTCGAACCGCCCGGGCGTTGCGCCGTGCAGGTGCCAGACGATGTCGGCCTGACCGTTGCGCGCCAGATCGTAATACGCGGGCGGCGGGCCCATCTGGGCACCGTGCAGGATCTCGAACTGCAGGCGGCCTTCGGACTGTTCAGTGAGGTCGGCCGCCCACTGATCAATCCACTTCGACATGCCGTGCTGGCCGGTGACGAAGGTGGCGACCTTCAGATCAAAGGTCTCGGCAGTGGCGGGCAGGGCGCCCAGCGATACTGCAGCAACCGTCGCAAGTGTCTTCCAATTCATTGTTTGAGTCCTCCCTATGGAAATCCGTTTGATAGCGCGGGCGTGGGATCAGTGGTCTTGCAGTCTCCAGATCCCCAGGTTTTCCTGCGCCGCGCGGTCGGTGAAGCTGAAGAGAATCGTCTCGGCGCCGGTTTCGATCTGGAAGGGCATCCAGTTGGGCACGACAAAGGTGTCGTTCTCGGCAAACCGCAACTCGGTCTCGCCCACCTTGGCGGTGCCCTGACCTTCCAACACCGTATAAACCTGCGCCTCGGTTGTCTGGCTGGCCTTTGTGGAGAAGCCCGATGGAAGCTTCTGCAGATAGGCTGCAATCGTGGGCAGCACGTGCCCGCCGTCGCGCGGATTGGTGTAGATCATCTTCCATCCCCGATGGGGATCGGGCGCGTCCGTTGCCGCGATCGCATCGAGCGCGGGGCGCGCCTGTGTATAGGGGTAGCTGAAGACCGGCGAGTAGGGTGCGATGTGCTGACCCGCAAACGGACGCAGCCCCGACCCCCAGCGCGACACGCTGTCATCGGTATCGCGGTGGATCGGTTGTTCAGGCGTCGGACATTCTTCCGCGAACTTGGCGCCGAAGAAATTGACCAGCGGCACATCCAGCCCGTCGATCCAGATCATCGGTCCGTCGCCCGTGTTCTTGTGATCGTGCCAGCACCAGCTGGGCGTTGTAATGAAGTCACCGCGGCGCATCTCGCACCGCTCACCCTCGACCGCTGTATACCCGCCCGAGCTTTCCAGAACGAACCGCAGCGCGCCCTGGGAGTGGCGGTGCGCTTCCGCAATCTCACCCGGCATCACAAGTTGCAGGCCCGCAAACAGCGTCTGCGAGATGCCTGGCCGCTCCAGCGCGGGGTTTTTCAGGACAAGCACGCGCCGCTCAGCCTCGACCGCGCTGATCTGGTTGCCCGCGTCCATCAGCAGCGGGCGCAGTTGGGCGTAGGACCACAGGTGCGGCGTGCCGTAGATCGCAGGCTTGTCCGAGACGACCTTGTGATAGATCTCCCACAGCGGAATGGTCGAGGCACCGGCCATCTCGGCATAGGCGTCCTTAAGATGCGGGTGTTTGATGTCTTGCAGCATGCGGACCCTCCCAAAGCCTGACCTGCTCCGTTGAGCGTATCTTAGAGCGCTAAGAAGTCAAACGGTGCGGGTGTTGTGTGACCGCAGAATTGAAGCTGTTTGGCTGGCGGGCCTGGAAATCGGATTTATTTGCGATGCCGCGCCAGATCGCGCCGCGTCCGTCTATCAGCGGCAGTACCGGTTGGCGGAACAATCGCGCAGAGAACTCCCACCTCCCATTCCGACAACGGGGGCGAGCGATGCTTCGAGTCCCGCTCAGGCTTAGTATTTGCTCTGAATACGGGGCGGCCAAACTGCTCCAGTACAGACTGGTTCGCAGCCGTTTGATAGCACCCCAATCCATCCCTCACACCCTGCTGCCGCGCATCCTCACCCGCACACACGCGTACGCAGCTCGTAACGCGGCGGGTCGTAGAGCGAGGGCGGGAAGGGCAGGCGGTCTTCGGGGGCGCGGGTTGTGCCGGTGAGCTGGGTTGGTGCGTAGGGGGAGACGTCGCGGTCTGTGCGTGGCGGGTTGCGTTGGTGGCGGGGGGTGTCGAGGTCGAGCGCCAGCCGTTGGCAGAGCGCGATGCTGCGGGCGGCGTAGTCGGCCTCGGCGCGCAGGTCGATGAGATGGCCCTTCTTTTGGCGGAACCCTGCGCGGAACCGCAGGGGGCGGTCCAGCTCGAAGGTCCGCGTCTCTGGCCCGAAGAGCGCGGTTTCGCCCTGCCAATCGGTGCCCGCGGCGAAGTGTAGGGTGAACTCACCCGGCGGTACGAGCACACGAAAGAAATCTCCGCCGCGGATATAGGCGGCGAGCACCGCGGTGCCGGTCTCGGTGCTGTGGAGATGCAGGACGTAGTCGCGACCGGGGTCGGTCTTGACCTGAAGGGGCAGGGTGGCGGGAAGGCCGGAGCGGTTCCAGAGCAGCCCCTGTGGCCGGTCCGCGGCGATACTCGCCGTTGTCAGGCATAGAAGGATCACAAGGGTGGCCAGCGTGCGGTGCATGGCCGGAGTGTAGGCGGCGGGGTGTGCTGCGTCGAGGGCGGGGTCGCTCAGGCCTGTGCGGTGGGGGCCGGTGTGTTGGAGCGCCCGAGCCAGTTCAGCCCCAGCAGCACGACGATGGCGAGGAGGCCCGCCGCCTCGATCCGGGCGTCGGAATAGAAGACGGCGGCGATGGCAGGCAACAAGAGCACCCGCTGGAGCACGGGCATCGGGCGCCAGAGATAGCCTTCGAGCGCGGCGGCAAAGGCCACGAGCCCGGCGATGGCGAGCGCACCGCTCCAGAGAACCGCGGGGAGGGGGCCGCCCAGGATGATCTCTTGGTTGAACACCATGAAGAGCGGCACGAGGTAGAGGCCCTTGGCGTATTTCCAGGCCTGCACGCTGGTGGCCATGGGTTTTGAACCGGCGATCGCCGCCCCGGCGAACCCGGCCAGCGCGACCGGCGGGGTGACGTTTGAATCCTGCGAGTACCAGAAGACCAGAAGGTGGGCGATCAGCAGCGGGATGCCAAATTCTTCGGTCAGGGCCGGTCCGACGAGGATGATCAGGACGATGTAGGCGGCGGTCACCGGCAGTCCCATGCCGAGGATCAGGCTGGCGATGATGACCAACAGAAGCGCGAGGATCAGATTGCCGCCGGAGAAGGCGATCATCATGGCCGAGAATTTCAGGCCAAGCCCGGTGAGACCGACGACACCCACGATGATCCCAGCCACGGCGCAGGCGACCGAGACGGCCACGGCGTTGCGGGCACCAAGGGCGAGGGCCTGAAGGGTCAGATCAAGGCCGCGCTGGCAGAGCGCGACGAAGCCCGCCGCGGTTGGCTCGTTGCGCAGGAAGGTAAAGAGCGCGCGGGCGGCGGCGGCGAGCGCGATGGTGACAATGGCATAGAAGCCCACGCGCATCGGCGAATACCCGGCGACCAGCAGCGCGACGAGGGCGAGGAGCGGGACGAGGAAATGCCAGCCCTCGGCCAGGACCGTGCGCACGCGCGGCAGTTCAGAGGCGGGCAGGCCGGTCAGCCCCTGTTTTACCGCGGCCAGGTGGACCAGCAGGTAGACCGCGCCGAAGTAAAGGAGCGCGGGGAAGATCGACACCAGCACGATGTCGACATAGGGCACCTGCGTGAACTCACTCATCAAAAAGGCGCCGGCGCCCATGAGCGGGGGCATGATTTGGCCACCGGTGGAGGCGGCGGCTTCGATCCCGCCGGCCTGGTGGGGCTTGTAGCCGAGCCGCTTCATCAGGGGGATGGTGAAAGCCCCGGTGGTGACCACGTTTGCGATGGCCGAGCCCGAGATCGAGCCCATGCCCGCCGAGGCGATGACAGACGCTTTGGCGGGGCCGCCGCGTTGGCGTCCGGTGGCCGCATAGGCCAGATCGATGAAGAACTTGCCTGCGCCGGTCACTTCAAGGAAGGCACCGAACAGCACGAAGATAAACACGAAAGTCGCGGCAACGCCGAGCGGGATGCCAAAGATCCCCTCGGCGCCCAGGGTCATCTGGCTGGCCACGCGATCCATCGAATAGCCGCGGTGGTTCAGGATACCCGGCATCCAGTCGGCCAGAAACGGCAACTCGCCCCGACCGCCTGCAAAGGCGTAGACGATGAAGACCAGCCCAATGATGGTCATGCCCATCCCGACGGCGCGACGCGCGGCTTCGAGCACGACAAGGACGGTCAGGCAGCCCACCCAGACGTCGATGTCGCGGGGGAAGATCTGGTTGGCGATGGTGTCGATGTTCACGGGCAGCCAGGCGCCCACGAGGATCGCACAGGCGATAAGCACGCCGTCGATGGCCCAGCCCAGCGTTCCGCGCGGGCGGTCGCGGCCAAAGACGGGGTAGATCAGAAAGCAGAGGACCAGGATGAAGCCCAGGTGGATGGGGCGCTGGTAGAACAGGCCAAGCGGTTGCAACCCGGCGGCGTAAAGCTGGAACAGCGACAGGCCGATCCCGACCACCGCGATCACGCGGGCGATGGTGCCGGTTTGGGATGTGGTCGAGGGCGCGGTGCCGGTCTGTTCGGTCATTCGGGGACGCTTTCGTTCAACGCGATGCGCACACGCTGATGTTCGGCGGCTGCCGAGAGGGAGACGGTGCGGTCGCCAACCTGCAGCCGGTGATCGACGGCGGCGCTGCCGGGGCGCAGGATATAGGCATTGCCGCGCACTGGTTCGTCGATGTCGAGGACCCAATAGCCGCCGTTCCCGTCGGAGATTTGGCGGCCCCGGCCGGGAATATGGCCCAGACCGGCGGCGAAATCCGGCATGTGGGATTTCACGAGGACCATCTGGCCGCCGCGGTTTTCATAGCAGTCGGTGACTTCGAAACCTTGCACGGAATGGTGCCAGAGCACGCACCACCCCTCGCCATCGGCGACGTCGAAACTGGCAATCTCGGGGCCATTGACCAGTGCGGCACTGAGCACACCGGCATTCGTTGGGGCGGCGAGCAGGAGGAGGGTGCAAAGCCCCCCTCCCGTCAAAGCGCGGCGCATTCTAGGGGCGCAGCGCGTCAGGCACGGTTGCGCCTGTTTCCTCGTAATAGCGGATCGCGCCGGGATGCAGCGGGATCGGCGTTGCCGACAACGTAAAGTCGATCGTCGTCTGGTTGGCCGCCGGGTGCACGGCCCGCAGATCGTCGATGTTTTCAAAGATCGCGCGGGTGATGTCGTAGACCAGATCTTCGGACATTTCCGACGATACGGTCATCACGTTGGCCGCGCCGAGCACTGCGGTTGCCGGGACACCTTCATAGGTGCCTTCGGCCAGCGTCGTGCGGGCAAAGAGCGGCTGTGCGCCAAGCGCGGCTTCAAACTCGGCTTCGCTGAGTTCGAGGATCGCAATCGACTGGGTGGTGGCGAGGTTCAGGATCGACGAGGTGGGTGCACCAACCGACCAGAACCCTGCATCGATGTCACCGTTGGCCAGCGCATCGGCGGTTTCGTTGAAGTTGAGGCGCTGTTCGTCGATGTCATCATAGGTGATGCCGTTGGCTTCAAGGATGATCTGTGCGTTGACCTCGGTGCCCGAGCCCGGGGCGCCGACCGACACGCGCTTGCCCGCCAGATCCTGAAGCGAGGAGATCCCGCTGCCTTCCAGCGTCACGATCTGGATCATGTTGGCGTACATCGATGCCATCGCCCGCAGCATGGGCAGTCGCTGGCCATCAAAGCGTCCGGTGCCGGAATAGGCCTGCTGCACCGTGTCGGCCAGACCCAGGCCCATATCGGCGTCACCGGTGGCGATGAGCCCCATGTTTTCGACCGATGCGCCGGTCACCTCGGCTGTCGCGGCATAGCCGTCGACGTGGTTGTTGATCACCTCGGCCACGCCACCGCCCATCGGGAAATAGACCCCGCCGGTACCACCGGTGGCGACCGAAAGCTGTGTTTGTGCCATGGCTGGCGCTGCCGCGAGCGTGAGTGCCGCGGCGACTGCCTTGATTACGTTCATGGAATGTCCTCCCAGACCTTTTATTTTCGTCTGCCTCAAATAGTACCTTCTGGCCGGGACGCCAACACCTGAACGGCGGCGGGGGCTATTCGGGGGCCTTAGGCGGTCAGGTCGGACGCCCTGACGTACTGAATTTCGCAGAGGGTTCGGGCGCGATTGCCCAAATGCTGGGCAGATGCGCCCGGGGCGGCAACTCCCGCGCCTATTGTGAGTGGAACTCAGCCGCGGCATCGGCGAGCGCGGCGACGGAGGCCCGAAACGACGCCGCAAAACCCGCGTCCACGGGCTGTGCCAAGGGCGGGACCGTGACGTTCACCAGCCCCAGTGCCGCGGCCGCGTCTTTCGCGTCCTGCGGGGGCTCGGCCTCCCAGATCAGGATGCGGGCGCCGTCGCTGGCGACGCGCGCCGCAAGGTCGTCCAGTTGGTCCTGGGTCGGGGCGGTGCCCGCCTCCCACTCCAGCGATACGATGGTCAGGCCATAGGCCTGTGCCAGGTACTGATACCGCGGGTGCGTGGCGATAAAGACCACATCCTGCGCCCCGGCCAGCGCGGCCCGCGCATCGGCGTCCAGCGCTTCGAGATCGGCGCGCAGCGTGGCGAATTCGGCGTAGACCTGTGTGGGATCGGCGATGCCGCGCCCGGCAATGGCGGCTGCCACCGCCTCGGCCTGAGCGAGGGCGAGCGTGGGGTCGAGCCAGGTGTAGGTTGCGATGCCTTCATGCGAATGCTCGCCGCCGTCGCCGTGGCTGTGGGTGATCGTTTCGGTTGCAATGAACCGGTCGCGATAGCCGGCGGCGGTGTTCACAAGACGCGAGCGGGGCAACGAGACGCGGTCGATCCACGTCGCAAAGCCCGCACCGCTGAGCAGGATCAGATCGGCGGATTGCACCGCACTGATATCGGCGATCGACGGGCGCCAGAACGACGGATCGACACCGGCGGGCACGGGGTAGACGACCTCGGCCGCGTCGCCCACCAGACGTTCGGCGAAGTACTGTAGCGGATAGTTCACGGTGACAATGCGCGGCTGGTCGTCAGCCTGGGCCGAGGCACCGAACGCGACCCAGGCCGCGAGACAGATCATGAGGACGCGCAAGGTCAGCTCCCGCAATTGCGTGCGATGTCCTCGGGCGTGAGGATCCAGTAGTTGTCGTGGCTGCCGGTATCCACCTCGATCACCAACCCTTCGGAATGATCCAGGGCATCAAGCGCGATCTTCGCGGTGCCGTCGGACGCCAGGGGAAGGGTTGTCATCAGCTGGTTTTGGCCGTCGAGGACCCGCACATCGCCCTGCTGGGCGATCGAACCGGTGGAAAACTTGGCCTCGACCAGCACGGCCTCGCAATTGCTTGAGGCAAAGACCACCAGCTTGTGCGCGGCCGCGGGTCCCCCCGCGGCGCACGCGATTGCGGCGAAAGCCAGGGCGCGGATCATTGCCCGGTCCAGGCTTCGAAATGCACCCAGATCACCGCACCAAGTTCTACGGCCTTATCCTCGCCATCCTGCGGCAGGTTGTAGTCGGCGGTGTTGAGCGCGGCAAAGCCCCACCAGCCGTCCGACGGCGGTGCGTAGGTGAAGACACCGTCGGCATCGGCCTTGACCGTCTGGGTGATCATCAACTCATCAGGTGCCGTCGCGTCGCCTGCCTGGTTGAAGAATTCGACCTCAACTTCGGCATAGGGGACGGCTTCGCCATCCATCTTAACAATGCCCTGGAAGACATTGTGTTCCCACAGGCCAAAGGGTTTGGACAGCGGCACGATCTCGGTCTTGAGGCCCAGCTCGGTGTCCCAGCCTTCGTCATCGCCATAGGCGGTCACATAGGTCTTGGTATAGTGGATGATGAAGGCGTCTTCGGCAGGCTCCCAATAGGGCTCGGGCTCCATCGCGAAGATGTAGGTGCCGGGCCGTTCGAGCGGATATTCGAGCGTGAAGCCCTGTTCTTCCATCACTGTGGCCGATTGCAGGCTGCCCAGAAGATCCGTTGTTTCCCCTTCGTGCGTGACGCTGAAGGCGGCCGGTGTCTCAAGGATCATGCCGTCCAGCTCAAACGGGTGCGAGAAGGACATTGACAGCGCGACGCTGCGCCCGTCTTCCTGGCTGATCATCGGGTCGTTGGGGATGATCATGCCGTAATGTGCAAACAGCGGCGTTGCCGCAAAAAGTCCGGCAAGCGTTGTGCCAAGAATGTGCTTTTTCATGTGTTTACTCCCAGTACTTAAGAACCAATCGATATAAGCCACCCGACCCACGCATCGGCGTTTCGGGCAACGGTGAGTGCCGCCAAAGAGGCAATCGCCACTGCAACTAACAGTAGCGTAACGGTTTCCGCCGCCAAGAGCCGCAGGACCATTCCGCGGCGCGCGCCCAGCTTGACCGCGGTCACAATTTCGCGTGCGCGCAGGCGATAGCTGAGAAAAACCGCCAGGCCGATCGCAGCCAGGGCCGCGACGGCGATAATGGCGGTGACCACATCAAGCAGCGTTTTGATGCGGAAAATCCGGTCGACGAGGCCCTGCAACACGCCCGCAGGCGCGATCAGCTGTGTCGGGCCCTCGGGGTCGAGGTAGCGACCCTTGAGGATCGTACCCGAGCGTGTGTCATTGGGCACCACGATCACGGCTGAGGCGGGGAAATCGTTCTGATCGCCGTGAAAGTGGAAGCTGTCGATATTGTCTTCGTTGATGCGCTGGTACTGGACCACCGCGGCATTGGCGAGCGTTGCGGTCCCTGCGGCCAGATCGGCCGCGGTGACCACGTCTTCGTGCCCATGGCCGATCCCCTGGATGACCCAGGCGGTTTTGATGTCGACGAAGATGCCTGCGTCATCGGGTGTGTTCGTCTGCGCGAGCACGCCCACGACGGGCATCTCCAGCGGGTAGACGCCATCGAGATCGAAGAGGTTTTCGGGCGCCGAGACGAGCGCGTCGCCCACGCCCAGTCCCAGCGTTTCAGCGACGTCTGCCCCGATCACGGCATCGCCCAGAAGACCGATGCCCCGGCCATCGGCGAGCGTCAGATCGCGGAAATCGAAGTAGTCCAGCGTTGTGCCGACAATGCGGAATCCGCCGGAGGAGAAAGCAGTGTGCACCGGGATTGGCGTGGCGAGCCCGCTGTCCCAGACCGTTTCAACCTCGCGCATCGCCACTGGCGCGGGGCGTTCGTCGGAAAAGTAGAGCGCGGCCATCGTCAGATCGAGCTGTGAGCCGCGGCTGCCCAGAAGAAGCGGCGTCGCCTCGCCCCGTGCGATCAGTGCGCGTTCGCTGGTCGACAGCAGGATCTGTGTGGCCACGGGCACAAAGAGGATAAGGGCGGCGACGACCACCATCACCAAGCTGCGCGCCCAGTGATAGCGCAGGTAAGCAGAGGCGAGGTACAGCGCGTTCATGCCGCGGCCCCGGAGCGGTACTGCGCAAAGTCGAGGACGCGTTCGAAGCGGGGCAAAAGCTCGTGATCGTGGGTGACGGCGAGGATCGCTGCGCCGGCCTCTTCGGCCTGTTCGAACAGCAGGTCGAGGATGCGCACCTTGCTGTCGGGGTCGAGGTTGCCGGTCGCCTCGTCCGACAGGATCAGCTTGGGCTGCGTGACCAGTGCCCGACAGATCGCGACGCGCTGTTGCTCGCCCTGGCTGAGCGCGGTGGGGTGCCGGTCAAGCTTGTCGGCGATCCCGCAGGCGGCGGCGAGCGCTTCGGCCCGGTCGCGCGTAGCGGTATCGAGCGCAAGTGCGGGTGTGATGCGGAAGGGATAGAGGATGTTCTGGCGCGCCGAGAGATAGTCGAGCAGGGCAAAGTCCTGAAACACGAACCCGATCTGGCGGGCGCGAAACCGGCGGCGCCCGGCGTCGGGCAATGTGGAGACAACGGTGTCGGCCACGCGGATATCCCCGCTTTCGGGGGTCAGGATGCCCGCAATCAGGTTAAGGAGCGTGGTCTTGCCGCTGCCGCTGGGTCCGACAATGGCCAAACGTTCCCCCGATTGCAGCGTTAGGTCCGGCACGTTCAGGCGGAAATCTCCGCCTGCATAGCCGAACTGGACATCGCGAACGGTGAGCATCAGTTGGTTTCCGGTGCCAAAAACGTCTCACCGGCGGCATCGCGGTTGACATCGAGCAGGGCGAATTCGGTAATTTTCCAGGCGCCGTCCACCGGCGCGACGGTCAGGTCGGCGCTGTAGGTGTTGCCGCGTACATGCAGGTGTTCGGCATGGCCCACTGTTCCGATCACCTGCCAGACCGCGTCGATGGTGAGGACCGCACCGTCGCGCTGCACCGCCGAACTGAGCAGGTTGATCTCATGGATGGTTTGGTCGCCCTCTTCAAGCCCGCCGCCCGCCATGGCGCCCACGCGTTCGAGATAGAGGTATTCGAGCGCGTCACCATCGGTCACCGCGGCGAGCGTGTCGTAGATTTCATCCTCTTGCGTCCGCCCGAACGCGTCGTAGACCACAAGCAAGAGGGCGGGTGTCAGGCGATGAAAGGCGCCATGGGCGGCCTGGACGGTCATGCTGGGCAATCCGGGGATGGCGTAGGCCGCGCTTTGGGACACGGATGACCGGTTGCCAGAGCTCAGCAAGACGACCGCCGCGATGAACCCCGCGCCAGCCGCAAACATAATGCCCATCAAAACCGAGCGCCCCATGCCTTTCCCCCTATTGCTGCGATTTTACTCGCGACACGCAGCGTTGGATGACGTCTGCCCGCGTCTTGCAGGTCGCATTTTGGTGAAGCCATTGTAAATGCTGTAATACAATCGCCGCCAATGACATAACGGTGTTGGCCGGGATGGAAACGATGTCGCGGATTGGTTGGGATTGTGTTGTTGTTGGCTTAGCGCATTAAAGCAAGGCGCGGGGCACGGGATCATCGAACCGCACGATTTCTGGCAGAGGTTTGAGCCTGCGGGCGCTGGACTACCCGCGGCGTTCAAGGATCGCTACCCGGCGAGCCTGCCCGATGGCCGTGTGCTGAACCTGCCGATCCGGGCCCTTGGCGACAGCGGTGAGGGGATTGCCTCGCTGATCCTGACGCAGTGCAGTTTCGCTGTCGAAGAGGCCCTGGCCTCGGTTCTGGCCGACCGCCTGCGCCCGTCGGCGCCGGACGTTGTGGTGGGTGTCCCAACGCTCGGCCTGCCGCTGGCCCGCGCTGTGGCCCAGAGGCTTGGGCACACTCGCTACGTCGCGTTGGGCACCTCGCCGAAGTTCTGGTACGACGACGCGCTGTCGGTGGGCCTGTCCTCAATTACAAGTCCGGAGGCCCAGAAGCGGTTGTTTGTGGATCCCCGCATGCTGCCGCTTCTGACGGGGCGGCGGGTGTGCCTTGTGGATGATGTGATCAGCAGCGGGCGCTCGATCCTGGCGGCGCTGGGGCTTTTGGACAAGGTGGGCGTGCGTCCTGTCGCGATCGGGGCCGCGATGGTGCAGACGCGGCGTTGGGAGACCGCGTTGGGTGAGGCCCATGGGGATCTGGTGACGCGGGTGCATTCGGCGATTGCGTCGCCGCTGCTACAGCGTTCTGGAGAGCTTTGGGTGCGGGCGGGCTAGGCGCTAGCCGTTCAGGAACGCATCGCGCAGGTGTGCGAGCGCGGCGGGGCCGTCGACGCCCATGGCAACCTCAATCGCGTAGGGGCCCGGGATTAGGGCGCCCGCATCTGGCCCAGTGGAGGTCTCAACGTCGAGGTGCCGGGTTTCGCAGGAAAATAGCGCCGGGCTTTCGGCAAAAAGCATCACGCAGGGATCGTGGAGCGGGCGGCTGTCGCCGCCATCTGTTGTCAGGAAGTAGGCGTCGATGAGGGCGCCCACGGTGCGGGCATCCGCGTCCCGCGCCTGGGCGAGCGCGGCGGTGTCGGACGTGCTGGCGCGGACCCGGCGGGTGACATCGAGCGGGATCAGCGTGAGCGGGAGATCGGCGGCAAAGACGCGCGCGGCGGCCTCTGGGTCGGCCGCGATGTTGAACTCGGCACGCGGGCCAACGTTGCCGCGTTCGTCCACCGCGCCGCCCATGGCAATCACGCGGCGCAGGCGGCGGGTGGATTGCGGGTGATTTTCGAGCAGATGGGCGAGGTTGGTGAGCGGACCCAGCGTGAAGAGATCGACGGTTCCGGGATCCTGGGCCTCAAGCGTCGTTGCGATCCAATCGACCGCGCCGGGTTGGGGCGTGATCTGCGGCGCGGGGAGGGGCACGCCGCCCAGCCCGTCAGCGCCGTGAATGTCGCTTGCCCCGAACCCGGTTCGCGCCAGAGGGCGATCCGCACCGGCGTGGACGGGCAGGGCGCGCCCGGCCAGGGTCAGCAGCTTGGCGGCGTTCGTCGTGGTCGTCGGCAGGCCGATATTGCCCGCAACAGTCGTCAGACCCAGCACGTCGAAAGCCGGTGAGCGCAGCGCATAGAGGACTGCCACGGCATCGTCGATGCCGGGGTCGGTGTCGATGATAACGGGCGTGGCGATGGCGTGGCTCCGCTTGGGGGTTGCTGCCCACCCCTATCTGTTCGATCCTCGACTGTCACACCTGTCGTGAGAGCGCTTTTTTATGGATCTGCCCAACGATCTGATCATTGACCCGGCGGCCGAGACCGCGATCCGCCGCGATCTGGTGCAGGTCGCCCTTGGGCGGCAGGCGGCGGATTGTGTTTTGCGGGTTGGGCGGCTCTTTGACAGCGGGACCGCGACGTGGATGGACGATGCAGAGATTGTGATCCGCGGGCGGCGGGTTGCGTTCGTGGGGCCCGCGGGTGCCTGGACCGGAACGGCAGAACGACGGGAAGAGCGGCGCGCCTTGTCGGCGGTGCCGGGCTTTGGCGAGGTGCACAAGCATATCGAAAGCTCGCATCTGACGCCCGAGCATGAGGCCGCGCTGGTCCTGCCACGGGGCAATACCTGGACCTGCGAGGCAAGCCACGAGCTGTCGAATGTGAACGGGGTCGGAAACCTTGAGTTCTGGTTGGCGGCGCGGCGGGCGGGATCGCCTTTGAAGATCTTTCCCCTGCCGGGGTCGGCCACGCCGCCCACGGGGTATGAGCGTTCGGGCGGCCATTTTGGCCAGGCCGAACAGGCCGCGTTCATGGCGCATCCGATGGTGGCCGGGCTTGATGAGGTGATGGATTGGCCCGCCGTCACCGATGCCGACAACCCCGCGCATGCGCGGTTGTGGGGCATGATCGAGGCGACGCTTGCCGCGCGCGGGGTGGTCGAGGGTCACGCGGCCGGGCTGCGCGATCTGGCCAACATCAACGCCTTTGCGGCGGCGGGGCTGTCCTCGGACCACGAGGCGTGGACAGCGGAAGAGGCGTGGGACAAGCTGCGGCGCGGGCTGTTTCTTGAGATCCGCCCGCATTCAATGCCCGAAATCATTGCAGGCCTGCTTGAGCGGGGGCTGCGGGATTGGAGCCAGGTGGCGTTCGCCACCGATGATCGTGGCGCGTCCGAGACGTTGGAGATCGGCGCAACGGACCACAATGTGCGCCTTGCGATCAAGAGCGGCCTTGCGCCAGAGACCGCGCTGCAATGCGTGACGCTGAACCCTGCACGCCATATGCGGCTGACGCCCTGGGTGGGGAGCGTCGCACCCGGTCGGTTTGCCGACATCGTGCTGCTGCGCGATGTCGAGACTGTCGAGATTGCCGAGGTTTGGGCGGATGGGCGGCAGGTGTCCGATGGTGCGCGCTACATCGGGGAGACGCCCGAAGTTGCCTGGCCCGGTTGGGCGCGCGAAAGTGTTCGGCTGCCCCGGGCCTTGGGGGCGGCAGATTTTGCGATTGCGTCCCAGCCGGGGCGGGACAGCATGCAGGCCGCCGTCTTGCGTCCGTTCCATTGGGAGGATGACTTTCTGACCGAAACGCTGGCGGTTGACGACGGCGCTGTCCAGCGGGATCCGGCGCGGCAGATCACCAAGTTTGCGGTGATCGACCGCCATTCGGGTGCGGGCAGGGTCGGCGCCATGTTCTGGCGCGGCTGCGGACCGCGCGCGGCGGAGACGGCGGTCGGCTGTACGGTCGGGCATGACAGTCACAACCTGTGGGTCGTCGGATCGTCGGACGCGGCGATGGCGCAGGTGGCGAATGCCATTCGGGCGCAGCAGGGGGGCTGGGCGCTTGCCACGGGCAGGGCGATTGTGGCGACGGTGCGCTATGAGATCGGGGGGCTGATGACCGCGCGACCTGCCGAGGCATTGGATGCCGAGTGGCGGGCGTTTCTGGCAGCGGCGGACAAGATCGACTGGTTTTATGAGCCAAGTTCGTCCCCACGCTGGGGCCCGGGCTTTCCCGAACGCTTGCAGTTCGCGACGCTCACATGTGCGCCCTGGCGATGGGTGCTGGTGGCGCCGAATGACGCCGCGCCGACGGGGTTGGTGAACGTGGCGAGCGGGGAGAGCCACCCGGTTGTGTGGTAGCGGCTACCCGGCAGCAAATCTGTCGAGGATCCGTACCCAGGAGCGGGTGCCTTTGACGTAGCTCGACAGATCGTATTTTTCATTGGGGCTGTGGACCCGGTTGTCGAACCGCGCGAACCCGACAAGCAGGGCGTCCATGCCCAGGCGTTCACGGAACTCGGCCAATATCGGGATCGACCCGCCGGTGCCCGCAATCGCCGCCGCGCCCCATTCGTCGCGCAGACCGTCGAGCGCCTGGTGCAGCATCGGGCTGTCCACCGGCATGGCGGCGGGTTTTGCGGCGCCCAATCGCGTGAAGGTCACGTCGCAGTCGGGGGGCAGGAGCGTGCGCACGTGGTCGCGAAACGCGGCGCGGATCTCCTCGGGGTCCTGGTCGGGTACAAGGCGGAAGCTCACCTTGGCATGGGCTTCGGCCACGACGATGGATTTGAACCCTTCGCCCGCATAGCCACCCGACAGTCCGTTGACCTCAAAGCAGGGGCGGGCCCAGACCTGTTCCAGCACGCTGCGGTCCCGCTCACCCGCCGGGTCCGAGAGCCCCACATCGCCAAGAAACTTTGCGGCGTCAAAGGGCAGCGCGGTCCAGCTTGCCCGCACCGCCTCGGGCAATTCCTGCACGGCGTCGTAGAAACCGGGGATGGCGACGGAACCGTCCGGCGCGCGGAGGCTGGCGAGGATATCGGCCATGACCTGCAACGCATTGCGTGCGGCACCGCCAAAGATGCCTGCGTGCAGATCGCGGTCGGCGGCGCGGATCGTGAACTCTTCACTGGCGAGCCCGCGCATCATCGTGGTGATCGCGGGGGTGTCGCGGTCCCACATGTCGGTATCGCAAACCAACAACGTATCGCCGCGCAACTCGTCCGCTGTCTCTTCGAGGAACGGGCCGAGCGAGGGGCTCGCGATCTCTTCCTCGCCCTCCAGAACAACGGTAACGCGGCATGGCAGGGCGCCGGTGGCGGCCTTCCACGCGCGGCAGGCCTCGATAAACGTCATCAGGGCGCCCTTGTCGTCGGAGGCGCCGCGCCCGGTAATCCAGGTTTCGCCGTCCGGCTGGGGCAGAAGGGCGGGGGTAAAGGGATCGGCATTCCAAAGCTCAAGCGGATCAACGGGTTGGACGTCGTAATGGCCGTAGAACACGACATGGGGGGCGCCGTCCGGGGCGGTGTGATCATGGCCGACGACCATTGGATGTCGGGCGGTGGGACGCACCGAGGCGTCGAACCCCATCGTGCCAAGATCGGCGGCCAGCCAGTCTGCCGCGCGTCGCACATCGCCTGCATAGGCGGGATCCGCCGAGATTGAGGGGATCGCGATCAGCTCCATCAAGCGATCGAGACCGGCGTCTACACCCGCGTCTGCTGCCGCGAGCGCGGCGTCCAGAGCTTTGGTCATTGCGGCCTCTCCCCTGATCTGTCGATCTCGACCATTTCGGCGCGGAACTGGTCGGCGATCTGGCCCGCATCGCGCAGAACCTTTGCGCGTTCCAGTGTGAGGACGGCGCGGTCGCGCATGAGCCAGCGCCCGGCGACCATCACATCGGTCACATCCTCGGGCATCGCGGCAAAGACGAGCGTGGCGTAGATGTCGTAGATCGGTTGCAGACGCGGGGCCGCGGTTGAGATGCGGATGAGATCGGCGGACTTGCCGGTTTCAAGCGTGCCGATCTGGTGCGCCATGCCCAGAACTTCGGCCCCTTCGCGTGTGGCCATGGCGATCACGTCGCGGGCGGGCATCGGTTTGCGGCTTTGGCCAAGGAGTTTGGCAAACATCGAGACGGGGCCGAATTGTGAGAACAGATCGAGTGTGTTGCCGCTCATCGGGCCATCGGTGGCGATGCCCACCGGGATGCCCGCTGCGCGCAGAGCCTCGACGGGGGCGATCCCGCGCCCGGCTTTGGCGTTCGAGCGTGCGTTGTGGGCGACGCGGACGCCGGTTTCGGCGAGGCGCGCGATCTCGGCTTCGGTGAGGTAGAGGCAGTGCGCTGCGATCAGGCCGGGCTGCAACAGCCCCGCGCGATCGACCGCTTCGACCGGACGGCAGCCGTGGGTGCGTGCGGCCCAGTCCATTTCGGTGTTCATCTCTGCAAGGTGGATCTGGACCGGCACGTCCGGGTGATCGGCGGCCCACTGCGCGACACGGGCCATGACGGGGATATCGGTCGAATAGGGGGCGTGCGGCGCAATCGAGGCGCGGATGCGGGGATGCTCGGCGAATTCATCCGCCAGCGTCTCAACCAGAGCGAAGCCTTCCTCCATGTCGGCATGGTCGGGCGGATTGAAATCGGCAAGCGTTTGGCCCACCACCCCACGCAGTCCCGCGGTGTCGAGGACGCGGCCCACCTCGGCCTCGAAGTAGTACATATCCGCCACCGTGGTGACCCCGGCACGGATGGTTTCCCAGGCCGCCAGCGCGGTTCCGATGCGCACCATATCGGGCGTGACGAACTTGCGCTCCATTGGCAGGACGTAGCGAAACAGGCGGTCGTCCACATCCTCGCCCAGTCCACGGAAGAGCGTCATCGGCAGGTGCGCGTGCGGGTTCACCATGCCGGGCATCACGATGTCGCCGTGTGCGTCGATCACCTCGTCCACGGCAGTGTCCGGGCCGGGACCTTCCCCGATTGAGGTGATTCGGCCCGCCTCGATCTGGATATGGCCGGGGGCGATCACCGGCATCCCGACCGTACAGGGCAAAAGCGTCGCGTTGTGGATGCGCGTGCTCACCCGTCTTCCTTTGGCAGGATGCAGCACTGTTCAGGCTCGGGGGCGAGCCAGGCGGTTTGTCCGGTGTCCAGTGGTTTGGACAAGGGGCCCCCGGCGGTGAGGGGGCCCACCGCCGTGTCGGCCTGATAGTGATAGGTGCGGCCAAGATAGGTGCGCAGGCCCAGGGTGCAGGGGAGCCCGGTTGGCGTCATGACAACGCGCAGCCCGTCCGGGCGGGTGGCTAGGACGAAGGTGTCGGGGATCTCTCCCAATTCCGTTTGGCCGAGGGTCAGCGTGACGCCGCCCGCACCCTCTGCCGTTACCTGCGCCCCGTCGCGGGCGGTCACACGCAGGTCGATCAGGTTCTCAAACCCCACAAAGCGGGCGACGAAGGCGTTTGCGGGGCGTTGGTACAGGACCTCGGGCGTGTCGAGCTGGCGGATGCGGCCCGCCTCCATGATTGCGACGCGGTCCGAGATCGAGAACGCCTCTTCCTGGTCGTGCGTCACGAAGACCGAGGTGGTGCCATTGGCGCGCTGCAACTGGCGGATCTCGACACGCATGTCGATGCGCAGCTTGGCGTCGAGGTTAGAGAGCGGTTCATCAAACATCAGAAGCGGGGGTTCGATCACAAGCGCGCGTGCCAGCGCCACGCGTTGCCGCTGGCCGCCTGACAGGGCACCCGGCAAGCGGTCGCCAAGCGCGCTCAGCCCCACGCGGTCGAGCATGGCCTTGGCTTTCGTCTCACGCTCCTGAACCGGCAGACCGCGTTGTTTGAGCCCGAAGGCCACGTTGTCGCGCACGCTGAGATGCGGGAAGAGCGCGTAGTTCTGGAAGACGAGCCCGATGTTGCGTTTCTGGGCGGGCAGGGTGGTCAGGTCGGTGTCGCCCAGCCGGATCTTTCCGGTGGTGGGGCGCAGAAACCCGGCGATCAGGCGCAGCGTCGTGGTCTTGCCACAGCCCGAGGCACCCAGGAGAGACACCAGTTCGCCCGATCCAACGTCGAGCGACAGATCGTCCAGCACTTTGGTTGCACCGTAATGCGCGGTCAGGTTCGACAGGGTGAGCGGGGCGGTCGTGGTCATCGGGTCATTTTGCCAGGAAGGTCAGGCCAAGGGTGCGTTCGACCACCACCATCACCGCGATGGTGAGGAACATCAAAAGCACGGAAACCGAGGCCACGACGGGATCAAAGAACTGTTCGACATGGGCCAGGATCTGGATCGGCAGGGTCGAGATCCCCGGGCCGGTGAGAAAGAGCGAGACGGAGACATCGTTGATCGATGTGATGAAGGCCAGAATGAAGGCCGCGATCACGCCGGATTGCACGTTGGGCAGGACGATGGTGAAGAAGGTTTTGACGGGCGAGCAGCCCAGAGAGATCGCAGCCTCTTCGATGCTGAAATCAAACGAGGCGAGGCTCGCCGAGATGACGCGCACGCAGTAGGGCAGGACAAGCAACGTGTGGCCGAGAAGGAGCGTCCAGAGGACCGGGACCCCGGCGCCGACCTGGATCGACCGCAGAAGCGAGAAGCCGAGGACGATCTCCGGCACAAGCACAGGCAGCACGAAAAGCGTCGAGAGCCAGCCGGGCAGGGCGATGCGGTACCGGTTGAGCGCATAGGCGGCCGGGATGCCCACCAGCAGGGCAAGAAGCGTCGAGGCGAAGGCCAGTTGCAGCGAGGTGATGATCGTGCGGCGGAAGGCCGACATCTCGAATATCTTTTCAAACCAGCGCAGCGAGAGGCCCTGTGGCGGGAAGGTCAGAAAGGTCGTGTCCGACAGCGCCGCACCGATGACGATGACCAGGGGCCCCAACAGGAACAGATAGACCAGCACGGTGAAGGCGATGAGGGCGGGGCTGATGCGGTGGGTCATCTCAGGTCGCCATCGGGTTCAGGCGGCGCGCAATGCGGGTCATGGCCAAGACGATGCTGATCGTCACGACCACCATGATCGCCGACACGGTCGCCGCCCCGTCCCAATCAAAGGCCACCATCGCGCGCTGGTGGAGGAGCGTGCCCATCATCATCTGCTGATCACCCCCCAGAAGTTGGGGTGTCGCATACGACGTGAAGGATCCGGTGAACACCAGGACGGCGCCCACGATGATGCCGGGAACGGCGAGCGGGAAGATGATTTCGCGGAAGATCGCCGTCTCGGACGCGCCAAGCGAGGCGGCGGCTTCGATCACGTCGTCGGGGATGTTTTCAAGCACGCCCACAAGGGTCAGCACCATCAGCGGGACGAAAAGGTAGATCATCGCGATGATCACCGAGCCCTGGGTGTAGAGCATCGGGTAGGGCGCGCCGTCGAGGCCTAGCCAAACGAAGAAGTTGTTGGCGATCCCGTTGCGGCCCAGCACGATCAGCCAGGCGAATGAGCGTACGACGACGCCCGTCAGCAGCGGAAAGACGGCGAGGACGATCAGAACCGAGCGCCAACGCCCCGGGGCGCGGCTGACCACATAGGCGGTGAAAAAGCCTACGATGACCGAAACGATGGTCGTCACCAGCGCCACCTCGAGCGTGCGCCAGAGGACGCGGCGGCGAAAACCGCTCTCCAGAAACGCCTGATAGAGCGCGAACGGTCCGGCATTCGAGGCAAAGGTGGCCGCAATCGTCGCCGCCACGGGGACGACAAGGCAGAGCACGACCAGCAGGGTGGCAGGGCCCGACAGCGACCATCCCGCAAACCGTTTCAGCACATCTGTCCCCTTGGTCCCAGCGCGTGCCAGCGGACGTTGCCGTGGCGCGGTGCGGCGGGGCGCGCGTGGGCGCCCCGGCCGTTTCCTGTTTTGCGGTCTTGTGCGGCTAGCCGCCGAACACTTCGTTCCAGCGCTCGATCCAGCCGTCCTTGGCCGCGTTCATCTTGACGTAATCGACGCGCTTGAGACTGTCGATCTGTTCGGCGCCATAGGTCCAGCCCGCCGCCGCCTCGGGCGTCAGTTCCACCGAGGCGACCGCCGGGGCATCGACACCGTTCTCGGCCAGCACCTTCTGCAGCTCGGGGTCGAGGACGAAGTTGATGAACTCATGCGCACGTTCGACGTTTTCGGCGCCCACGGGGATGTTGATCGTGTTGAGCGTGGCGATATCGCCATCTTCCAATTCGGCCCAGACGACGGTGGGCACGGCATCCTGCAGGCGGCCAAGTGCGAAGTCCTGTGCCAGGCTGACGGTGATCTCACCGGTTGAGAAGAGGTTAATCATCTCGGAGCCGGTGTTGTAGTTCTTGACCACGTTGGACTTGATATCCTCGATCTTGGCAAAGGCCGGATCGTCGTCAGCGAAGGCATCGGTGCCCGCCTCTTGCCCGGCCAGCATGACCACCATGGGCCCGGCGGTTGTGGTGATGCCCGGAAGCGAGACCGAGCTTGCCAGATCCTCGCGCCAGAGATCGCCCCAAGAGGTGATCGGGGCCGAAACCTTGGCGCTGTCATAGACGATGCCGACGCGCCCAAGCGTGTAGGCCGGGCCGTATTCGCCCTGCGGGGCTTGGGCGATCTCGTGCAGGCCCGCGATGTTGGGGATCTTCGACCGGTCGATGGGCTGGAACAGGCCTTGTTCGATGCCGAGTTGCGAGAACTGGTCGGGCAGATAGATCAGGTCGACGCCCGCGCCGTTGCGGATCTGGATTTTTCCCAGGCGGTCGGCGCTGTTGCCGGTTTCGAAAACGATTTCGCACCCGCATTGTTCCTGGAACGGCTCGACAATGAATTCGTTGAGCTTGTCGCCGTTGAACCCCCACCAGGAGATGGTCAGCGTCTCGGCCGTGGCGGCAATGGGCAGGGTGGCCAGGGCCAGTGCCGCCGTGGTCGAACGCAGAATTGTGGTGTGTGCAGACATGTCTTTATTGCTCCCCATGATGTTGTGCCGGTGCAGAGTGGTGCGCCGGTGCGGTGTCCTGGCCTGACTTTAGCGGGGAGGAATCGACCTGTGCAAGCCATGCGCCCGCTGCGGGAAACGTCCGATCCCGAAAGGCACCGCCCCGGTCGCGTAAGACCCTGCATTTGCGCAGTTCCTCACAACGATGCTGTTTTTCTGGGCGCGCCCCGCCTTGCGCGAGAGCCAGAGCGGGCGTGCCGTTCCGGGCCAACGCAAGTGAGTTATCCCCCTCGATTGTTCGTTTCCGATCAGTACCTTCGAGGATTGTTGGAAAAACCGGCGCCTTGCCGGGTGACAAGTCAGGCCAATCGCGGTAGCTACTGCACATCCATGACGCAGGAGAGACGACTGATGCACAACAGGATCCCAGCCCAGCGATAAGCGCCGGTCCTGTTGGATGGGCGCATGCCCTCCGCACCTTTCGTCCCTTTTTCCCGACTTCAGACAGTTTTGTCGTCCCACCGGTGGCCGTGTCATGTTCAGAACCTTTGAAAATCTTGTTGATCCGTTTCAGCCGTTCGAGGCGAAGACCCCCCCGCGGGCCTTGCTGCCCTATATCTGGTCGCAACTGCGTACCTTGGGCGGGTGGCTGCCGGTCATGGCGATCACCAGCCTGTGCGTCGCCATCGTTGAAAGCCTGCTCATCTTCTATGCCGGGCGCGTGGTCGACCTGATGAGTACCGCGGGTGCGGCGGCGTTCTGGGCCGAGCATCGGTGGGAAATGCTGGCGGCGGCGCTGGCGTTGCTGTTGCTGCGTCCGGCGCTGATCACCTTCAACCATTTGCTGCTGGAACAGACGCTGGTGGGCACGCTGCATGTCCAGACGCAGTGGCGCGCGCACAAGCACATGCTTGGGCAGTCGATGCAGTTCTTTCAGAACGACTTTGCCGGTCGGCTGTCGAACCGCGTGATGCAGATGGGTCCGGCGACCGAGGATTCGGCCTATATCTTCCTGCAGGCGATCTGGTTTTCGCTGGTGTACGTGATCGGTGCGATGGTGGTCATCGCCTATATCGATCCGCGCCTGACGGCCGTGTTGGCGGTATGGCTGACGCTTTATGTCCTTTACACGCGGTATCTGGTGCTGCGCATCACGCATGCATCCGAAAAATGGTCCGATGGCCGATCTGCGGTGACCGGGCGCGTTGTCGATGCCTATGCCAACATCGAGTCGGTGAAGCTTTTCGCCGGGACGCGGGCGGAAGAGGGATACGCGCTCTCGGCCTTCCGGCGCTTGCGGTTGCGGTTGCTGCGTTTTTTGCGGCTGGCGACCGAGATGCATCTGGTTCTGAACGTGCTGAACGGGGCGCTGATGGTCGCGATGGGCGGTCTGGCGTTGCTGTTGTGGAGCCGTGGATTGGTAAGCATCGGGGAAGTGGCGGCGGCGCTGGCACTGACCCTGCGGCTCAACGGGATGAGCGGTTGGATCATGTGGGTGACCATCCGGCTCTTTGAGCATTTCGGCGTGATCCGCGAAGGCTTGCGATCCATTGCAATCGAACACGCGGTCGTGGATGTGCCGAGTGCGCCCGCGTTACAGGTGACCGCGGGGGAGATCCGTTTCGACGCGGTCAGCCACCATTACGGCAAGGGGGCAGGCGGGCTGGATCGTGTGTCCCTCACGGTGCGTCCGGGTGAGAAGGTCGGGCTTGTCGGGCCGTCCGGGGCGGGGAAGTCGTCGCTGATCAACCTGCTCTTGCGGTTTCGCGACATCGAAGGCGGGCGCATCCTGATCGACGGTCAGGATATCGCGCGGGTGGGGCAGGAAAGCTTGCGCCAGGCAATTGGTGTCGTGACACAGGACAGTTCGCTCATGCATCGCTCGATCCGGGCCAACATCCTGTATGGGCGCCCCGACGCGGGCGACACGGCGATGGTGGCCGCCGCGCGGCGGGCGGCGGCGCATGACTTTATCCTGGGCCTTCAGGATCGCGAGGGGCGCCTGGGCTATGATGCCCATGTCGGCGAACGCGGGGTGCGTTTGTCGGGCGGGCAGCGGCAGCGGATCGCGATTGCCCGGATGATCCTGAAAGACGCGCCGATTGTGGTGCTTGATGAGGCGACCTCGGCGCTTGATTCAGAGGTTGAGGCGGCCATTCAAACCTCACTGCGTGCGGCGATGGAGGGCAAAACCGTCATCGCCATCGCCCACCGCCTGTCGACGATTGCGGCGATGGACCGGATCGTTGTGATGGATCGGGGGCGGATTGTCGAAGAGGGGGCGCATGATGCGCTGCTTCGTCAGAACGGCCTTTATGCGCGGCTTTGGAGCCGGCAATCGGGTGGCTTTCTGATGGAACCTGCGGCGGAGTAAAACGCCCGGCCGCGCGGCGGTGTGGCCGGGCTCTTCACGGATTGCTCATGAAACGTGACTGGCGATGCGGGCGCGAAGCGCGGACTGTGCGCGCGATGGGCGCGCGTTGCGCCGTATTGGGACATCCGCGATGCGCGAGGGGGCAGCGATGCAATCACTCTTTCGACTTTGGGCTTTGGTATGGATTGCGCTTGCGTTGAGCGTCGCCACCGGCGCGTCAGCGGAGGAAGACAGCTTGCCTGCCTATGCCGTGGAGCAGTTCGGTGCGCCGCCGGCGGTTCCGGACGGCCCGCTGTCCGACGAGGTGCAGGCCGCCATCCAGGCGGCGCTTCTCGACACGGCCATCCAGTCGAGCTGGGGCCCCGATCAAGTGATCGCGCTGGAAACGCTGGCTGCGTCGGGTGACCCGCGGATCGCATGGCTCGTCGCGGACCTCATGCGCTTTGCCTCGGGCCCCGGTCTGATGGCGCAGCTTTCGGGTGCGGCGGCGACGCTTTTGCAGATCGAGCCCCCGCGTCAGAACCATTGGGGCACCATCACGGACCACCTGATTGCGTGGGACATCCCGGCACCGCCCGAGTACCTGGCGGCCAAGCGCACGATCTTCACCAATCTGGTGCCCGGCTGGGACCGGATCTTTGTCGACGGCGATATCGATTGGCGGATGGTGTCGTGGGGCGGGGTCCTGATCGATGATCGCGCCTATGACACCACAGATGTGCCCTGCAATTGCATTCCGGCGGCGGACAATCCGAAAGTCAGCAGCGCGGACGAGGCGACCTGGCTGGACGATGACGACATCGTTTTCGGTGTCGAGGTGAATGGCGAGTACCGCGCCTATCCCCGCCAGATCATGGAAGTGCGCGAGATGGTGAATGACACGCTGGGCGGGCGCGATCTGGGTATTCCGTATTGCACGCTGTGCGGCGCGGCGCAGGCCTATTTCACCGACGAATTGCCCGATGGTGTTGAGCGCCCCATTCTGCGCACCTCGGGCCTGCTGATCCGGTCGAACAAGGTGATGTACGACGTGAACACCTATTCGGTGTTCGACACGTTCCTCGGAACGGCGGTGACCGGCCCATTGGCCGAGCGTGGGCTGCAACTGGAACAGGCGACGGTGATCACCACCGATTGGGGCACGTGGAAACAGGCCTATCCGCAGACGACGGTTTTGGTTGAGGCTTTGGCGCTTGGCCGGGATTTCGATTTCCGCAATGGGCGCGATGCGGAAGGGCCGATCTTTCCTGTGGGCGATGTCGACCCGCGGCTTCCGGTGCATGAAGATGTGATCGGCGTGGTGACCGAGGGGGGCACACCGGTGGCGTTCCCGCGGGGCCAGGCGTTTCTGGCGCTGAATGCGGGCGATGAGATTGCCTTTGAAAATGTCCGGTTAGAGCTTGTTGCGGGCGGGATCCGGGCCGTGGATGCCGATGGGTCCGACCTGGGCAGCCATCAGGCGTACTGGTTCGCATGGTCGCAGTTCCACCCTGAGACGGCGTTGTGGTCGGGGGAGTAACAGGTTGCACGCTTGGCACGCGCTGGTTGCAGCACGCGTCCGGAGGCCGTTAAGCGGGCGCCAGCGTGCGCAGGACGCCGCGTGCGGCGTCGGTTAGGGGATCTTCAAGCGCGCTGAGGATAGCGACACGGTCGAACCGTTCGGCATCCTCGGCAAGACTTGCACGCAGTTCGCGCCCAAAGGCAATGCGCAGCTCGGTGCCGATGTTGAATTTGCAGATACGGCTGCTCTGGGCAAGACGCGTGCGCTGCGCCACCGGCACGCCCGAGCCGCCGTGGATGACAAGCGGTACCTCGGTGACGGCCTCGATCGCGCGAATGCGCGGCTCATCGAGCCCGCCTTCGCGGTTCTGCTGTAGGTGGACATTCCCGACCGAGATTGCGACCGCGTCGACCCCGCTGTTGCGGGCAAAGGTGGCCGCCTCATCGGGATCAGTGCCCTGTGACTGGGCGCCGTCGGCGTAACCGACAAAGCCGATCTCCCCCTCGCACGACACGCCCGCGGCATGGGCCATTTCGGCAATACGCGCGGTTTCGTCGATGTTTTGGGTAAGCGGTTGGCGTGAGCCATCATACATGACGGATGTGTACCCACAGTCGATGGCGATCCGGCACTCTTCCTCGGTATACCCATGATCGAGATGACTGACGACCGGCACCGACACGCTGTCCGCCAGCGCCCGAAGCATCGCACCCAGAACCGGCAGCGGGGTGTGCGCCCGGCAAGAGGGGCCGGTTTGCAGGATCACGGGCAACCCCTCGGCCTCGGCCGCGTGGGCGTAGGCGCGCATATCTTCCCACCCCAGGCAGACAAGCCCGCCCACCGCATATCCGCCCGTGAGCGCCGGTTGCAGAACGTCGCGCAGGGTGGCGCGGGTCATTTGAACTTGGCCACCATGTTGAGGATGCCCGGGATCGTGTGCAGCTGGTCGGCGTGGGTGGGCTGGAAGTTCTGCACCAGGGGGCGCTGGCTGAGCCCGCCGAGAATGGTGAAATAGTACATCTCGTAGCCCGGCATCACGACGCAGGGATGATAGCCCTTGTCGATGCAAACCGTTGAGCCGTCGACGATGTGATAAGCCTCGCCCACAGCATCGCCGTCGCGCTGGAGCAATTGCAGACCCGAGCCATAGTTCGGCCGAAAGCGGAAGTTATAGGTTTCGTCGTGGCGGGTTTCATCGGGCAGCTGATCGGTGTCGTGTTTGTGGCTGGGAAAACCCGACCAACCGCCCGCGCCTACGGTATAGAGCTCACTGACCAGAAGGCGCCCCACACGGTCGGCCTGTTTCTGGCCCAGGATATGCTTGATCTTGCGATGGGTCTTGGTGTCGTCCGAGCCGTATTGGACCAGATCAAGCTCATCGGCGCGTACGGCGAAGGGCTCCAGCACCTTGTCGAACTTGGCCCCGGCGATGAACACCTCTGCTGTCTCGGATCGACAGGTGATCTGTGCGGTCTGGCCTGAGGGGACGTAGACGCCCTCGGGCTCACCATCCCAAACGTCGCTGCCACGTCCGCCGATATCGGCGGCGGCAAAGCTGCCGATGGTCACATCGATGCTGCCCGTGGCGGGGACGATGCAGGTTTCATAGCCAGGAACGGTGCTGTCGAAGCTGTCACCCGCCTTCAGCTTGACGATGTTGAAAAAGTTCAAGGGAACGCAGTCGTTTTCGGCGGCGACGATGGGTTGGTTGTTGTTTTCGTGGGGGGCAATATGCATCGCGGGGCCTCCTCAGGCGTCGGTGGGACCGGGGTGTTCGGCCAGAAAGGCGTCAAGACCGGCCTGATCTGGCATCGCGGGCGCGCAGCCTGGACGGGCGACGACGATGGCCGCGCAGGCCGAACCGCGCAGGACGGCGTCTTTGATCGGTTGACCGACCGCGAGGCCGGACAGGAACCCGGCCATAAAGCTGTCGCCCGCCCCGGTGGGTTTGAGCGCGGTGACGGGATAGATGCCCGTGCGGATTTCGGCGCCCCGCGCAAAGGTGACGGCGCCTTCGGGCCCCATCTTGTAGACGACAATCTCGGCACTGTCCGCGGCCAGGCTACGGGCTTTGTCGAGGCCGAGCGCCGTGTCGCCCGCCATGAAGCCGAATTCCTCGTCATTTCCGACGATCACATCGCTGAGCGCGCCGACGCGCGACAGCACCTCGGACGCGACCTCGGGCGAGGGCCAGGAATAGGGGCGATAGTCGACGTCGAAGATGATCGGCAGCCCGGCGGCCCGCGCCCGGTCGATGGCATGCAGGCCTGCGGCACGCGAGGGTTCTGCCGAGAACACCGTTCCGGTCGTGATGAAGGCGCTGTAGGCCGCGAAATCGATCGCGTCCACATCTTCGGGCGTGATCTGAAAATCCGCCGCGCCGTTGCGGTAGATGACGGTTTGGTGATCTTCGATCCGGCTTTCATAGACGGCAAGCGAGGTGCGGTATTCGCCCGCAATCCGGCGCATGTGCTGTGTGTCTACGCCGTAGCCCTGAAGCTGGTTCAGACAGTACCAGCCGACTGCGTCATCGGAGATCGAGGTGATCAGGGCCGCGGCGCCGCCGAATTTGCACAACCCCACGGCGATATTGGCCGAAGATCCGCCCAGTCCCACGCTCATCTGGGTGGCCTTGGGCGTCGGCGTACCGGGCGGGTCGGGGTAAAGGTCCATCCCGGCGCGGCCAAAGACGGCAAAGCGCTGTTGCGCCAGCGCGTCGATCAGCGCGCTCATCAGACGCCCTTCCGCTGGCGGGCGCGGGTGCTTTCCCAGTCCGCGTGCGCGGCGCGCACCTTTTCGCTGTCCGATACGCTGGGGGTGCCAACTTCCCACCAGGTGTGGCCCTCGGTCGTCCATCCCTCATAGGCGTCGACATGCATGACGATCACGCTGGTCTTATCGACTGCCTTGGCGCGCTTGAACGCCTCGGACAGTTCGCTTGCATTGGCGGCATATTCGGCACTTGCCCCCATCGACGCGGCATGGGCCACAAAGTCGACGGCAAAGGCGTCGGGCACCGTGGGGCAATCTTCGATAAGGTTATTGAAGCTTTCGTTTCCGGTGTTGTTCTGCAGCTTGTTGATGACCGCGAACCCGCCATTGTCGAGCACCAGGATGATCATCTTTTTCTGTGTGAGAACAGAGGAGTAGATGTCGGAATTCATCAAGAGATATGAGCCGTCGCCCGTGAAAACGATCGTGTCGGCATCCGGTTCCTGTTCGCTTTGTGCAATGCGCGCACCCCAGCCACCGGCGATCTCATAGCCCATGCACGAGAACCCGAACTCGACATCCACCGTGCCGATGTCGAGTGTGCGCCAGTTGGCGGTCACCTCGGCGGGCAGGCCGCCCGCGGCGGCCACCACGCGATCGCGGGGCCCGCATAGGTCGTTCACCACGCCGATGGCTTGGGCATAGGAATTCGGGCGGTTGCCAGGGCGCACATTCTCGGCGACGTATGCGTCCCATTTCTTGCGCTCCGCTTGGGCGAACGACGTCCACGTCGCGGGCGCTGTGTAGCCGCGCATCGCCTCGGCCAGCGCTGCAAGCCCCAGCTTGGCATCGCCGACGATGGGCAGGCTCATATGTTTGCCCGCGTCGTGCCGGGCGGCGTTCAGTGAGGCAAACTTTGCGTCCATGGCAAAGGCGGTCCAGGACCCTGTGGTGAAATCCTGAAGCCGGGTGCCAACGGCCAGAACGACATCCGCCGCTTCGGCCACGGCGTTGGCGCTGTCCGAGCCGGTGACACCGATGGGGCCGGTGTTCAGCGGGTGGGTGGCCAGCATGTTGGCGCGGCCCGCAATCGTTTCGACCACCGGGATGCCGTGGGCCTCGGCGAGGGCCGTCAGTTCGGCCACCGCGCCCGAATACTGCACGCCGCCGCCGGCGATAATGATCGGGCGTTCGGCGGATTTCAGCAGGGCCGCGGCGTCTGCGATCTCTGCCACATCGGGGCTTTGGCGCCGGATGCGGTGCACGCGGTGCTCAAACAGCTCGGTCGGATAGTCATAGCTCCAGCCCTGCACATCTTGCGGCAGCGCGATAAACGCGGGGCCGCAATCGGCGGGGTCGAGCAGTGTGGCCAGCGCCGCGGGCAGGGACTGGATGATCTGGGCGGGGTGGGTGATCCGGTCCCAATAGCGGCTGACGGCCTTGAACGCATCGTTGAGGCCGAGCGCGGGGTTTCCGAAGTGTTCCAGCTGTTGCAGCACCGGATCGGGGAGGCGGGTGAGGAAGGTATCCCCACACAGCATCAGGACGGGCAGGCGGTTCGCATGTGCGAGCGCCGCGGATGTGAGCAGATTTGCCGTGCCGGGCCCGGCGGATGCCGTGCAGAACATGAACCGGCGCCGCAGGTGGTACTTGGCATAGGCCGCAGCGGCAAAGCCCATCGCCTGTTCGTTCTGGCCGCGATAGAGGGGCAGGGTGTCCTGATGCGCATAAAGCGCCTCGCCCAGGCAGGTCACGTTGCCATGGCCGAAGATCCCGAAGCCACCGCCGCAGATCCGTGTCTCGACCCCGTCGATGTCGATGAACTGGGCCTCCAGGTAGCGCACAATGGCCTGAGCCGTGGTCAGTCGAATGGTGTCACCCGGCATGGCGGCTGGCCTCCCCCCTGTGGTTCCTGTTGGCGCGCCGTCGATTGGCGATTGACCCGCACGCGGATTTGAAGATAGTCAAATTGCAACCGGTTGCAAACACTTTCGGGCGGCTCATCCATGCAGCGTATCGGCATCGGAATCATTGGCGGTGGCTACATGGGCAAGGCGCATGCCGCGGCCATGGCGGCGGTGGGGGCGGTGTTTGAAACCACGCTGCGCCCGTCGCTTGAGATGGTGGCCGCCTCGACACCCGAAAGCGCGGCGCGGTACCGTGATGCGTTCGGGTTTGCGCGGGCAACCGATGACTGGCGTGAGGTGGTCAACGCACCCGAGGTCGAGGCCGTGATCATCGCCGCCCCTCAGCATACCCATCGCGTGATTGCCGAAGCGGCCTTTGCGTTGGGCAAGCCGGTTTTTTGCGAAAAACCGCTTGGGGCGACGCTGGACGATGCCCGGGCGATGGCAGCTGCGGCGGTGTCGAGCGGGTGCCCGAACATGATCGGGTTCAACTACATCCGCACGCCCGCCTCGCAATATGCGTGCCAGTTGATTGCCGAAGGCGCGATTGGCGACATCGTCTGGTTTCGCGGCGAGCATACCGAGGATTTCTATGCCGACCCGGGGGCGCCCGCATCCTGGCGGACCGAGGGCGAGGCCAATGGCACCATGGGCGATCTGGCCCCGCATATGGTCAATGGGGCCCTGGCCCTGGCCGGGCCGATTACCAGCGTGATGGCCGAGATCGAGACCGTATATGCAGACCGGGGCGGGGTGGCTGTCACAAACGACGATCAGGCGCAGATCATGTGCCGCTTTGCCAACGGGGCGCAGGGGCATCTGTTCTTCAGCCGTGTCGCCCACGGGCGCAAGATGGGCTATGCCTACGAAATCACGGGAACGAGGGGTGCAATCCGCTTTGATCAAGAGGATCAGAACGCCATCTGGCTCTATCTGGCCGAAGGGGATGAGGCCAGGCGCGGGTTCACCAAGATCCTGACCGGACCGGCCCATCCCAATTACCTCGCCTTTTGCCAGGGGCCGGGGCATGGCACAGGCTATCAGGATCAGATCATCATCGAGGCGCGCGATTTTCTGACCGCGATTGAAACCGGCGCGCCGGTCTGGCCCACCTTTGCCGACGGATTGGCCGTGGCCGAGGTGATTGCAGCCGCGCGTGCGTCCCATGCCAGTCGCAGCTGGCAGGATCTCTCTTCAGTTCAGGAGCCCACATGACCATCAAGATCGGCAACGCCCCCTGTTCCTGGGGCGTGGAGTTTGCGGGCGACCCGCGCAATCCCGACTGGCGCGACGTGCTGCGCGAAAATGCCGAGGCTGGCTATACCGGCATCGAGCTCGGCCCCGTGGGCTTCATGCCAGAAGACCCGCCCCAGGTTGCGGATGCGCTGGCAGAGCACGGGCAAGAGCTGATCGGTGGCGTGGTGTTTCGTGCGTTCCACGATCCCGATCAGTGGGACGATGTGCTCGACGGAGCCACCCGGACGTGCAAGGCGCTGCAGGCGCATGGGGCACGCCATCTTGTGCTGATCGACTCAATCTCACCCCGCCGCGCACCAACCGCGGGCCGCGCCGACGCCGCCGAGCAGATGGATCAGGCCGAGTGGGCGGCGTTTCGGGACCGGATTGCGACAGTCGCGCGAATGGGGGCCGAAGAGTACGGGCTGACGGTGGGCATCCATGCCCATGCGGCGGGGTTCATGGACTTTGAGCCAGAGTTGGAGCGGCTGCTTGACGAGGTGGACGAGGACATCTTGAAGATCTGTTTCGACACCGGGCATCACTCCTATGCCGGGTTTGATCCGGTTGCGTTCATGGAGCGGCATATGAAGCGCATAAGTTATATGCATTTCAAGGATATCGACCCGGAAGTTAAGGCAGATGTGATTGCCAAGGGCACGGGGTTCTATGACGCGTGCGGGCAGGGCATTTTCTGCAACCTGGGCGACGGCGACGTGGACTTTCCGCGCGTGCGCGAGATCCTTTTGGACAGCGGTTTTGATGGGTGGTGCACGGTCGAGCAGGACTGTGATCCGACACTGCCCGACACCGACCCGTTGCGGGATGCAAAGATCAACCGGACATATCTGGGCTCCATCGGTTTCTGAGGGCGAACACTATGACAGGCAAGCTTAACTGGGGCATGGTCGGCGGCGGCGAAGGCAGCCAGATCGGACCCGCGCATCGTCTTGGGGCGCAGGCGGACGGGCATTTTGCATTTGTTGCGGGTGCACTGGATGTCGATGCCGAGATAGGCCGCGCCTATGCGCAATCGCTGGGGGTGGCACCAGATCGGGCCTATGCGGATTGGCAAGACATGCTGGAAGGCGAGCGTGGGCGTGACGACCGGATCGATCTGGTCACCGTGGCCACGCCGAATGCCACGCATTTTGAGATCACCAAGGCGTTCCTTGAGGCCGGATTCAACGTGCTGTGTGAAAAGCCGATGACGATGACGGTGGAGGAGGGCGAAGAGATCGTGCGCGTGGCCGAAGCCTCGGGCAAGATCTGTGCGGTGAACTATTGCTATAGCGCTTACCCGATGGTGCGGCATATGCGGGCGCTTGTGGCGGGGGGCACGCTGGGCAAGATCCGGCTGGTTGTGGCCAATTTCAGCCATGGCCACCACGCCGATGCGCGCGATCAGGACAACCCGCGGGTGCGGTGGCGCTATGACCCCGCGCAGGCGGGTGTGTCGGGCCAGATGGCCGATTGCGGAATCCATGCTCTGCATCTGGCAAGTTTCATCCTGGGTGATGAGGTGGCGTCGCTTTCGGCCGACTATGCGTCCTGCGTGCCGGGACGTGAGCTGGAAGACGATGCGATGATCAACTTCCGGACCGAAGGCGGCACGGTGGGCCGCCTATGGACGTCGACCGTGGCCATCGGGCGGCAGCACGGGCTGGACATCCAGATCTACGGCGAAAACGGTGGTATGCGGTGGGCCCAAGAACAGCCCAATCAGGTGTATTATCAGCATCTTGGCGGGCGTACTGAAATTCTGGAAAAGGGCGATGCGGGGCTTTCGGACGATGCCGCGCGATTGTCACGCGTGGTGATTGGTTCACCCGAAGGGTTTCCCCTGGCGGTGGCCAATGTCTATGTCGATCTGGCCGAGGCGATTGCCGCCCAGAAGGCTGGGCGTGCGCCTGATCCGGCGGCGACGCATTATCCCAAGGCGGTGGATGGGTTGCGGTCGATGGCGGCGGTGCATACGGCGGTGGCCTCGGCCAGGTCTGGCGGCGCGTGGCAGGACGCCCGCCCGCCGATGCTGCGCTAGGGCAGCGGCCGCAGGCTGCCCCTCTCGACAATCTCACATGGGAACATGCGCGCCGAGGGCGTGGCGTCGGGCTGTTCCAGCATTGCGGCAACGAGATCGATGGAGTGGTCGATGATTGCCGGCACGGGTTGCCGGATCGTTGTGAGATCGATGTTTTCCCACCGCGCCATCTCCATGTCGTTGAGCCCAATCAGGCCGACATCGCCCGGGACGCTCAGCGCCGCCGATTGAATGGCGCTGAGCGCGCCGATGGCAATCACGTCGTCGCCGCAGAAGTACGCCTCGGCTGGGTCGGTCATCAAAAGCTTGGTCATTTCGACCCGACCTGCATCGAACGAGTAGGCGGAGGCAAAGCTGTGGGTCACGTCGACCTCGGGATCGGCCATGGCGGTTTGCAGAAAACCGGTGGCGCGGTCCTGCGTTGATGTGGCGGTCTCTGGCCCGCCCAGAAATGCGATGCGGCGATAGCCCCGATCGATAAGCGTTTCTGCCGCCATGCGCCCGCAGGCCGTGTTATCGATGCCCACCACGTCGACATCCGGCGTCTCTGCAAGGCGCCCGAAGGAGTGGACGACAGGGACGCGTGCATCGCGAAAGGCGCGCGCGAAGTCGGGCGACAGGGTGGACGACGCGACGATCACCCCGTCGACGGAATACTGGCGGAGCATGCGAACCGAGCTTTCGGGATCGGTTTCGCTTGAGAGGTTTACGAGCAAGGGGCGCAGGCCGCAATCCTGAAGCCCGCGGGTGAAGAGATCAAAGACCTCAAGAAAAAACGGGTTGTGAAAGTTGTTGGCGACAAGCCCGATCAGCTTGGTGCGCCCTGTGGTTAGGCTCGAGGCCAGGGCGTTTGGATGGTACCCCAGCGCATCTGCGGCCTCGATCACCTTGCGGCGGGTCTTGTCCGAGACCGAGGCGCCTTCGGTAAAGGTGCGCGACACGGCCGAGCGCGACACGCCCGCCAATTCGGCCACATCCTTGAGCGTAATCGACATGGGTCATGATAGGCAGGCGCAAAACACCGTGACAAGCATTTTTGCAACCGGTTGCAAATTGGGGTGCGGGTGTTTCCCGAATGCGGAAAGTCTGGGCGTTTTGACCGATCTGATGGTCTAGCGCTGCGCGCCAGCCAGTGCCAGTTGGGGCCTGTCCCGCAGGTGCAGGGCCTGTGTGTCGCGCTTGCTGAAACGGATAGTGATTAGGGCAACGCCCGTGATCTGCTCTGCCATCATGGTGCGCTGGAGCGCGTCTAGGCTACAGGTGATGAACCTTTGGCGCGCGGTCGACACCTCAACCGCAATCTCGACGCGCGTGCCGCCCGCCGCGCCTGCCCCCAGCAAGGCCTGGCTGATTTTGCCCGCCGCGCGGACGCCCATATAGATCGCCAGCGTTGTTCCCGCGCGCACATGGTGTGACCAGTCGGGCGCGGGATCGCCGGGGCGGCAGGTGCCGGTCACCAGCACCACCGTGTCGGTGTCGCCGCGTTCGGTCAGGCTCTGGCCCGTGGCGGCTGCGGCGGCGGAGGCGGCGGTGATGCCGGGGACGATCTCAACCGCGATCCCGGCGGCTTTCGCTGCGCGCATCTCATCCGCGGCGCGGCCAAAGACCGAGGGGTCGCCGGATTTCAGCCGCACGACCCGGCGCCCCTTGCGTGCCTCGGCCACGACCAGCGCGCAGATCTTATCTTGCGGCCAGGCGTGCGTGCCGACCTCTTTGCCGACGAAGACCCGTTCCGCGTCGCGCCGGGCGAGTTCCAGCACGTCGGGGTCCACCAGTCGGTCATAGTAGATGACATCGGCTTCCTGCAGCCGCTCAACCGCGCGCAGGGTCAGCAGATCGCGCGCGCCTGGGCCCGCACCCACCAGTGCGATATGGCCTTCGCCGCTGCCCGCGGGCCCGCGCCGTTCCGAGATGGCGGTTTTCAGAAGCGCGGCGGCCTCATCCTCGGCGCCTGTGCGGTGCAGGCGCGCCGGGGCATCGTTGAACACCCAGGACCAGAAGGCGCGGCGCTGGTTTTGTGGCAAATGCTTGGCGACCGCCCCGCGCAGGCGACCGGCAAGTGCCGCGAGCGCGCCGATACGTGGCGGCAGCAGCGTTTCGATGTCCGTCTTGATCTTGCGCCCCAGGACCGGGGCCGTGCCTTCGGTTCCGATGGCCACCACCACCGGGTCACGATCGACGATCGAGGGCGTCGTGGCATCGCAAAGCTCAGGCCGGTCGACGACATTCACAACCGCGCCCCCGGCCTTGGCCACCGCGTGCAACGCGACATCGGCGGCCGCGCAGCCCGTTGCGATGAAGGCGAGCGCGCTGTCGGCAAATGTGGCGGCAGTAATGGGGCCGGTGTGATGCGTGGCGCGCCCTTGGGCCACGAGGCCCCGAAGCTCAGCGTCGAGTTCAGGCGCGAGCAGTACGATATGCGCATCGGTCTTCAGGATCAGGCGGGCCTTTTGCGCGGCTTGTTCCCCACCGCCCGCAATCACCACGCGGCGTCCGGTGGTGCGCAGAAACATCGGGAAGGCTCGCATCCGTGACGCTCCTGTCCGTTATTCGGCGGCCTGGCGCACCGTGGTGCGCGTGATCAGATCGGCGATTTCGGGGCGGCAGGATCCGCAGCTGGTGCCTGCGCCGGTGCGGTCGCACAGCGTGGGCAAATCCGTGGCCCCCTCGGCGATGGCGGTCAGTAGCGTGTTGCGCCCGACCGTCATGCACGAGCAGACCGTTGGTCCGGGATCCGGCAGATCCCCGGCGGGCCGCGCGGCGAGGAGCCCGGTGACCGGTTGGCCGAGCGCGGCGGAAACATAGTCGCGCGCGACCGAGACGGGTTCGGGCGAGACGAAGAGGGCGGCCTGCAGGTGGCCATCGGTGTGAAAGGCGATGCGGCGGGTGTTCTGGGCCGCGTCAACAAAGCTTTCTGCCGGTGACCCAAGGCCGAAAAGATCGGTTGCAAAGCTGTCCCAGTCCGCGGGGGCGGCCGCGCCCGCCAATTCGGAGCGCCACCCGCCATCCGCCTTAACCTGCGCCCAATAGGTGCAGCCCCTGGCGTCGATGCGGGTCTGCGAGACGGCAAAGCCGTACCATGCTGGCGTTTCGCGTGTGATGGCGACCATGGTTGCCTTGCTGTCGGGCTGGCCCGAGATCGGATCGGTGGCGGCCTGGACGACGGGCCCGATCTTGGCCGCGGGGGCGGTTTGTTCGGTCCAGTGGATGGGTGCAAAGGGCGCGCCGAGGGTGGCGTCGGGTGAGATCAGAACACGCAGGATGGCGGTCCCCGTGGGGCTGGTCACCCGGGCCAGGTCGGCGGGTTTGAGACCGAGCGTTGCGGCATCGGACGGGTGAATTTGCAGGAACGGTTCGGCCAGATGGCGCGACAGGCGGGCCGTTTTGGCGGTACGTGTCATGGTGTGCCACTGGTCGCGAATCCGGCCTGTATTCAGGCGGAACGGATAGCGTGGCGGGGTCTTGGCCGGGGCCTTGGCTTGGCGCACCGGGACCATGCGGGCGCGGCCGTTTGGCGTGAAGAAGGCGCCATCGCCAAAGAACCGCCCGCCCGCGCGCTGCGCCGAGACCGGCCAGTGGACGGGTTCGAGCGCGTCATAGGCGGCATCGCTGATATCGGCGAGGGCAGAGATATCGAAGTCGCGGCCAAAGCCCCCGGCGAGATGGGACAGGGCGGCGTGTTCGCGAAACACCTCAGCAGCGCTTTGGTAGTCGAAGGCGCGCTGCCAGCCCATGCGGCGGCCCACCTCGGCAAAGATCGCCCAATCGGCGCGTGCGTGTCCCGGGGCGGGCAGAGCGCGGCGTTGCCGGCTGATCATCCGGTCTGAGTTCGTGACCGTGCCGTCCTTTTCGCCCCAACCCAGGGCCGGCAGCACCACGTCAGCCAGGCGCGCTGTGTCGGTCTGATCCGTCAAATCGCTGACAACGGTGAAGTCGCAGCCTGAAATCGCGTCGGCCACAGCCCCGGCGTTGGGCAGCGAAACCGCTGGGTTCGTGCACGCAATCCACAAGGCCTTGATCCGACCGTCGGCCACCGCGTCGAACATATCGACAGCCTTGAGCCCCGGGGCGCTGGGAATGGCGTCGGTCGCCCAAAAATCACCCACGGCCGCGCGATGGGCGGGATTTTCGAGGTCGAGATGCGCGGCCAGCATGTTGGCCAACCCGCCCACTTCCCGCCCACCCATGGCGTTCGGCTGCCCTGTGACGCTGAGCGGGCCCCTGCCGGGTTTGCCGATCCGCCCCGTCGCGAGATGGCAGTTGATGATGGCGTTCACCTTGTCGGTACCCTGCGCCGATTGGTTCACGCCCTGGCTGAACACGGTGACGGTCTTTTCGGTGGCGGTGAAGAGCGTGAAGAACGCTTCAAGATCCGCGGCTGCCAGCCCTGTCTGCGACAGGTCATTCTCGGTGGCCTGGGCGAGCGCCCCAGCCAGCCCGTCGACGTGATCGGCCACAAAATTCGGATCGATGACGCCCTTGGTGTTCAGATGCGCGAGGAGCCCGTTGAACAGGGCGACATCACTGCCCGGTCGCAGCCTCAGGTGCAGATCGGCGATGTCACAGGTGGCGGTCCGGCGGGGATCGATGACCACCACCTTGGTGCCAAGGTCACTGCGCGCCGCGGCGAGGCGCTGGTAGAGAACCGGGTGGCACCAGGCCAGGTTTGAGCCGACCAGTATGACGAGATCCGCGTCCTCAAGATCGGTGTAGAGCCCGGGAACCGTGTCGGTGCCGAAGGCGCGTTTGTGGCCCGCGACCGTTGAGGCCATGCACAGGCGTGAGTTCGTGTCTATATTGGCCGATCCGATGAAGCCTTTGATCAGCTTGTTCGCGACGTAGTAATCTTCGGTCAGCAACTGGCCCGAGACGTAGAAGGCGATGCTGTCGGGACCATGCTTGGCAATCGTCTGTGTGAACCGCTGTGCCACGTGGGTGAGCGCGCTGTCCCAATCAGACGTGACCCCATCAACCACTGGCTGGAGCAGGCGGTCGGTGAGATCGGTGGTCTCGCCCAGCGCCATGCCTTTGGAACAGAGCCGCCCTTTGTTCGCCGGGTGGTCTGGATCGCCCGAGACGACCACGCCGCCCGCCTTGTCCGGGGACAGGATCACGCCGCACCCCACCCCGCAATAGGGGCAGGTGGATCGGATCCGGGGCAGCGGGCCGCCGTCCATCACGCGGCCTGTAAGAGCATGTGGGGCACGGGGTCTGTCTCGGTGCGGTTGGCTGAAGGGGCGGCCGGACCCCAGGGCTGGCCGTTGCAGCCGCAGATTTCTGCGTCAGCCGGTAAGGCTGCAACGGCCCCCATAGGGTCCAGCGCGGCTCCTCCCTGGAAGGCCGGACCGAAGATGAGCGTATCGCGGATATGGCCGATATCGGTGCGATCCCTGATCAGCCCATGGAACCAGCCGCCGTCGGCGGTGTCGCCGTACATGACCGCGCCGATCACCCGGTTGTCCTGCAGAACCAACCGCTTGTAGACGCCCCGCGCGGGGTCGCGGTAGACGATGTCTTCGCGATCCTCACCGGATGCAAAGTCACCGGCACTAAAGAGATCGCAACCTGTCACCTTGAGCTTGGTTGCGGTTTCGCGGTTCTGGAACGTGGCGGGCAGGCCCGCCAAGGTTTGCGCCGCCACCGCGGCCTGATCATAGAGCGGTGCGACGAGGCCAAAGACCTGGCCGTTATGTTCGATGCATTCACCGATGGCTAGGATGTCGGCATCCGAGGTGACCATTGCGTCATCGACCTGGATCCCGCGACCCGTGGTCAGCCCTGCCGCCTCCGCCAGCTTGGTATTGGGGCGGATGCCCACGGCCATGACGAGCAAGTCGCAGGGAAGCTCGGTCCCGTTGTCGAGGATGAGCGCGGCGACTTTGCCGTCTGCGGCACGGATCTCTTGGGAGGTTGACGAGCACAGCACCTTGATCCCGCGCCCGACGAGTTCCTTGCGCAAGAGATAGCCCGCCGCTTCGTCGAGCTGCCGCTCCATCAGGTGGCCCATCAGATGCACCACCGTGACGTCGATGCCGCGTGCATGCATGCCCGCCGCCGCTTCGAGCCCGAGCAGACCGCCGCCGATGACGACCGCCTTGCTGCCCGGGGTCAGCGCCATCATGCGTTCGGTGTCTTCGAGGTCGCGATAGGCGATGACGCCGTGCAGGTCATGGCCGGGCAGGGGGATCATGAACGGGTCAGACCCCGTTGCGATGACCAGCTTGTCATAGGCCAGGGGCTCGCCATAGGCGCCGGTGACGGTTTTCGCCGCCCGATCTATCCCCGTCACCCGTTCGCCGAAGCGGCAGGTCACGCCACGCGCGGCGTAGAACGCCGCGTCGTGGGTGATGATCTGCTCGTAGGTTTTCTCACCTGCCAGGACGGGCGACAGCATGATGCGGTCGTAGGTGCCGCGGGGCTCGGCGTTGAACAGGGTGACATCCCAGTCGCCCTGTTCGGTCACATGCTCGACAAGCCGCCCCGCGGCCATGCCTGCTCCGATAATGATCAGTTTTTTCCGCATCGCCGTCACTCCGCCGCGAGCGCGGCGGGTTTCGCCGGTTTCTTGGGCTTTGCGCCGTGTTCGTATTCCTCGAGGAAGTCGAGCACTTCCTGGCGATAGGCGTAATAGTCAGGATGTTCGAGCAGCGCCTTCCGGGTGCGCGGGCGCGGCAGGTCTACCTTGGTGATCTTGCCGATGGTCGCGCGCGGGCCGTTCGTCATCATCACCACCCGGTCGGCAAGAAGGATTGCCTCGTCGACGTCATGGGTGACGCAGATCGCGGTGACCTTGGTGCGGGACCAGACCTCCATCAGAACTTCCTGCAGCTCCCACCGCGTCAGGCTGTCGAGCATGCCGAACGGCTCATCAAGGAGCAGGAGTTTCGGGCTGAGCGCAAAGGCGCGCGCGATCCCAACCCGCTGTTTCATGCCGTTGGACAGATCGGCGGCGGGCTTGTCCATCGCATCGGCCAGGCCGACACGTTCCAGGTAGTATTCGACGACATCCTGCCGCTCGGCTTGGCTGGCCTTGGGATAGACGCGGTCGGCGCCGACCGAGACGTTTTCCTTTGCCGTGAGCCAAGGGAAGAGCGAGGGCGCCTGGAAAACAACGGCGCGTTCGGGATCGGCGCCTTCCACATGGCGGCCGTCAAGCTTGATGGCGCCCTTGGAGATCTCGTTGAGACCCGCGGCCATGGTCAGCACGGTGGACTTGCCGCAACCGGAATGTCCGATGAGCGAGACAAACTCGCCCTTGTCGATCTTGAGATCGAAGTCTTCGACAACCGTCAGCGGGCCGTTGGGCGTCGGATAGACCTTGTGAAGCTGGCTGAAGTCGAGGAAGCGGTCCTCGATCAGCCCCTCTTGGGCGCGCGCCACCGCGGTGGGCACGCTGTGGATCGGCGTGACGTCGGGCAGAATGCGCGAGCCTTCGACCTTGGCCTCGATGCCCACATCCATCAGGTACTTGGTGACGTCGGCGCGCAGGCGCTTGAACGTCTCGTTATGGTTCATCTCGGTCCGTTCGCGCGGGCGGGGGATCGGGACTTTGAACTCTTCGCCCAGCGTTCCATCGGGATTGAGCGCGATGATCCGGTCGGCCAGCACGATGGCCTCGTCCACATCGTTGGTGATGAGAACGCAGGTCTTCTTGTCGGCTTCCCAGATCCGTTCGATCTCATCGGCCAGATTGGCGCGGGTGAGCGCATCAAGCGCGGAGAGCGGCTCATCCAGCAGCAGGACTTCGGGGCTCATCGCGAGCGCACGGGCGACATTCACGCGCTGGCGCATGCCCCCTGACAGCTCTGCCGGGCGGCGGCCCGTGGCGTGGCCGAGGCCCACCATCTTGACGTAGTGGTCAACCTTCTCGGCCTTTTCCTTGCGGCTGAGGCCGGGAAAGATGGCGTCGACCGCAAGACCCACATTGCCGTTCACTGTGAGCCAGGGCATCAGCGAGTAGCTCTGGAAGATCACCCCGCGCTCCGGTCCCGGACCGGTGATCGGCGCGCCTTTGAAACTGGCGGTGCCGCTGGTGGGCGTGTCGAGACCGGCAAGCAGGTTGATCAGGGTCGTCTTGCCGGTGCCTGAGAAGCCGAGGAGGACAAGGAACTCGCCCTCCTGGACCTCGAGCGTGACGTCTTTGAGCACATCGGTGCGGGCGGTGCCTTCACCGTAGCTCTTCGAGACGTTGTCGAGTTTGAGAATGCTCATGACGTTCACCGGTGGTTCGTGAAGGTGAAGAGCGATTGGATCGCGTACATCAGCCGGTCGAGCAGGAAGCCGATGATGCCGATGGTAAAGACGGCGACCATGATCCGGCTCAGCGATTGCGACGACCCGTTCTGGAACTCATCCCAGACGAACTTGCCGAGCCCGGGGTTCTGGGCGAGCATCTCGGCCGCGATCAGAACCATCCAGCCAACACCCAGCGACAGGCGCAGACCGGTGAAGATCAGCGGCAGGGCCGAGGGCAGCACCAGCTTTGTGATCTTGGTATAGGTGTTCATCTTCAGGACCTTGGAGACGTTGACCAGGTCCTTGTCGATGGAGCTGACCCCCAGCGCCGTGTTGATCAGCGTGGGCCAGAGCGAGCAGAGCGTCACCGTGATCGCCGAGTTCAGGAAGCTTTTCGGGAATATCCCGTCATTGGTGACGTAAACCGCCGAGACGACCATGGTCACGATGGGCAGCCAGGCCAGCGGTGAGACGGGTTTGAAGATCTGGATCAGCGGGTTCATGGCCGCGTTGGCCGTGGGCGACAGGCCCGAAAGAATGCCCAGCGGGACGGCGATAACCGTGGCGATGGCAAAGCCGAAGAACACCGTTTTGATCGAGGTCCAGATCTGGTCGTAGTAGCTGGGCGCCCCGGTATAGGCGCGCTGCACCGGCTCTTGCCCGTTGGCTGCGCGGCGTTCGTTCAACGTCGCCACCTGGGCGTCAAAGCGCGCGCGGCTTTCGGCCTTGTTTTGCGCGTCCTCGTGTAGGTTGACCGCCTGCTGCCACACCTGCGCGGGGCCGGGGATCGCACCAAGCGACGTTTGTACGGTCGGCGCGAGCGCGGCCCAGATCAGCAGGAAACCGGCGATGGCCACCAGCGGCACGCCAAGCAAGCGCCAGATCTCGGTCATCTGTGCCTTGGGGTTGTCGCCCGCGGCGGCCTTGAGCACCGGGGTCATCCAGCTGAGGCCCAGCACGGTGAACCAGCGGTCAGCCGTGTTGATGCGGGTGAAAAGCCGGGCGCGCCGCGCCTCTCTGGCTTCGTCGTCGAGAACATTTGGGTCTACGGCGGTCATCTGACTCTCCTGCCAATAGGGCCTGGGTGCTGCTGCCCGGCGCGGGCTGTGGGGGCGGCGTCTTGGGAATGCATGTGTCGGAGCGGCGGCGCACCGGGATGCGCCGCCGCCCGTATCAAGGCCTCGTTTAGCCCTGGATCTCGTTGCCCACGACGGTCTGGCCGTCTTTCAGGCCGATCGGCAGGCTTTCGAGATAGGCGTTGGGCGCGCGGCCGTCATAGCCGATGCCGTCGATGATATCGGCTGCGGGCGTCGGCTCTTTGTAGCCATCGGTGTCCCAGGGAAAGTCCGCCTCGTTCGCCAGATCCTGATCCACCAGAAGGCGCGCGGCTTCGAGGTAGATGTCGGGGCGATAGACCTTTTCCGCCGTCTCGAAGTACCACTCGTCAGACTTGGTTTCTTCGATCTGGCCCCAGCGGCGCATCTGGGTCAGGTACCAGATGGCGTCCGAGTAGTAGGGATAGGTCGCGTTGTAGCGGAAGAAGACGTTGAAATCCGGGATTTCACGCTTGTCACCTTTTTCAAACTCGAACGTGCCGGTCATTGAGTTGGCGATCACCTCGTAATCGGCGCCCACGTATTCGGGACGCGACAGGATCTCGACCGCGGCCTCGCGATTGGCGTTGTCATTTTCGTCCAGCCAGATCGCGGCCCGGATCAGGGCCTTGGTCACGGCTAGCGTCGTGTTCGGGTACTGCTCGGCAAATTCTGCATTGATCCCAAAGACTTTTTCGGGGTTGTTCTTCCAGATCTGATAGTCGGTGATGACCGGGACACCGATCCCCTTGAACACCGCTTGCTGGTTCCAGGGTTCACCCACGCAGTAGCCGTGGATTGTGCCGGCCTCCAGCGTGGCGGGCATCTGTGGCGGTGGGGTGACCGACAGGAACACGTCGGCGTCGATCTGGCCGGTGACATTGTCGGGGCCGTAGAAGCCCGGGTTCAGGCCCCCGGCGGCGAGCCAATAGCGCAGCTCGTAATTGTGGGTCGAGACCGGGAAGACCATGCCCATGTTGAACGGCTTGCCGTCGCTGCGGAACTCTTCGACCACGGGCACCAATGCTTCAGCGGAAATCGGGTGCTGCGGGCGGCCGTCGTCCATCGACGGGATATGCGGGCGCATCATGTCCCAGACCTCGTTCGAGACGGTGATGCCGTTGCCGTTCAGGTCCATCGAAAACGGCGTGATGATATGCGCCTCGGTGCCGTAGCCGATGGTCGCGGCGAGCGGTTGACCGGCAAGCATGTGCGCGCCATCAAGTTGTCCGTCGATCACGCCATCGAGCAGGACCTTCCAGTTGGCCTGCGCCTCAAGCGTTACAAACAGGCCTTCGTCGAGGAAATAGCCTTGCTCGTAGGCAACGGCGAGCGGCGCCATATCGGTGAGTTTGATGAACCCAAAGGTCAGTTCGTCTTTTTCGAGATCAAGAAGGTCAGCGGCGGCACCGGTTGCCATCAGGGCGGAGAGCGCTGCGCCTGCAAAAAGTTTCTTCATCGGGTCGGTTTCCCTGGCTCAGCCGCCCGGGCGGACGGCGCGAAAATCAAAAAAGCCGCTGGACCTGCCTTACGCATCATCTGCGTCAGACATGTCGAGCGGCTATGCTCGGTTCGCCCTGTCTTGGGAGAAATCGTGAGAGCGCCGTTGCTCTCTGCGCATACCCGGACATGCGGCAGGGCGGGTTTCAAGATTTTTGTCCGCAGGTGCTGGCGATTTCCGCATCGCAGCATTTGCGCGCCGGACAATGCCGCATTTTTGGTCAGTATTCGGTGACTGGATCAAAAATCTGGCCGTCAAAAAACCGGTTCTGCGCAAGAATCAACCGCCCGGTTTCCGAAGCAACAGCCGTGCCAGCGGCGATTCCACCCTCAATTTTTTCGGAAGCCCCGGGCAGAATTGCGCCCGCTTCACGCAGGGTGCGGCGGTAAATCTCGGTTCGAAAGACAGTGCGTGCGGCCTGCATAGCGGCTGCCCGATCCAGCCCGAGCCGGGCGGCCATCTGGCTTGCGATCCAGATTGCCTGGCTCTTCCAGGGGAATGTTGCGGCGCCATCGAAGAACTCGATAAAGCCCGGGCAGTCGCGCACATCGCCCTTGGGGCTGATCACCAGCCGCCCGGTCAGCGCGCGATCGATGATTTCGGTTGGCAGGTCGAGGTAGGCATTGCGGGCAAGCACCTCGGCGGCTGTCGTCTGAGCCCCGCCTTCGGCCAGCCAGCGCCCGGCCTTCCACACCGCCCGCATCAGGCGCGCGGTCAGCTCGGGCTCGTCATCGACCCATTTCGTGCGCACGGCCAGCACCTTTTCGGGCGCAAAGCTCCAGATCGCGCGCCCGGGCAAAAGAAGCGCGCCCGCGCCATTGTCGACCGTGATCGAGCCCCAGGGCTCACCCACACAGAACGCATCGATATCTCCCGCGGCGATCGCATCGGCCATCAGCGGCGGCGGGACCGTTCGAATGTCGATGCCCTGCGGCGCGGGGAGGCCGGTGGCCGAGAGCCAGTAGTACAAAAGCTCGGCATGCATCGAGAACGGGAAGGGTACGCCGATCCGTAGCCGCCCTTCGGCGGCCGCGACAAGAGCCCGTCCGGCGGCGGTGGCATCGGTAAAGGAAAAGTCATAGCCCGTGTCGTGCAAGCGCGCGGCCATCGGGCCGCTGACGCCAACCACATTGCCGTTCACCGAGGTCACCATGAGTGCCGAGATTGCCGAGGCAACACCGCCGATCCCAAGCGCCATGGCCACGGGGACCGGCGCCAGCATGTGGGCTGCATCCACACGCCCGTAGGCCAGCATATCACGCACCGACGACCACGAGGGTGCGCGCACAAGGTCCAGTTCCAGCGCCTCTTCGCGGGCAAAGCCCATCTCGTGCGCGATGATCAACGGGGCGGCGTCGACAAGCGGGATAAAGGCGACGGACAGACGGGTGACGCTCACGACAAGAGTTCCGCTGCGGTCACAAGGGCAGAGGCCACGTCCGAGATCTTTTTGCCCTGATCCATCGCCGCCTTGCGCAGGATGGCATAGGCCTCATCCTCGCCGATCCCGCGCGCCTTCATCAAAAGCCCCTTGGCACGGTCGATAACCTTGCGTTCTTCCAGCGCGCGCTTGGTTTCGGTCAGCTCATCACGCATGCGGCGGAACATGTTGAATCGGGCGATGGCTGCCTCGATAACGGGCGTCAGTTTTTCGGGGCGCAGGTTGTCGACCACATAGGCAGAGACGCCCGCCTCGATGGCCGCCTTGGTGAGACCTGCGTCGCTTTGGTCCGCAAAGATGGCCACCGGTCGATCCAGCGGGGATGCGGCGAGGGTCAGCTCCTCGATCATATCGCGGGTCGGGCTGGTCAAGTCGACGATCACCACGTCAGGTTGGCGCTCGGATATCCGCCGGGCGAGGCTTGAGACCTCGGATATGACCTGAATGTCGTTGTCCCCCGCGGCCTCCAGGCTGTCGACGATCATCAACGCGCGGTCGCGATCCTGTTCGACAACGATGATGGAAAGCCGCTTGGTCATTGCGCGACCCTGCGAAGGGCGCCGGGGCGGGTAAAGCGCATTCGCGGTCGCACGCGGACCGCGTGTATGCGATGACGCGGCGCGGATGACCGGATCGCCTAAAGCTTGGGTGATTAGGCTATTTTTTGATCGAAATTGGGGCGGGCGTCCGCGTTACGGCCTGCCCTGGGGATGAGGGTCCGGCGTGCTGACCATGGACTGGCTTTTGGGGGGCTTTGAGCCGCTGATCGCTGCGGCGCTGTTTGGCACCAGTTTCTTGGGTTCGTTTCTGACCGTCGCGCTGGGGATCGGGGGCGGCACGGTGTTGTTGGCGGTGATGGCGTCGCTGATGGCGCCCGCCGCCCTGATCCCGGTGCATGGCGTCATTCAATTGGGGTCGAACGCCTCGCGCGCGGCCCTTTTGAGGGCGCATGTCCATTGGCCCCCGATCGCGGCCTTTGGGCTGGGCACGGTTGCCGGGGCCGTCGGCGGTGGGGCGATTGTGGTCAATCTACCGCCCGGCGCTGTGCTGATCGGGGTGGGGACCTTTGTGATCTGGAGCGTTCTGGCCCGCCCACCGGCGTGGCTGTCGCACCTGCCGCTCGTCTCCGGGCTGTTTTCCAGTTTCCTGACCATGTTCTTTGGCGCCACCGGCCCGTTTGTTGCCAGTTTCGTGAAATCGCTCGCTCTGGGGCGTCAGGCCCATGTGGCGACGCATGCGGTCTTGATGACGCTTCAGCATATGCTGAAGATTGTCGTGTTCGGCGTGCTTGGGTTTGGTTTTGGCCCGTGGCTGGGGTTCATCGCGGTGATGATCGGCGCCGGGTTCCTGGGCACATTGGCCGGGCGGCGGGTGTTGGTAGCGTATGACGGATCAGACGTTCAAGTGGGTGCTGAACGGCGTGCTGATCCTGATCTCGCTGCGCTTGATCTGGCAGGGTGTTGCCAGTTTTTTGTGAGTTTCGGTCAGCGGCGATGCGGGCCGAAGAGGCAGGCGAGGCCAAGAATGACGCCGGAGACGGTCGCGATCATTCCTGCGGCACTGACGGCGTGGTCGCTGCCAAGCCAAAGCGGGCCATAGCCGGCCAGGACATAGCCGAGCACCGCCGAGAGGACCGCAAAGACGACGCTCCACCAGACCTGCGGGGCGAGCGCATTCGTCATCAGCCGGGCGGCCGCCGGGGGGCAGATGAACATTGCAATCACGATGATCGAGCCGACGGCATCGAAGGCAGCCACGGCGGCGATGGCGGCCGCGATGACAAGGCCCAAGCCAATCGCGCTTGTGGGCAGGCCCAGGGCGTCTGCAAAGCCCTCGTCAAAGGTCGAGATCTTGAGCCAGCGCCAGAAGATCAGCATGAGTGCCGCCACCAGCGCCGCCACCAGGGCGATCCGGCCCAGCTCGGGCGGCAAACTGGCCAGCGCGACGGGGTCCGTGAGCGAGCCCCAGCCGTCGGCCCGTAGCCAGATGAGGGATTCAAGGTTCCCCATCAGCGCGTGTTCTACATCGAGGTGGACATTCGACGTATCGGACTGTTCGAGCAGCAGGACGCCCCCGGCGAAAAGCGTTGTGAAGGTCACGCCCATTGCTGCCCCGGGTTCGATCCGGCCAAGCCGTTTGATGGCCTCGATCAGGATCACCGCGACAATCGCGGCGACGGCAGCACCGATCAGCATCGGGAGGGCCGAGACGCTCGCCGTGATGAGAAACGCCACCACGATCCCCGGCAGCACCACATGGCTGATCGCGTCGCCGATCAACGCCTGGCGCCGCAGCACCAGAAAGTTGCCCGGCAACGCGCAGGCCACCGACGCAAGCGCGCCGATCAGGATCGGCGTGAGGGAGAATTGGACAAACTCGGCTCCCATCACTCTGGCCCCTCGACAGCGCGCGGGGCACCGATGGCCCGGTCGAAGGCGTCGATCTCGTCCGGGGTGAAGACATCCTCAATCGGGGTCAGGCCGTCGTAGCGCCCGGTCAGGCCCGCATCCTGATGGATTTCGCGCGCCACGTCCCAGCGACGTTCATCGCGGGCGATCTTGGCGGCCAGCGCGCGGCCCGTTTCGGTGGCCACGCCATCGGCACGGACAAGGCCCTCGGCCATCAGGACGCGGATCGTATAGGGCTCGAGGATCGTCTCGCAATGGGCCAGTGCAAGAAGGCCCTGGCGGCGGTGGACGCGGCGCTGAAAGGCGCGGTGGCGCAGCACGGCGGCGGCCACGCCGCGGGCGGGTGCGAAGAAGAGTGAGAGGACAAACAAGGCCGCCGAGACAAGCACGATGATCGGGCCGGTGGGCAGGGCGGGGGCCGAGGCCGACAGCGCCGCGCCGACATAGCCTGCCAGCGCGCCAAGGCCGCCCGCGTACCAGACGACACGGTCACTTTTCTCCGTCCAGAACCGCGCGGTGACCGGCGGGATGATCAGCATGGCGACGATCAGGATCAGACCAACGAGTTTCAGGCCGATTACCGTCACGGCCATCACAAGGGCCATCATCGCCAGATCAACCCGACGCACGTCATAGCCGCTGGCGGCCGCATAGCCGGGGTCGAAGGCCACAAGGGTCATCGGGCGGCGCAGGATAAAGGTGGCGAGAACCGCCAGCGATCCGCCAACAGCGATGATGACCGCGTCCTGAAACAGCATACCGGCGGTGGCGCCCAGCAGGAAATCCTCAAGCCCGGCTTGCCGCCCCGCGCTCATCGTCTGGATCATGGTCAGCAGGACCACGCCCATGCCGAAAAACACCGACAGGACCGCGCCGATGGCCGCGTCTTCGGTCAGCCGGGTGCGCCGTGACATCCATTCGACGATCAACAGGCCGATCCAGGCCGATAGCGCCGAGCCTGCCAGAAGACCCACAAGGTTCCGGCCGTCGCCACCAAGGGCAACCATCAGCATGAAGGCCAGCGCGACGCCCGGCAGGGTCGCATGGGCCACGGCGTCTGAGACCAGGGCCCGTTTGCGCAGGTAGAGAAAACTGCCCGCCGCGCCTGCGGCAAACCCCAAAAGCGCGGCGCCGATGGCCACCAGCGCGGCGTTGTAGCCCGCGCCGAGGAACAGGGCAGAGACGAACGCGTCCACGGGGCTCAGGCGGTGGCTGCCGCCACCTGATCAAGCTGGGTGGCGGCCAGACGCCCGCCATAGGTGGCGTGCAAAGTGTCGGCCGTAAACGCCGTCTCAACCGGCCCTTCGGCGATCCGGCGCACGTTGATCATGAAGACATGGTCAAAGTAATCCGGCACGGTCGCCAGATCGTGGTGGACGCACACCACGGTCTTGCCATCCGCCTTCAGTGCCTTGAGAACGTCAATGATCGCCCGCTCGGTCGCGGCATCGACGCCTGCAAAGGGTTCGTCCAGCAGGTAAAGGTCTGCATCCTGCGCCAGGGCGCGGGCCAGAAACACGCGCTGCTGCTGGCCGCCGGAGAGCTGGCCGATCTGTTTGGTCGCGAAGTCAGCCATGCCCACACGATCCAGACAGGCGCGCGCCATGGTCATATGCGTCCCCGTGAGGCGGCCCAAGAGACCCACCTGACGGTAGCGCCCCATCAGCACCACATCCATCACGGTCGTCGGGAAATCCCAGTCGACACTCGCGCGCTGCGGGACATAGGCGATCCGGTCGCGCGCATCTTCAACTGCCTTGCCGAAGACGCTGATCTCACCGGCGACGCGCGGGATCACCCCCAGCGCCGCCTTCAGAAGGGTCGATTTGCCCGCACCGTTCGGACCGACGATGGCGGCCATGGCGGCCTTTGGGAAGGTCGCGTCGACAGAGAAGACGGCAGGCTTTTCACCGTAGGACACCGTCAGCCCACGGATGGCCAGCGGGGCGTCCGCAGGCACTGCCTCGGGCGTGACCGCCCGGCCGTCGCGGGCAGCCAGAATGGGCTGGGGTGTCGGGCTCATCAGTTCAGCATCCCTTGCATGCCAGCATCGGGAACGTCTCCCCCAAGCGCCCCGGCAATCGTCGTAGCGTTGTGGTCGATCATGCCGACATAGGTGCCCTCATAAGTGCCGTCGGCGCCCATGGCATCGGAATAAAGCGTCCCGCCAATGACAACCTCATGCCCCTGCGCCGCGGCGCCTTCGATCAGGGCGCGCACGTTGCGGTCTGACACCGAGCTTTCGACAAACACCGCGCGGATGTCGCGGGCGACGAGCATGTCGACCAGATCGCCGATCCGCTGCAGGCCCGCCTCGGATTCCGTCGATATTCCCTGGATGCCCATGACCTCAAAGCCATAGGTCGCGCCGAAATAGTTGAACGCGTCGTGGGCCGAGAGAAGCACCCGGCTTTCGGCAGGGACCGAGCTCAGCACATTGGTGGTGTAGCGCGCAAGCTCCTGCAGCTCGCCCAGATGCGCATCGGCATTGGCGGTGAATGTCTCGGCGCTGTCCGGATGCACGTCGATCATCGCATCGCGCACCGACAAAACGACCCGGCTCCACAGGTTGGGGTTCATCCACACATGGGGGTCGAACTTGTCGTCATAATCGTCATGCCCGAGCAGCATGTTGTCGGGCAGCGTTTCGGCCACGGCGACGACCGCGTTCTCTGTTTCCAGATCGCGCATGAAGTCTTCCATCTGCGCTTCGAGATAGAGGCCATGCCACAAGACAAGGTCAGCACCGGCAAGGGCCACGATGTCTGACCGGGTCTGGCGGTAGGCGTGGGGATCGACGCCGGGGCCCATCAGCGCCTGTACCTCGACCAGGTCGCCACCGACCTGGCGCGCGGCATCGGCGATCATGCCGGTTGTGGCGACAATGGTGAGCGGCTCATCGGCCAGCGTTGGCGCGGCTGGCAGGCTGAGTGCAGCCACGAGGGCGGCACTGGCGATAAACGAACGGCGGCTCAACGACATGCGAATCCTCACGACCGGTTGGTTAACCTTTCCACTTTGGATCAATATTGAGAAGCATTCGCAAAAAGTCAATGTAGTTGCGACGCATTCGCAACTAGAGGCGGCGGTTTGATGAAAATTCAGGCGTTCTTGCCGTCTTAGGAGAGTTCTGCGTGCACCCGTCCGAGCATGTTGCTCAGCACATCCTGCGCGCGCTGCGCCGTACCGGCTTCGACATAGACCCGGCATTCCGGCGCATTGCCGGAGGGGCGCAGGTGGATGATGAGCCCGTCGCCAAAGGTCGCACGATAGCCATCGGTGTCGTCGACATGCGTTGCGGGGCCGAACGGTTCAAAAAGCGTCGCCTGTACCGGCGCACCCGAGAATAGCGCGTCGATCAGTGCGCGCGACTTGTCGGTGGCGACGCCCACAAGCCGGTCGGCCGCGGTGAAGCGCGCGGGCAGGGTGGCGTTCAATTTGCCGATGCCCAGGTCGCGGGAACGGGCGCTTGCGAGCGGGGCGATCAGCGGCAAAACGCAGTCGCGGGTCATCAGCGGGGCAAGCGTGCGTCCGTCTTGCCGCGCCGTAAAGCCGATCAGGAACCCGCCATTGGCCTCATACCCCACCACATCTGTGGCGCTATCGGCTTGGGCGGCCTCCATCCCGGCGATCACATAGGGCGAGCCGATGCGGGTGCGGTGGACCGTGACATCGTCCATCGCATCGGTCAGCGTATTTGACGAGACCGGCGTCACCAGGGTGCGCGCGCCAAGCGCCTGGGCGGTCATCGGGCCCAGCCGGTCACCGGGAATAATGGCGCCCGAGGCATCCGCAAGCATCGGCCGGTCCGCATCGCCGTCTGTCGAGACGATGGCATCCAGCGCGTGTTCTTTGGCCCAGCCCGCGAGCATGGCCTGCGTGTCCGGGTCCAGCGCCTCGGTATCCACCGGCACGAAGGTTTCGGATCGCCCGAGCGCCACCACCTGCGCGCCCAGCGCCGAAAGGATGGTGCCAAGGCAAGCGCGCGCGGCGGAGCTGTGTTCGTAGACACCGATGCGCAGGCCCGACAGGGCATCGGGCGCAAAGAAATCGGTGTAGCGGGCGACATAGTTCGCAACCGCGCTCTCGTCCTGAGCCATGGACGTTGCCGGTGGCGCTGGCGCGTTCGTCAGGTCACCAACACCGGCGGCGATGGCGGTTTCGTCTGCCTTGGTGATCTCACCCAGAGCCGTGTAGAACTTCAGCCCGTTTCGGTCCGCGGGAATGTGGCTGCCGGTGACCATCACTGCCGCAGTACCCCGGCGCGTGGCCTCTAGCGCGAGGGCCGGGGTGGGGAGGACGCCGCAGTCAATGGCTTTGAGCCCCGCCTGCGCCGCACCGCCAGCGACCGCGGCGGCAATGCGTGGGGAACTGTCGCGCAGGTCGCGGCCAATCAGGACGGTGCCGTCTGTCTTGGCGCCCTGCAGAAACGCCTTTGCGTAAGCGGCGCAGAGCGGGTCGGTCAGCTCGACCACCAGCCCGCGCAGACCGCTTGTTCCGAATTTGGGGGCCATGGGTCGTCCTTTGTAGCGGGTTAGGGAACGCGGCGATCGTAAACTTGCGCCGATTTCGAAGCCATGAGCGGCGCGGCGGCCATGTCGAAGGCCTTGTAATGTGGCATTTCCTTATGCGTTTGAAACGCGGCCTCGTCGTCATAGACCTCATAAAGAAGAATGCGGTGCGGGTCGTCGCGCTGGACCACGACATCGAACTGATGGCACCCGACTTCGTCGGCCAGGGACGCGCGGGCGTTGGTTTCCATCAGCGGCATGAAGTCTTCCAAAGCACCCGGTTTCACAACCACTTCCACCACCAGAACGAACATGCGTGCCTCCCGCCTTTGCCCCGGTTGTCTGGCACTGCATCGCGCAGGTCAAGACAGAGGGGTCGATCACAGGTCATGTGCGCAAATAGAGAGTGGTATCGTGATTGTGGTGGGTTATGTGCATATTCAACGCAGCCGAAGGAGCCACGCGATGAGTTGGAACCCCTCTCTTGATCCCGATTGTCCCACCGGTGACGCCGTCGACGCCATCGAGACCTTGATTATCCCCCGTGCCCGCGATCTGGGCGCGCTGGAAGTGCGGCGGGCCTTGCCAGCACCCAAACGTCAGATGGTCGGGCCATTCATCTTCTTTGACCAGATGGGCCCGGCAGAGTTTTTGCCGACCAAGGGCCTTGACGTGCGCCCGCATCCGCATATCGGACTGGCCACGATCAGCTACCTTTATTCTGGCCGCATGCATCACCGCGACAGCCTGGGCACCGACGCCTGGATCGAACCGGGCGCTGTGAACTGGATGGTGGCCGGCCACGGCATCACCCATTCGGAACGCACCGATGATGAGACGCAGTCCGCGCCGATGCCGTTCTTTGGCATCCAGACCTGGGTGGCCCTGCCCAAAGATCACGAGGATCGCGCGCCCGAGTTTCAACATGCCGGCGTTGACGCGCTTCCGTTCATGGAAGGCGAGGGTAAACAGGTGCGGTTGATCCTGGGCGACGCCTACGGCGAACGCGCACCGGTCAATGTGGCCTCAGAGATGTTTTATGCCGACGCGGTTCTTGAGGCCGGGGCGAAGATCCCGCTGCCGGACAATCACGAAGACCGGGGTGTCTATGTCGTCGAAGGCTCTGTGGTGGTGTCCGGCGAAACCTACGAGTCCGGCCAGATGATGGTGTTCCGCCCGGGCGACCGTATCTCACTCACCGCGGGTGAGCGGGGCGCGCGATTGATGTTGCTGGGCGGCGAGACGCTGGAAGGGCCGCGTTACATCTGGTGGAACTTCGTGGCCTCTTCGAAAGAGCGGATTGACGAGGCCAAGGAGGCGTGGCGGCGTGAGGATTGGGCCAATGGTCGCTTCAGCCTGCCTGCGGGTGATGACCAAGAGTTCATTCCGCTGCCCGAAAAATAGTCGCCGGGCCGTGGGGTGCCCGCCCAGCCTGGCGCCCCACGGCCTCGTGTCTAGCGTGGGACAGAAATCGGACTATCTTTCGCGAAACCACTGCGGAGGAAAGCCATGGGAAAGTTTTGGGGTGCGGCCGTTGCGCTTGTGATGGCCACGGGACCTGCTCTTGCAAACGATGTCACGGTCAGCCACGGGATCTCAAGCTTTGGAGATCTGAAATATCCCCCCGACTTTGCCCATTTCGACTATGTGAACCCCGATGCGCCCATCGGCGGCACGATCAGCTTTCGCGGCACGGGTGCGTCGCGCACCTTTGACAGTCTGAACTTCTTCATCCTGGCCGGGGAACCGGCGCAGGGGCTGTTGCGGATCTATGATCGGCTTCTGGTGCGCGCCTGGGATGAGCCCGACAGCTATTATGGCGAGGTCGCCGAAAGTATCGAATACCCGGCAGACCGGAGCTGGGTGATCTTCAACATGCGACCCGAAGCCCGGTTTTCCGATGGCGTGCCGATTACGGCAGAAGACATTGCCTTTACCATCGAGGCCATTCAGACCGATGGCTCTCCGCGCTTTCAAATCCTGCTCGAAGATGTTGAAAGCACGGAAATTCTTGGGGAGCACCGGGTCAAGGTGTCCTTCGCCGAAGGGGCGCAGACGCGGGATCTGATCGCGGAGGTCGGGAACTTTCCGATCCTGCCCAAACACTACTATGAGACCGTCACCTTCGAAGACTCGACGCTCGATCCACCCGTCGGATCGGGCCTGTACGTGGTGGACGATGTCGATCCGGGGCGCTCGATCACCTATTGCCGCAACCCCGACTACTGGGGCGCAGATTTGCCGGTGAATATCGGGCGCGAGAATTTTGAGTGCATGCGCTACGAGTACTTTGCCGAAAACACCGCCGCGTTCGAGGCGCTGAAGTCCGGTGGATACCTCTTCCACGAGGAATTCACGTCAGCGATCTGGGCCACCGGCTATGATTTTCCCGCGCTCGACAATGGTTGGGTCGTTCAAGACGTGTTGGCCGACAATCGACCGTCGGGGGCTCAGGGCTATTGGCTCAACCTGCGCCGGCCCAAGTTTCAGGACATCCGCGTCCGTCAGGCCATCGGGATGCTCTTCAACTTTGAATGGACAAACGAGACGCTGTTTTACGGGCTCTATGGGCGGACAGACAGTTTTTGGGAAAACTCCGTGATGCAGGCCGAAACCATGCCCACAGGCGACGAACTGGCGTTTCTTGAGCAGTACCGCGACCGGTTGGACCCAGATGTGTTCTCTGAGCCGGCCTTCGTTCCCATTGTCAGCGGTGCTCGTCCCCTTGATCGCAACGCGCTGCGCCAAGCCTCGGCGCTTCTGGACGAAGCAGGCTGGCTTGTTGGAGAGGACGGGCTGCGCCGCAATGCAGAGGGTGAGACCCTGTCGGTTGAGATTGTGGACGACAGCCCCGCGTTTGAGCGCATCAACCTGCCCTTTGTCGAGAACATGCAGCGGGCGGGGATTGATGCGTCGTGGAACCGGATCGACAGCGCGCAGATGCAGCAGCGGCAGGAAGACTTTGACTACGACATCTCGATCGCGCGCTTTGTTCTGTCGCTGAGCCCGGGGCAAGAGCTCAAAACCCTGTTCGGATCGCAGGCGGCGGATCGGCCCGGCTCGTTCAACCTGTCCGGCGTCGCGGACCCCGTCGTGGACGAGATGATCGATGCCGTGCTCAGTGCCGAGACCCGCGAGATCATGGAAACCCGGGTGCGGGCGCTCGACCGGGTTTTGCGATCGAAACACATCTGGGTGCCGCAATGGACCAAAGGGGCGCATTGGTTGGCCTATTGGGATGTGTTTGGGCGCCCCGAGACAAAGCCGCCGTTCAATCGCGGCGAAGATTATTGGTGGTTCGATCAGGCCAAATTCGAGGCGCTCCAGGCCCAGGGGGCATTGCGCTGAGATTTGCGCCGCGCCGCCCCGCAATCGCGCTTGACGGGGCGGGGGGGTGCGCCTAGAACGCCCTTCACGTTCGGTACATGTTCCGGACGGGCAGTGAGCGGTTGTAGCTCAGTTGGTTAGAGTACCGGCCTGTCACGCCGGGGGTCGCGGGTTCGAGCCCCGTCAACCGCGCCACCGCTGCCTTGTCCATCGCCCCGACGCCGCGCGCGGTTGTAGCTCAGTTGGTTAGAGTACCGGCCTGTCACGCCGGGGGTCGCTGGTTCGAGCCCCGTCAACCGCGCCATCATCCTTCGCACCCCGGCATATCTCAAGTCATCGCGGCGAGCACGCGGGCCCAGCTGCGAATGCCTTTGTGAAAGCTCTCCAGGTCATATTTTTCGTTCGGGCTGTGGATCTGATCGTCATCGCGGCCAAAGCCGATGAGCATCGAATCCACGCCGAGGATCTCCTGAAAGTATCCGGCGATTGGGATCGATCCGCCTGACCCGATGAAGGCGGCGGGGCGGGGCCATTCGTCGGACAGGGCCTGTCGGGCCTGTTCAAATGCGGGCGCGTCCGTGGGCATCACGCTGGCCGGCGAGGCGCCGTGGTCGATGAACTCAACCGTGCAGTCGGGGGCCAGTTGATCGGTGACCATCTTCCGGAACGCGTCCCGAATTGCGAGCGGGTCCTGCGTGCCCACAAGGCGGAAGCTGATTTTTGCGCTGGCCTTGGACGGCAGAACGGTCTTGAAGCCATCGCCCGTATAACCACCATCGATCCCGTTAACCTCGCAGGTTGGGCAGGACCAGATCATTTCAAGCACGCTGCGACCTGCCTCACCCGCTGGGGTGCTCAGATCGACGGCGCCCAGAAAGCCGTCTGCGTCGAACCCAAGCCCGTCCCACTGCGCCTTCAATTCGGGTGTCAGTTCAGGGACGCCGTCGTAGAAGCCGGGCACCGTGACCCGGCCCGCGTCATCATGAAGGCTCGCGATGATGCGCGACAGCACGCGGATCGGATTGATCGCAGGGCCGCCATACATGCCGGAGTGCAGGTCCTTGTCCGATGCGGTAATCACGATCTCTTCGCCCAGCATCCCGCGCAGCATGGTCGTGATCGCGGGCGTCTTGGGGTCAAACATGCCTGTGTCGCAGATCAGGCAGAGATCGGCGCGCAGGTTGTCGGCATGCTCTTTGAGGAAGGGGATCAGTGACGGGGAACCGGACTCTTCTTCACCCTCAAAGAAGAATGTCAGCTGGCAGGGCAGGGTGCCGTGGACGGCGATCCAGGCCCGGCAGGCTTCGACAAAGGTCATGAGCTGGCCCTTGTCATCGGCACTGCCACGACCGCGGATCACCTTGCCGGCCGAAGTGTCTTCGAGCGCGGGGTCAAACGGATCGCGATGCCACAGCGCCAGCGGATCGACGGGCTGTACGTCGTAATGCCCGTAGAACATAAGATGCGGTCCGCCGCTGCCGCCATGGCCGACGACCATCGGTTTTCCCGGTGTCGGATGGCTGGCGGCCTCGATTCCCAGTGTTGCCAAGTCCCGCACCAGCCAATCGGCCGCGTCGTTGCAGGCATCGTGATAGGCCGGGTCTGTGGAAATCGATGGGATTTTAAGAAGTTCCAGCAACCTATCGGTCGCTGCGGGCAGGTCTGCATCGATCTTGGCAAGGACGTCTTCAAGGCTCATTTGGGGCTCCGGCTGTGGTCCGTCGGCGGACCGTAGCAGGGCCCCGGCTGCTGTCTAGATGCCGCACCTTCCTGGAATTGATCTAAATCAGAGCCGCGATATATATCGCGGTGTCTTTTGAGCAGTGAGATCTGACACGACGTCGATGGGTAAGGGAGATCAGACGGTGGACTACACCGCACATTTGGATACCGCACTGCAAAACCTGCATGACGAAGGCCGCTATCGGACGTTCATCGACATTGAACGCCGCAAAGGAAACTTCCCCCACGCGATGTGGCGCAAGCCCGACGGAACGGACCAGCCGGTCACGGTCTGGTGCGGCAACGACTATCTGGGCATGGGACAGCACCCGGTCGTTCTGGAGGCGATGCACGAGGCGCTGGATGCCACCGGCGCAGGCTCGGGCGGCACGCGCAATATCTCGGGCACCACCGTCTATCACAAACGCCTTGAAGCGGCCTTGGCCGATCTGCACCACAAAGAGGCGGCGCTTGTCTTTACCTCGGCCTATATCGCAAACGACGCCACGCTTTCGACGCTGGCCAAGCTGTTTCCCGGGCTGATCATCTATTCCGATGCGTTGAACCATGCCTCGATGATCGAAGGCATTCGTCGGAACGGCGGCACCAAGCGCGTCTTCCGTCACAACGACGTCGACCATCTGCGTGATCTGTTGGCTGCCGACGACCCGGCAGCGCCAAAACTCATTGCATTCGAATCGATTTATTCGATGGACGGGGATTTCGGACCGATTGCGCAGATCTGCGACCTGGCCGATGAGTTCGGTGCGCTGACCTATATCGACGAGGTGCACGCGGTCGGCATGTACGGACCGCGGGGGGCAGGCGTGGCCGAACGCGACGGGCTGATGGCACGACTCGACATCATCAACGGGACGCTCGCCAAGGCCTATGGCGTGATGGGCGGCTACATCGCGGCGAGCGCCAAGATGTGCGACGCAATCCGGTCCTATGCGCCGGGCTTTATCTTTACGACATCCTTGCCCCCGGCTGTGGCCGCGGGCGCCGCGGCGTCGGTTAACTATCTGAAGGCGCACCCAGAAGTGCGTGAGGCGCATCAGCTTCAGGCCCGCATTCTGAAGATGCGGCTCAAGGGGCTGGGCCTGCCGATCATCGATCACGGCAGCCATATCGTGCCGGTCATGGTGGGCGATCCGGTCCACACCAAGCGGCTGTCGGACATGCTGCTTGAAGACTTTGGGATCTACGTCCAGCCGATCAACTACCCGACGGTGCCGCGGGGCACCGAACGGCTGCGATTCACCCCATCCCCGGTGCACGGACCGCGCGAAATAGATGCGCTTGTCAGCGCGATGGACGCGCTTTGGTCACATTGTGCTCTAAACCGCGCCGAACTTTCCGCCTAAATCTTGCGCCTGTGCAGGTACTTAGTGCCTGTGTTAACGTGTTTTCACTAGGCTCGTGGCGATTCTCATCGCCTGGGGAACGGGTTTGTAATGGGGCAGGTCTTATGATCGGGCGTTCCGACACGCCGAAAGCTGCTGCTGTCGAGAGGCCGAAAGGCTTCGACGATTTTGAGCTTCGCCTTGGCGATATAATGCGGGGTGAGCGTGCCACGCTTGGCAAATCGCTGCTGGACGTCCAGCGCGATCTCAAGATCAAAGCACCCTATATCGCCGCCATCGAGAATGCAGATCCTTCGGCGTTTGAATCGCCAGGCTTCATCGCCGGATACGTGCGGTCATATGCGCGGTATCTCGGGCTTGATCCCGAATGGGCCTATCAGACGTTTTGTGAGGAAGGGAACTTCGCGGGCGCGAATAGCGCCGCTGCAGCGCAGGGTGGCACCAAAGGCAAGGGCGCGCGCAAGCGTGCGGCCAAGGGCGGGCATCCCACGGGTGCACGCGATCCGCTGGCCCAACCCAGTGTATCCTTCATTCCCAGCGATGCTGCCCCGCTTTCGGGGATCGAGGCAGGGGCCATCGGGTCGATTGCCGTGATGCTCGCGCTTGTGGCCGGGATTGGCTATGGCGGCTGGGCCGTGTTCCAGGAAGTGCAAAAGGTGCAGTTCACGCCGGTGGATCAAACGCCGATTGTCCTGTCGCAGCTGGATCCGCTGGAAGCCGCGATTGTGAACGAAGACAGCGCGACCGACGCACCGGCCCTGTCAGAGGCCCCGGCGGCAGAGGGGTTGGAGCGGCTCTATCGCCCGCAGGCGCTGGATGTGCCGGTCCTTGCCGCCCGTGATGGCCCGATCGCGACGATTGAGCCTGGATCGCTTGGCGCCTTTGCCACCGATCCCAACGATACCCGCGATCTTGTTCAGGCCGCACCGATCTTTGTGCCAGCGCCGCCGCCGCCCCTGGATGTAGCCGAGGCACCGCCAGTGCAGGTCGTCGAAGAGGCGCCGCCCGACGTGGTGCTGTTCGCGGTCCGTCCATCCTGGGTCCGGGTCCGTGCGGCGAATGGCACAGTTGTGTTTGAAAAGATCCTGGATGCGGGCGAACGCTTTGTCCTGCCAGCAACCGAGGAACCGCCGGTTCTGCGCGCAGGCAATGCGGGTTCGCTGTATATCCAGGTCGGTGATGACACCTATGGGCCCGTTGGACAGGGCGCGTCGGTTGTGCGCGATGTCGCGCTGTCCATCGAGGCGGTGACAGACACCTACGAGGTCGCCGATCTCGACAGCGACGCCGATCTTGCGCGATTTACCGCGGTGGCCGAGGCGGCTTCTGAGTAAGGTTCGGCCTTTCTGCGTTGTCACGGCTGAGCGGCTCGCTTATTTCTGAAAAGCGAAGGCTTTTGGTGACCGAAGGCATATCGAGATGTCGATAAACCACGTGCGACCCTGGCGGAACATCTACCGCCGCACTTCCCGCCAGATCCATGTCGGACCCGTGCCGGTGGGCGGTGATGCCCCCATCTCGGTGCAGACGATGACGAACACCGACACCACCGACGTCAAAGCCACGGTGGCCCAGGTTCAGGCAGCCGCCGATGTGGGCGCCGATATCGTGCGTATCTCGACACCCGATCAGGCCTCGACCGCCGCGCTGAAAGAGATCGTGCGCGAAAGCCCGGTGCCGATCGTGGCGGATATCCATTTTCACTACAAACGCGCCGTCGAAGCGGCTGAGGCGGGGGCGGCGTGCCTGCGGATCAACCCCGGCAATATCGGCAACGCCGATCGCGTGCGCGAAGTGATCAAGGCGGCCAAAGACCATGGCTGTTCGATCCGGATCGGGGTGAACGCGGGGTCGCTGGAAAAGCACTTGCTTGAAAAATACGGCGAGCCATGCCCCGAAGCGATGGTCGAAAGCGGGCTCGATCATATCAAGATATTGGAAGATAACGACTTTCACGAGTTCAAGATCAGCTGCAAGGCGTCAGACGTGTTTCTGGCCGCCGCTGCCTATCAGGCGCTGGCGGATGCCACGGACGCGCCAATCCACCTTGGGATAACCGAAGCCGGTGGGCTGGTCTCGGGTACGATCAAATCGGCCATCGGGCTTGGCAACCTGCTGTGGATGGGGATCGGCGATACGATCCGCGTCTCGCTGTCTGCCGATCCGGTGGAAGAGGTGAAGGTCGGCTACGAAATCCTGAAGTCGCTGGGCCTGCGCCATCGGGGCGTGAACATCATTTCATGCCCGTCCTGCGCACGGCAGGGGTTCGACGTGATCAAAACCGTCGAAATCCTGGAACAGCGCCTCGAACACATCAAAACGCCAATGAGCCTGTCGATCATCGGCTGTGTGGTGAATGGGCCGGGTGAGGCGCTGATGACCGATGTGGGCTTTACCGGCGGCGGCGCCGGGTCGGGCATGGTGTATCTGGCGGGGGCGCAGAGCCACAAACTGTCAAACGATGAGATGATCGATCACATCGTCGAACAGGTTGAGCGTCGCGCCGGAGAGCTTGATGCAGAGGCTGCGGCGGCAGAGCAGGCGGCTGAGTAGCGGTCAGCCCCCGCGTTCCTCGGACACGATCTGGCGCATGCCATCAATCGGCATGTAGCCGCGCACCATCTGTTCGCCGACGACAAATGTCGGTGTGCCGCTGATCTGCAGGGCCTGGGCCAGCGCGCGGTTTTTGGAGATGACGTCATCAACTTCCGGCGCATCCATGCCGGCAAGGATGGCCTCGCCGTCCAAGTCAAGGCTGGTCGCGAGCCGTTCCAGGCTGGCGCGCGTGAAATCGCCCCGGCGTGTGATCAGGGCTTCGTTGACGGCGACATAGGCCTCGGGTCCGATGTTCTGCAGGGTGGAGATTGCAAAGCGCGACGCTTCGACGGATTCGGCCCCCAGGATCGGAAACTCCTTGGTGATCATGCGGATATTGCCATCCGAGCTGACGAGTTCGGAGACTTCCGGATGGGCGCGGCGGCAAAAGCTGCACCGGTAATCGATAAACTCGACCACGGTGATATCGCCGTCCGGGTTGCCGCCGATGAACGAATGCTCGTCGTTGAACAGCGCGTCGGCATTGTCGCTGACCATGGTAAGCGCCGCGGCCTCGGCCGCTTCCGCCTCGCGCGCTTCGAGCACGGCAATGGCTTCCATCAGAACTTCCGGGTTCTCGAGCAGGTATTCCCGGATCGCCTCATGAAACGCGGCGCGTTCGGCCTGGGACATGTCGCCAAAATCGATGGCCTGCGCCGCGGTTGTCGACATCAGGGCGGCAGTGGTCGTGCTTAGGATCAAACGGCGGAGCATTCGGTATTTCCCATACATCAGGTGGCATCCTTGAATGCAGTTAACAAATCTTCCGCGCGCCGCCAGCCGGGGCTGCCCGTGGGCAGCGCCCCGGCGGCGCGTTGAGCGTGCAAATGCGCGTCGCGACCGCGGCCGAGTAAGGCATAGCGTTCGGCTGTTGCCAAGGACGCCATGCCGGTGTTGCCGACCCGCGCATAGGCCATCGCCAGATCGCGCATCACGCGCGGATTGCGCGCATCCCGGCTGCGCGCGGTTTCCAATACCTCCAGCGCCCGGCGTGTGCTGGCCGCATCCTCTTGCGTCAGCAGCGCCTGGCCCAACCCGGCGAGCACCAGCGCATTTGAGGGCGCAAGGTCGACCGCCCGTTGGTAGGCTTGAATAGCGGCGCTGAACCGTCTGTTCTCTAACAGGATTTGACCGCGCAGCTCGTGATAGAAGGGATCGTTGGGGCGTTCGGCGACGAGAGTATCGATCTCAGCCAGGGCTGCGCTGACATCGGACTGGCGGTGGTATGCAACGGCGCGGCGCATGCGCGCGACATCGCTGGTGTCGCCACGATCGACGCGGCGCAGCGTCCACTGCGGGGCGCGCAGGAAGGCGCCAAGTTTGCCTTGGGCGCGGGCGAACCAGTAATCGGCATTCGGATCGGCGGGTTTGGCCGGCGTCAGCGCCGCGGCGAGGCCTTTGACGGCCCGGATCCTGTCACGAGTGAGCGGGTGGGCCCGCACATACGGGTCCTGGCGCGACGGCACCAGCGACTCCTGACCGCGGAAGTGGTCGAGCACATCGGACATTGCATGCGGATCGATCCCGGCCTCGGCCATGAAGCGCAGGGCGGAGTTATCGGCAGCGGCTTCTTCGGCGCGGGTGTGGCTGAGGAAACGTCGCGTGACCGAGTTTGTACCCCCCAAAAGCGCCGCGGTCGCTGCCCCGCTATCCCCTGACAGCACGGCGGCCACGCCCAAAGCAGCGGCGATACCTGCGGTGGTGCTGGCTGCCTGGCGGTTGGCGATACGCCGCGTGATGTGACCGTTCGCAATATGCGCAACCTCGTGCGCGATCACGGCTTGCAGCTCTGCGGCGCTGTTCAGGCGCAGGATGAGGCCGGAGTTCAGGAACACCGCGCGGCCATCCATCACGAACGCGTTCATCTCGTCATCGTTGATGACCAGCACCGTAATGCGGGCGGGATTGATCCCTGCGGCGGCGATCAGGGGCTGGGCCAGGCGTGCCAGGGCGTATTCGATATCGGCGTCGCGGATGAGGCTCCGGGCGCTTGCCGGCACCGCCAAGGCAAGCGCCAAAAGCGCCGCGAAAGCCATCGTTGCGGCCCGGTTAAGCAACCTGTGTCCTGACATTGACTGCCTCGGTGAGACGTGCACCTGTGCAGTCGAGCACAGGAGCAGCCGAATGAAAACCTCAAAGCGGGGCGTTGTCGATCCCTTCATCGTGATGGATGTGATGGAGGCTGCCCGCGCTGCCGAGGCCGCGGGTCGCCACATCATTCACATGGAGGTGGGCCAGCCCGGAACCCCGGCGCCCGAGGGCGCGCGTGCGGCGCTGGCGCGGGCGATGGCGACGGATGCCTTGGGCTACACCGTCTCGCTCGGGTTGCCCGCCCTGCGTGCCCGGATTGCGCGGCACTATGGCGACAAATACGGCGTTGATCTGGACCCGGCGCGGGTGGTGGTCACGGCGGGGTCGTCAGGGGCGTTTCTCTTGGCCTTCACGGCGCTCTTTGATCCCGGTGCGCGGGTCAGTCTGGGCGATCCTGGGTATCCGTCCTACCGGCAAATCCTGAAGGCGCTGAGCCTGACGCCGGTGGGCATTCAGACCCAGGCTACCAACCGCTACCAACCGACGCCGGCCGATCTGCCCGACGCTCTGGATGGCTTGATCGTGGCGTCACCGGCCAACCCATCGGGAACGATGCTCGACCAACCCGCGCTGGCGGCGCTTGTGGACTCCGCGAAAGCACGGGGTGCGGCGTTTGTCTCGGATGAGATCTATCACGGCATCGAATACGACCGGCCCGCGGTGTCGGCGCTTCAGATCACGGATGACGCCTATGTCATCAATTCCTTCTCCAAATACTTCTCCATGACAGGTTGGCGGATCGGCTGGATGGTGGTGCCCGCCGATCACGTTCGGATGATCGAGCGGCTCAGCCAGAACATGTTCATTTGCGCCCCCCATGCCGCGCAGGTTGCGGCGTTGGCGGCGATGGAGTGTGAGGCCGAACTTGAGGAAAACCTGGGCGTCTACGCACGCAATCGCGCGCTGATGCTCGAACGGTTGCCGGGTGCGGGCTTTGCACATTTCGCGCCGCCCGATGGCGCGTTCTACATCTACGCCGATGTCAGCAACGTGACCGACGACTCGCGCGCCTTTGCCGCCGAGCTGCTGGACGGAGCGGGCGTTGCGGTCACACCGGGGCTTGACTTCGATCCGGTGCGCGGACGGCACACGCTGCGGTTTTCCTATGCACGGGCCACGGCAGATATCGAAGAAGGATTGGCGCGCTTGACCGCCTATATGGCGCGCCGGGCGGCATAAGGGCGGTTCACGGCACGGCGGCCGGGCGCTATAGTCCGGCAAAACAAACAGGCAGGGCAATGAGCAGCCTTCGAATTCTGGTGATCTGCGTGGCCGCGGTTTTCGCGGCCCTGTCTCCGGTGCAAGCCGAGATGACCGGGCTGGCGCGTGTCGATGCGCGCGAGAGCGGTGTTCGAGATTCGGGAGATGGCGTGGCGTTGACGCTGGCGCTGTCGCAGCCGGTGCCCTGGCGCGTGTTCACGCTGGATGATCCGCGCCGCCTTGTCCTGGACTTCAGCGAGGTGATCTGGCCCGACAGCATCGATGTCGCGTCAGATCGCATCGGCGGGCTGCGCATGGGCGTGTTTCAGCCGGGCTGGTCGCGCATGGTGGTCGATCTAGCCGCGCCGTTGGGTGTCGAGACGGCAGAGCTGGTCACCGCCACCGCGGACGGAAGCGCGAAGCTGACGTTACAGTTGCGCCCTGTGGCGGCCCCCGAGTTTGCGGATGGTGCGGGCGCCCCCGACAGTGCGATCTTCGCGTTGGACGTGCCGATGCCGGCACCCATGCCCGAGCCACTTGTGTCAGGGGGGCCGATGCGCGTGATGCTCGACCCCGGGCATGGCGGGATCGACCCGGGGGCCGAGGCAGGCGGCCTGGTTGAGGCCGACCTGATGCTCGCCTTCGCGCGTGAACTGCGTGAGGTGTTGCTGCGGGCAGGCGGCTTTGATGTTGTCATGACCCGGGATGCAGATGTGTTCGTCCCGCTTGAGACACGGATTTCGCTGGCGCGCGCGGCTGGCGCGGACGTCTTCTTGTCGCTGCACGCGGATGCGCTGCCCGAAGATGCGGGTACGGCCACGGGAGCCACGATATACACGTTGTCTGATGAGGCCTCGGACCTTGCGTCCCAGCGTCTGGCCGAGCGGCACGATCAGGCCGATCTGTTGGCCGGGATCGATCTGAGCGGGCAGGGCGACGAGATTGCGCTCGTCCTGATGGACATCGCCCGGCGCGAGACAGAGCCGCGCACGGATATGCTGGCCCGCCATCTGGTCGAGGGGCTCGGCGTTGCTACGGATGCGATGAACTCGCGGCCCCTACGCTCGGCCGGGTTCTCGGTGCTGAAGGCGCCGGACATCCCGTCGGCCCTGATCGAGATCGGTTTCTTATCGAGCGCGGCAGATCGCAAGAACCTTGCCGACCCGAAGTGGCGATTGAAGGCGGCCCATGGCATCCGCGATGCACTGCGCAACTGGGCCGCGGCTGATGCCGAGCGTGCGCGCCTGGTGAGAAACTAACCGCCGTGCTGCGGGCGCGGCGACCAAGGCTTTTGACGCCTTCTAGCGCTGGCCCTATAACGCTTGGAAATCTGTATCGGGGTGCCGGCGTTGCTTAGGCTTATTCTCTCGTTCTTCGGCGGTTTGTTCAGCCTCGCCACCAACGGGGCCATCATGGCCGTGCTGCTGATTGGTGGCGTGTTCTACGTGTATGGGCGCGACCTGCCCAATCATGAGCAACTGGCCCAGTACACGCCCCCGACGATCAGCCGGATCTACTCTGCCGAGGGGCGCATCATCGATGAGTTCAGCCAGGAACGGCGGCTCTACACCCCGATCGAGGAAGTGCCCGACCTGGTGAAGGCGGCTTTCATCTCGGCCGAGGACAAGAACTTTTACCAGCACAGCGGATTTGATGCGCGCGGGATCATCGCCGCGGGGATTGAGGCGATTGAGACGCGGGGTGCCCGCGTACGCGGCGCGTCGACCATTCCCCAGCAGGTGGTGAAGAACTTCCTTTTGTCGTCCGACCGGTCCGCCGAGCGCAAGATCAAGGAACTGATCCTGTCGGTGCGGCTGGAAAACACGCTGTCGAAGGACAAAATCCTTGAGCTCTATCTCAACGAGATCTTCCTTGGCCAGAACAGCTATGGCGTCACGGCGGCGGCGCAGACCTATTTCAACAAGACACTGTCCGAGTTGAGCCCCGAGGAGGCGGCCTATCTTGGCGCGCTTCCGCAACGACCCGGCAATCTGCATCCCGTGCGGCAGATGGAAGATGCCATTGCACGGCGGAACTTTGTTCTGCGCGAGATGTTTGAGAACGGCTACATCGACCAGGCCACGCTGGAGGTCGCGCGCGCCGCACCGTTGCTGACGGTGCAGAACGGCGACTACGAAGGGTTTCGCCAGCAACTGCCGCCGCGGGACTACTTCACCGATGAAATCCGCCGCCAACTGAGTCGCGATTTCGGCGAAGGCCAGTTTTTTGGCGGTGGCCTGACCGTGCGGGCAACCTTCGACCCCGAGATGCAGACCCATGCGGCCCGGGCCCTGCGCCGGCAGCTTGAGACCTATGACCGCGAGCAGGGTGTCTGGCGCGGGACGGGGATCCAGATCCCCGCCGATCAGCTTGGGGATGAGCAAAGCTGGCGCACCGCGCTCGCCGGTGCGGATGTTCCGCGCGATATCGAGGGGTGGTTCCCGGCCGTTGTCCTGCAAGTGGGACAAAGCGGGGCCCGGATCGGCATCGAGGCTGTCGAAGACGATGCCGATGGGCATTTCATCTTGGCCGAGGACGTGACCTGGGCGCGCAAGGACCTTGGCGACGGCGCCTTGGGGCGGCAGGCGCAGGTTGCGGGCGATCTGCTGGAACTTGGCGATGTGGTCCATGTGCGTGCGCTTGGCGACAGCGAGGGCAATTTCACGCGTTGGAGCCTGCGCCAGGTGCCCGAGGTGCAGGGGGCGTTCATGGCGATGGACGTCGACACGGGGCGCGTCATCGCGATGCAGGGCGGGTTTTCCTACCAGCACTCGGTCTTCAACCGCGCGACCCAGGCCACGCGTCAGCCGGGATCGTCGTTCAAGCCCTTTGTCTTTGCCGCGGCGCTTGATAGCGGGTTCTCCCCCGCCACGATCCTGATCGATGCGCCGATTGAGGTTGAGACCAATGATGGGCTCTGGCGGCCGCGCAACGCGTCCAACCGCTTCTACGGGCCGACACCGCTGCGGACCGGGATCGAGCAATCGCGGAACCTGATGACGGTGCGGCTGGCGGAAGAGCTGGGGATGGATTCGGTTGCGGCCTATGCCGAACGGTTCGGCGTCTATGACCGCATGGGGCGCTTTCTGGCCAACGCCCTGGGCTCTGAGGAAACCACGCTCTACCGGATGGTGGCGGCCTATGCGATGTTTGCCAATGGCGGGCAGCGGCTGGAGCCTACGCTTGTCGACCGCGTGCAGGATCGCTGGGGCACGACGATTTACCGCCACGACCGCCGCGACTGCGTTGATTGCCAGGTCGCCAATCTCGACGACGGGCGCGCGCCGCGGATCGTGTCGAACCGGCGGCAGGTGATGGACCCGATCACGGCCTATCAGCTGACCTCGATGATGACCGGGGTCGTCGAACGGGGCACGGCGGCGGGCCGGGTGACGCTGGATGTGCCAAGCGCCGGCAAGACCGGTACGACGAACGACGCGCGCGACGTGTGGTACGTGGGCTTTACCTCGAACATCGTGGCGGGGTGCTACATCGGATATGATATCCCGCGTCCTTTGGGGCGGGGCGCTAGCGGCGGGCGGTTCTGCGCGCCGGTTTTCAACGACTTCATGCAGAAGGCCACGGAGAAGTTCGGCGGCGGCGAGTTTGAGGTTCCCCCGGGCGGGCGGTTCATCAAGATCGACCGGTTCACGGGCGAACGGCTGCCAGATGAGGCGGTGGGCGACAATGTGGTGGCGGAATACTTCCGCGAGGGGGAAGAGCCGCTCTTTGGTGTGACCTTCGATGGCGGTTTTGCCATGGGCTCGAACCTGCCGCTGTTTGATCCCGAAAACCCGGAAGCAGTGCAGCCGGTAGAGCAAACCAACACCGTCGAGACGGTGACCGGTACCATCGTGCAGGTCCCGACCAATCGCAATCTTGGGACGATCTCGTCCGGCGGGCTCTACTGATCTTGCCGCCCGTCGGGGCCGTTGCTATCACCCGCATCTGATCTGACTGCGAGTTCACAGATGCGCGCCGAAGCCGAAAGCACCGTTGCCGAGATCGAAAAATCCCTCGCGCTGCTCCGCCAGCGGATGGATTGGGACACTGCGGAACATCGCCTTGAGGAATTCAACGCGATGACCGAGGACCCGGATCTGTGGAACGATCCGGACCGTGCGCAAAAGCTGATGCGGGAACGGCAGATGCTGGTGGATGCGGTCGACCGGTACAAGTCCATGCGCCAGGAACTGTCCGACAGCGTCGAGCTTATTGAACTGGGCGAGATGGAGGATGACGCCGAGGTTGTGGCCGAAGCCGAGGACGGGCTCAAGGCGCTGGCCAAACGCGCCGCGCAGGCCGAGCTTGAGGCGCTGCTGTCGGGTGAGGCGGACGGCAACGACACCTTCCTTGAGATCAATGCGGGCGCAGGCGGCACCGAAAGCTGCGACTGGGCCTCGATGCTGGCGCGGATGTATGTTCGCTGGGCAGACAAGCACGGTTACTCGGTCGAGCTTATGAGCGAAAGCGCCGGGGACGAGGCGGGGATCAAGTCGGCGGCCTATAAGATCTCTGGCCCCAACGCCTATGGCTGGCTGAAGTCAGAGTCGGGTGTCCACCGTTTGGTGCGTATCTCGCCCTTCGACAGCGCGGCCAAGCGACACACGTCGTTTTCGTCGGTCTGGGTCTATCCGGTGGTCGATGACAATATCGAGATCGAAGTGAACCCCAGCGACATCCGGATCGACACCTACCGGTCGTCGGGCGCGGGCGGCCAGCACGTGAACACCACGGATTCAGCGGTGCGGATAACCCATATACCCACGGGAATAGTGGTCACCAGTTCGGAGAAATCGCAGCACCAGAACCGCGATATCGCCATGCGCGCGCTGAAGTCGCGGCTCTATCAGCAGGAGCTTGATCGCCGGAATGCGGCCATCAACGAGGCGCATGAGGCCAAGGGCGAAGCCGGGTGGGGCAACCAGATCCGGTCCTACGTGCTGCAGCCCTATCAGATGGTGAAAGACCTGCGCACCAACCACGAGACCTCCGATACCAAGGGTGTGCTTGACGGCGATCTCGATGCGTTCATGGCGGCCACATTGGCCTTGGACGTCGCCGGAAAAAGCCGGGCTGAGGCGCAGGCCGACGACTAGGCGCCGATTTGGGGCGCTGCTCCGCGGCCTGCGGCCGCCCCCCGGAGTATTTGGGCCAAGATGACGGGGCGGGTTGACGCCCGTTTGGGCCCGGCGGCATCATGTCGGCGAGGAGGAGGGGCCCATGAGTGAGGCACCGCTGGAGGCGTCGCCGATCCCGGAGATCGGGCAACTCACGCTGCACGAGATCCGGAGCGCGCTGCGCGCCGGAATCTATGATTTCCGGGCGGCTCCGGCCTATGGCCTGTTCTTCAGCGCGTTTTACGTGATCGTCGGTGCCGTTCTTATCCTGGTCAACGCGGGCACATTCGTCTGGACACTGGTGCTGTCGCTTGGCTTTCCGCTGGTGGCGCCCTTTGCGGCGGTTGGTCTTTATGAGGTGAGCCGTCGGCTCGAATGCGATGAGCCGCTTGTCTGGTCCGAGATCCTGGGCGTTGTCGCGCGCGAAAGGGCCCGGCAGATCCCGTGGATGGGGGCGATCCTGCTGATCGTGTTCCTGTTCTGGTCGTTCTTTGCCCACATGCTCTTTGCGCTGTTCATGGGGCTCTCGACCCTGACTAACATTTCAAGCTCTTACGAGGCGCTGTTGACGTCGAACGGCCTGACCATGCTTGCCATGCAGGTCGCCGTGGGCGCCGGGGTCGCGTTTCTCGTGTTCGCGGCCACGATCGTCAGCCTGCCATTGCTGCTGGAAAAAGAGCTCGACTTCGTGACGGCGATGATCGTCAGCTTTCGCGCGGTGGGGCAGAACCTTGGCGTGATGCTCGTCTGGGCGGCGGTGATCGCAGGCCTGTTGTTTTTGGGGATGCTGCCGCTGTTTCTGGGGCTGTTTGTGGTGCTGCCCGTGCTGGGGCACGCGACATGGCACGTCTATCGCCGCACGCTCTATCACCCGATCTGAGGGCGGCGGATCCCGGCAAAGGCAATGGCAGCGGACGCCAGCGACATCGCGGCGGTGATCCAGGCGATGCGGGCGAAGGCGGCTGTGGTGGCCGCGGCATGGCCTGCAGCCTCTGACGGGGCGCCGAAGCTGTCCGGCCCACCGCCAACGGCATAGGCATTGGCCGCAACACCGCCCATCAACGCCACTGCGACCAGCCCCGCAACCCGGCTGACCGCGTTGTTCACGCCCGATGCTGCCCCGGCCTGGTTGTCTGGCACAGCGCCCATGACCGCGGCGGAGAGGGGGGCGACGATCAACGCCATGCCTGAGCCCATCACGCACATAAACGGGATGACAGCGCCCCAGAACGCCTGCAACGGCGCGGTGAGGGCGAGACCGGCATAGGCGAGGGCCACCACCGCCGCGCCTGTGCCGATGAGGGTGCCTGGCCCGTGCGTATCGGCAAGCTTGCCCATGCGGGTCGAGAGCAGTGCAATCGCGGCGGTGACGGGCACAAAGGCGGCGGAAGCTTCGGCTTCGGTCACGTCCCAGGCGGTGATCACCGTCATCGGCAGGAAAAACAACACCGCCGACAGCCCGAAATACAGGCAGAAGGTGGCCATGTTGGCTGCGCTGAAGGTGGTATTGGTGAAGAGGCCAAGCTGGAGCATTGGGTGCGCACTGCGCGCCTCCCACACGGCAAAAAGGACAAGGGCCAGCGCTGCCAAACCGAAGAGGGAGAACTGGCCGGGCCCGGCATCTGTGAGCGCCCAGGCCATCAGGCCCAAGGCGGCGGTGATCAAGACCGCCCCAAGCCAATCGATGCCCTTCTCGGCCGCGGTACGGTCCTCTTCCACCGCGCCCGCAAGCAGCCAGATCGCAAGAAGGCCCAGCGGCAGGTTGACGGCAAAGAGCCATCGCCACGTCTCGGGCCCTGCCGCGGTGATCAGCACGCCGCCAAGGATCGGGCCGAGCGCGGTGGTCAAAGCTGACGCAGCGGCCCAGATGCCGAGCGCCCGGCCGCGTTCGTCGGGCGGGTAGGCGCGGTAGATCAGCGCCATCGATCCAGGCACCATCATCGCGGCGCCAATGCCCTTAAGCGCGCGGGCGGCGATCAGTGCCTCGGGCGTGGGTGCCGCGGCGCTGATCAGGGAAGCGACGATGAAGATACCGATGCCGATCGAGAAGACCCGGCTCAGCCCGAAGCGGTCCCCCAGCGCGCCGCCTGCAAGGATCAGGGCCGAAAGCGGGAGCATGTAGGCATTGCTGATCCATTGCGCCTGGCTCAGCGTGGCGCCCAAGCTGTCGCGGATCGTCGGCATGGCGATGGAGACGATCGTGCCGTCTATGAACCCCAGCGCCGAGGCAAGGATCGCGGCGTAGAGGACCCGCTTGCGGGCCCGTTCCGCACAAAAGGCGGCATCAAAGCGAGACGCCGCGGAGGACCGCGGCGTCTGTTGGTGGCTTATCTCTGGTGCGCCGCTCAGGCTTTGGCAGGCGACGCGGCCGCCGCTGCGCTGGCGCTGGAACTGGCCGTCGGGGCCGCTGCGGGCTTGGGCTTGGCCGAGCTGCCGCCGCCAAGCGGATCTTCCTGCCGCTGCACCGAGCCTTCAAAGTGTGCACCGCTTTCGATCGCGATGGTTTTGTGGATGATGTCGCCTTCTACCCGTGCCGTGGCGGTCAGACGTACCTTCAGGCCGCGGACCTTGCCGACAACCCGGCCATTCACGATCACGTCGTCGGCAATGCATTCGCCCTTCACTGTAGCGCTTTCGCCAACGGTGAGCAGGTGGGCGCGGATATCGCCTTCGATGGTGCCTTCGATCTGGATGTCGCCAGCCGTCGTCAGGTTGCCGTGGATCTTAAGATCGCTCGACAAGACCGATGCAGGGGCTTTTTCTTTCGGGGTAGAGGGGGAGAAATCTGTCATGGGCTTGGTGCTCTTTGCCTCTGGAGTTTTTGGGGTTTCCGGTTTGGCCTCGGGTGATGCGCCGGGGTCGTTCACTCTGCTTTTAGAAAACATCTCTCGCTGCCTTGATGAATTTCATCGGGTTCACGGGCTCGCCGTCAATCCGCACCTCGTAGTGGAGGTGAGTGCCGGTGGATCGTCCAGAGTTCCCCATATCACCGATCTGGTCCCCGCGCGAGACCCTATCGCCGACGCTCACCCGGATTCTTGACAGGTGTGCGTATCGGGTCTCAATCCCGAAATCGTGGCGAATCGTGACGATACGCCCATATCCCGTGGCCCAACCGGCCTTGATCACCGTGCCATCGGCCGTGGCATAGATCGGGGCGCCATGGCGGGCGGCAAAGTCGGTGCCGTTGTGCATGCGGCGCTCGCCATTGATCGGGTCGCGGCGCGGGCCAAACCCGCTGGTATAGCGATACGTCCCGCGCACCGGTTCCGAAAACGGGGTCTTTTCAACTGCGATACGGTAGAGGTTCAGCGCGTCGAGCCGTTCGAGAATGGCATTGGCCCGCTCCATCTCGGCGTCGGGCATCTCGTCCGTGCCTCTGGTCGAAAAGGTCAGCGGGGTAAGCGGGCCGCCTTGGCCGGAATAGCCGCGTCGCACAGTTTCGATGATGCTGTCCGCGGGGAGGCCCGCGGCGTTGAACATCTCATCCAGCGGGGCGAGTGAGACACTTACAGCCTCTTCAAGCTGTGAAAAGATCCGTTCGTTCCGCTCCGCCATCAACTCGCGCTCAAGCTCGAGCGTATCGATATGGGCCATCGCGTCAGCGGTGTCTGCCACAATCTCGTCTCGTGCAGCGGCGGTGCTGGACAGGGCGTCGGTCAGAAAGTCGACCGTGGCCGCCAGTTCTTCGGTCTGCAGAAACTCGGGCGCCACGGACTGGGCCGTCTCGTTCAGTTCGGCTTGAAGCGTATCGGCGCGTGTCATCGCCGCGTCGCGTTCGCCGATCGCGCTGCGCAGCGTGGCCTGCAGGGCTTCCGTGCCCTTCTCAAGCTCTTTGCGGCGCTCTTCCGAGGCGAGCAGACGGGACTGCATGGCCGAAACCTCGGCCATTGCCAGCGCAAAGCGTTCATGCGCCGCAGCGGCATCCGAGGTGCGCGCGTCCCGGTCGGCGGACAGCTGGTTCAGGCGGTCTTCATAAAGCGCTTGTTCGCGCAGCGCCTGGTCCCGCAGATTGCCGGCGCCAAGGCTTGACATGAACAGGATGGCCGAGGCGACGATGGTCCAGCCGATGACAACGGCGCCGCCGGAAATGGCGATGAACTGGGTGGTCGAGGTCAACCGGATGAACCGCGTTTCGCCGTCTGAGCGCAGGAAGACCCGCTGTTCCGGAAATGCCCGCTCGATGCGCGCGTGAAGTCGGTGCACGATCCTTTTGCCCAAAGTCACGTCCTGTGTTGCCTGCAGCTTTCTTAATTCTGGCGCACCGTCCTGAACGCCAAAGATGTTCTATGTGCATAACTTCCCGGCATTGCCGGAGCAAGAAGTATGAATATCGCGTGCGCGGCGGTGTCACGCGCGCAACGCCGCAGGCGGAATTTCGCTTATGTTTCCGCCGTTTCCACCAACGGCCAGTAGAAGTCGGGCGGGATCCCGGCCTCGGCGCGTTTCTCATCATTGAACGGCGGTTTGAGGCCGCCGTGGAAATAGGTGCGGACAAGTCTGTGGAAAACGTCGCGGGGATCGGCGTTTTCGCGACCACACAGGAAATGAAACCACTTCGATCCGTAGGCGACGTGCCCCACCTCTTCGGCGTAGATGGTGCGCAGCGCTTCCACTGCTTGGTGTTCGTTTGCCCGGTCGAAAACCTCGATCATGCCCGGGGTGACGTCGAGCCCCCGCGCCTCAAGCACCATGGGCACGATGGCAAGCCGCCCCATGAAATCCTCTGCCGTGTCTTCCGCCGCACGCCACATCCCGGCATGTGCCGGCAGATCGCCGTAAAAGCTGCCCAAGGCTTCAAGACAGTCGCACATCAGATTGAAATGCTTCGATTCCTCATCCGCGGCTTTGACCCAGTCGTCATAAAAACCGGGCGGCATCGGGATATGCGCGAAGCGGGCGATAATGTCCCAATGCAGATCCACGGCATTCAGTTCGATATGCGCCACGGCATGCAGCAAGGCAATGCGGCCCGCCGGGCTGCCGGGTTTGCGTTTGGGCACGTCGCGCGGTGACAGCAGCTGGGGCGCGTCCGGACGCGCCGGGTGCGGGGGCGGCGTGGCACGCCCGACCGCGGGCATTTCGCCTTTGGCGCGCAAGGTCTGCCAGGTTGCGGCGTGCTGTCGGGACAGCGCGGTCTTTTGGCGGCCAGCGGCGGTGGTCAGAACCTCCACCGCCATCTGGGCCAGGGGCGTCACAGGGCCTTTACCGCGGCCAGCACCGCATCCGCATGGCCCGGCACCTTCACCTTGCGCCAAACCTCGCGCACCGTGCCTTCGCCATCGATCAGGAAGGTCGAGCGTTCGATGCCCATATATTTCTTGCCATACATGCTTTTTTCCACCCAGGTGCCATACCGTTCGCACACGTCACTCTCGGCATCTGACAGAAGCGGGACGCCCAGTTCATGCTTTGCGATGAACTTGTCATGCTTGGCCACGGTGTCTTTCGACAGGCCGTAAACGACGGCACCCGCCGCTTCGAAGGCGCCCAATTGCTCGGTAAAGGCAATCGCCTCTTTTGTGCAGCCGCCGGTGTCGTCTTTGGGGTAAAAGTAAAGAACCACAGCTTTGGGACGCAGATCAGAGAGCGTAACGCTGTCTCCACCGTCGCGGGGTAGGGTGAAATCGGGGGCGGATTGGCCAATCTCGATCATGTGTCGGTCTCCGGGATGACATTGCGGTGCAATTTCGTTTTAGTCCGGAAGTAACGAAGATAAAGACGCCATCTGAATTGGCCCTAGGCAGAGATGACCGAGAGCGAGACCAGCGTTGAACCGCGCCCCCGCCGCCGCCCCGTGCGGTGGCTGGCGGTGGTGTTTCTGGTGCTGGTCGCCGGGGCGGGATTGTTAGCGATTACCTTGCCGGGGCGTCTTGTCGTTCTGCCCGCATGGGCAACCGCGCAAATCGAAGAGCGGCTCAACCGCGGGCTTGGTGACAGTGGTGCGACACTGGGCCAGACGATTGTCGAAGTTGATCGGACGGGCATCCCGCAAGTCAGGTTGCGGAACGTTGCGTTGTTCGATGCGCGCGATGTCCGGATTGCCACGCTGAACGAAGTGCGTGCCGCGCTGTCCCTGCCAGAGCTGATGCGGGGAGAGGTCGTTCCCTCGGATTTGCAGGTTTCCGGCGCTCAGATCACCGTGCGGCGCAGCGTTGATGGCACCTTTGCCGTCAGCTTTGGTGAGGGGGCGACACCCGCCATGGCCGATATGGCCAATGCCGTGGGCTTGGTCGACGCGATGTTTGCCCAGGCGCCGCTGGCCAATATCGCACGGCTGGACGCCAGCGATTTGACGATCTCGCTTGAAGATGCCCGATCGGGGCGGGTGTGGCAGGTCACCGATGGCACCCTGCGGCTGATCAACGATGCCGACAGCGTCTCAGTTACCGTTGTGTCCGAAGTGTTCAACGGCACCGAGGACCTGGCGGAAGTGCAGCTTTCGTTTGTGTCGAACAAAGGAGCGCCCGGTGCCGCCGTCGGCATGCAGTTTTCGAACGCCGCCGCCCAGGATATCGCGCTGCAATCGCCGGCTTTGTCCTATCTGGGCGTCCTCGATGCGCCTGTGTCCGGCGCGATCCGCACGGTGTTGACAGGCGATGGCGCAATCGATCGGCTCGCCGCAACGCTGGAGATCGACAGCGGCGCTTTGCAGCCCGCGGTTGGTGTGCGCCCGGTGCCGTTCAATTCGGCGCGGGCCTATCTGGAGTATGACCCAGAGGAACAGCGGATCGCGTTCTCGGAACTCAGTGTCCAAAGCGAAGCGTTGCAGGTCGTCGGGGCAGGGCATGCCTATCTGCGGGACTTCACCGATGGGTGGCCGCAGTCGCTGCTGGGGCAGATGCAGTTTGAAGAGATCGCGCTGACACCGGACGGTATGTTCAGCGACCCGGTGTTGTTCGATGCGGGAATGGCGGATTTCCGGATGCGGCTCGATCCCTTTGAGCTTGATCTTGGTCAGGCAGTCTTGCTTGCGGGCGAGGATCGGTTGGCCGCTGAGGGACGCGTCGGTGCCGATGACGCGGGATGGAAGGTCGATGTGGACCTGAGCGGTGACCGAATGACGCCGGAGCAGCTTATGGGGCTCTGGCCGCCCGCGGCATTGCCGCCCACCCGGGCGTGGCTTGCCAGAAACGTGCTGTCGGGTGAGCTGACCGATATCGTCGCCTCCCTGCGGCTGGCGCCCGAGCTGCGGCCTCGTGCCGGGTTCAGCTTTGATTTCAAGGACGCCTCGGTGCGCTACATGCCCCATATGCCCATCGTGACCGGCGGGGCGGGGCACGCGGCTTTGGTCGACGGGCGTTATGCCATGCGGCTTGAGGCCGGGCAGGTGCGGCCTGCGGGGCAGCGCCCCATCGACTTCACCGGATCAACGCTGGCCATTCTGGATGTCAGTGAAAAAATCCCGATGGCCGAGCTTGATCTGCGCGGTACCGGGCAACTTGCCTCTGTGCTGACGGCGTTGGACAACCACCCGTTCCGGATCCTTGAGAAATCGGGGCGCACGGCGGATCTGGCCGCGGCCGCCGCCGCGGTTGAGGCCAAGATCCTCTTTCGCCTCGCCAAGGACATCAAGGTTGAGGATGTCGCCTTCGATGTCGCAGGTCAGCTGACGGGCTTCACGTCCGACACCCTGGTTCCGAACCGGCTGCTGGCCGGGGAGTCGCTGAATGTGCGCGTCCGCTCAAACGAGGTTGAGGTTGCGGGGCTTGCGACGCTGGATGGGGTGCCGGTCGATGCCGTCTGGCGCCAATCCCTTGTGGCCGGAGCGGGGGATGTCAGCCGCGTGGATGCGCGTATCGGGCTCGATCAGGTGTTTCTGGACACGTTTGGGATCAATCTGCCGCCGGGAACCGTCTCGGGTCGGGCCGAGGCGTTGGTCCAGCTCGAAGTCCCGCGCGACGGGCCGGTCGCCTTTGACCTGAACTCGGATCTGCGCGGTGCGGGTGTGCAACTTGGCACCATCGGCTGGACCAAGCCGTCGAACACCGCGGGGAGCCTGTCGATTTCGGGCAGCTTTGCGCCGGAGGTGCAGATTGATCGGGTGCGCCTGGCCGGTGCCGGGCTTGAGGCAGAGGGCGTTGTGTCGCTCGGCGCAGGGGGTGCCTTGGAGGCGGCCAATTTTCAAACCCTGCGCGTCGGCGATTGGCTGTCGGCGCCCGTGCGCCTGGAAGGGCGTGGGGCGGGCGTGCCGCCGACTGTGATCCTGTCGGGGGGGCGTCTTGATCTGCGCGGTCTTTCCCAAAGTCAGGGCCAGTCGACCGGGCAACGTGTGCCGATCCAACTGGCGCTTGATGAACTCGTGGTCGAGGATGGGATCATCTTGCGCCCGTTCACCGCACGCTTGACCGCCGGGGCAGGCCTGGACGGTGAGTTTGAAGGGCGGCTTGGGGGGAGGACGCCGGTTCGGGGCGCGCTGGTGCCGCAGCGGGGACGCTCGGCCATCCGGGTTCTGTCCGACGATGCCGGGGCCGCGTTGCGGGATGCTGGCATCTTTCGAACGCTTGCAGGCGGTGAGTTGGACCTTGTGCTGGCGCCCCGTGCCGAGGAGGAGGGGTTCGACGGGCGTCTGTCGATCTCATCCGCGCGCCTGCGCGACCAGCCCGCGATTGCAGACCTGCTTGACGCGATCAGCGTCGTTGGCCTGATCGACCAGCTTCAGGGCCCCGGCATCCTGTTCAATACGATTGAGGGGCGCTTTACGCTCACGCCCGAGGCTCTGACGCTCAACCAGGGATCGGCGGTGGGGGCGTCGCTCGGCGTGTCGCTGGACGGAACCTTCGACATCGCCAATGAGGTGTTGAATATGCAAGGCGTGATTTCGCCAATCTATCTTCTAAACGCCGTTGGTCAGGTGCTGACGCGGCGGGGCGAGGGGCTGTTTGGCTTTACCTTTCGCGTCACTGGCGATGCCGATGACCCGCGCGTGTCGGTCAACCCGCTGTCGATCCTCGCCCCGGGTATGTTGCGCGAGATATTGCGCGGCGCTCCACCCGGCAGTGAAGAAGCGCGCCGTCGCCAGATCCCGACGGCCGAGGATGTGCGCGGCGATCCATGAAGCTGTCTGACTTTGACTTCCATCTGCCGGAGCATTTGATCGCGACCCGGCCGGCGCGGCCACGATCATCCGCGCGCCTGCTGGTGGCGCAGGGGGACGGGATCGCGAACCGGCACGTATTCGACCTGCCCGATGTCCTGCGGCCCGGCGACCTGCTGGTTCTGAACGATACACGGGTGATCCCCGCGCGCCTGTCCGGGGTGCGCCGCCGCATCGGGGCTGAGGGCGAAACGCAGGCGCGGGTGGAGGCGACATTGCTTGAGCCCTTGCCAGACGGCGCCTGGCGGGCATTGCTGCGACCGCTGAAAAAGGTGCGATCCGGCGAAGTCATTGTTTTCTCGGATCATCTGTCAGCGACAGTTACCGATAGGGCGGATGGCGCGGCGACGCTGGCGTTTAACCTCGCCGGTGAGGATTTCGACGCCGCACTGGGGGCCAGCGGGGCAATGCCGCTGCCGCCGTATATCGAGGCCAAGCGCCGTGCGGACGCGCAGGATCGGGAAGATTATCAGACGATCTGGGCCAAACGGACTGGGGCCGTGGCCGCGCCAACGGCATCGTTGCACTTCGACGCGGCCTTGATGGCGGCGCTGGCCGCCCGTGGCGTGCAAACCACTTACGTCACACTGCACGTCGGCGCGGGCACGTTCCTGCCAGTGAAGGTCGACGATATCAGCGACCACAAGATGCATGCCGAGTGGGGCGAGATCACCGAAACAGCCGCAGACGAGATCAATTCCACGCGCGCGTCAGGCGGGCGGATCATTCCGGTGGGCACCACGGCCCTGCGCCTGATCGAGAGTGCGGCACAGCGTGACGGGGCATTGGCGTCCTGGCTGGGCGACACGGACATTTTCATAACACCCGGCTTTCAGTTCCAGATCGCCGATGCGCTTATGACGAATTTCCATCTGCCCAAGTCCACATTGATGATGCTTGTTTCAGCACTTATGGGGCGTGAGCGGATCATGGCCATCTATGCCCATGCTATCGCGGCGGAATATCGCTTCTTCTCGTACGGAGACGCATCAATCCTGTTTCCCAAAGGTTGAACGCGACCCCGCAACGTCGCAACAAGAACCGACAAAACGAATCCCGCAAGCTAAGCGGGTCAGAGCAGCTGCCAAGTAAGGGGCATGGCAGATGATACAGGTTCTGGGTGCATCCTGGGCCCTCTTTCTGGGGCTCTTGTTGCTGATGCTGGGCAACGGCATGCAAGGCACGCTTCTGGGGATCCGGGGCGGGCTCGAAGGGTTTTCGACCTTCCAGATGTCGATCGTCATGTCGGCCTACTTTGTGGGCTTCCTTGGGGGCTCGCGCATGGCCCCAGAGCTGATCCGCCGGGTCGGGCATGTCCGGGTCTTTGCTGCTCTTGGATCTTTTGTGTCCGCCGCGCTGATCCTCTTTCCCGCGATCACCGATCCCTGGGCCTGGGCCGTCCTGCGGGTGCTGATCGGGTTTTGCTTTTCCGGCGTCTACGTGACGGCCGAGAGCTGGTTGAACAACTCGGTCGACAACACCAATCGCGGCAAGGCGCTGTCGCTTTACGTGATTGTGCAGATGGCGGGGATCACGGCGGCGCAAGGCCTTGTGACAATGGGCGATCCCGGCGGGTTCATCCTGTTCATCATCCCATCGGTGCTCGTCTCGATCTCATTTGCGCCGATCCTTTTGTCAATCAACCCGACACCGGCGTTCGAGACCACCAAGGCGATGACCCTGCGTGAGCTCTTTCAGATCTCTCCGCTTGGGTGTGTCGGAGTGTTCTTTCTGGGTGGCGTGTTCTCGGCCCAGTTCGGTATGGCGGCGGTCTATGGCACCGAGGCGGGGCTGACGGTTGCCCAGATCTCGACCTTTATCGCGGCGATTTATGTGGGCGGGCTGCTGCTGCAGTACCCCATCGGCTGGATATCGGACCGGATGGATCGCCGCGTCCTGATCATGTTCGTCTCGCTCGGAGGTGGCGTCGCGGCGGGGATCGGGGCGCTCTTTGACAGCTTTTTCGCTGTGTTGATGGGCGTGTCGTTCTTCGTGGGTGGGCTGTCGAACCCGCTTTACGCGCTCCTGATCGCCTACACCAACGACTTCCTCGATGGTGACGATATGGCCGCCGCGTCCGGCGGGCTGATCTTTATCAACGGCTGTGGCGCGATCGCCGGGCCGGTCATCACCGGCTGGATGATGGGGGTCATCGGCCCCAATGGATTTTGGATGTTCGTAGCGCTGATGCTGACCAGCACGGCCGCCTACGCCGCATGGCGGATGACCCGCCGTCCCAGCACCGTCTCCACAGAAGAGACGGCGTCCTACGCCCCGATCACACCCGTGGCCACAGCGGTCGCGGTTGAGGTGGCGCAGGAATACTATGCAGAAAATGTCGAAGAGGCAGGCAGCGACGCTGTCGACGAAACCGCAACAATACCCCGGACGTGACCATCTGACCATTGAGGTAATCTAAAAGTTTTGTAACGGTCGGAAATGTCTGGGGGAGTTAGAGTAGAGGACCCTGTTCAATGGTAAACCCGGAAGACGTGTTGTCCTACTGGCTGGATCAGGTGGGGCCAAAGAATTGGTATACGGGCGGCGAAGCCCTTGATGCCGAAATCTGTGAAGTGTTTGAGACGACGTGGGACGCTGCTTGCGAGGGGGCGCTGTCACTGTGGCTGACGTATCCAAGCGGGACGCTGGCCTATGTCATTCTGACGGACCAGTTTCCGCGGAATATGTTTCGCGATACGGCGAAGGCCTTTGCTACAGATGCGGTGTCCCGCGCGGCGGCGAAGTCGGCCATCGCCAAGGGCTGGGACATGCGGATTGACGAACCCGCGCGGCAGTTCTTTTATCTGCCGCTCATGCACTCCGAATGCCTCGCCGATCAGGAGCGGAGCGTACGTCTCATCCTGACGCGCATGCCTGAGCATGGGGAGTCGAACCTGCTGCATGCCAAGGCGCATCGCGAAGTGATCCGCAAGTTCGGGCGCTTCCCGTATCGCAACGAGGCGCTGCACCGCGAAACGCCGGATGCAGAGCGCGCGTATTTGCAGGACGGCGGGTACGGGTCGACGGTGCGCGAGCTTCAGGCCGAAACTGTCTAAATCCCTGGGTGGCCTAGGCCGAACAGCTTGCGCCACCCAGCACACAGAACTTGGCGCAATGCGGGTGGTTGAGGTGGACCGCGCGTTCCGCCTCGGCCAGTGTCTCACCCAACTCAAATTCGGGCGTGTAGGGCAGCAACGTGCAGGCCACGACGCTTGGCTTTTCCGCCCCCTTGCGTTTGACCACCATACGGGATGATGCGCACATCACATCATCCGGCGACTTGTTGAGGATGCCCCAGCAAGCCTTTGTAATTTCAGGAACTTCAGCGGTTTCATCCATCTCGGGAAACAGAACTGTCATGCCCGGGTTCTGCGCATCGATGTCAAAGCCTTCACGCTCAAACAGCGCCGCAAAGCCCGCGCGGGATTCTGTTTCGGTCTCTTCCCACATGGTTCGGCCCGCCACCGCCATACGGATGCCTTCGTCGCGCAGCCAGCGCATGCCATCCAAGGTGCGCTCAAAACTACCCTTTCCGCGCTCTTCGTCGTGCTTTTCCGCGCTCCAGTGATCAACTGAGATCCGCAGGGTCAGCTTGGCACCATAGGCGGCCTGAAGCTTGCGCAGACCCTTCTGGACGCTGGGGCGGAGCATCGGGCGCATGGCGTTGGTGAGGATCAAGACCTCATAGCCACGGGCCAATGCCATATCGGCCATAACGATCATGTCGGGGTTCATGAACGGCTCTCCCCCGGTAAAGCCAATCTCACCGACACCCCAGCCGCGTTGGGTCAACTGATCAAGATAGTCGCCGACCTCTGCGGCAGAGATGTACACCAGCCGGTCATTGGTGGGGGAACTTTCGATATAGCAGTTTGCGCATTCGATGTTGCACAGCGTGCCGGTGTTGAACCACAGCGTTTGTGGGTTCGACAGCTCCACATGCGCACGCGTTTCGCCTTTGGCCGTGATCTCGGGGTGTTCGAACTTGCCGTAGGGGTGAAGCGCGTTGACTGTGTCTTTCATCGGGCCGCCTGTTTTGACCCCTTACGGCTAAGAGGCTTTCACCACAATGAAAAGCCCGCGCCGTCTGTTTGACGCAGTTGTGAAGCATCGCGGCCATGGTACAAATGCACTAACATCTTGCCAGCGAAGGTGTTACCAGTTCGTTAGCGCTAACACAGTCAGGGCCTGGCCATGGTATCCCGCATAATTCCCGTTGATCTGTTCGATCTTGTGATATTTGGCGGCACGGGCGATCTGGCCCGCCGCAAGATCTTTCCAGGGCTGTTTCATCGCTTTGCCGGGGGCCAGATGCCCGCCGATGCGCGCATTATTGGCGCGGCGCGTTCGACGCTCACACCCGACGCCTATCGGGCGATGATCCGCGAGGCGCTGGAAGAATTTATCCCGAAATCAGCACGCACCGAAAAGCAGGTGAAGGCCTTTCTCGCACAGGTCGAATATGTGTCCATCGATGCGACGGGCGAAGCGGGGTGGAGCGAACTACACGACCTTATGCGCCCCAAGGTCGTCCGTGCCTTCTACTTCTCGGTCGGCCCCGGCTTGTTCGGCGCCCTGGCGGAACGCCTCCACAAGTACAGGTTGGCCAGTGGCCAATGCCGGATCGTGGTAGAAAAACCGTTCGGGCACGATCTGGACAGCGCGCGCGCGCTTAACGCTACGCTGGCGAAGTACTTCAACGAGGCGCAGATTTACCGGATCGACCATTATCTCGGCAAAGAGACCGTGCAAAACCTGATGGCCGTGCGGTTTGGCAATATTCTGTTCGAACCGGTCTGGAACGCCCAGTACATCGATCATGTGCAGATCACGGTCGCCGAAACGGTCGGGGTCGGCGGGCGTGGCGGCTATTACGACAAGTCCGGCGCCATGCGGGACATGATCCAGAACCACCTGATGCAGCTTTTGTGCCTGACGGCGATGGAGCCGCCTTCGAAATTCGATCCCGATGCGGTCCGCGACGAAAAGCTCAAGGTGATCCGCGCGCTCGATCCGGTGCAAACGTCCGACATTGTGCGCGGGCAATATGGCGGCGATGACGATGACGTGGGCTATGTTGAGCATGCCGAAAACCCCGACAGCATCACGGAAAGCTTCATCGCCATGAAGCTGCATATCTCGAACTGGCGTTGGAACGGGACGCCGTTCTACCTGCGGACCGGTAAGCGGATGCGCGCGCGTCTGTCCGAGATTGCGGTGCGGTTCAAGGAGCCGCCGCACTCGATCTTTGGGGCGGCGGCCGGGACAAACGCCAATGAACTCACCATCCGCTTGCAACCGAACGAAGGCATGGATCTGAGCGTCACGATCAAGGAGCCGGGCCCCGGCGGCATGCGTTTGATCGATGTGCCGCTCGATATGACCTTCGCCGACGCCTTGGGGGCCGAAGGGGCCAATGTACCCGACGCCTACGAGCGCCTGATTATGGACGTGATCCGCGGCGATCAAACGCTCTTCATGCGCGGGGACGAGGTTGAGGCCGCCTGGGCCTGGACCGACCCGATGATCGAAGGCTGGACGACACGTGGCGAGAAGCCCAAACTGTATGAGCCGGGCTCTTCGGGCCCGGAAGATGCTCTGATGCTTTTGCACAAGGACAACCGCCGCTGGCGGGACCTCAAGATATGAGACTTGTCGAATATCCCGACCGGGAAATGATGATGATCGACCTCGCCAATCAGCTGGCGGGCGCGCTCAACAATGCCTTGCTCACGCATGATACGGCAACTTTGGCGGTGCCGGGGGGAACCACACCGGGGCCGGTTTTTGACACGCTGTGCGGGACCGATCTGCACTGGGATAGGATCAACATCATGCTCACCGATGAACGCTGGGTGCCTGAGACGTCCGAGCGGTCGAACACCCGGCTCTTGCGCGAGCGTTTGATGGTCGAACGAGCGGCCATGGCCCATGTTGTCCCCCTGTATCGCGAGGCGGACGCCCCAGAGGACGTCATGGAGCCTCTGACTGCTGCATTGGTGCCAAACCTGCCGATTTCCGTCTTGCTTCTGGGAATGGGGGCTGATGGCCACTCCGCGTCGCTTTTTCCCGGGGCGGACAATCTCAATGCCGCACTTGATGACAGCGCCCCCGCATTGATGGCGATGCGCGCGCCCGGTGCACCGGAGCCACGCGTGACGCTGACGGCGCCGGTGCTGAACGGGGCCTTGTCGAAACACGTGCTGATCGTCGGACCCGAAAAACGCGAAGCGCTGGAGCGGGCGCGGCATGCGACGCGCTTTGATGCGCCGATCCGGGCGGTGTGGAGCGACGCGATCGTGCATTGGGCGGAGTAGCTGGGATGGGGTGGAGCGAGCTGAAATCAGCAGCGCAGGCAGCTGCGGGGCGCAACATTGCCGAGATGCTGGAAGCGCCGGGGCGTGCAGAGGCCTTCTCGATTGAGGCCGGGGACCTGCTGTTCGACTACTCCAAGACGACGATGAGCACGGCAGATCGGGATCTTCTGATCGGCATGTACGAAGAGGCCAAAGTGCCCGCGCGGCGCGAGGCGATGTTTTCGGGCAAAAAGATCAACGAAACCGAAGGACGCGCTGTCCTGCACACGGCGCTCCGCAATCTCGACGGCGGCCCGGTCTATGTCGATGGCGAAGATGTCGTGCCCGGCGTGCGCGCCACTCTTGCCGCAATGGCAAGCTTCGCGGAAGGGGTTCGCTCAGGCGCGATTACCACGGCCGGAGGGCGGCAGTTCACCGATGTGGTCAACATCGGCATCGGCGGCTCGGATCTCGGGCCCGCCATGGCCACACTGGCGCTGGCCCCGTACCACGACGGGCCGCGCTGCCATTTCGTCTCGAATGTCGATGGCGCGCATATCTATGATGTTCTGAACGGGTTATCGCCACAGACCACGCTGGTGATCGTCGCCTCGAAGACATTTACGACCATCGAGACGATGACCAATGCCGAAACCGCGCGCACCTGGATTGCCGGGGCCGTCGGCGGCGATGCGGCGGGCGGGCATTTTGCAGCACTCTCAAGCGCGGTGGACAAGACCGCGGCGTTCGGGATCGCGAGCGACCGGGTTTTCGGGTTCGAAGACTGGGTTGGCGGGCGCTATTCGATGTGGGGGCCAATCGGGCTGTCCTTGATGATCGCGATTGGATCCGAGGCGTTCAGTGCGTTTTTGCGGGGCGGGCAGGCGATGGACACGCATTTCCGCGCGGCCGCACCGCTTGAAAACCTGCCTGTCATGCTGGCCCTGACCGGGCTTTGGCACCATCAGGGCTGTGGCCATCCGACCCGCGCGGTCCTGCCCTATGAACAACGGCTGGCGCGGCTCCCGGCCTATTTGCAGCAGTTGGAGATGGAGTCGAACGGCAAGGGTGTCACCATGGATGGCAGCGACGCCCCCACGGCGACCGGGCCCATCGTCTGGGGAGAGCCGGGGACGAATGGCCAGCACGCATTTTATCAGTTGATCCACCAGGGGACCGCCGTCGTGCCCTGTGAGTTCATGGTGGGGGCCACGGGGCATCACGACGAGCTGGCCCACCAACACCGTCTCTTGGTATCAAACTGTCTGGCGCAGGCTCAGGCGCTGATGGTGGGGCGGTCGTTTGAGACAGCGCGCTCGATGATGCAAGCGGCCGGTTTTGAGGAGTCTGAACGCGACAGACAGGCGCGCCACCGCGTGTTCACGGGAAATCGGCCTTCTACAATGCTGATATATCCGCGGCTCACGCCCTTTGTTTTGGGTCAGATCGTTGCACTTTACGAACATCGGGTGTTCGTGGAGGGGGCAATGCTGGGGATCAACTCGTACGACCAGTGGGGGGTCGAGCTTGGCAAGGAATTGGCCAAGTCGCTTGAGCCCATCGTGGCTGGAACGGCGGAGACAACGGCCCTGGACGCGTCCACTGCCCGGCTGGTGGACACAGTTCAACGCCACGGCGGCTAAGCCGTATCACTGTGTGAAGCCCGGCCAGAGCCGCGCAAGATCCTTGCCCAAGAGGTCCGACAGACCGGCGTTCCGGGCGGACAGGTGTTGGCAAAGGTAGTCTTGCGTCCGCTGGGACATCGCGTCGGGCGGCCGATCTTCGGTCAGGATGTGATTGGCCACGTAGGCATACCACTTGCGATAGGCCCAATGGGCAAGCCGGGCCTGCCTGGGTGCTGCGCCGCCGAAATGCCGGGCATACCGATAACGCACCAGCGGCCCACCCACCCAATTGGCGCGCCTCAAGCTGTCCAAACGCTTGGGGTATTTGGTCTTGTTGTGCCACGTCTGTGCCGGAGGACCGGGGAGGGGCGGCACGCCCAGAAAATCGGTCACGGCCCGCACAGAGGCCATGAGATCGGCCTTGAACTCTTCGAACAAGAGAACATGGACGCGATCAGGGCCGAGCGCCTCGTAGTAGCGGCGAAGCGCGGGCGCGTAGGTTGATCCCAGAATGATCGAACGCTCGGCGCTCATCGCGTCTTCGAAACTGAGCGTCGTGCGCCCACTGCGCAGAAGGTGCCAGTACTGCGAATAGGCGCGTTTCACCGGGTCACGCAGCATGAAGATCACCTTGGCCTGCCGGGCAATCTCGCGGATTCGATGGGGCGCGACCTCTGATATCAGATAGGTGGTTGTGTCTTCCCCGATCAACGCGCCATCAGGCGCGCCCGACAGGCGGTCGGCATACCAGGCGCGGGCCTCCGGAGCTGCCGGGTTCCGCCAGTGCAGCGCGCCATCCTCTACCTTCAGAAAATCGCCATGTGCGATTGGGTCGTCTGCATCGAAGAAATAGACCTCGTTTTCCGCCACCCAAAGTTTGGGATGCTGATGCAGCACTTGATGAAGAGATGTTGTGCCGCATTTCGGGGCACCGCCGATGATAAAGTCAGGAACCAACGGGCCCGCAGGCTCGGGCTGATCGTCCGACAGAACGGCCCAGTTTGACGGATGATGCACGGCGCCACCCCAGTGTTGTAGCGCCCCCACGGCGTCCATTGCGCCACAAAAACCCTTGTTTGCGCAAGCCTTTTGGGGTGCCTAGGCGGGATCGCGCGTGCCCGCGCCCTCATCAACCGCCCCATCGCGTGCCACGACGGTCTCACGCATATCCACCGGAAGCGCGCGTTTGGTGGTGCCGTCGGCCTCTGTCATCACGATGACCGCGGTGCCGTGTACGGTCATCTTCCCACCGCTCCACACCGCGTATTCTTTCTTGAACGAGGTTTTCCGAAAACTGATGCAGCGCGCCGTCACAACGTAGTCGTCGTTCAAAAACATGGGCGCCAGATACTCACTCGACAGCGCGCGGATCACCAGGGTCGGGTCGTTTTCGCTGTAAAATGAGATCTTGTAATCCGACAGCCAGCGGATCCGCGTTGTCTCGAACCAGCGCAGATAGGTGACGTTGTTGACGTGGTTTAGTGCGTCCAGCTCATAAAACCGCACGCGATCGGCGACCCCGAAGGTCCAGGGCTCGGGGATGTTCAATTGCCGCAGCGTCGGTGTGTCGAGCGGGTCGAGGTACTGTGTCATAATCGGATGGTGTCCAAGTAACGCGCGCGGGATGCTCTAGTCCGTTGCCTGCCCCGTGACAACCGATGGACCTTGGCGCGGCAACGCGCCCCGGGTGCTGAGACACTTCGGCACTTGGCCAAGTCTCAGTTTGTGTACTATTGCATACCAAAACTCCAGCCAGATAGGGCCACCATGTCTCAGAACGCGACCCCCGACATCATCTACACCAAAGTCGACGAAGCGCCCGAGCTTGCTTCGGCCTCGCTCTTGCCGATCATTCAGCGCATGGCGCAGGCCGCCGGCGTGACGGTTGGCACCAAGGATATCTCGCTTGCCGGGCGCATTCTGGCGACCTTCCCCGAAGCGCTGCGTCCCGACCAGCGCCAAGGCGATGATCTGGCGGAGCTGGGCGAGCTGGTGAAGACACCGGACGCCAACGTGATCAAGCTGCCCAATATCTCTGCCTCGGTGCCCCAGCTTGTGGCGGCGGTTAAGGAGTTGCAGAGCCAGGGCTACGCCATCCCGGACTATCCCGAAGCGCCTGAAAGCGCGGAAGAAAAGGCCGTGCGCGCCAAATACGACGCCATCAAGGGATCTGCCGTGAACCCGGTCTTGCGTGAGGGTAATTCGGACCGGCGCGCGGCGGCGGCCGTCAAGCGATTTGCACAGGCCAATCCGCATCGGATGGGGGACTGGACGGCCGACAGCAAAACGCGCGTCGCTTCGATGTCGGGCGGTGATTTTCGCTCGAACGAGACATCGGCCACGCTGGGCGCAGCGGCGACGGCAAAGATCGTTCTGACCGCGGCGGATGGCACCGAGACCGTGTTGAAAGAGGGCGTTAGCTATCCCAATGGCACGGTGGTCGACGCAACCTTCATGTCGGCCAAGGCGCTGGACGCGTTTCTGGCCGCTGAAATCGACAAGACCAAGGCCGAGGGCGTGCTGTTCTCGCTGCATATGAAGGCCACGATGATGAAGGTGTCTGACCCCATCATCTTTGGCCACGCGGTGACGGCCTTCCTCAAGCCCGTCTTCGATCAATTCGGAGCTGAGATGGCCGCGCTTGGCGTGAACCCAAACTCGGGCCTTGGCGACCTTCTGGCCCGCGTGAGGGACAATGCTGAGATCATGGGCGCCATCGAGGCCGTGATGGCCGAGCGTCCGCCGATGTATATGGTCGACAGCGACCGGGGGATCACCAATCTGCATGTCCCCTCAGACGTGATCATCGATGCCTCGATGCCTGCGCTGATCCGGGCGGGTGGCAAGGGCTGGGGCCCGGACGGGGCCGAAGCCGACGCGGTCTGCGTTATCCCCGATAACTCCTATGCGCCGGTCTATGACGAGACGATCGCCTATTTCAAAGCAACCGGCAAACTCGACCCGGCCACGTCTGGGACCGTCCAGAACATCGGTTTGATGGCCCAGAAGGCCGAAGAATACGGCTCGCACCCGACAACCTTTGAGATTCCGACCGACGGCGTGGTGCGCATGATCCTCGATGACGGCACCGTTCTGCATGAACACGCTGTCGAAGCGGGGGATATCTGGCGCTCGGCCTCGGCCCGCAAGGCACCGATCGAGGACTGGGTGAACCTCGCCATCGAACGGCAGCAGGCCGAGGGGTGTCAGGCGATCTTCTGGCTCGACCCAACGCGGGCGCATGACGCGGAACTGATCAAATACGTCACGCCGATCCTGGAAGCGAAGGGTGTGTCGGACAAGTTTCAGATCATGGCCCCGCGCGAGGCGACACGCGCAACGTTGGAGACGATCCGGACCGGCGCCAATTCGATCGCGATCACGGGCAACGTCCTGCGCGACTACCTGACCGACCTGTTCCCGATCCTCGAGCTTGCGACCTCGGCCAAGATGCTGTCGATCGTCAAGCTGATGAACGGCGGTGGATTGTTCGAAACCGGGGCAGGGGGCTCGGCCCCGAAGCACGTGCAGCAGCTGGTCGAAGAAAATCACCTGCGGTGGGACAGCCTGGGCGAGTTCTGCGCACTGGCGGAAAGCTTCAAGTTTCTGGCCGATGCCAAAGACAACGCCAAGGCCCGTGTTCTGGGCGAGGCGGTTGAGGCCGCCACGCAGGGCATTCTGGATCATGGCCGCTCACCGGGCCGCAAGGTTGGTCAACCCGACAACCGCGACAGCCACTACTGGTTCGCGCGCTACTGGGCCGAGGCGCTCGCCGCGCAGACGCAGGATCCCGATCTGGCCGTACATTTCGCGCCCATGGCCGCCGCCCTTGCCGAGAACGAGGCTAAGATCGTCGCGGAACTGGCCGCCGTGCGCGGTGCCGCCGCCGATCTGGGCGGCTATTACCACGGCGATACCGACAAGACGGCTGTGGTGATGCGCCCGTCTGAGACGCTGAACGCGATCATCGGATGATCGCGGGGTACGTTTGGGGGGCTGGAGCGGGTAGCGGGAATCGAACCCGCGCGTTCAGCTTGGGAAGCTGACAGGCTACCATTACATCATACCCGCGCCTGGGCTGCGGGAGTAGCCGAGGCGCGCGCGCTTTTCAAGCGGGCTGTGCCCCGCGCCCTCCCGGGAAGGCGCGGGGCCTTGTGCGTTAGTTCAGTACACCGGCTTCAGCGTAGTAGCGCGCGGCACCAGGGTGCAGCTCCATCAGGCCGCGCTTGGAGGCAGCAAAGGTCAGGTCGAGCGCTTTGGCCCAGGGCGCGTCCGAGGTGACCTGGTCGATATTGTCCCAGAACGCCTTGGTGATCTGATAGACCTGCTCTTCGTCGAGGTCCGCCCGGACACCGATGCCCACGGCGGTGTCGAAGGACACGACCGCGTCGCTGTTTACCTGTCCGGCATAGAGCCCTGCGGGGATTTCCTGACGGTAGCGCCATTCCCCGAGGAACTTTTCAACCGCCTCGCCCTGATCGCTTTCCGGTCCGATGAAGCGCACTTCTTCGGTTTCGGTGAATTGGATGAACTGACCGCAGGGGTCGAGGCAGCCGTTCACGTAGACATCGATCTTGCCGTCGAGAAAGGCCTGAAAGCCCGTCTGCCAGTTGGCGGTGATGGCCTCATAATCTTCGCCCGCAACCAGCCCCGTGGTGGATTCGACCCAGCCGCGCGCGGCGTTATAGGCGCCGCCGCCCTGCGGCCCCAGAAAGACCGAGGCGCCTTCGATGTCGTCGAGAAATTCGATGTCACTGTCGGCACGAACGGCAAAGTGATAGGCGCCATAGGGGAACCACATCAGCAGCTGCAGATTGTTGGCCAGTTCGGGCGCGTCCGCCTCTTTGGCGTACATCGCCTTGCCCGCGGACATGAGGTTGTAGACCACTGGGCTGGTCATCGACATGTCGAGGTTGCCCCGGGCGACCTCCATCATGTGCACGGTGGCGGCCCCGCCCCCCGACACTTCGATGCTGACGCCATCAAGGTTGTCGTTCACAACATTGGCAAAGGTCGCCATCGTGACGGCCTGGCCCAGGCTGGGCGCGATGGTCGCCATCTTGAGCGTGACGTCATCGGCGCTGGCGGCGCTGGCCATGGTGCAGGAAACTGCGAGTGCAGCGGTCAAGTTACGCATCTTTCGTCCTCCCGTATTCGGTGCGTTGATGGATTGCGTGGTTGGGTGAGTCAAAAGGGTCTTCGGATCGGAGGCGGTGCCACAGGATCAGCGCGACACCGGCGGCAAGCGCGGGCAGGGCGATCGCCATGTTTGGGATCAGAACGCCGATGGCCGCGCCCGTGCGCAGCAGACGCTCCAGCGCCGGCAGACGCGCCTTTTCAAACCCGGTCAGTGCAGAGGTTGCGAGCCACATCGCCAGAGCGAAGGCCAGCACGATCCAGCCAAGGTCCAGCCAGCCAACCGTGGCCAGATCAATCATCGCGCGGGAGTTTGGCAGTTCCCCACCGAACCAGACGAACAGGACCTGAAGCTGGTAAAGCACGGCCGGGTGATAGACGAAGACGAAGGGGATCACAAAGCCCGCCAGGGCCAGGCGCGCTGCCTGAAACCCGGTCTGAACCGGGTCCGCGCCTGCAATCGGCGCGGCCGCAAAGGCGGCCAGCGCGACGGGTGGGGTCACTGTCGAGATCACGGCAAAGAAGACGACAAACAAATGCAGCGTCAGCGGGGCGATCCCCACCGCATCGATGCCCGAGCTGAGTGCGATGACGATAATGAAATACGTGGCTCCGGGCGGCAGCCCCATGCCCAGGACGATGGCCCCAAGCGCCACGATGATCAGCGTGGTGAAAAGGGGCCCGCTCGCCAATTGCGCCAAAAGGAGCGACAGGCGCCCGCTAAAGCCAGAGACCTGGATCAGCCCCACGATCAACCCGATCGCCGCGACAATGACGATGATCGAGGCCGACATCCGACCCGCATTGACAAAGGCGCGATAGAGCCGCGACCAGGAACGGAAGCTTGGGAAAAGCACAAGGGCGGCCAAAAGGGCGACGATGAACCCGTAGAAACCTGCCTTCGGGACCGAAGGTTGGGCGAAGAGAAAGTAGCTGAGCGTGCCCAGCGGCAGCACAAAGACCAGGCATTGCAGACGCTCGTGCCCTGTCAGCCCGGGGCGGTCTTCGGCGGGCAGGGGCCCAACACCCTGACGCCGCGCCTCGAAATAGACCGTCAAAAACGTCCCTAGGTAGAAGAACAGGGCCGGAACGATCGCGGCCACAACGATGTAGCGGTATTCCAACCCGATTTGACCTGCCACGAAGAAGGCGACCACGCCCATCACGGGTGGCATGACCTGACCGCCGGTGGACGCCGCCGCTTCGACGGCTGCTGAGAAAGCGGGTTTGAAGCCAGAGCGTTTGATCACCGGGATCGTCATGACGCCCGTCGACACCACGTTCGAGATGGCCGCGCCCGACAGAGTGCCAAAAAGCGCCGAGCTTGCGACCGCGGCATGCGCGGCGCCCCCGGTAAAACGACCGGTCAGACGATTGGCGATCTTCATCAACAGATCGCCCGCACCGCTGGCCATCAGGACTGCGCCGAAGACGATGAAGATCAGCACATTGCCCGAGACGACCTGCAAGGGTTGCCCGAACATGCCGCCGGTTTGCGACCAAAAGTTCAGCACCATGGAGCGCATGCTTTGCGCGAGTGTCGCGTCTGAGCCGGCAAAAATCCCGGTCCAGTCCGGCAGCCAGCCCCGCACGAAGAAATAGATTACCCAGAACAGGCAGAACCAGACGATGAATGTGCCAAACATCCGCCAGGTCAGGTAGAGCGTCAGGGCCGTGGCAATGGGGAAGAGGACAAAGTCGATGGGCCGCGCCGAAGGCAGCGCCCCGCCATCTACCGCAAACAGGCTGATCACCCAGGCGCTGAACACGGCCAGCGACAGCCCCGCGCAGGCCCAGTTTAGCCAGCGAGAGGGCATGGCCTGGCTGAGAAACGCAATTGTCAGGGCAAACAGGATCGGCAGGCCAAGGATCAGCCCCGTGGGCAGCAGGACACCGCGTTCAAAGCTGCGGAATGCGGCGCCCAGCCAGTGTTCGCGGATCAGCACGCGTTGGTCCCGGCGTGACAAATCCTCGAACCCGGCTGTCGTGGTCTCGATAAACCAGCGGACATAGTCGGACAGCGGACCAGAGGCCGCGTAGATCAGGATCACGAGCGTGAACGCAAAGGCGATCAGGTCTGCGACACGTGTCTCGGGCGTCCGGTCGCTCATGTTGCACCGGCCTTGCGGCGGTGCGGGTGAGTGCATCGAAACCTGTCGGCCATCGGCATCGTCTATTCCCCGATGTGCCGCTGCGGGGCAGGCCCGCGATAGGCCTCGGTCAACTCGTCTGGTACTTCGCTGCCGTCGACAAGGAAGGGCAGGATGCCTTTGCGTGCCGAGCGTCCGCGCATGGCATCGATCGCTGCGTCTGTCATCGTTACCCGCTGCGCGCAGCGTTTGGCCCAGTTGTGCAGGTGATCGTACAGTCTTGCGATGACCGCAGCATGCGCCGCGCCCTTGGCAAGATCGTGGAACTCTTCGGGGTCCTCCGCCAGATCGAACAGCATTGGGCGATGGCCACCCTCGGCATGCATCAGCTTGTAGCGCCCATCGAACACCAAAAAGAGCCGGCAGTCTTTCGGCTGTTGATCCAGAACCTTGGCGTAAGGCGTTGCTGAGTAATCATATTCCGATATCACATAGTCGCGCCAAGGCGGTGTTTCCCCGTGCAACCAAGGGCGCAGCGAGCGGCCTTCGAGGATGTTGTCCTTCACCGCACTGCCCGCTGCTTCGACAAACGTCGGCGCCAGATCGATGGCCTCGACCAGCGCATCGCAGGTCGTCCCGCGTGTGGCATCGGCATCGGTGCGGGGGTCGTAGACGATCATCGGGATTTTCACGGAGGGCTCGTGGAACAGGTCCTTTTCGCCCATCCAGTGATCCCCCAGATAGTCGCCGTGGTCCGAGGTCAGCACGATCATCGTGTCCTTCAGGCGATCGTTCGCCTCGAGATAATCAAGCAACCGGCCCAGCTGGTCGTCGCATTGCTTGATCAGGCCCATATATGCCGGGATCACCTTCTGGCGGACCTCGTCTTGTTGGAACGCGGCGGCGATCCGCCCGTTCATGTAGGCTGCGTAGACGGGATGGGTATCTTCCTGTTCCACGGCATGCCGTGTGGCTGCGGGCACGTGGTTGGCGCCGAACATGTCGTGGTAGGGGGCCGGAACGATATAGGGCCAGTGGGGTTTGATATAGCTGACATGGGCGCACCAGGGGGCCGTTGCCTGTTCGATGAACTCGATCGCTTGCCCCGTCAGCCACGGGGTTTCGCTGTCTTCTTCTTCAATATTGGCCGGGCGATCGGCGTGCGACATGATCCAACCCGAAGCCTTGTTGCCGGCCTCATCGATCCCGGCATTGGCGAAATCGGCCCAGGGGTTGGGTGACTCGTACCCTTTCGACTTGAGGTATTCGTTGTAGGGCGACCGGCGCTGATCATAGAACCCGTCCGGCCCATAGCCCCAGAGCCCGTCATCGCGCGTCCAGATGTCGAACCCGCATTCGGCCTGGCGCGCCCCGATTTCGCTGTCCGGGGCCAGGCCCAGCCGGGCCATCCCTTCGGCATCCGCCTTCATATGCGTCTTGCCGATCAGCCAGCACCCCATACCGGCCGCGCGCAGATGGTCGCCCAGCGTCATCTCACCCACCCGCAAGGGAAAGCCATTCCAGGCCGCGCCGTGGGAAGAAACGTACCGCCCTGTATAAAAACTCATACGGCTGGCACCGCAAACGGGGGATTGGACGTATGCATTCGTAAACCGCACGCCCATCGCCGCCACCCGATCAAAGTTCGGGGTGTGCATATGCGGATGCCCTGCACAGCTGAGGTAATCAAACCGCAACTGGTCGTACATGATGAACAGAATGTTCATCCCGATCTCCTCCCAAACGACGCAGCTGTGATGGTGCATTCGTTGGCGCGAGTATTGACCAAATACCGGGCCCGCGCCAGCCATCATGCGGCTGCTTTAGAGACACAAAATGTGCAGGGCGTCGCGAGGGCTAGTTATTACCAAAGACGGCGGTGAGGGCGCTTGACCGAGGCGCGGGCAGGGTACTTAGACGATCGAGAGCGCGCCCAGGTCCAAAGCGTCTGTCTGGGCAAGCGCGCCCATGCCGCCATCGAGTACAATGTCCTGGCCCTTGATCCAGCTGCTTTCCGGAGAGGCGAGGTAGATAATCGCATCCGCCACCTCTTCAGGCAGGCCCGGGCGCCCGACGCGGGCCACGTTTTGGGCCATTCGGTCGCCAAATGCGGTGGCGAAGTCATCAAGAATACCTGTGCTGACGGCGGCTGGGCTCACCGAATTCATCCGAAGGCCACGGGCGATCATCGCCTCGGTCGAGGCAAGGCTCAGCGCGATCACGGCCTCTTTCGACAGGTTGTACGCGCGCACCGGATCGATCCCGTGTGCCCCAACGAAGTTGGGCACCTCATTGTGGCCCAGGGCGTCGAGCGCTTTGACTTGCGCCAGATTTTCGCGCCACGCAGCGCCCGCGCGCGATGCGGTGTTCACGATGGCCGCACCCTCGGCAAGCTTGTCCAGCATCGCGGATAGGAACAGTTTCAAACCAAGGTAGTTTACCCGAAGAATAGCCTCGGTCAGGCCATCGCGCGGGGGGATCCCTGCATTGTTGATCAACGCATCGAACGGCCCATCCACCGCGTCTACAGCGGCGCTGATGGACGTAGGATCGCCCAAGTCGGTTTTGATCCATTGGGCGACCTGTTCGCGCGGCTCATTCAGATCAAATGCCGTTACCTCATGTCCGCGCGCCGTCAGTTTGGCCGCCACCTCAGCGCCGATCCCGCTGGCGCCCCCCGTCAGTGCAACACGCATCGTTCCCTCCCGCATCTCGGCGCCGCCATCTCTTTCTTTTGGGCGGTCGCACTGCGGATGACTAAAGCCGGGATCGTTCGGACAATCCAGAGCCCGCGTCCAAGCCGGGTCGGCGTCCTGCGCTATCCCCGGCGACGGCGCCTGTTGCCCCGCTCTCCGGCGGCGCCGCCTGCGTTGAACGTCGGTTCAGGCAGATCGACCACGCGGCGTAGTTCAGGGAAGGGTGCCGTGGCATGGGGAACGGCATTGGCGGCCACGAAATGCTCTTGAAAGCGCGGCTCGACCGCCGTTTCCACCTTGGTGATCTGGCGCACCAACCGCTCAATCTCGGCCCGCGCGGTGACATCGCAAAGCGCGACCCGTGCGCCCGTGCCCGCGGCATTCCCCGCGCTTGTGACCTTGTCGAGCGGGGCGTCCGGGATCATCCCGAGGACAATCGCGTGTTTGGGTGAGATATGTGCGCCGAATGCGCCGGCCAGAACCACCCGGTCCACCGTGTCGGTTTCAAGCGCATCCATCAGCAGCCGCGCCCCCGCGTATAGGGCGGATTTGGCCAGTTGGATCGCGCGCACATCCCCTTGCGTGACGGTGACGAGCGGCCCGCCCTCGGCTGTGCCGTCATGCAGCACGTAGGCATGCGTGCGCCCCTGCGGCACCATCCGTGCAGTGCCGGTGTCCTGTGCCGAGCCCAAGAGCCCGCCTGCATCCATCAGACCGGCCATCCGAAGCTCGGCCACCGCTTCGATGATGCCCGACCCACAGATCCCGGTGATGCCGGTTGTCGCTGTGGCAAGCTCAAAACCGTTTTCATTCGACCAAAGATCGCAACCGATCACCTTGAAGCGCGGTTCCTTGGTCGCTGGGTTGATCTCCACCCGCTCAATTGCGCCAGGGGCGGCGCGCTGGCCCGCGCTGATCTGGGCGCCCTCGAAGGCGGGGCCGGTCGGAGAGGAACAGGCCAGCACCTGCCGCCGGTCACCCAGCAGGATCTCGGCATTGGTGCCGACATCGACGACCAAGACAAGGTCCTCCGACTGATCCGGCCGTTCGGACAACGCGACCGCAGCCGCATCCGCGCCCACATGCCCGGCGATGCAAGGCAGGAGGTATATCTTCGCAGCAGGGTTCAAAGTGGGGAGGTCCAACTCGGTCGCCGTAAGCGACAGCGCATCCGATGTGGCAAGGGCAAAGGGCGCCTGGCCAAGCTCCACCGGATCGATACCCAAAAGGAGGTGGTGCATCACCGGATTGCAGACGCAGACCGCCTCCACAATTTGCTGCGGATCGATATCGGCGTCGCGCGCAAGATCGCCTAACAGCGTATCCATTGCGGCGCGCACGGCCACCGTCATTTCATCCGAGCCACCGGGGTTCATCATGGCGTAGGACACCCGGCTCATCAGATCTTCGCCAAAGCGGATCTGGGGGTTCATGAGCCCGGCGGAGGCAGCGACCTCACCCGTTTCGAGGTTGGTCAGATGCGCGGCAATCGTTGTGGACCCCAGATCAATCGCAACGCCGTAGAGCGGCGTTTCGGCGTAGCCGGGCCAGACGTTGATCAGGTGATGCGTGTCGCTTTTGGGGTCGGAGTAGATCGCTGCCGTCACCGCCCAAGCCCCTTTGCGCAGTATCGTCTGGAGGCGGGTCAGGACGGAGAGCGGCGCCACGAGGGAGTCCATGCCCCAGCGATCTTGCAATGCTTTGGAAAGGCGCTCGAAATCCCCCGTCGGGGCGTGCATATCGGGCTGCTCCACCTCGACATAGTAGCGCCGCGTGGCCGGGTTCAGCGTGATGTCCCGCAGCGCAGCCTCTTTGCGCACGACCTGTTTGTGCACCTGGCTTTCGGGGGGCACGTCGATCACGACATCGCCTTCGATGCAGGCCTGGCAGCCAAGGCGCCGTCCCGCCTGGAGCCCGCGCTTTTCGTCGTAGCGCGCCTCGACACTGTTCCAGGCCGAAAGCGCGTCATCCGCGACGGTCACCCCATGCTTTGGAAACGCGCCATAGCCGGGTGTGATTTGGCATTTTGAACAGATCCCGCGGCCGCCGCACACGCTGTCAAGATCGACGCCGAGCTGCCGGGCCGCCGTCAGCACGGGCGTGCCGATGGCAAAGCGCCCACGCTTGCCGGACGGGGTAAAGACGACTAAAGCGTCAGTGCTCATCTCTTGGGCGCTCCATGCGAAATCACAGCGGAAAATAACGCATTTTTGCCGAAGCAACAGAGGCGGCGCGGCACAAATTCGCCCAACAGCGTCATGCGCGCAGGTGGTGGTTGCGTCGGGGAGGCAAGCAAGGCTTTTGGTGCCTCAAGAACCCTAGGCGTGGTCGAGCACATGACACAAATGATCCTTTTGCTTCCGTTGTCCTATGTCATCCTGCAATGGCTGGCCCTGCAGCGCATGCGCCGGGCCTGGCAGGTCGCGGCTGCGCTGCCTGCGGTGTTCATGGCGCTGGCGCTTGGGGTGTTTATCGTGGGCATTCTGACCGGTGCGGATCTGGCGGCGCTATTGCTTGTGATCGGCATGCCGGTGGCGACGGGATATCTGGTGCTGCTCTTTCCGTTGCATTGGGTGATGGCCGGGGGCGCGCGCCGGGTGGTCTAGGGCGTGGTGTGTTGGGGGCTGCGATCCAATCCCACCAATTACCCCAGTCGATGAAACTCTTAGCCGCTTAAGAATATTGGATTTTTCGAAGAAAAATCTATGCAGTTTTTCGACGAAAAACTGCCGTCAGCAAACCACCTTGAGCCCGCCGGCGTTACAAATCACCACGAACTGGCCGCCGCATTCCACCATGTGGAACCCGCGTGTGCGCACCTCGTCGATAAAACGCTCCCGCCCAATCTCGCGATCAACCCAGTAGACGCTGCGCCGCACGACCCCGCCGCTCTGGGCGGCTTTGGCTGCAAAAACCGCGTTGATCCAATGCTCTGCCGCGCGCCGGTGCACTTCATCTCGCATGGGGCGACACTACGTGCGCATGGTTAACGAAGCGTTAGGCCCGGCGGCGACGGCGGCCTCCGCGGCCCGTGGCGCCGCTGCTTGCCGCGGCGAGGCTCGCGTCCGGGAACGGCGTTCCCGCCTTGACGACATCCAGGACCCTTGAGAACCCGATCCACGCCGCCCCGTTCGCATCGTGGTTCATCAGGAAATTCGCCGCGCGCACCGCCTCCATCTCGACCGGACGCACCGGGTTCATGATCGCGCTCGTCATCCCCGCGCCGATCGCCATGGGCAGGAAGGCTGCATTGATCCCATGCCGGTGCGGCAGACCGAACGATATGTTCGAGGCGCCGCAGGTGGTGTTAACGCCTAGCTCGCTGCGCAGCCGTGCCACTAGGGTAAACACCTGCCGTCCCGCGGTTGCCATGGCGCCCACCGGCATGACCAGCGGATCCACGACGATATCATGAGCCGGGATCCCGAAATCTGCGGCGCGTTCCACGATCTTCTTGGCGACGGCAAAGCGCACATCGGGGTCCTCAGAGATCCCGGTATCGTCGTTTGAGATTGCCACAACAGGCACATTGTACTTTTTCACAAGCGGCAGGATCGCTTCGAGGCGCTCTTCTTCTCCGGTCACTGAATTGAGCAAGGGGCGCCCTTCTGCGCGCTCAAGCCCCGCCTCAAGCGCCCCGGGCACCGAGCTGTCAATGCAGAGCGGTACATCCACCAAACCCTGCACCAGATCGATCATTTTCGCCATCAAAGGCGGCTCGGTCACGTTCGGATCGGGGTTGGAGTTATAGACCACGCCCGCATTGACATCGAGTACCATGGCCCCGCAGGCCACCTGTTCGAGCGCGTCTTTCTCGACGGTCGAAAAATCGCCGGCTTCCAGTTGCGCCGCCAACACCTTGCGCCCCGTTGGGTTGATGCGCTCACCGATCACGCAGAACGGCTCATCAAACCCGATGGTGACCGATTTTGATTTAGATTCGAGGACTGTACGGGTCATTCGCTATCCACTTACAGGGCCCCGGCGCTGGCAGGCCGGGTGTTTGGGCCGCCGTTCTCGATGGCCCAGGTTGCGTTTGTTTTGATCCCGCCGAGGGGAAAGAAATGGACCGATTCAATGCCGAAATCAGGATGCGCCGCCTTATGCGCGGCCAGGGCGCCCAGCACGTCCATCGGGGTGTAGGGCAGCATCAATTTGGTCACATCCATCGCCCGTTTCTGCAAAACCTTCAGCGATGGGCCGACGCCACAGGCGATCGCAAATTTGATCAGCGTCTGAAGCTTGGCGGGACCAGCGATCCCGATATGGACGGGCAGGGTGATCCCTTCAGCGCGAAGCCGGTCAGCCCAGGCAATGATCGGGTCCGCGTCAAAAGCGAACTGCGTGACCAGGGCCATCTCGGCATCCGTCCGCTCGGAAAACGCCTGCTTCCACCGCAGCGCGTCCATCACGGCGGCATCCCCGCCATCGGGGTCGATATCGCGATTGCCCTCGGGGTGGCCCGCGACATGCAGGCGTTTGAACCCCGCCTTGTCGAACGCACCGGTCTCGAGCAGTTGCATCGACGAATGGAACGCGCCCACCGGCTCTTTCACGCCACCGGCCAGCAACAGCGCCTGGTCCACGCCCGCCTCGCCCTGATAGCGCGCGATCCAATCGGTAAGCGTTGCGGCATCCGCAATGATCCGCGCCGGAAAATGCGGCATCACCTGATAGCCGTCGCGCGCCAGGCGGGCCGCGGTTTCAACCATCTCTTCGATGGGTGTCCCCTCGATATGGGCGATATAGACACGGGTCCCCTCGGGCAGAAGCTCGCGAAAGCTCTCAACCTTCGCTGCCGTGCGGGGCATCACCTCGATCGAGTAGCCCTTGAGGAACGCATCGAGATCCTGTGCGACCGTCTCTTCGGTCGTCTTGCGCTTAAACTGCAAAAGGGCCATCGCCCGCTCCCATATCCATTCCAGTTTCAGGCCCATCCATCATTGGCGATAAGCGCCTTGATGCGATCCGTGTCGTAGTCTTGGTCGAGGCGCGTCGCCTCGGCCTGCGCGATCTCATCGGGGGCACCGTCCCGGGTGCCAGAGGCGACTTTGCGCCATTCCGCGAGATAGGCATCTGTGTCCGCCGCCCCAACCTTCATCGCCGCGCGGTCGATGGCTTGCTCGAACCGCTCGGGCAAAATCGCCTTCGCGCCTCGGCGGCCCTTGCCGACGATGACCTGTGCGGGAATGTCCCGCCAGTAGACGATGGTGACCTCGGGCATCTGCGACTCCTTCTCTGCCCACTCCTACGCAACCGCACGCGCCCCGCACGGCGCGTTTTCGACACGACAGGCGCGCTGAGCGACGTGCCGCATTGTCTAACGCAGCGCCGCGGGGCCAGATAGGTGGGCAAAGCCGCATTTTCTTCATCTTCGTTATGAGGATCCGCCGGCCCTGGGGCATCTTGCCACTGTCTGGCTTATTGTTGGCCCGGGGCCATTGGTATACTATCGCATACAGAAACACCTGCGCGCCGTCGAATTTGCCCGAACGTGCTCCGCCCACCGCCAATTCTTATCTTTGAGGATCGCCATGAGCCTGTACGATGACTACCTGACCGAGATCGAGACCCGCAAAGAGCAGGGCCTGAATCCCAAGCCCATCGAAGACGGCGCGCTCACCGCAGAGGTCATTGGCCACATCCGGGACAACGCTAGCCCCCATCGCGACGGGGCGCTGAAGTTTTTCATCTACAACACGCTGCCCGGCACGACGAGCGCGGCGGGCGTCAAGGCGGCGTTTCTGAAAGAGATCATTCTTGGCGACGCAGAGGTCGCCGAAATCTCGCCCACCTTAGCGTTTGAGTTGCTGTCGCACATGAAGGGCGGACCCTCGGTCGAAGTGCTGCTCGACCTGGCCCTGGGCGATGACGCCACCATTGCGGATGACGCGGCAGAGGTGCTGAAGACCCAGGTCTTTCTCTATGAGGCGGATACGGACCGGCTGGCGTCGGCGCATCAGGCGGGCAATGCGATTGCGAGCGATATCCTGCAAAGCTACGCACAGGCCGAGTTCTTCACCAAGCTCCCGGAGATTGATGAAGAGATCAAAGTGGTCACCTATGTCGCCGCCGAAGGCGATGTGTCGACCGACCTTCTGTCGCCGGGCAATCAAGCACACTCTCGCTCGGACCGTGAACTGCACGGCAAATGCATGATCTCTGACGCCGCGCAGGCCGAGATCCAGGAATTGCAGCGGCAGCATCCGGACAAGCGGGTGATGCTCGTTGCCGAGAAAGGCACCATGGGCGTTGGTTCGTCCCGTATGTCGGGCGTCAACAACGTGGCGCTTTGGACCGGACAGCAAGCGAGCCCCTATGTGCCATTCGTCAACATCGCGCCCGTCGTGGGCGGCACAAACGGAATTTCGCCGATCTTTCTGACAACCGTCGGGGTGACCGGGGGCATCGGGGTCGATCTCAAGAACTGGGTCAAGAAGCTGGATGAGAACGGCAAGCCGATCATGGGCAACAATGACGACCCGATTCTGGAGCAGGTTTATCCCATCGACACGGGCACCGTGCTGACCATCAACACCAAGAACAAGAAGCTGTACGATGAAAGCGGCGCGACAGAGCTGGTCGACGTCTCAGCGTCGTTCACACCCCAGAAGGTCGAGTTCATTAAGGCGGGCGGCTCTTACGCGATTGTCTTTGGCAAGAAGCTTCAGAGCTTTGCGGCCGAAACGCTGGGCATTGAAGCGCCGGTGGTCTTTGCCCCGTCCAAGGAGGTCTCCCATGCCGGGCAGGGCCTGACCGCGGTTGAGAAGATCTTCAATAAGAACGCGGTGGGCGTCACGGGCGGCACGACGTTGCACGCAGGCTCGGATGTGCGGGTGAAAGTCAACATCGTGGGCTCCCAAGACACCACCGGGCTGATGACCTCGCAGGAACTCGAGGCGATGGCAGCCACCGTCATCTCGCCCACAGTGGACGGCGCCTATCAGTCGGGCTGCCACACGGCGTCGGTTTGGGACCTGAAGGCGCAGGCCAACATTCCCAAGCTCATGAGTTTCATGAACAAATTCGGCCTGATCACGGCGCGTGACCCCAAGGGCGTCTACCACTCCATGACGGACGTGATTCACAAGGTGCTCAACGACATCACCGTCGACGACTGGGCGGTGATCATCGGGGGGGATTCGCATACGCGGATGTCCAAGGGCGTCGCATTTGGCGCGGACTCGGGCACCGTGGCCCTGGCCCTTGCCACGGGCGAGGCGACCATGCCGATACCGGAATCGGTGAAAGTCACGTTCAAGGGCACGCTGAAAGACCACATGGATTTCCGCGATGTCGTCCATGCTACGCAGGCCCAGATGCTCAAAGAGTTCGGCGACAACGTGTTTCAGGGCCGGGTGATCGAGGTGCATATTGGCACGCTAATCGCGGACCAGGCGTTCACCTTCACGGATTGGTCTGCAGAGATGAAGGCCAAGGCGTCGATCTGCATCTCTGAGGATGAGACGTTGATCAAATCGCTGGAGATCGCCAAGGCGCGGATCCAGATCATGATCGACAAGGGCATGGACAATGCGGCGCAGACCCTGGCTGGCCTGATCAAAATTGCCGACCGGCGGATTGCCGAAATCAAATCGGGCGAAAAACCCGCCCTGGCACCGGATGCGAACGCCAAGTACTTTGCCGAGTTCGTGGTGGACCTTGATCTGATCGACGAGCCGATGATCGCGGACCCGGACGTCAATAATGTTGACGTTTCCAAACGCTACACCCACGACACGATCCGGCCCGTGTCCTACTACAACGGAGAAAAGAAGGTCGATCTTGGCTTTGTGGGCTCTTGCATGGTGCACAAGGGAGACCTGAAGATTGTCGCGCAAATGCTTCGCAACCTTGAAAAATCGGGGCAGAAGATAGAGTTCAACGCCCCGCTTGTTGTCTCGGCACCGACCTACAACATCATCGACGAGCTGCGCGAAGAAGGCGACTGGAGCATTCTTCAGAAGTATTCGGGCTTTGAGTTCGACGATGCCACGCCGAAAACCGCGGCCCGTGTTGAGTATGAGAATATCCTCTATCTCGAACGTCCGGGCTGTAACCTCTGCATGGGCAACCAGGAGAAGGCGGAAAAGGGTGACACCGTTCTGGCCACGTCGACGCGCCTCTTCAAGGGCCGCGTGGTGGAAGACGCCGAGGAGAAAAAGGGCGAGTCGCTCTTGGCATCGACGCCTGTGGTGGTGCTTTCGGCGATCCTGGGCCGCACGCCCAGCATCGAAGAGTACAAGACCGCCGTGGATGGCATCACATTGACCAAGTTCGCGCCGCCGCGGACAGCGCCGATCGACAGCTTGTCGGTCCACTACTGACGGAACATGATCCTTAAGACGCTGGGCGCAGGCGATTGGGCGCGGTACCGCGACATTCGCCTGCGTGCGCTTGCAGATACGCCGAACGCCTTTGCGCGAACGCTTTCGGAGGAGCGGGCCTTTTCCGATTAGAAATGGCGCTCACGTCTTTCGGGTGAGGGCCTCGTTGTTATGGCCGAGGCGGGCGGCCAGGATGCAGGTCTGGTGGGCGGCGTGCCGCTGCAGGACAGGGCGGGTTTGGTCTCCATGTGGGTCGCTCCCGATCATAGGAGCTCGGGGACGGGCAGGGCGTTGGCGCAGGCTGTTGTCGCGTGGGCGCGGGATGCGGGCTTCCAAACCCTTGTATTGGACGTCGCGGATGAGAATACCGGCGCCATCGCCTTCTATGAGCGGGTTGGGTTTCAGAGAACCGGTCGTACGGGGACATTGCCACCCCCCCAGAGCCCATATCACCGAACATGAGCGTGCCCCGACGCTGTAGATCGCGCTGCTGGACGGCAGGCCCTGCGCGCCTTGGCACCTTGTGGCGCCGGGCAAACTCGGGATGAATGCGCCGGGTTTGGCCAAACGGCAGCGTGGCCTACCTGTTTAGTCTTCGTTAACCGCAACCCACTGCGCTGCTTCAAAACAAGCCGAGACATCCATGAAAATTCTGGCCTTCGCCGCGTCCAATCACAGCAAATCCATTAACCGTGCCCTCGTCGAATTCACAGCGACCCGGTTCGCCGACCAGAACCCGGGCACGGAGATTGTTACCCTTGATCTCAACGACTACGAGATGCCGATCTATTCGCAGGATCGCGAGAACGCCGATGGTGTCCATCCGCTGGCGCAGGCGTTTCGTGACCAGATCAGCGCGGTGGACGCCGTCATCGTGGCGTTCTGCGAACATAACGGGTTCGTCAGCGCCGCGTGGAAGAACATCTTCGACTGGATGAGCCGGATTGAGCAAAAGGTGTGGTGCGACAAACCGATGATCCTGCTTGCCGCGTCACCCGGCTCGCGCGCAGGGGCCAATGTGTTGGCCAGCCAGGAAATGCTGGCGCCGTACTTTGGTTGTGAGTTGCAGGGCACTTACGGTGTCGCGAAGTGGGGCGAAGCATGGGATGGCACCGGACTCACGCGGGCGGAAGACATCACTGCCATTGACAACCTTCTGTCCAAGCTTGCGGGCACCCTATCCAGGTAGCAACCAGTGGGGGATTATATCGCGGGGGGTAAATGGCGGAGAGTCAGGCCGCCTCGGTGCAGTTGCGACGCATCGCGATCCGCCGCATTCCTGCTGAAATCACAGATATTTGCCGGATACCGGTTATCTCAACTTGTTGCATAGGGTAGCAACGAGTTACATTTTTGTGGGTAGGCTAGAAAGTAGTGCCGCGCAAGCGGCAACCTCACCTTCAACCGATCTTCACTTCAAGTGACGGTCGATGGTGCCGAGATTGAGCTGTCCAAGAAAGAACGGGATCTCCTGCTCTTGTTTCTGACCAATTTGGGCAGGGTTCTTTCCCGCGAACGCATCTTCAATTCGGTCTGGGGCCTAAACGCAGACCCTCTGACAAATGTCGTCGACGTCTACGTCGGGCGCCTTCGCCGCAAAGTCGGATCTGAAGGCGAAAGGATCGTCACGCCGCCAAACGTCGGCTACCGGATGATGTAGCACTTGCGGACGTCAAAATGCCGGACGAGAGCATTAGTTGGTAACCCCTACAACAATCTCGCGTTTTGGGCTCGAAGCGGTCCTAAGCTGGATCTGGCGCTAACGAATGCTCAGCGGGTTTTGCCGTCATTTGATCTCTTTCTCCGAATGACCGCATTGCGCGCGTTGCGACGCCTGCGAGAAGCACCAAGGGCGAATATCGGACGTTCGCTGCGGCTACAAAACGCATGCTCCTACGCAAGAATGCGTTCACCGTTCGATTGGCCAGACGTCGCTGGCGCCGCGTACTCGAAGCTAACAGCTAACTTCCAACAAGTACTCCGAGCCCACGCGGCGAACTACTCCGCGCCCCCAACCGCCCGCTTGGCCATCACACCCACCAGATGCGCGCGGTAGGCGGCGCTAGCGTGGATGTCGCTGAGCATTCCATTGGCAGCCACGCTCACGCCATCGACCGCGCCAGCCGAAAAGTCGCTGCCAAGCGCCGCCTCCAGACCGTCATGGCGGAAGACGCCATCGGCCCCTGCGCCTGTTACGGCGACACGCACCGCGTCACCTGTTTCGGCGACGAACACGCCCACCATCGCGTAGCGCGAGGCAGGGTTCGGGAACTTCGCGTAGCCCGCGCGGGCGGGCACGGGGAAGCGTACCGCGGTGATGATCTCGCCCTCATCGAGGGCGGTGGTGAACATGCCCTGAAAGAAATCATCCGCCGCGATTTCGCGCCTGTCGGTGATGACGGTGGCGCCGAGGCCCAGCACGGCAGAGGGGTAATCCGCCGCCGGATCGTTATTGGCGATGGAGCCGCCGATTGTGCCCATGGCGCGCACTGCGGGATCGCCGATCCCGCCCGCAAGGGCGGCAAGGGCCGGGATATGCTGGCGCACATCGGCGTTGCCGGCGACATCGGCATGGCAGGTCGCCGCGGCGATGGTGATGGTGCCGTCGCCCGCGGTAACGCCCTGCATCCCTTCGATCCCACGCACATCCACGAGGTCGGTCGGTGCGGCGAGATGCTGCTTCATCGTTGGCAGAAGCGTCTGGCCGCCTGAGAGCACCTTGCCTTCATCCGCGCCCGAAAGGGCGGCCACGGCATCGGCCACGGAGCCCGCTTTGTGATACTTCGTCTCGTACATCGCGCCTCTCCTTACTCTGCCGCCATTGATGTGTTCGTGGCTTGCAGTGCGCTCCACACCGCTTGCGGCGTGGCGGGCATCTGCAGATCGTTGGTGCCAATCGCATCGGTGATCGCATTGATCACCGCAGGCGGCGCGCCAATCGCCCCGGCCTCCCCGCAACCTTTGACGCCAAGCGGGTTGCCCGGGCAAACGGTGGTGTTGTGCTCGATCGTGTAGAACGGCACGTCGGCGGCGCGGGGCATGGTGTAGTCCATGTAGGACCCGGTGATGAGCTGGGCGTCGTCATCGTAGACCACCTGTTCCAGCATGGCCTGCCCGATCCCCTGAGCCACGCCGCCATGCACCTGACCTTCGACGATCATCGGGTTGATGATGGTGCCAAAGTCGTCCGCCGCAGTGAATTGCACGACCTCGGTAACGCCCGTCTCGGGATCCACTTCGACCTCGGCGATGTAGGCGCCTGCAGGGAAGGTGAAGTTCACCGGATCGTAAAAGGCGCCCTCCTTGAGGCCCGGCTCCAGCCCATCGGGCAGGTTGTGGCCGGTATAGGCGGCCAGACCCACCTCGTGCCAGGCCATCGCCTTGTCGGTGCCTGCGACCTTCACCTCGCCACCTTCGATGACGATATCGTCTTCGGCGGCTTCCAGCGTGTGGGCGGCGATCTTTTTGACCTTGGCCTCCACCTTGTCCATCGCCTTGACGATGGCCGACAGCCCCACGGCGGCCGAGCGCGAGCCGTAGGTGCCCATGCCGAACTGTACCTTATCGGTATCGCCATGCACGATGGAGACGTTGTCGATCGGCACGCCAAAGCGTTCGGCCACCACCTGGGCAAAGGTCGTCTCATGCCCCTGGCCGTGGCTGTGCGATCCGGTCAGGATTTCGATGGTGCCCACCGGGTTCACGCGCACTTCCGCGCTTTCCCACAGGCCCACGCCCGCGCCAAGCGAACCCACCGCAGCCGAGGGCGCGATCCCGCAGGCCTCAATGTAGCAGGAATAGCCCATCCCGCGCAGCTTGCCGCGCGATGCGGCTTCGGCCTTCCGGGCCGCAAACCCCGCCACATCCGCTGCCGCCAGCGCCTTGTCGAGATTGCCGTCAAAATCGCCCGCGTCATAGGTCATGATCACCGGTGTCTCATGCGGGAAGCTCTGAACGAAGTTCTTCCGCCGCAGATCGCCCGGATCCATGCCCAGCTCGCGCGCCGCCGTCTCCATCATCCGTTCGATAAGGTAGCAGGCTTCCGGTCGCCCGGCGCCGCGATAGGCATCCACCGGAACGGTGTTGGTGTAAACCGCGCGCACGTTGCAGTGGATATTCGCGATATTGTACTGGCCCGACAACAGCGTGGCATAAAGATAGGTCGGCACCGCGCTTGAGAAGAGCGACATGTAGGCGCCGAAATTCGCGATCGTATCCACCTTGAAGCCAACGATTTTGCCATCGGCATCAAAGCCCATCTTGGCCGTGGTCACATGATCGCGCCCGTGCGCATCGGTCATGAACGCCTCAGAGCGATCCGATGTCCACTTCACCGAACGCCCGGTTTTCATCGAGGCCCAGAGACAGGTAATCTCTTCGGGGTAGATGTAGATCTTTGATCCGAAGCCCCCGCCCACATCGGGCGCGATCACCCGCAGCTTATGCTCGGGTGCCACGTTGTAGAAGGCCGAAAGCACCAGCCGCGCCACATGGGGGTTCTGGCTGGTGGTGTAGAGCGTGTAGTGATCCTCCGCAGCATCGTAGGTGGCCACGGCAGAGCGCGGCTCCATCGGATTGGGGCTGAGGCGGTTGTTGGTGACTTCTAGCTCGGTCACATGCGCCGCGCCTGCGATCGCGGTATCCGTCGCGCCCGCTTCCCCGATTTCCCAATCATAGATCAGGTTGCCAGGCGCATTATCGTGGATTTCCGGCGCGCCTGTTTCCAGCGCCTTGTCGGCAAAGGCCACGGCGGGAAGCTCATCATAGCTCACCTCCACCGCTTCGGCGGCCAGCCGCGCCAGCGCCTGGCTTTCGGCGATGACCACGGCCACCGCATCGCCCACATAGCGCACCTTCTCGGTCGCAAGCGCCGACCAGGCGCCCATGTTCATTGGCGAGCCGTCTTTTGATGTGATCGCCCAGCCGCAGATGATATTGCCGATCCCGTCGCCCGTCAGTTCGTTACCGTTCAGCACGGCAATTACGCCGTCCATTGCCTCGGCGGCGCTGGCATCGATGCCGGTCACCTGCGCATGGGCGTGGGGGCTGCGCACGAAGGCGGCGTAGGCCTGGTTCTCCATGCGGATATCGTCGGTATACTTGCCCTTGCCGGTGATGAAGCGCTTGTCTTCCTTCCGCGCGACGCGGGCGCCAATTCCTTCGCTCATCTCGTGCCTCCCTTATTCTGCGGCCTTGGCCATGCCGGACATGGCGCCTGCCGCATCCTCGATGGCCTTGACGATGTTGTGGTAGCCGGTGCAGCGGCAGATATTGCCCTCAAGCTCGTGCCGGATCGCCTCTTCGGTCAGCGGCTTTCCCTCGGCCTGGTAGCGGTTCACCATATCGATCCCGGCCATGATCATGCCGGGCGTGCAGAAGCCGCATTGCAGCCCGTGATGGGCATTGAAGGCGGCCTGCATTGGGTGCAATTCGGCCCCGTTGGCCACCCCTTCAATCGTTGTCACGTCCGAGCCGTCAAGCGACACGGCAAGCGCGGTGCACGCCTTGATCGCCTTGCCATCCACATGCACCACGCAGGCGCCGCACTGGCTGGTATCGCAGCCCACATGCGTGCCCGTCAGCCGCAGATCCTCGCGCAGGAAATCCGATAGAAGTGTTGTGTCTGGCACCTCGCGGGTCACGGATTTCCCGTTCACCGTCATCGTGACGTTGCTCATACTGTCCTCCCTTTCGGCGGGCAGCTGGCCCGCGAATTGCGTGTCATTCCGGATGTCATTCGGCCGCGTCTGGACGGGCGTCGTTCAGGTGCGCCTGGAAATTGTCGAAAAACTGCGCCGCCAGCTTGCGCGCGGTCGAGTCGATCAATCGGCTGCCAAGCCGGGCAAGCTTGCCGCCCACGGTGGCATGAACCGTGTAGCTTAGAATCGTCTCAGCGCCGTCCTCGGCCAGGGTGACATCCGCGCCCCCCTTGGCAAAGCCCGCCACGCCACCCGACCCTTCGCCCCGGATCGTATAGCTTTCAGGCGCGTTGATGTTGGTAAGCTCAACATCGCCGGCAAACTTGGCTTTCACCGGGCCGATTTTCTGAACGACGATCGCGGAAAGTTCGGTGTCGGATTTCTTTTCAAGCTCGCTGCAGCCGGGGATGCACTCGCGCAACACGGCATCGTCATTGAGCGCCTGCCACACCACATCACGCGGCGCGGAAATCCGGTGTTCACCGGTCATATCCATGCTGGGTTTCCTCCCTGAAACCTGGCGGTTTTGGCCAAGCCTATCCGGGGCAGCCACGAAATCAAACGATTTCCCACAGCCGCGGGCGAAACGTCACAATGCGGCGCGACTTTCGGCCAGATAGCGGTCGCGCAAGGTAGGCTGTCCGAGCGCTTGGGAGAGATCTTGCAGGCTATCGAGCGAATGACAGGCATGAAAACTGTGCACGTGCCGCAGAAGTGTGCTGATGCCGCCGGCCTTCGGCGCAAAGCCATCGAAGCGCAGTAATGGGTTGAGCCAGATGACATGGCGCGCACTGCGCGCAAGCCGTGCGGCTTCGCGATCCAAGAGATCGAGATCGCCGCGTTCCAGCCCATCCGAAATCAAGAGAACGACGGCACCCGAGGTCAAAACCCGCCGGGACCACGCCTTGTTAAACCGTTCCAGCGCCGCGCCGATCCGTGTGCCGCCCTCCCAGTCTGTTGCTTCCTGGCCGATTGAGGCGAGCGCGATGTCGGGATCACTGGCGCGGAGGGACCGGGTGACGTTTGTCAGCGTCGTGCCAAACGTGAAGGCGTGCACGTGGCCCCAGGTTCGGTCCGGCGCGTGGGCGACGGCATGGAGATAGCGCATCACCATTCGGGAATAGACCGACATCGAGCCAGAGATATCGCAGATCGCCACCAGATCAGGTGGGCGCAGGCGGGGGGCCTTGCGGGCGATTTCCTCTATCTCGCCCCCGCGACGCCGCGCGGTGCGCAATGTCGTCTGCGCATCTGGGCGGGCGCCCTGCCGACTAGGGCGGCTGCGGCGGGTGCGAAGCGGCTTCACGGGGAGCGTGAGACCGCGCACCGCGCGCTCTGCCTCGGCAAGCTCCGCCGCGCTCATCTGCTCAAAGTCCATCCGGCGGAAGACCTCGGTCGCTGACCACGTTAGCGCGGCATGCTCGGTCACCTGTTCTTTGGGTTTCTGCTGCCTCGGTTTCGGTGTCTCGCCCAAGGCCTCTTCCGCCCGCCGCCGCGCTGCGCCGGGCGGCGGTGGGGGCGTCTCGTCCTTGAGGCGGGGAGACAGCATGTGCATCAGACTCTCGAGGAACTCCGGATCACGCCAGAACAACGAAAAGACCTGGTGGAAGGTCTCGATGTGTTCGGCGCGCGTAATCAGGGTGGCGCGCAGGGTGTGGTAGAAGTCCACGCGATGCGTGAAACCTGCCGTCTCTACCGCACGGATCGCGGTCTCCACCTGCGCCGTGCCCACCTTGATCCCGGCTTTCCGCAGCGCTTGCGTGAAATGAACGATGTTCTCGACGAGCCGCCCGTCGGGTTCTGCCAGAGCGGTCATTCCACGCCTGCGAGCACGCCTTTGGCCTCATCCAGAAGGCGTGTTGTCTCGGCCCCGGCGATCCGCGCGATGTCGTCTTGGTATTTGAGAAGCGCACCGACCGTGTCGGTGATCATCTCGGGCGACAGCGCCACCGCGTCGAGCGCCACGAGACAGCGCGCCCAATCGATGCTTTCGGCCACGCCCGGCGATTTGAAGAGGTCCTGCCCGCGCAGAGATTGCACGAAGGCCACGATCGCGGCAGACAGAGTTTCGGTCGCCTCAGGCACCCGTTTGCGCAGGATCTCAAGCTCGCGGTCGAAGGCCGGGTAGTCGACCCAGTGATAGAGGCAACGCCGCTTGAGCGCGTCATGCACCTCGCGTGTTCGGTTGGACGTCAGAATTACGATCGGTGGTTCGGCGGCTCTGATTGTGCCGATCTCTGGGATCGTCACCTGAAAATCCGACAGAACCTCAAGAAGAAACGCCTCGAACGGCTCATCGGTGCGATCCACTTCGTCGATCAGCAAGACGGGCGGGCCGCCTTCTTGCGGTTCCAGCGCCTCCAACAGGGGGCGGCGGATCAGATAGTCGTCCGAGAACAGCTCAGTTTGCAGATGTGCCCGATCCGTTGACCCCGCGGCCTCAGCGGTGCGGATCGCGATCATCTGGCTGGCGAAGTTCCATTCGTAGATCGCCGTCGCGGCGTCGAGCCCCTCATAGCACTGCAACCGGATGAGCCGCCGCCCCAGCATTGCCGCCAGGGCCTTGGCAATCTCGGTCTTGCCCACGCCCGCCTCGCCTTCGAGGAAAAGCGGCTTGCCCAGCGTCAGCGCCAGATAGGCAACGGTGCCAAGATCGCGACCGCAGACATAGTTCTGCTTGCCTAAGGCTTCGATGGTTTCGTCGATACTCTCCGGCCCGTTTCGCACCCTGTCCTCCGCAGTCGTTCCCCCCGACATATGGGCCTGCTCTCGGGCTGTCCATGCAGCACAGTCGCACGGGTCTTGCCGAACGGGCGCGGAATCCCCATCCTCTGGCGGACCAAGATGCTGACGAAAACACCTCCGACGCGCGATCCGATTGATGCGCTGCTTGCCGCCCCGGACGGGGCTGTGCTCGCTGTGATTGCGGGTGTTGAGGGGCCATCTTACCGCCCCGTCGGCGCGATGATGGCGGTGTTTTCCGAGTCAGAGCGTGCGGGCACCCTGTCATCCGGTTGTATCGAATCCGATATCGCGCTGCACGCAATGGCCGCCGCCGAAAACGGCGCGCCACGTCTGCTGCGCTATGGTCGCGGATCGCCGTTTGTGGATATCCAGCTCCCCTGCGGCGGTGGCCTTGATATCCTGCTGTTGCCGAACCCCGACCGCGCCCTGCTGACCAAGGTGGCCCAGAACCGTCGCGACCGGTCCCCGTGTTCTCTGGCGATCGAGACGGACACCGGCGCCATGACGTTGGAGGCGACGGCACAGACCGGGCGGGACGGAACGCGGCTGACGATACGCTTTGATCCCGAGATCAGGTTTCTCATCTTCGGGAAAGGCCCGGAAGCCAGCACCTTCGCGGCGCTCGTGCAATCGGCGGGCTATCCCAATCTGCTGCTGTCACCGGATCACGAGACGCTGGACAACGGCGCGGCGTCGGGTTGCGAGACGCGGCACATCGCGCAGCAGGCGTTTCCACCGGACCTCGGCGTTGATGATCGGACCGCAGTTGTCTTGTTTTTCCACGACCATGACTGGGAGCCGCCGATCCTGGCCGGTGCGCTTGATACTCCGGCCTTCTACATCGGGGCGCAGGGCAGCCAGCGTGCCCGTGACGCGCGCATGCTGATGCTTGAGGCGATGGGCGTTTCTGAGGACGCCCGTGCGCGGCTTCACGGCCCAGTCGGCCTGATCCCGTCGGCGCGCGATGCGGGAACGCTCGCCGTCTCGGTGCTTGCAGAGGTGCTCGCCAAGGCGATGGTGCCCGCTGTATGATCACCGCTGGCGTGTTGCTGGCGGCAGGCGCCTCGCGCCGCTTTGGCACTGCGGACAAGTTGCTCGCGCCGCTGCATGGGAAGCCGCTTGTCACGCATGCGGCCCAAGCGCTTGCAGCGGTGGCGCCCGACATCTTGATCGCGGTCACGCGCCATCAGAACGTGGCCCAGCTGCTCGACGGGTTTGAGATCGTGTGCCCGCCAAACGCAGACCCTGCGCAATCGGATAGCCTGCGCAGCGGCATCGAACGGGCTAAAACGTGCCGCGCGGACCGCGCAGTGGTTGTGCTGGGCGACATGCCGTTCGTGACGCCCGCGTTGATCGACCAGGTCCTCTCCAAGACCACCACACAGACACCCTCTGCGGCAACAGATGGGCAACACCCCATGCCGCCCGCGTGTTTTCCGGCGGCTTGCTTTGAGGATCTCATGCAGCAATCCGGTGATCGGGGGGCCGCGCGCATGCTCAAAGCATTGCCGCCATCGGCCCTTGTCCACGCATCCGCTCAAACGCTTTGCGACATCGACACGCCTGCGGCACTGGACGCCGCGCAAAGCGTGCATATGTAAGGTCTCATGGCACCCTCTTGCCGATTGTCCCAGCGCCATTCCCGAGCGTGGATCGGCCATCCCGTCCGTGCCATAGTCATACCAGAGGCAAACGGACCCACCGTCGTTTGCGCATCACGCCCCCTCATCAAGCGGAGAGCCAGATGATCGAATTCACACTGAACGGAGAGGCCAAACAGGTCGAGGCAAACCCCGATATGCCCTTGCTGTGGGTCTTGCGCGATGAACTCAAGATGACGGGCACAAAGTTCGGGTGCGGCGTTGCCTCCTGCGGCGCGTGCACCGTGCATATCGACGGCTTTGCAACCCGCTCGTGCGTGACCTTTCTCGGCGATATCGAGGGCGCCGAAGTAACAACGATCGAAGGGATCGACACGCCCGAGGCGCGCGCCATTCGCGAGGCCTGGGTTGAGCTGCAGGTTCCGCAATGCGGCTACTGCCAGTCGGGCCAAATCATGTCGGCCACGGCTCTTTTAGAGGAGACGCCAAAGCCGACTGACGAAGACATCGACTTTGCGATGGATGGCAACATTTGCCGCTGCGCAAGCTATGCCCGCATCCGCCGCGCGATCCACCGCGCCGCCGAGATCATGGAGGCCTGATATGCTGCATTACATCGCCGCCAAGACCCCGATTGCAAAGCCAAGCCGCCGGACCTTCCTCAATCTGTCTGCCGGGGCGGTCGGCGGGCTTCTTATCGGAAGTGTGACGCCGATGCGCGGCGTGGCCCAGTCCGCCGGTGCGGGCGAAGCTCTGGTCACCCCGTTCGTCCATATCACGCCCGACAACCGTGTGATTGTTCTGAGCAAACACCTCGACAAAGGCCAAGGTGCGGCCACGGGCCTTGCGACGCTTGTCGCCGAAGAATTGGATGCGGCTGCCGAGCAGGTGGAAGCCGCCTTCGCGCCATCAAACCCAGACGTCTACAAGAACCTTCTCTTCGGGGTGCAGGGCACCGGCGGGTCGACCGCGATGGCGAACTCGTTCGACCAGTACCGACAGGCCGGCGCGACCGCACGGGCCATGATCGTCAATGCCGCGGCGGAAACCTGGGGGATCACACCCGAAGAGGTCAGCGTGGCAAACGGTGTCGTGTCCGGGGCGGGCAATACCGCCACGCTAGGCGATCTGGCAGCCCAGGCCGCGCTACAGGAACCGCCGTCCGAGGTCTCTTTGAAGACCCCCGACCAGTGGGTCTATATCGGTAAGTCTTTTCCCCGGGTCGAGCTGCCCGAGAAAACCCGAGGCAGCGTCGGCCTCTTTGGCATGGACGCACAGCCCGAAGACTGCCTCGTCGCCGTGACCGCCCGTCCGCCACGCTTTGGCGCAACGCTGGCGGGGATGGACGCGACCGAGGCCTTGGCGATGCCCGGCGTGGCGCAAGTGCTTGAGATCCCGCAAGGTGTCACCGTTCTGGCCGACAACACCTGGACCGCGATGCAGGCGCGCGATGCGCTGATCCTCGACTGGACCGAGGGTTCGGGCGAGACCCGCGGAACGGAAGAGATGCTGACCGAGTTCCGGGCCCTGCTTGACGAGCCCGGCAATCCGTCCGCCCCGCGCGGCGACACGGCAGCCCGCCTTGCCGAGGCGGCGCAAGTGGTTGAAGCGGAATACGTCTTCCCCTTCCTGGCCCACGCGCCGATGGAGCCCCTGGATATGACCGTGCTCTACGATGCCGAGAGCGCGACATTCTGGGGCGGCTCGCAGATCCAGACACTCGACCACGGGACGGCCGCGGCGGTGCTGGGCCTGGAGATGGGCCAGATCGCAATCAACACCGCCTGGGGCGGCGGATCCTTTGGGCGCCGCGCCACGTTTGACGCGCATCTTGCGGCAGAGACCGCAACGATCGCCAAGGCCTGGCTCGAAACGGGCAACGCAGCCCGCCCGATCAAACTGGTCTATTCGCGCGAGGATGACATCCGCGGCGGTTACTACCGCCCCATGGCGCTGCACCGGGTGCGCGCCGGCCTTGACGCCGACGGCAATATCTCAGGTTGGGAGCACCGGATCGTCAGCCAAAGCATTTTCGCAGGCACGGCGTTTGAGAGCTTTGTCTTTCATGAGGGCGTCGATCATTCGACCGTCGAAGGAACCTCGGACACGACCTACGCAATCCCGGACATGCATGTGGATGTCCACCACCCGCAGGTGGGCGTTCCCCCGCTCTGGTGGCGGTCGGTCGGGCATACACACACGGCCTATGTGATGGAAACCATGATGGATGAGCTTGCGGTCGCCGCAGGCCGGGATCCGGTTGAGTTCCGCTTGGCCTATCTTGGCAACGACCCGCGGCTTGCCGGTGTCCTGCGGCTTGCCGCCGAAAAGGCGGGCGCGACAGGCCCCGACGGCACATCGCGCGGCGTTGCGGTGCACAAAAGCTTCAACAGCTATGTGGCGGAGATCGCTGATATCCGGATGCGCGACGATGGGACGGTGAAAGTGGAGAAAGTCACCTGCGGCGTCGACTGCGGCGTGCCGATCAACCCCGACAACATCGCGGCCCAGATCGAGGGTGGCTTGGGATACGGCCTCTCTGCCGTTCTTCGCGAAGAGATCACGCTGACGGATGGCGAGGTGGATCAGTACAACTACCCCGATTATCCACCCTTGCGCATCACCGACATGCCGGAGGTTGAGGTGCATATCGTCCCCTCAACGGAACCACCCACCGGCATTGGCGAGCCGGGCACGCCACCCATCGGCCCGGCGGTGGCCAACGCGATTTTTGCCGCGACGGGTGAGCGGGTGCGTGTGCTGCCATTTTCGCGGCACGGGCTTGCTTAGAGGGTTGGTTGTCCGGCTTTGCTCTGTGCCCTAGGTGAGACCCAGTGGTTGCGTCGTGTTCGCCAACTCGGAGACGAACTTGTGCCGCGTTACGTTGGCAACGAGGGCCATAGATCAGGCTGGCCGGGGGCGCGTGCGTCTCTCCGGTCGTTTCTCGCGGTGTTTCGCCTTAAACGTGTTCTTTGCTGACGCCTGCGAAAAACTGTGCGCCGGAAACACTTTCTGGTGCGCGCTTGTTGCTAAGGTTCTTGTGCCCGAGCAAGAGGTTACTTGTTGTCGGGATTCATGCCGGTAGAAATAAAGTGAGTTGCCGGATTAAGGTATCGGCACAACGAGCCCATTTGGCCGTCCTCAGGTGAGCCAATACCGGCTTTCGCCTCTAAGCGAGAATTCGGGCGAAGTGCAGCAATGGAGAGGTTTGGGCTCTGTGCCGCCCATCGCTGCAGTGGCGCTGAAGGTCCGCTGTAAACGACACCAGCCGTACAGCCCGGGATCTCCGATGGGCATCTCAGCGGACATAGCTGCCGTATGGCAAACGTCCGCTTTCGGGAACTGGGATTCTTCCAAGGGCTCCAAGAGGCCGCTGGAAACGCAATAGAAAATGGGGCAGGGAGTGCCACGGCTGGTCGTACGCGATGCAATGCGATCAATGGGTTGGAGCGGGGATGTACCGTGCAGACCAGAATGCAAATCTATCCAAACGTAGAAACGCTTTGTACCCGTACGCCGATCCGGTTTTGCAACTCGCAGGCTTGCCACTTGACTTCGCTTGTTTCCTGCTCAGGCCTTAACCCGCGGCATTCGGCGAGTTCTCCCGTACATGCCGCCAGGATACTTCTCGGGCCGCCACGGCATCTCCCTGGGCAATCTTGTCGATGATCTCCTGGTGCGATGCTGCGAGCGCCTGAAGGTCGGCCGCTGAACGTGACATGTTCAGGCGTGTTCGACTTCGGACGTTCAGGCCCTCCCAGATTCCGCGAAGCGTTTCGTTGCCTGCAGCCACTACGATTGTGCTGTGGAACTCAGAATTAAGCATTGCGAACTTCTTCTCGTCGCCGCGGGCTGCCGCCTTGTTCATGCGCTCCAGCACATTCTCAAGATCCTTTACGGTTCCCGGAGATCGGATTGCAACCAACTCTCCGGCAAGCGCCTCAAGTTCCGCGCGAACAGAGTAAATCTCGGCCAGTTCGCCTTCATCAATGATCCGAACGCGGGCGCCCTTGTTGCGCCGCGTTTCGATCAAACCGATCGCTTCCAGTTCGCGCAGAGCCTCGCGAACGGGCGCCTGGCTGGTCTGCATTTCGTCGGCGATTTTCAGTTCGATCAGCCGGTCGCCGGGCTTTAGGCTGCCTGAGACAATGCGCTCAAGCAGGGCGTCTCTGATCTGCTGCGACAGAGAAGCGCGATTGATTACAGCGACTTCGGTCATGGGTTGCTCCATTATCGATGATCGAAACATATGCCTGATGGCAGGTGATGACAAGGGTATTGACGATTATCGATAATCTATACTAGGGTCATGGGAGCACGTGGGGAGGCGTGCGAGTCGTGAAGCAAGATCTTAGCCAACAACCAGAGAAGAGGGGCGTCGCGCCGTCGACGCTGAGCTTGGTTTATGGTGGCGTCGCTTGCCTGGCGGCTTGGCTGTTCGTGCTGATCCCCGGACAGGTTGGAAAGCCGGTGACTCTCTTCGGGGCGGCGCCGGACGGATTGGCCCCGGATGCGATGCCAAGGTATGTGCTTTTGGCCATCATCGGCATTGCGAGCATTGGCGCCGTCACATCGTTCCGCGACAGTAAAGAGCGGATAGCCGTGCCGGGCCCGGCCGTCATTCTGACATGCGTCGCCAGCTTCGTTTTCGCAGCAATCCTTGTTCCACTCGGCTTCGTGCTGGCCAGTGCACTGACGGTGGTTCTTTTGGCGGTTTACCTTGGGGGACGTCATCCCGTCGGTCTTGCACTGAGTGGGTTCCTTGTGCCCCTGACCATCTACTTGATCTTTACACGGGTCTTGCACATTTCGCTGCCGCCCGGACTGGCGGGGTTCTGAGCGATGTGGGGTGAGCTTTTTTCTGGCCTGGAAATGATCCTTCGGCTCGACACCGTTGCAATGACGGCGGCCGGTCTTGTGCTGGGTATCTTTGTCGGATCGCTGCCGGGGTTCACTACCGTCATGGCGATGGCGGTCTTGCTGCCGATATCGTTCTTTCTCGATCCTCTGGTTGGCATCCCGTTTCTGATCGGGGTCTACAAAGGCGGCATCTATGGGGGGTCGATCCCGGCCATCCTGATCGGTGTTCCTGGAACCGGGGCTTCGGTGGCGACGACATTTGATGGCCCCGCGCTAACCAAGCAGGGCAAGTCCAAAAAGGCGCTGGAGATGGCGCTTTATGCCTCGGTCTTTGGCGACATGGCATCGAGCATCTTTACGATCTTCCTGATCGGCCCGATTGCGCTTTTGGCGATGCGGATTGGCCCGCCCGAGCTTGCCGTGGTTCTGGCGCTGTCCATGGCGATCATTGCCGCGACATCGTCAACTTCGCTGACAAAGGGTCTGTTCATGCTGTTCATCGGCATGTTCATCGCACTCGTGGGACAAGACCCGGTGCATGGCGTCAACCGGTTTACCTTCGATATTTTCGCGCTGCAGGCAGGGATCGATCTTTTGCCAATGATCATCGGGCTGTTTGCGATCCCGGAAATCCTGCTGGCGGTGGAAGACAAGGTGTCGCGTGTCCGAGCAACCAAACCGGAAGGTGAAAGCCTGACGCTGGACGAGCTTAAGGCATCGCGGCGCACAATCCTGCGCTCCACAGCCATGGGCGGCGGCATCGGGGCAATCCCTGGAGTGGGGCAGGTGGTTGCGGCCTTCATGGGGTATGCGGCGGCGAAAAGAGCATCGGCGCATCCAGAGACATTCGGCCAGGGTGATTTGGATGGCGTGGCCGCGCCTGAGGCGGCGAACAACGCGGTCAACGGTCCGACGATGGTGCCTTTGCTGACGCTTGGGATTCCCGGTGACAATATCACGGCCATCTTGCTTGGAGCTTTTGTGGCTCAGGGCTTGCGTCCGGGGCCGCAGCTATTCTCGACCGATGCCGCAGTGATCTACGCCCTTCTGGGGTCAATGGTCATTGCCTGCCTTTTGCTTCTGGTGCTTGGGAAACTGTTGATCCCTGTCTTCGCAAAAGTGGTTTCGATCCCGAAAGCTTACATGGTTCCCCTGACGCTCGTCTTCGCCGTGGCCGGGACCTACGTTTATCGTTCAAACCCCATGGATCTTGTTTTCCTGATGGCGTTCGGTCTGTTCGGCTACGGAGCCCGGAAGCTGGCGTTCGATGTGACCCCGCTGGTGATGGGCTTCATCCTGATGGGCCCGTTCGAGTACGCCGTCAGTCAAACACTCTCACTCAGCCAAGGTAACGTCGCAGGTTATGTAGCCTCAGAACGTCCCGTCACACTGATCCTGTTGGCTCTGATCGTCGCGGGCCTCCTCTTCATGATCTTTCGCCGCAAGAGCGGCCAAAGCGCGGTCTCGGCATGACCGGCCGCAATCCTGACCATAGCCAACGAAGGGAAAAAACATGGCAATTGGTAAATTCGTGAAAGGGATCGCGGCTGCGCTCGTGGCGACGGTCCTTGGGACGGCCGCGATGGCCGAGTATCCTGAAAAGCCTATTACGATGATTATCCCGCTGGGCGCGGGTGGCAGTCACGACCTGAATGCGCGGGTGATCGCTTCGGTCCTGCCGAGCTACCTGGGCCAACCGGTGATCGTGCAGCTTATGCCGGGTTCGGCAGGGCAGATCGGAACATCTGCGGCCGCGCAAGCCCCGGCGGACGGGTACACAATCCTGTTTACCCAGAACTTCATCGATCAGCTTCAGCAGCACGTTGCCGAGCTGCCCTATGACCCGAACGGAGATTTCGTGGCGGTCGCGCGGACCAACTTTGCGGCACCTTCCGTGATCGTGAAGTCCGATAGCGAGTTCGGATCGATCGAAGATCTCGTTGCGCATTCGAAGGCCAACCCGGGAAGCGTCAAGTTCGGACACTCCGGTAACTGGGGAGCGTTCATGGTTCCCGGCGCGCTCCTCTTCAATGCGGCGGGCACGATGCCAACGATGGTTCCGCACAAAGGTGGCGGACCCGCGATGCAAGCGCTTCTGGCCGGTGATGTCGATGTGTCGATGGCCTTTAACTCGGTGATCGACAGCCAGGCAGGCGCAGTCAAGGCGCTGGTTTCGGTTGCCCCAGAAACGCAGATCGACGGTGTGCCGACGACGTCGGAAGCCGGTCTCGACGGTGTCGATGCGGTCGGGATCATGCACCGCGTCGTTCTGGTGCGCCGGGACACACCGCCGGAAGTGGTTTCCAAGCTGCGCGAAGCCTTTGCGGCGATGACCGAGGACAAGACCTATAAGAACCTGCTGAAGAAGCTGGGTGAAAACAACGTCTACATGGACGGTGCCGAGTACGACAGCGTTCGGGCCGAACAGGCCGAGTCCTACAAGGCGCTCGTCACCGCGCTGACCGGCGGCTGAATTTCACAAAAGGGGAGGGCGGCGACCACGCCGCTCTCCAACTCCACCATGACGCAAGACGTTGTCATTGCCGGATACCAGGGACCGCGGTCGATTTTGACCGGCGGTCTTACCGCGTTTGCCGAGGCCTCCCTTCCCTCGGCAACGCTGATCCCGGATGTGACAGCACAGAGTGCTTCGGCTCAATCCCTGTTCGACGGGATCGAGACCGGGACCTACGCCGCTGGCTACATGGCCAGCGGGTATCTCACGTCGCGAGTGCCGGAACTTGGTGTGCTCGATCTTCCATTCAGTGTGTCGGACCGGGACCGGGCGCATTCCCGGCTGGATGGTGAGGCGGGTGAACGGCTTGCCGAAGCCGTCTCGCGCACGACAAATCTCACCGTACTGGCGTTCTGGGACAACGGGTTTCGCCACGTCACGAATGGCGTGCGCCCGATCCGATCTCCGGATGATTGCCGTGGGCTGAAGGTTCGAACCCTAAACAACCAGCTCTACCAGGACACAATGGCCGCTATCGGTTTCGATCCGGTGGTGACCGACGTGAAAGAGCTGATTGAAGCCTGCAAAACCGGACGCGTCGATGCGCAGGAAAACCCACTCACGAACATGCTGACCTTTGGTTTGGACCAATGGCATGGGCATGTGTCGCTGACCTCCCACATTTTCGGCGTTGTTCTGCTGGTCGCCAATAAAGACTGGTTCCGGGCCCTGGGCGACAGCGATCGTACGTTGGTGTTCGAAGGGGCGCACAAGTCTGCGGTGCTGCAGCGAAGTCTTGCGGCCGAAGAGGACAGCTCCGGTCTCGCACTTCTTGCCGAGCGGGGTGTGAGCGTCCTCGGCCCAGACCAGATTGATCTTGAGGCCTTCCGTCTGGCGACCGATTCAGTCCGCAACCGGTCTGCAGCCGCGATCCCAACGGATTTACTCAGAAAGTACCTGCACTAATTATCGATAATCGTTGACATGAGGAAGCGTTTGCGCTGTATTATCGATAATCGAGAAGGAAAGAAGATGCCTGATTCTGTAACTGCGCCACTCGACGAAACAGAGGCTGTCCCAATCTCAATGCGCGCCTGGGTTCTTGGTGGGCCCGACGAGTTGACGCTGATCGAAAAACCGGTTCCTGCGCCAGGGAAGGCCGAGGTTCTCGTTCGGGTTGATGCGGTTGCGATCTGTGCGACGGATCTGGAGATCATCCATTACGGCACGCCTGCGATCGTTGATGGCGGGTCGCCGTTTCACAAGGATTTCACCATCGGCCACGAATACATGGGGACCGTTGCGGCCCTTGGACCCGGGGTCGACGAGTTCGAGGTCGGAGAGCGGGTTACTGTCGAGGTTCACGCCGGATGTGGCCGGTGCAAGCGGTGTCGCCAGGGCATGTACACCTCATGCCACAATTACGGTCTGCGCGAGAAGGGGCACCGCGCGAATGGCATGACTACCGATGGCGGGTTCGCAGAATACGCCGTGAACCACATCAACACACTCGTCCGGGTGCCGGATACGATGTCGGACGAGGAAGCCACGTTGGTGGTGACTGCGGGCACCTCTATGTACGGGCTGACTGAGCTTGGTGGGCTCGTCGCGGGCGAAAGCGTTGTCATTAGCGGCCCGGGCGCCATCGGGCTTCTGGCCGTATCCGTTGCCCGCTCGCTTGGCGCAGGTCCGGTGATCCTGACCGGTACGCGCGAGGATCGATTGGCCATCGGGCGGACGCTGGGCGCTACCCACACGATCAATGTGCGCGAGGAAGATACGGTTTCGGCGGTCAAGGAGATCGTTGGTGAGAAGGGGGCCGACTACGTTGTTGAATGCGCCGGCACCGAGGCCGCGATCAACGACGCAATCCGCATGACGAACCGGGGCGGCAAGGTCTGTCTCGCCGGCTTCCCGCACGATCTTGCCAAGGTCGATCTGCCCCATGTCGTGAAGAACAACATCTACCTCTATGGCATCCGAGGCGAGGGCAAGAGCGCCACACATCGTGCCATGTCCTTCATGGCCGAGGGTCGCTTTGACGCCTCGCTCATCCACACCCACACCTTCGCGCTCGACGATCTGGAAGAGGCGCTTCGCTATGCTCGCGACCGGGTCGAAGACGCCATCAAAGTGGTCGTCAAGCCGCGCGGAGTTCCTTCAATTCAGGCAAAGGCAGCAGAATGAGTATCAAGGCCAGACGCGGCGTATACGCCGCAGCGATTACACCTGTCGGAGCCGATGGTCGTCCCGACACACCCAAGCTCATTGCGTACTGCCAGCGGCTGATCGGCGAAGGGCTCGATGGGGTCGCACCCACGGGCACGACAGGGGAAGGCAACTCCCTGCCGTACGACTGGCGTCTTGAATTGCCCGGCCATTGCGCTGAGGCCAAGATACCTCCCGACCGTGTCATCTTTGGCACGGGCTCCTGTGCGGCGGACGATGCCGTTGCCCTGACGAAAGCCGGGGTTGACGCGGGCTATCCAAATGCCCTCGTCCTGCCGCCTTTTTATTTGAAAGGTGTTAGCGATGAAGGGCTCTTTGCCTACTACGCGCGCCTGATCGAAGGGGTCGGAACCGACGCCCTTCGGATCTATCTCTATCATTTCCCGCAGATGTCACAGACGCCGATTTCGATCCCCCTGATCGAGCGGCTGAAGGAGACATTCGGTCCGATCATCGCGGGGCTGAAGGACAGTTCCGGGAAATACTCAGGAACCCTCGACTTTGCTAATGCTGTCGATGATTTCGACGTCTTTCCGTCGAATGAAGGCGTTTTGATCGATGCGATGAACCGTCGTTGCGCCGGGGTGATTTCGGCCACGACGAACGCATCAGCTTCTTTGGCGGGACAGACGCTCGAAGCCTCTGGTGCAGAACAAGAGCTTTTGCAGGACCTGCTCAATCAAGTGCGCCAGACGATCGCGAAATATCCCCTTTCTGCGGCAATCAAACAGATCGAGGCCTGGAAGAGCGGGGATGCCGCCTGGACAGCCGTGTTTCCTCCGCTCGTGGAATTGACCGCATCTCAGCAGGCCGACTTGCGCCGCGAACTGGAGGCTTTGCCAGCGGCGGTGGGCGTCCTGCCAGAGATGGAAACAGCATAAACGGGATAGCACCCCAAAGACTCCGGTCAAGCGCGCAGCGCAGTTGGAAGCCATCACGGCAGCGACCTTCACAAAGTACGCGGATCAGATCGGCGCGCCGGTGAAGTCGCCTGCGGACCTCGGCCTGCCGGAGCCCGATGCGTTCGACGCCTGGTGGCCGCCCGAAGGCTATACACCGGTTTCCGGCTAATGTCGGACGACGCCGCAACATTCCGTGGTGAAGACGAAGGCGCGGGGGAGGCTCCCCCCGCGCTGGACCTCGCTGCAGCGATCTTTCTGTTAGCGCTCGGAGCCGTTTTTGCAGGTCTGTCGCTTGCTCTTCCGGTTCCCGGCAAAGCCTTGAGTGCGCCGGGCCTTCTGCCTTTTTTACGTCTGCAAGTCTCGCGGTGATGGCCCTTCTTCTTGGGCTGTCGGCCTGGCGCAGGCGCAAAGGCTGGATCGCTGGATGGCTCGGTCTTCTGGTGGCTTTCGTGGGACTCGATCTGATCCACGGTGTGCCGCGGTTCACCTTTGGCGTCCGCGTCCTGCAAGACGGATTCAGTTACGTGGCGATCCTGATCGGGGTGTTCGGGATGACAGAGATTCTGAAGACCCTGCCACAGATCAGTGACCGGCCCATTCCGCCTGCCTCCGGAAATGTCGTTCCCTCCATCGGCAGACTTCTAAAGCACACCAGAGCGGCCATCCGATCCTCGGTCATTGGGACGCTGGCTGGGGCTATTCCCGGCGCGGGCGCCAATGTCGCCTCGTTCCTGGCCTATGATATCGGGCGCCGGCGCGCAAAGCCGGAAGAGCGGGCCAAATGGGGCAGGGGCAGCTACGAGGCCATCGTCTGTGCCGAAACGGCCAACAACGCCAATATCGGCGGCTCCATGCTGCCCACTCTCGCGCTGGGCATTCCCGGCAACGCGCCTGCCGCCGCGTTGATCGCGGCGCTCCAGTTGAAGGCGGTTAATGTCGGCCCGACAATCGAAATTGATCACCCCGGTCTGATCTGGTTCATCTATGCCGCGCTCAACGTGGCGAACCTGTTTATGTACGGAGCCGCGCTTGCGCTGATCAAACCCTGCGTCCGCCTTTTCTCACTTCCGAAGGGGTTGCTTCTGACCCTGATCGTACCTGTTTGGGGCCTGGTCTGTGCGTCTGTCCATATTTGACATCTGGACAATGCTTGCTGCAGGCCTCTTTGGTTATGCGCTGATCGCGTTCCGGTTCCCCGTCGCACCCGTTGTGCTTGGCGTGATCCTCGCACCTTTGGCCGACGAGAACCTGCGCCGGACGTTGATGCTGTTTGAACGTCGCGGCCTCGACTACGCTCTGGATCAGTGGATCGGGAACATGCTCGTGCTTGGGTTTGTTCTGCTCGTACTCGAAGGCATTCTGAGGGGCCGCAGAAATCAAAAGCGCGCCGCTGCAGCGCTAGAGGACGGCATCTAGGATCAGCTTGGTCCCGGCCACGATCATCAGGCCGTTTACTGCATACTTGAAGACCGCCTTCGGAAGGAGCTTGGCAACGTAGTAGCCAAGTATGGCTGCGATTATCGCAACCGGGATCAGCCAGGCCGCAATGCCAAGGGTGGTTGGGCTCAAGGTTCCCACTGCGAAGAACGCCGGGACCTTGAGCACGTTGACAGAGGCCATGAACATGTTCGCGGTGCCGGCAAACCGAAGCTGTTCGTATCCGCGCGAGAGCAGGTAGATGTGGATGGGCGGGCCACCGGCATGGGCGAGGCTGCTGGTGAACCCGGACGCCGCGCCAAAGGGAACCGCCATCCAGCGGGGCAGGGCGCTACTGCGCCCTCCGGAGCGCGTGAGCGTTTGTACCGAAAACAGAATGGCGATGATCCCGACACCGGCGCCAACGACCGGACTCGGAACCGAATAGATCAGGTATGCGCCGAGCCCGACGCCCAGAAGAGCGCCGGGGAGCGCAAGGCCGATCGTCTTATAGTCCGCATTGCGACGGTGATAGACCACGTTGACGACGTCGATCGTCAGCAGGACCGGCAACAGCACCCCGATTGCCGTCTCTACCGGAAGGCCAAGAGACATAACCGGCAAGGCGACGGGCGCACCGACGCCACCGAATCCGCCTTTTGCAATGCCCAGGATCAGCACTGCGAGGCAGGGAAAAACAATCTGTTCCGGTATCATCATGAACCTCATTCGTCTCACGCTTGATCTATTGATCGATTATCGATAAAAGAATATAGAGGCAACGAAGAGGTTTGCTGAATGGGAATCGGGGGAGGGGTATCGATGGCTGTCGCAGAAGGGCACATACCAAGCGAAGTCTACCTGGGCTTCCTGGGCCGTACGATCGAGATCCACTGGAATTACCATGCGATCCTGATGGCCGGGATCTGGCTCATCCTTGTGCCGCTTTGCATTACGATCATTCGCTACGGGAAGCCAAAGCCAACCGAGTTCGGTGTCAGATCCAAGGTCAGCTTTTGGAACCGTGAGTGGTGGTGGTTCAGCATTCACAAATACGGGCTCTACGCGGCGGTCCTTCTGTCCCTTTGTGGGCTCACCGTCGCGCTTGTTGTCAGCAAGGGTTTCAGCGGATCGGTCCATTCGATCCTTGGACTTCTGACTATTCTGATGGGATGCCTGCAGGCAGTCTCTGGCATGCTGCGCGGGACGCATGGCGGCAAGTTCTACTACACGGCCAAACCTGACGATCCGGCGTCCTGGCAGGGCGATCATTACAGCCGGACCACGCGGCGGCGCATTTTTGAGGCGTATCACAAGACCGCGGGTTACTTCGCCGTGCTGTTCGCCATCGGTGCGACCGGGTCCGGCCTGATGCAATACCCGATGCCGATCTTCGCATCGGTCCTGCTTTCGCTCCCGTTCGTCTTCCTGACGGTCTGGGTCATCCTAGAGTTCTTCGAGCGGCGCTACGACGGCTACAAGGCCGTGCACGGCTATGGCCTCGAACATCCCTACAACAAGGCGCGCGAGTATCTGTGACGCCCGATCATTCGCCCAACGAGAGGCGCAGGAAAGGACATAGCATTGGCCGACGTCGTAATCTCCGAGTTCATGGATGAACCTACCGCACGTGGGTTGATCTCAGCCTATGACGCGCATTGGGACCCGGGCCTCTGGGGCAAGCGTGCCGATCTTTTGCGTGCGATTGCGGATGCAAGGGCAGTGGTCGTGCGAAACGCAACCATCGTTGATCCAGAGTTTCTGGACGCAGCGCCCCATCTAAAGGTCGTCGCCCGCATGGGGGTCGGACTGGACAACATCGACGTTGAGGCCTGCAAGGCGCGGGGCGTCGAGGTCTGTCCATCGATCGGGGCCAACGCGGTCTCGGTTGCGGAATACGTTATCGCCACAGCCATGATCCTTCTGCGCGGTCCGGCCTACTATGCCACGGCGGATGTGGCAGGCGGCGCCTGGGACCGGCCGAAATTCGCAGGTGGAGGAGAGATCTCGGGGCGCACCATGGGCGTGATCGGCTTCGGGTCCATCGGTCAGACAGTCGGCCATAAAGCCCGCGCCCTGGGCATGGAGGTGATCGCCTACGATGCTGTCATGCCCGATGATGCACCTGCCTGGCAGACGACGCGGCGGGTCGATCTGCCCACGCTTCTCGTGGAGGCGGACGTGATTTCGCTTCACTGCCCGAAGCTGCCCCAGACGATCGATCTGATCGACGCAAACGCCTTTGCCCAGATGAAGCCGGGCGCGATCCTGATCAACTCGGCCCGCGGCGGGATCGTGAACGAGGCGGCCTGTGCCGAGGCGCTAAAAACGGGGCAAATCGCAGGTGCGGCCCTCGACACGCTTGACGTCGAACCGATCGATGAGACCGCGCAGACCATTTTCAAGGACATGCCGAACCTGATCCTGTCCCCGCACATTGCCGGGGTGACCCAAGAGTCCAACCGACGCATCGCCGAGGTCGCCGCCGAGAATGTGCGCCGCGTGCTTGGTGCGATCGAAGCCATTCCAGCCTGAGGGACGTCCATGCTGAACACCGTCACGAAATCGAACACCGACCTTCCCACGCCGGACTATGCGTACAACCTGAAACTGCTCGGATACTCCGATCAGGGCGGGCGGCCAGACGGCGTGCAGCTTATGGTCAACAAGGGCCACGCGATTGTGGGCCACATGTTCTCTGACGGGTTCAGCGTGATCGATTGCCGCAACCCGCGTGACCCCAAGCCGGTGGCCTATGTGCCCGCCCCACCGAACACCTGGAACATCCACCTGCAAAGCCACGAAGATCTGCTGTTGGTGATCAACGCCAAAAACATGTTCGCCGCAGAAGAGTTTCAGGACGAGACGGAGTATTACAAAGGGAAGCTCGGGAAGAAGGTCGGCACCGCGGATACCATCTTGTCGAAGACCCGCGACTGGACGGCCGGCCTGTCGGTTTATGATATCTCAAACCCTGCCGAGCCGCGTCAGATCGGGTTCATGGATGTCGAAGGTGGCGGCATTCATCGGCTTTGGTATGTGGGCGGTCGCTGGGCCTACGCTTCGGTTCTGCTCGACGGCTTCACCGACTACATCTTTCTGACCATCGACATGGCAGATCCCACCAACCCGAAAGAGGCGGGCCGATACTGGCTGCCAGGGATGAACGCTGCCGCGGGCGAGGAACCCGAGGAAGGCCAGGCGCGCGCCGGGTTGCACCATGCGATCGTGCATGGCGATACGGCATACGGGGCCTGGCGGGATGCCGGGATGGTGATCATGGATGTGAAGGACCGTACTAACCCAGAACTGATCGTGCACCGCAACTGGTCGCCCCCGTTCGGCGGCGGGACCCACAACTGCCTGCCGCTGCCCGACCGGAACCTTTTGGTGGTCGCGGACGAAGCGGTTCTCGACAACTGTGCCGACGGTATCAAGCACATCTGGCTGTTCGATATCCGTGAGCCGTCAAACCCGATCAGTATCTCGACCGTGCCCGTCCCGAACGACGCCGACTACGTGAACAAGGGTGCGCATTTCGGGCCTCACAACATCCACGAGAACCGCCCGGATAGCCTCGTGAGCGCTCAGCTCATCTTCGCGACGCAGCAGAATGCCGGTATACGTGTGTACGACATTTCCAATGAGTACAGGCCCGAGGAAGTGGCTGCGTTTGTCCCACCTGCTCCAGCCCGGCTTATGGACAGACGCCCGAACCGGGCGCAGGTGATCCAATCCTGCGACGTGTGGGTTTCCAAGGAGGGGCTGGTTTACGCGTCAGACTACAATGCCGGGTTGTACATTCTGCAGTATGAGGGCTAATGTCTCGGGTTGGCGGCACTTTGTTGTTCGACTGAACGGCCTCTGTCCAAATGGATGGTTTCTGAGGCGCTCTATTTTTTGCAGCGAGCCGTTACTTTTTTGGCGACTTCGGTATCGCACTGCTGCGTATCGCAGCCATTTTCCCAGGACTCTCGTCTTGAGACGGGTTTCGAGCAATGTGGCAGAGCCGATCCTCGCTGCAACCTGACCGAAGACCGCATTGGGCTCATTGCGGTCGTTCGCCGCTAAGTTTCTCAATGTCCGGTATGTGCCGTTGCGCCTGATGAACCACGGATTACACACGGATTCTTTGTTCGCTCCTCGGAGATCGAGCACGTTTTTGCGAAGCCATGGTCCAAGAAGAACCATACATTCCTGACCGAGATGGTGGCTTGAAGGCCGAGATTGACTGCTCTCACTACAATGCCGAAACGCCACATATCGCGTCATCGGTAGGTGGGCCTTAAGATACTCCAACGCGGCGCCCATACATTTTCTTTATATTTATTATTTGCTTAATAGAGTTCTTGGCGGAGAGACAGGGATTCGAACCCTGGGTGGGCTTGCACCCACAACGGTTTTCGAGACCGCCCCGTTCGACCACTCCGGCACCTCTCCGCGAAGGGTCAGCGGCGGATGTATGGGATCACCCCGGCCAGCGCAACACCTTTTGCGCCGGCCGGAATCCGGATTTCCGCTCATCGGCTTGGAAAGCGCGCGCGCGGGCCTTACTCTATGGGCAACGCAACGTGAACAGGTCGCTGCACATGCTCAGGATCCTTCTGGCCGCTACCCTTGCGCTTTTGATGTCACTGCCGGCGCGGGCCGAGATGACGCCCGACCAGCAGGCGCTGTTTGACGCGCTGGGTCTGCCCGACATCATCCAGGTGATGCGCGAAGAGGGCGTCGAGTACGGCAACAGCATGGAAGAGATGCTGTTTCCGGGCCGCGGCGGGGCCTCTTGGGCGGCGGTGGTCGAGCGGATCTATGATCCGCAGCTGATGCAGGAAAAGGTGGCGATCGGCATGGCCGACGCGCTGGCCGATACCGATGTGGCTCCGCTTTTGGAGTTTTTCACGTCAGAGCGCGGGCGGGCGATCATCTCATTCGAGGTCAGCGCGCGGCAGGCCCTGACAGACCCCGATATCGAGGCAGCGGCGCAAGAGAAGCTTGAGATCATGCGGGCAGATGGCGACGAAAGGCTCGACCTGATCGAGGAGTTTGTGGACGCCAATGACCTGATCGGATCGAACCTGATGGGGGCGATGAACTCGAACTTTGCCTTTTACCAGGGTCTCAGCGACGGGAACGGCTTGCCAGAGGAGCTGACCGAAGAGCAGATGTTGATCGACATCTGGGACCGCGAGGATGAGGTGCGCGCCGAGACGGAAACCTGGGTCTATTCCTACCTCGCCATGGCGTACCAGCCGCTCAGCGACGCAGATCTCGAAGCCTATGTCGATCTGTCAGAAAGTGATGCGGGCCGGGCGCTGAACCGCGCGCTCTTTTCGTCGTTCGACGAGATGTACTCAACCATTTCGCGGGCGCTGGGGCTTGCGGCGGCGCAGTACATCGTCGGGCAGGATATCTGAAAAAAATTTCGACGCTGTCGATTGGCGCGTCTCCCGTTCGTTGTGGGTGTGAAAGCAGATGAAGCTTTCACCAAAACCACGGAACTGAGGAGACATGACATGACCCTGACAACCGCCCTTTTGATCGGCGCCGGCACGCTCGCCGCCGCGACGGCGTCCACCTATCTTTTGCCCGCCAACGTCTCGGTCGAGCGGCGCGCCACCGTTGCCGCCGCCCCGGAAGAGGTGATCGCGCTGGCCGCGTCGAACACGGGCTACCAGGCCTTCAATCCCTACAAATCCGTCGACCCCAATCTGCAGATCAGCTTCTTCGGGCCGGAAAGCGGCATCGGCTCGGGCTTTCGCTTTGATGGCAAGGACGGGAAGGGCACGCAAACGGTGGCCGCGGTCAGCAAAACGGAGGTCACCTATGACATCGACCTTGGCCCCATGGGCCAGCCCCGCCAGACGATCAGCGTGCGCGCAATCGAAGGCGGCAGCGAGGTTACGTGGCGTATGGACGCGGATATGGGCGGCAACCCGGTCTTCCGCGTGTTCGGGCTTTTCATGGATCGCATGATCGGCAAGACCTTTGATCAGGGCTTGGCCAATCTGGCCGCCGCAACTGCCTAGGGCCGGGTGGAAACCATGCAGTATACCTTTCTTCTTTATTCGAACCCCGCAGATTTCGCGCAGATGACCCAAGACGACTGGGTCGAAATGAAAGCGGTCTACGGCAAGTACATCGCCGCTTTGCAGGAGGCCGGGGTCTTTGTTGGCACCGATTGGCTGCACCCGGTGGATACGGCCACGACGATCACGCTGAAAGACGGCGAGAAACGCATTCACGACGGGCCCTTTGCCGAGACCAAGGAAACGCTGGGCGGGTACTTTGTGATTGATGTGCCTGACCTTGATGCCGCCTTGGCCTGGGCAGAGAAATGCCCCGCGGCGCGGGCCGGATCAATTGAGATCCGGGCCTCAGCCATGGACAGCGTGTGACGCAGACCGACAGCGGGGCGCGCGCGGCCGAGGTTGCGCGCGCCTCATACGGTAAATTGCTGGCCGCGATGGCCGCGCGCACGGGCGATATCATGGCCGCCGAAGATGCGCTGGCCGAGGCGTTTGCCCGCGCATTGGCGACGTGGCCCATACGCGGCATCCCCCCAAACCCGGAAGCCTGGCTGATGACCACCGCAAAAAACGTTTTGATAGACCACCAGCGCCGGATGCGGCGGGTGGACGTGACGGATGCGCCGCCCGAACCGGTCGCGGCTGAGATTGATCCAGGTGCATTGCCGGACAAGCGCCTGCATCTGATGTTTGTCTGCGCGCATCCGGCGATCGATCCAGGCATCCGCACGCCTTTGATGCTGCAAACCGTGCTGGGTGTCGAAGCCGCCGACATCGCAAGGGCCTTCCTCGTCCCTGCGCCGACCATGGCGCAGCGGCTGGTGCGGGCCAAACGCAAGATACGGGATGCAGGCATCGCGTTCCGCCTGCCTGACACGGACGACCTTGCCCCGCGTATGAGCGCGGTCTTGGAGGGTGTCTACGGCGCGTTTGCCACCGATTGGTTGGCCGAAGAGCAGCCTTTAGCCGAGGAAGCGCTGTTTCTTGCGCGCGTCCTGGCGGAGGTTGCGCCGGAGGATCCGGAAGTGCTGGGCCTTGCAGCACTTGTTTCTTTCATTTCCGCGCGCCATGCGGCGCGCCTGGCAGATGGCGTGCTTGTGCCGCTGCACCAACAAGACACCGCGCTTTGGGATGAAACGCTGACCGAGCAGGCAACCGCGATGCTCTCCAAAGCCGCCGCCGCTGGCGTGCTCGGGCGGTTTCAGTTGGAAGCCGCGATACAATCGGTTCACGCGGCGCGCCGGATAACGGGCGAGACGGACTGGCGGGCGCTCAGCCAGTTGCACTCGGCGCTGTTGCGGCTTTATCCGACCATCGGTGGCGCCGTGAGCCGCGCGGTTGCGGTTGGCTTCCATGACGGCGCAGAAGCAGGGCTGAGCGCACTGGCCGACATTGACCCACAGGCGATCGAACGTTTTCAACCGGCCTGGGCCGCGCGCGCCTATTTCTTGCGGGTTCTTGGGCGGCACGACGCAGCGCTTGAGGCCTATGCGACAGCCATCAAGCTGTGCCCCGAACCGCCCTTACGTCGCTGGCTGGAAGGCGAACGGGACGCGCTCATCGGCCCCCATCACTAGCCCCGATATCTCTTGACTTGCCCCGGGCTTTGGCCAATAAGCGCGGCTCTGAGGCGGGCTAGGGCTCGCCTCGGTCAGTTTGAACACCGCCCATAGGGGCGCGCTGTCCGCGGCGGCGACTGCCGAAAACGCCCGAACATCGGGGGCCACAGGACGCGGCAAGAGTGAAGGAAAGACACATGTTTGCGGTCCTCAAGACCGGCGGCAAGCAGTACCGGGTTCAGTCGGGGGATATCCTCCGGGTTGAGAAACTCGCAGCCGATGCCGGCGAAACCGTCCAGTTTAACGATATTCTCATGGTGGGCAGCACCGTGGGAACGCCCCTTGTCGATGGTGCCGGCGTACAGGCCGAGGTCGTTGACCAGATCAAGGGCGAGAAGGTCATCAACTTCGTCAAGCGCCGTCGGAAGCATTCGTCGAAGCGCACCAAGGGTCATCGCCAGCAGCTGACCTTGCTGCGGGTTACCGAGATACTTGAAAAAGGCGCCGACAAGTCGGGCGTGAAAGCAGCCATTGGCGCCGGGTCGGTCGCCGCGGTTGCGGTCGAGGCCGCCAAGCCGGCCAAGAAGGCTGCTCCGAAGAAGGAAGCCGCCCCGAAAGCCGAAGCTCCGAAGGAAGCGCCCAAGGCGGCTGCTCCCAAGGCCGAGGCTGGCGCAGATGACCTCAAGCAGCTTTCGGGCGTCGGCCCCGCGCTTGAGAAGAAGCTGCTGGAAGCGGGCGTCACCACCTTTGCCCAAATCGCAAGCTGGGGCGAAGCCGAGATTGCCGAGTTCGACGAAAAGCTGTCGTTCAAAGGCCGTATCGAGCGTGAAGGCTGGGTCGAACAGGCCAAAGCCCTCGTCGCTGAAAAGGAGTAACGATCCATGGCACACAAAAAAGCAGGCGGTTCATCCCGCAACGGCCGCGACAGCGCGGGCCGGCGCCTTGGCGTCAAGAAGTTCGGCGGCGAAGCCGTGATCCCGGGCAACATCATCGTGCGCCAGCGCGGCACCAAGATGTGGCCGGGTGAGGGCGTCGGCATGGGCAAGGACCATACGATCTTTGCAACCGTCGAAGGCGCCGTGACCTTTCACAAAGGTCTCAAAGGCCGCACGTTTATTTCGGTTCTCCCGGTGGCGGAGGCCGCTGAGTAAGCCGAAACTCCAGGAAATCTGATAGATGGGGGGATCGGCACACCGCCGGTCCCCCCAAATCGTTTTAGCGCAGTGGATCCCGATATGGGCGTCGCCATCGGATCATTTCTTGTTTTCGCAGCCAGCCAGGTGGGCACGCCTGGCCCGGCCAACATGGCGCTTTTGGCCACGGGCGCGCGCTATGGCCTTGGGCCCGCGCTGCCCTTCGTGGCGGGGGTGATCCTGGGAAAACAGCTCTTGATCTGGCCGATGGGCTTTGGCCTGGCCGAAATGGCCGAAGCCGCCCCATTGCTGTTCGACATCCTGAAGTGGGTGTCGGCCGCCTACATCGTTTGGATCGCGTGGAAAGTTGCCAATCTGCGGCTGGGGGACACGAACGGTCGCGCGACCGCGCCGGGGTTTTTCGCCGGTCTGATCGTCCATCCGCTCAACCCAAAGGCGTGGGCCATGATTACTGCGGCGTTCACCGCGTTTGTCACGCCTGGGTCATCGGCCTTGCAAGCCACCGCCATCATCGCCACCTGTTTTTTCGCCACGCAGTTGGTGCTGCATCCGATCTGGGCTTGGGGAGGCGACCGGATCGCGCGCACCGTCGCCGGGACACCGGCGGAAACCTATCTTATGTGGAGCCTTGCTGGGTTGACCGTCGCAAGTGTGCTCTTCGTGCTTCTTGGAGGAGGGAGCCTATGAAACTCGATCACATCGTTAACCTGCCGGTGATTGACGCGGCGCGGTTTGCGCTGCGCCCGGTGCGCCGGTCCGACAGCGGGCTCATCTCGATGTATACAGGGGACAAGCGCGTGGCCTGGAACACCTCGAGCATTCCCCATCCGCTGCCGCCCGGCACCAGCGAGGCCTTTGTCGAACGTGCGATGTCGCCTGACCGGTCCGAGGATGTGTGGGTCATCGATGGCTCGGCAACCGGCGCGGGCGAGGTTCTGGGGACGATCGGGCTCAAACGCATGGATCGCGCCCAATCCGAGATCGGTTATTGGATCGCACCCGCCTTTTGGAACACGGGGCTCGCGTCCGAGGCCGTGCGCGCCGTGCTCGATGCCAATCCGCAAGATGCCGAGACATTCTTTGGCGTTGTTTTCCAGGACAACCCCGCGTCGGCGCGTGTGCTGACGAACGCCGGGTTCGAATACATCGGTGACGCCGAAAGCTTCAGCGTGGCCCGCAACGCGACGGTGCCCACCTGGACCTACATTCGGAAGATGGGCTAGCGGTGCCATGGCGGCGTCGGATTACGCCTATATCACGACGCCGCGCCTGCGCCTTGCCCCCGTGACCGAGGCGGACCCCGCCGATGTCGTCGAAGGCATCGGCAACTACGATGTGGCGCGTTGGCTGGGCCGCGTGCCCTATCCCTATGGCCCCGAAGATGCACGCGGCTACATCGCGGACAGCGCGGGAACAGAGGGACAATCCTGGTTCATCTATGACGAAGGTGGTCTGTGCGGCGGGATCTCGATCCGTCGCGAACTGGGCTATTGGCTCGCGCGTACTGTCTGGGGGCAGGGCTACGCAACAGAAGCGGGTGACGCGGTGGTCGATGCGCATTTTGCCGACCCCGAGGCCGGCGATCTGACCTCGAACTACTTCCCGGGCAATGATCGGTCCTCTCGCGTTCTTGAGAAACTCGGGTTTCAGCACTCGGGCCGGCGCCCGGTTTCCTCCCGTGCCTTGGCCCAGACGGTTGAGAGCCACGGCATGGTCCTGACCCGTGCCGATTGGGCGGAACGGCGCCTCTTTGCGGTCGAAACCGCGCGCCTGAAGCTGCGCACGCTACGTCCGACCGACTGGCGGAGGATCGCCCAGATCGGCGGAGATCCGGATGTCGCCCGCATGATGATGCGCATGACCGTTCCCTGGCCGGAAGAGGCGGTGAAGCGATGGATGGCCCATGGGCAATTCCGCGGACGGCCCGGGTTCTGGCTTGCGATCTGCCTGCCGGACGGGGCGTTGATCGGGGGTGTCGGGCTCGGCCCCGATCATTCGGTCGCCTATATGCTCGACCGTCGCTACTGGGGCCGCGGCTATACGACCGAGGCGATGCGCGGATTTCTGGCCGCCGCACTCAAACGGTTCCCCGAGCTTGATCATTTGGAGGCGGACCACTTTGCCGACAATCCCGCCTCGGGTGCGGTTCTCCGAAAACTCGGCTTCGAACAGACCGGCACAGGGCTTGGCGCCTCAAAGGCAAGGGTTGAGCGCGCGCCCAATGTGCTCTATCGCCTCAGCCGCGATCGCTTCAGGGCAGAGCCATGAAATTCCTAGACCTTGCAAAGGTGTATATCCGCTCGGGCGCGGGCGGAAACGGCTGCACCAGCTTTCGACGTGAGAAGTACATCGAATACGGCGGCCCCGATGGCGGTGACGGCGGCAAGGGCGGTGACGTCTGGGCCGAGGCGGTGGATGGGCTTAACACGCTGATCGACTTTCGTTACCAGCAGCACTTCTTTGCCAAGAACGGGCGCCCGGGGCAGGGAAGCCAGAAGACCGGTGCATCAGGCGCAGATATCGTGCTGAAAGTGCCGGTGGGCACCGAAGTGCTGGATGAGGATCAGGAAACCGTGCTGGCCGATCTGACCCATGTCGGCGAGCGGGTGCTGCTGGCCCAGGGTGGGAACGGCGGCTTTGGCAACCTGCACTTCAAAACCTCGATCAATCAGGCCCCGCGCCGGGCCAATCCCGGGCAGCCGTCCGTTGAGCGGACGCTGTGGCTGCGGCTCAAGCTTATTGCCGATGTGGGGCTCTTGGGCCTGCCAAATGCGGGCAAGTCCACGTTTCTGGCCGCAACCTCGAACGCCCGGCCGAAGATTGCCGACTATCCGTTCACGACGCTGCACCCCAATCTTGGGGTCGTCGGCGTCGATGACGCCGAATTCGTGATCGCCGACATCCCCGGCCTGATCGAGGGTGCGCATGAAGGCCGGGGGATCGGTGATCGGTTTCTGGGGCATGTGGAGCGCTGTTCGGTGCTGCTGCATTTGGTCGACGGTACATCTGAGGATGTGGCAGCGGATTGGCAGACGGTGATCCATGAGCTTGAGGCCTATGGCGGGCATCTGGCCGACAAGCCGCGCATCACGGCGCTGAACAAGATCGATGCGCTGGACGAGGCGGAACGGGCCGCGGCGCGTACCGCACTCGAAGCGGTTGCCGGGCCGGTCATGCTGATGTCCGGCGTCGCGCGCGAGGGGGTGACCGACGTCCTGCGCGCCCTGCGTGCCGAGATCGAACAGGATCGCGCGGATCAGCGCGCCGAGACAAAAGAGGCCACACCGTGGCGTCCCTGAGCACTGCCAAACGGCTTGTCGTCAAGATCGGTTCGTCCCTGCTGGTCGAGGACGGTCGGCTTCGCGCGCAGTGGCTTACAACGCTCGCGCAGGACGTCGCCCAGATCACAAGCAGGGGTACCCAGGTGATCCTCGTCTCCTCCGGCTCCATCGCCCTCGGGCGCGGGACTTTGGACCTGGCCGGCACGGAATTGCCGCTGGAACAGTCCCAGGCGGCCGCCGCCGTTGGTCAGATCCGGTTGGCGCGCGCCTATGAAGAGGCGCTGGCACCCCACAACCTCGTCACCGCGCAGGTGCTTCTGACGCTCGAAGACAGCGCCGACCGCCGCCGCTACCTCAATGCGCGCGCGACGCTGGAGACATTGCTCACGCTTGGCACCGTGCCGATCGTCAACGAAAACGACACGGTCGCCACGGATGAGATCCGCTTTGGGGACAATGACAGGCTCGCCGCCCAGATCGCCGTGACGGTGGGGGCGGATCAGCTGATCCTGCTGTCCGATGTCGATGGCTTCTACTCCGGCAATCCCCGCACGGACACGGGCGCGCACCGCTATGACATCATCGACCGCATCACGCCCGAGATTGAGGCTATGGCGGGCGATGCGGGGTCTGGCCTGTCGCGCGGTGGCATGAAGACAAAGCTGATGGCGGCCAAGACCGCCACGGCGGGCGGCTGTGCAATGGCGATCACCGAAGGCAGCCGCGACCACCCGCTGCGCGCGCTGGATGACGGCGCCCCGGCCACCTGGTTCCGCGCAGAAACCGATCCGCAGGCCGCGCGCAAACGCTGGATCGCGGCGATGAAGCCGCGCGGTGAAATCACGGTGGATCCCGGCGCGGCGCGCGCCCTGGCACAGGGCAAATCGCTGCTTCCGGCGGGCGTCACGCACGTCACCGGCGATTTTGGGCGCGGCGACCCCGTCGCAATCCTCGACACGACGGGGGCCCGGCTGGGCCTGGGCCTCTGCCGCTATACCGGCGCCGAGGCCAAGGGCATCGCAGGCCATCACTCGCGCGAGATCGAGGGGATTCTTGGCTATCCCGGACGCGCCGCCCTGATCCACCGCGATGATATGGTGCTCTGACCCTTCATCTTGGTATAAATACTCACGCGCCTCCCTCTCTCGCCCGGCAAAAGGCCCGCTTTGATGAACGATATGACCAACATCCCCGCCCTGATGGCCGAGATCGGTGCAAATGCCCGCCGCGCCGCAGATGAGCTCGCCTTTGCCAGTGCCGAGCGTAAGCATGCCGCGCTGATCGGCACCGCCGAGTCGGTCTGGGCCCGACGTGCGGACATCCTGAAGGCCAACGCCAAGGATATGGCCTTCGGCGAGGAAAAGGGCCTCTCAGCCGCGATGCTGGACCGGCTGATGCTGGATGAAGATCGCATTCGCGGGATGGTCGACGGCCTGCGCGCGGTTGCCGAACAACCTGATCCCGTGGGGGAGGTGATTTCCGAGTGGGACATGCCCAGCGGGCTGCACATCCGCCGCGTGCGCACGCCACTGGGCGTCGTGGGCGTCATCTATGAAAGCCGCCCGAACGTCACCGCCGATGCGGGGGCGCTTTGCCTGAAGGCGGGCAACGCGGTGATCCTTCGGGGTGGGTCAGAAAGCTTCCATTCCTCGGGGGTGATCCACGGCTGCCTGGTAGACGGGCTGAAGACCGCAAACCTGCCGGCGCACAGCATCCAGCGCGTGCCCACCCGCGATCGCGCGGCGGTGCAGGCGATGCTGACGATGACGGATACGATTGATGTGATTGTGCCCCGGGGCGGCAAAGGCCTTGTCGGGCTGGTCCAACGCGAGGCCCGCGTGCCGGTCTTCGCGCATCTGGAAGGGATCGTTCACATCTATATCGACGCTGCCGCCGATCCGGTGAAGACGCTGGATGTGGTGGTGAACGCCAAGACGCGGCGCACTGGCATTTGCGGGGCGGCAGAGTGTCTGCTCATCCATCGCGATATCGTGGATACGATTGGCCAGGGCGTGATCCGGACGCTGATCGATGCCGGGGTCGAGGTGCATGCCGGGCCCGGTTTGGACGGGATCGCGGGCACGATACCGGCGACCGAAGACGACTGGGGGCGCGAATACCTCGACATGAAGATCGCGGCCAAAGTTGTTGATACTATTGATGATGCGATTGAACACATCCGCACCTATGGCTCAAGCCACACCGACTGCATTCTGACTGAGGATGACGCGGCGGCCGGGCGGTTCTTTACCGAACTCGACAGCGCGATTCTGATGCGCAACGCCTCGACACAGTTCGCCGATGGCGGTGAGTTCGGGATGGGGGCCGAGATCGGGATTGCGACCGGCAAGATGCATGCCCGCGGGCCGGTGGGCGCCACGCAGTTGACGAGCTTTAAGTATCTCGTCGAGGGCGATGGGACGGTGCGGACCTGACCCGCGCCCAACCGCAGCGGATCAGAACCGGGCCACGATTTCCTGCTCACCGATTTCTGTGACCAGAGTGCGTCCGGCGGCTTGCGCGGCCGGGGCCACCAGCGGGAAGTGAACATCTGAGGGCGTCAGCTCGGCCAGCGCCTCGGGCGCGATCACGAGCGACCACAAGGCCGGATCGATATTGAACCGGTCCGCATTGGCCCGCACCGACCAGTCCGACTGCGATCGATTGATCGAGACACGGCCGCCGCGCGGCATGGCGGACTCGAGGCACTGAAAGAGCAGGAAGGCGAGCTTGACGATGGGGCGTGGCAGATCGCCCTTTGGGCGCCAGTCGTAACGCACCCGCCCGCCGCGCGAGACATCGTCAAGAACGCCTGTTACCTCGCTCGACCCGATGATCTGACTGGGCAGGGCCGCGCCAAAGGCGATTCGAAAGAACCGGATCCGTGCGTTCGCATTTTCAACGCTTTGCGTAATCAGATCGAGTTCCGGGGATGCCGGCAGACCGGACATCGACAACAGCTCGATCCCATTGCCGATGGCGCCCAGCGGGCTTATCAGATCATGACAGATGCGCGACCCGAGCAGCGCGCTGAGATCCCGTGCAACGCTCATACGCCGGCCTGCACAACAGGAGCCACGATGTCCGATATCTCATCCCTTTTGGAGCCCGGGATGCTGGTGCGTAACCCGGCGCAGCCGGGGTGGGGATTGGGACAGGTCCAGTCAAATATCGCGGGGAAGGTGACCGTGAACTTCGAACATGAGGGCAAGGTCGTCATGGATGGTACCCGGGTAGAGCTTACATTGGTTTTTGACGAGTGAGGTACAACCGTTAATAAATCGTTTACGATATCATTCATCTTTAGGTTGAAGACAGCATGTCGCAGCGGACCGATGCTTGCATCGCCGCGTTGGCACCCCTAGAACGCCGCCACCGTGACCATTCCGGGCCCCATGACGCGCATCGCGCCGCAGTTCTCTCTGCGCCTGGCACGCACGCCTGAAGACGTCGCGGCGGCGGCGCGCCTGCGCTACGCGGTGTTTGTCGAAGAATTGGGCGGTGACGGGCCGCTGGTCGATCACGACGCGCGTCTCGAACAGGACCGGTTCGATCCGTTCTTCGATCACCTGATCCTTGTTGATGATGCGCGCCCCGCAGATGACCGTGTCGTGGGCGTCTACCGCCTGATGCGCAACGACCAGGCCGCGGCGGCCGGACAGTTCTATTCCGAAGATGAGTACGACCTTGCGCTCTTGCGCGACAGCGGTCGCCCGCTTTTGGAACTCGGGCGGTCCTGCCTGCACCGCGATTATCGCGGCGGGACGGCCATGATGCATCTTTGGCAGGGATTGGCCGCCTATGTCGAAGATCACGGGGTTGAGATCCTCTTTGGCGTCGCAAGCTTCCATGGCACGGACATCGATACGCTCGCCGGGCCACTGTCGCTGCTGCACCATCGCCATCTTGCCCCGCCAGAGATGCGCGTGCGGGCGCTGGAGGCGCATTTTCAGCCGATGGACCTGATGCCCGAAGACGCGATTGACCGGGCCGCGGCGATGCGCGCGGTTCCGGCATTGATCAAGGCCTATCTGCGGCTTGGCGGCACGGTGGGTGAGGGAGCCTTCATCGACAGGCCCTTCAACACCACGGATGTGTGCCTTGTGATGGATACTGCCCGGATCAACGACAAAATGCGCGCGCTCTATACACGGCCGCGGTGATGGATGACGCGTGGCTCACCGCCCCGGCGCCTGCGCGGGTCACGCGGGATGTCTGGGCCTGGCTGCGGATTGTTCGGCGGGGTGTCGCCTTGGGCGTCGTTGTGTTCGGCGGCCTTGGCATCCTGCTCTTGATTCGCCTTGTTGAAAAACCAGTGCACGGCGTGGCGCGGCCCTGGACGCCATGGATCACCCAAGGGGTTTGCCGAGCGGCCTTTGCGATCCTTGGGATGCGCCATATCACGCAGGGCACCCGAATGACGCAGCCGGGCGCTGTTGTGGCCAATCACGCCTCCTGGCTCGATATCTTTGCGCTGAACGCGCGCAAGCGGGTCTACTTTGTCTCAAAGGACGAGGTGGCGGGATGGCCCGGTATCGGGTGGCTGGCCAAGGCCACAGGAACAGTCTTCATCAAACGCGCGGCGCGCGAGGCGCAGGCGCAAAAAAAGCTGTTCGAAGAACGGCTGGGCGCGGGCCACAAGCTGCTCTTCTTTCCGGAAGGGACCTCATCCGATAGCTTGCGTGTTTTGCATTTCAAATCAACACTCTTTGCGGCGTTCTTTACAGATTCGTTGCGGCACAAGGTCTTTATTCAACCGGTCACCGTTCGCTACACCGCCCCACCCGGATCCGACCCTCGCGTTTATGGCTGGTGGCGCGATATGGACTTTGCCGGGCATCTTCTGACGGTGCTCGCGATCCGCCAGCACGGTACGGTTGAGGTGATCTATCACACGCCGGTGCAGGTCGCCGACTTCGCGGATCGGAAGGTGCTTGCCAAACACTGTGAAACTGTGATCCGGGCGGGCTTTGACGCCGGGCGGGGTTAAGCCGGGACTGCCATCGCAGCCTTGAGTTCGGCCAATGCGGCGGCGGCATCTTTTTCGCGCCAGATCTCGCTGCCGATGGCCAGAAAATCCGTGAACGGGGTCAGTTCGCGCACCGCGTCTTCGGTAACGGCCCCTTCGGCAACCACCGGCACCTCGATCATCTCGGACCACCAGGCAAACAGATCGGGCGGGGCAACGGTACCGTCGCCCAACGCACTGGCGCTCACGGGACCAAAACTTACATAGTCGGCGCCTGCTTCGCCCGCGTTCATGCCGTCGTGCCGCGATGCGCCGCAGAACGCGCCGACGATGGCATCGGCCCCGAGCGCTTTGCGCACCTTTCGGACCGAACGGGCGCCATCGGTGAGATGGACCCCATCCAGCCCAAGGCGTGTCACCAGTCCGACATGGCGATCGATCACACAGGCCACGTCCGCCCGGTGGCATACCTCGCGTACCGCATCCGCCGCGCGGGCAATCCAGTCTTCGTCCTGGCTGGTCGTGCTCAGCCGCACACAGGCCACCGGATGGGCGTCAAGCACATCGTCCAGCCGGGCCGGGAAAGACGACAGCTCAAACTCGGGCGGCGTGATGAGATAGATCTGCGGGGCGTCGGGGGCGGCCATTTCCGGCTCCTTATCTGCTGGCTGGCGCCGTCATAGCGGGGATTGCAGGCTTTGGCCAATAGTGGCGGCGGCCCGCCTTGCACAGCCGGACGCAGGCGCGTACCACCGCCGCCGATATGGGACAGCCTCAATTCATCCTTGTGCGTCCGCAGATGGGCGAAAACATCGGCGCCGCGGCGCGGGCGATGTGGAACTTCGGTCTTGACCGGATGGCGATCGTTGCCCCGCGGGATGGGTGGCCGAACCAAAAGGCGGTGGCGATGGCCAGTGGCGCCGGGCGGCTGTTGGACGAGGCACAGATCACAGAGTCAGTGCCCGAGGCGTTGGGGGACGCAACCTTCGTCTTTGCAACGACCGCACGCCAAAGGGATCTGACCAAGCCGGTGTTCGAGCCCGAAGCTGCGATGGCCAAGGCACAGGACCTGATCGCCGCCGGAGGACAGGTTGCGGTGCTCTTCGGGCCGGAGCGTGCGGGCCTGGAGAACGACGATATCGCCCGCGCAAACGCCGTTATCTCGGTCCCCGTGAACCCCGATTTCCCCTCGCTGAACCTTGCGCAATGCGTGTTGCTGACAGCCTATGAGTGGCGCCGGACCGCCACAGAGCGCACAGCGGAAGTGATGGAGATGGCGGGAACCGTGTGGGCCAGCGCGCTGGAGGTCGAGCGATTGGCCGAGCATTACGAAGACCGCCTTGCGCAGGCCGGGTTCTTTTTCCCCGAAACCAAGGCCGAGGGGATGAAGATCACCCTGCGCAATCTCTGGAGCCGGATGCCCTTTACCCGCGCGGATGTGCAGATCCTGCATGGCATCCTGCGGCAAATGGTGCGCTGGAAGGAGCGGGGCGAGTGACTGGACGCTTGAACGGGCCAGACATAGGTTGCGCCGCAGGAGAGATGCGATGAGCCAGAAGCGCAGCATTTTCGAAGAGGTGGGCGCCGACAGCCCGAAACCTGCGGCCCCGACCGGCGGTCTGATCGACACGGGCCGGAGCGGCGCGCGCGGCGCCATTCGCGTGTGGCTTATGATGCTTTTTGCGCTGGTGGTGATCATGATTACCGTGGGCGGGCTCACGCGGCTGACGGATTCGGGTCTCTCGATCACGGAATGGGCCCCGATCACCGGGGCGGTCCCGCCGCTTTCTGCCGAAGACTGGGAGGCGGAGTTCGAGCTTTACCGCGCGATCCCGGAGTACCAGTTGCAAAACCAGGGCATGACCCTGGCCGAGTTCAAGGTCATCTATTGGTGGGAATGGGGGCATCGCCAGTTGGGCCGCGTCATCGGCCTTGTCTGGGCCCTTGGATTTCTCGGCTTTCTGGTCGCCCGCAAGATACCCAGCGGTTGGACGCCGCGCTTGCTGGGCCTTGGGGTGCTCGGCGGTGCGCAAGGGGCCATTGGCTGGTGGATGGTGTCATCTGGGCTTACCGGAACGATGCTGGATGTGGCCAGTTACCGGCTGGCGATCCATTTGGGGCTCGCGTTTGTGATCCTTGGGTTGATCGCCTGGTATGTCATGCTGTTGGGCCGCACGGACGCCGCGCTTTTACAGGCGCGCCGGGGCCGCGAGGCCCGGCTGTTCAGCGCATCGACCGGTCTGATGCATTTCGCCATGCTGCAAATCCTTCTGGGCGCGCTCGTCGCCGGGATCGATGCCGGGCGCAGCTACACGGACTGGCCGCTGATGGCCGGCCAATTCGTTCCGCCGGATCCGCTCTATATCGAGCCGATCTGGCGGAACTTCTTTGAAAATGCCGGACTCGTGCAGTTCATGCACCGGATCGCGGGGTATCTTCTGTTCGCGTTTGCCGTCGTGGTCTGGCTGCGCGCGCGCCGGTCCCCCAACGGACAGACCCGGTTTGCCTTCAATGCGGTCTTTGCGATGATGTCGCTGCAACTTGTGTTGGGGATCGTCACGATCCTCTACGCCGCGCCCTGGCACATCGCCATCGTGCATCAATTCGGCGCCGTTATCCTGTGGGTCCTGATCCTGCGCGGGCGGTTCCTGGCGCAATACCCGCTTGCCCAATCCGTGAGAGGATAATCCATGTCAGCCTATGATGATCTGATGGCGTTCCAGCGCGAGACCGAAGCCTTGGGCCAGATCGCAGGGCGTTTGGGTTGGGATCAGGAAACCATGATGCCGCGCGGCGCCGCCGAGCAGCGCGGCGAAGAGATGGCGGCCATCGAAGGCGTGTTGCACGCCCGGCGCAGCGACCCGCGGGTGGGGAACTGGCTTGCCGCGGCAAAGCCCGAGGACGCTGTGGCAACTGCGCAGCTGCGTGAAATCCGGCGCAGCTATGAGCGCAGCACCAAGGTGCCTGCAAAACTGGCGAGTGAGATTGCCCGCGTCACCAGCGTGGCCCAGGGCATCTGGGCCGAAGCGCGCGCGGCAGAGGATTGGGACACGTTCCAGCCCGTGCTTGAAAACGTGGTGCGCCTGCGGCGCGAAGAAGGGGAAGCGCTGGCGGAGGGCGGCGATGTCTACAACGCCCTGTTGCAGGACTATGAGCCCGGAACGACTGCAGATGAGATCGAAGCGATGTTTGCAGCGCTACGCCCGGGCCTCGTCTCACTGCGCGAGCGCATTCTGGGATCGAGCGTTCAGCCATCGCAGCTGGATGCCGAGTTTCCCGAGGACGGCCAGCTCGCCCTGTCGGCCGAGCTTGCGACCGCCTTCGGCTACGACACGGCGCATGGTCGCATCGACAAGGCCGTGCACCCATTCTCGTCGGGTTCGGGCCTGGACGTGCGGATCACAACGCGCACGGCGCCGCATGATCCCTTCAATTGCTTCTACTCGACGATCCACGAGGTAGGCCACGCCGCCTACGAACAGGGCGTGGATCGCGCGTATCTATTGACGCCGCTGGGGCGCGGGGTGTCCATGGGTGTGCACGAAAGCCAAAGCCGGATCTACGAGAACCAGCTTGGGCGGTCGCGGGCGTTCACGGGGTTCCTTTTTGCCCGCATGACCGCCACCTTCGGTGATTTCGGGATCACCGATGCCGACGCCTTCTATGGAGCGGTCAACCGGGTGGCGCCCGGCTATATCCGGACCGAAGCCGACGAGGTGCACTACAACCTGCACATCCTGATGCGGTTTGACCTGGAACGGGCGTTGATGGCCGGGGATCTTGCGGTCGCCGACCTGCCAGGCGCCTGGAATGACCGGTTCACAGCTGATTTCGGCGTGGCCGTTGACCGGCCGTCGAACGGCTGTTTGCAGGATGTGCATTGGTCGGTGGGGCTGTTTGGCTACTTCCCGACCTATTCGCTGGGCAATCTCTATGCGGGTTGCTTGCATGCCGCCTTACGCCGGGATCTTTGCCACCTCGACGCTGAACTGGCCGAGGGGCACACGGCGTCGGCCACCGACTGGCTGCGCGATAACCTGCAACGCCATGGCGGGCTCTACACCCCGCGCGACGTGATTGAGCGGGCAACGGGTCAGGCGCCGGATGTGGCGCCGCTGCTCGATTATCTGGAAACCAAATTCTCAGAGCTCTACAGGCTCTGACTACTGCGCCACCTGATCGACGCGCACCCGCGCCTCAAGCGACTCGGCCCCTGCGCCCTGTGCAACGCCGCGGATCGGCGCGGCCTCTTCGGCATCCGCGCCCGATCCAACGCGCACATAGCGATCATCGGGACAGACCCCGTTGGACGCATCAAAACCAACCCAGCCGAGATCAGGCACAAACACCTCGGCCCATGCATGGCTGGCCTCGTGCATCCCTTCCTCTTCGGTCGAAAAGAGGTAGCCCGTGATGTAGCGGGCAGGCATATCCAGCGTTAGGGCACAGGCGATAATGGTGTGGGCATGGTCCTGACAAACGCCATGCCCCAGAGCCAAGGCTTCGGACGCCTTGGTGCCATGTTCGGTCTGGCCGGGCGTATAGGTGATCGCCCCGGCCACCGCGTGACACAGGGCGTGGGCGCGGGCCAACGGATCGGTTTCGGCGATACCGGCCACGGCGTCGGCGGCAAGTTCAGCGACATGGCGGTCGGCCTCGGTCGCATGGGTCGCGCGAAGATAGGCTGCGGGCACGATCCGCTCACGATGGCCGCGCAGCACACCCCCCAGATCGAAGGTATGCACTTCGCCCGACACCTGAACGGTCAGCGCGTCCACCGGTCCGCGCAGGGTCACGGTATCAATCCAATCGCCGGCACCGTCGCGGAATGCAGCGCCACGGTCGGCCCCTTCGACCTCAACCTGCCAGTTCGACACGCTCTGGCCCTCAAAGACCGACGGGGTCAGGCGATGGCTTTGGACCACGCCCCGCATCGGCGGGTCGAAGTGATAGGTCGTCTCATGGGCGATCTTCAGCTTCATCGCGCCTCACCACTCAGATACACGTCGTGGATCGTGGAGGAGAGCGCGGCGTTTTCGTTGATCACACGGGTCATGAATTCGTGCAGGCCTTCTTCGAAGACATCGCCCACGGTCATCTCGCACAACCCGCCAAAGATATTGCGCGCCTGCGTCTGGGCCTGGGTGGTGCGCCCGTATCCGCGGGACAGCCGGTCGAGATGCTCCATCGCCTGTTCTGCTGCCGCGATCAGCGCGCGCGGGGCCTTTCGGTTGAGGACCAGGAAATCCACGATCTTCGCCGGCGTCACATCCCCGCCATAGGCCCAGTTGAACGCGCGTTCTGCCGACATTGCGCGCAGAAGGGTGGCCCACTGATAGTTGTCGATCCCAGAACCCACATAGCTCGCCTCGGGGAGCAGCACGTAATACTTCACATCGAGCATCCGCGCCGTGGCATCACCACGTTCAAGCGCGTAGCCAAGGTATAGAAAGTCATACCCGTCATTGCGCAGCTGGGTGTCGTCAATGGCCCCGCGCACCAGCGCCGCATGGCGTTTGGTCCAGTCCACCAGATCGGCAATCGACAGCTTTGAACGCTCGGTCCGCCGCAGCTCGCGCATCTCTTGATAGCCCGAGTTCAGCGCATCCCAGACCTGGCCGGTCAGCGCGGTGCGCACGATCCGCCCATTCTCGCGCGCCGCCTCGACGCACGAGGCCACCGATGACCGGTTGTCCATGTCAAAGAACAAGAAGCTCTCGATGTTACGCTGGACGACATCCCCGTATTTCGCCTGGAACGCATCGACCTTGCCCGCTGCCTGCAGGACAGCGTCCCATTCATTGCGGTAGCCTCCACCGATGTTGGGGATCAGCGAGTTGCGCGAGCCGACTTCAAGCAGACGGGCCACCGTTTCCGCCCGTTCCATGTATCGGCCAATCCAAAAGAGGTTCGCGGCGGTCCGGCTTAGCATCGCATCACTCCGCCAGCACCCAGGTGTCTTTGACCCCGCCGCCCTGGCTGGAGTTCACGACAAGCGAGCCCTCGGTCAGCGCCACGCGGGTCAACCCGCCCGGCACAAGGTTCACCTGTTCGCCCACAAGGCAGTAGGGCCGCAGATCGACGTGGCGCGGGGCGATACCCTCTTCCACAAACGTCGGGCAGGTCGATAGCGACAGCGTGGGTTGCGCGATGTAATTGTCCGGCCTCTCGCGCAGCTTGTCGGCGAAGGCCGCGATCTGTTCGCGCGTCGAACGGGGCCCCACAAGCATGCCGTACCCCCCGGACCCGTGCACCTCTTTGACGACAAGCTCGGGCAGGTTGTCCATCACATAGGCAAAGTCGTCGGGCTTGGCGCATTGCCAGGTCTGAACGTTGTTCAGGATCGGCTCTTCGCCCAAGTAAAAACGGATCATCTCGGGCACGAAGGTGTAGATCGCCTTGTCATCGGCAACCCCGGCACCCGGTGCGCTGGCCAACGCGACGCCACCGGAGCGATAAACGTTCATCAGCCCGGGAATGCCCAGCATCGAGTCCGGGCGGAAACAGAGCGGGTCGATATAGGCATCGTCGATCCGGCGGTAGATGACATCGACGCGCCGCGGTCCCTCGGTCGTGCGCATCCAGCAGAAATCGCCCTCGACGAAAAGGTCCGCGGCCTCGACCAATTCGATCCCCATCATATCGGCGAGGAAGGAATGCTCGTAATAGGCCGAGTTGTAGTGGCCGGGGGTGAGGATCACGACGCAGGGGTCCCGCTCGCACTTTTCCGGCGCGACAGAGGCAAGCGTCCGGCGCAGGATGGCGGGATAGGTCTCCACGGGTGCGATGCGGTTCTCGCGGAATAGCTGCGGGAACATCCGCATCATGATCTCGCGGTTTTCCAGCATGTAGGACACACCCGACGGCGTGCGGCAGTTGTCCTCGAGCACAAAGAACTCGTCCGGCCCCGTGCGGACCAGATCGATGCCGACGATGTGGCTGAAGACGCCGCGCGGCGGCTTGATCCCGACAACCGCGCGTTCGTACGCCTCGTTGCGATAGACCAGATGCGCCGGAATTCGACCGGCGCGCACAATTTCACCCCTTCCGTAAACGTCGGCCAGAAACGCATTCAGCGCCCGGGCGCGCTGTTTTACGCCGCGCTCAAGCTTGCGCCATTCGTGACCTGCAAAGACACGGGGAAACATGTCAAACGGGATCAGGCGGTCGGGATCGCCGCCTTCGCCGTAGACCGCAAAGGTGATGCCGATGCGCCGAAACAGCGTCTCTGCCTCGGATTGTTTGAGCGTGCGCAGGTCCACCGGCATGTCGCGCGCCCAGCCTTCAAGCTCGCGATAGGGCGCCCGTACAGTCCCGCCATCGAACATCTCGTTGAAATATGTGGGCGATTTCGTCGCTCTGGCATCCATGGTCTTCAGCCAAACACGTTTTTTGCGGCAGGAAAAGTCCCGGAGGCCTGCAAAAGGTGCGCCTTATTCGTCCGGCGGGATCAGCCCAAGCCCGCGCAAATAAACCCCAATCCCGCTTTCAAGCAGATCTTCGGCTGGAAACGGCGACTTTCGACCCGGGCTGCCGCGGGCGAAGAGCTCGACCACGCCGTGGCTCATGGCCCAGATATGCGCTGAAAACATTTGCGGCGGTGGCCGTTTTTCGGGCGGAATGTGTTCCGAGAGCGCTTCTGCTGCGCGCTCCAGCACCTCGGACGCGCGGTTTGCCACCAGGGCCAGGTCCGGGGTGCGATTGACAGATATGCCGCTTTCGAACATCGCGACGTAATGGCCGGGGTATTTCTTGGCAAACGCCAGATAGGCGCGGCCGGTTGCCTCAAACGACGCCAGCGCCGAGGGTTGCCCGGACTGATAGGCATAGTCCATCAAATCGGCAAAGATTTCATAGCCTTGCCGCGCCGCCTCGGCGATCAGATCATCGCGCCCGGCAAAGTGGCGGTACACCGCCGCGGGTGTAACACCGGCCTGCTTGGCAGCCTCGGACAGGGTAAACCCCGTCGGCCCCTTCGTCTCGATCAGCTCAAGCGCGGCATCGACCAACGCCTGGCGCAGATTGCCGTGGTGATAGCCGCGTTTAGGCATTCCAGATGTCTGGACCTCCGCAGATGGCGGGATCGGGCGCATGCGCGACGTTTGTATCCTTGCTGGCGTAATCCAGTGTATGGATGACCGCCTGAATGGCCGCAATGCGGGCCCGGCGCTTGTCGTCGCTGCGCAGGACCGTCCAGGGCGCCGTGGGGGAATGCGACAGATCGAAGGTCTCTTCGATGCTTTCGGAATAGGCGTCCCAGCGGCGCAGCCCTTCGACATCGATGCTGGACAATTTCCATTGCTTCAGCGGATCCCGCTCCCGCGCCCGGAACCGGCGGAGTTGCTCTGCCTGTCCGACGTTGAGCCAGAGTTTCACGAAGTGGATCCCCTCATCGATCACCAATGTCTCGAAACGCGGAAGCTGGCGGAAGAAGACGGCGCGTTCGTTATGCGTGCAAAAGTCAAAGACGTTCTCGACCACGGCCCTGTTGTACCAAGAGCGGTCGAAGAAGACGATTTCGCCCTCGCTTGGCAGGTGGTCGATGTAGCGCTGAAAGTACCATTGCCCGCGCTCGCGATCCGATGGTTTGGACAGCGCCACGACGCGTGCCGAACGAGGATTAAGATACTCACGAAAACGCTTGATTGTACCGCCTTTTCCGGCAGCATCGCGCCCTTCGAACAACACGACAATACGCGCCCCAGTATTCCGGACGTGGGCCTGCAGCTTTGAGAGTTCAAGTTGCAGCGCGCTTAGCGTTTCCTCGTACGTGTCACGCTCCATCCGCTTGCGGTAGGGATAGGTGGGGTCGATGACATCGTTCTTGCCCGCGGCCTCGATCGCGTCTTTCAGCCCGGCATTGGCCGGGTCGTCGTAGAAGGCGCTGATGGCACCGTCGAAGGGCAGGGCGGTCATGGCAGAACTCTTCGCTTAAGTCGTTGAAGACTAGGGGGCCCGCGCGGTCAGCGCAATCCGGCCCGCTCTGCCGCGCGATCGATTGCGGCAATTGCGGCATCGGGGTCGGCGTGGTGGGGCATGTGGCCAATTCCTTCCAGCACGGTGAGATTTGCAGAGCCGACCAGCTCGGATAGCGGGCCGGAATGCACGGATAGCGGCACGGTCACATCCTGGTCTCCATGGATGATCTCAATGGGCAGCGACAGATTTGCATAGCGCGCCGACATCTCGACCACGTGGGGGCGCAGGTGATTGACCTGCCGTGCATTTGCGCGAAACGCGGGTAGCCGGAGCGGCATGTACGGCCCGATATGTGCGTCATACCCCACGGGCATCGATTGCGGTTCGAACGTGGCCTGCACGCCGCTGTCCAGACGAGCCTGCGGGACAAAGGCGCTGATGAGCGGCGAGACGACAGCCCCGCCCAGCCGCGTACCATTGACCTGATAGATCCAGCCGAGATCCCCAGGCCAGGGCATTGCGACCCCGGCCAGCATCACGACGCCTGCCGGATCATGCTCCAACGCCCAGGCCATCGCGACGATCCCGCCAAAGGAGTGGCCGACCACGATGGGCCTGTCCGCGCCCAGCTTTCGCGCCGCCGCGGATAACAGGGCCGCCTGCTCGGCAGGGCTTTCCCCACGCTGCGCGAAAGCGCGGCCATAGGCAGCGTCCGTGCGCTCGGTGTACCCCAACCCGGGTCGATCAAATGCGATCACCCGGTAACGCTCGGCTAGTCGCGGCATCAGATCGTAGGTGAAGTCTTTCAGACTACCAAAAGCCCCGTGAATCAGCACGAGATCGGGACCCGAGCCCTGTATCAGCGCATGAACACGGGTGCCGCCCACATCCACAAACTCACCACTCGGCGGGTGCTGCGCTTCGGCCGCGCGCGCACGACTGTCAGCAATGCGCAAGGTCAACACACCTGTCGCCAGGGTGGCGGCCGCCGCGACCGTCAGACTAATCGCGGCCAATCTTGTCCATCTCATAGGGCGTCGTCTGGTAAATCTCGTTGATCCAGTTGCCATATAGAAGATGCGCATGGCTCCGCCAGCGGTTGAGCGGATCGCGCGCCGGATCGTCCTCGGGATAATAGTTCAGCGGGACGTTGATGGGCGTGCCCTGGCTGACATCGCGGTCATATTCTTGTTTCAGCGTGTCGCTGTCATATTCGAAGTGGTTGAATATGTAGAGCGCGCGGTGTCCGGGGTCTTCGACCAGGCAGGGCCCGACCTCATCAGATCCAAGCAGCGTTGACAGGCCCGGGGCGGCGTCGATCTCTGTCTGCTTCATCTCGGTCCAGCGGCTGACGGGGATCACGCAATCATCTGAGAATCCGCGCAAATACGGCGATGCTGGGGCCAGGTTGCGGTGGCGAAAGCAGCCAAAGGCCTTGGCGTCCAGCATGTGCTTTTCGACGCCATGAAAGTGATTGATCATCGCCATCCCGCCCCAGCACACGCCAAAGGTTGAATGCACGTGGGTCTGGGTCCAATCCATCACCTGGCGCAGCTCGTCCCAATAGGTGACGTCTTCGAAGGACAAATGCTCGATCGGGGCGCCGGTGATGATCAGGCCATCGAATTTCTCGGCCTTCACGTCATCAAAGGGCCGATAAAACTCGGCCATATGCGCGGCGGCGGTGTTCTTGGTCTGGTGTTCGCTCATCCGGATCAGCGACAGATCGATCTGGAGTGGCGTTGCCCCGATCAGACGCGCGAACTGGTTCTCGGTCTGGATCTTCTTGGGCATCAGGTTGAGCAACCCGATACGAAGGGGCCGGATGTCCTGTCGTGCCGCGCGGGTGTCCGACATCACCATCACGCCTTCGTCCGACAAAACGGAGTAGGCGGGCAGGTTTTCGGGCAGGGTAATCGGCATCTGGCGGGTCCTCGGGTTCAGACCGCGTCAGATAGGCGCTTTAGCCCCGGGCCTCAAGGGCGCGCACCACCAGTTGATCAAGGTCTTCGGGCGTCGTGATCGTCGCCACATCCGCCGCCTGCAATGTCACGCCCCAACGCTCGGCCATGGCGCGGTAGCGAGGCTGGCGATGGGCAAGCGCGCTGGCAAAGGCCCAACGCACGAAGGCATCGGGATCGACCGCATCTTCTGAAACCCCGGTTTCCGCGCGGTACGTCGCCCAGGCGTTGTGCAGGAAGTCGGGTTGATAATACATCGGCTTGGGATCGCGATCGAAACGGCCCACAAGTTCGGCGCTTTGCGCCTCGGTTCCTTCGATCCAGGCAATCAAAAGATGCTCGGAAAGTGCCGTCAGCACCGGATCGTCCGGATCCTCTGGGTCCACCACTTCACACAGCGAGCCGGAGCTGTCGCAGATGAAGTGGTCGTACCCATAAAGCTGTTTGGCCCGGTCGATGAAATGCGCCGTGTCCAGCATCGCGCTGATCTCGGCCTGCCGGTGCAGGTCCTGTCGGCGCATGTATTCGTCGAACGGCAACCCGCCCTTTGCCGGATCGCCGGGCTTGCCCAGATACATCGACAATGGCGCGAGATTGTCGAAGGTGATGTTCGAGGCGATGTAGATCGAATCCGACCGCAAGAGGTCGGCCAGATACGGCACGCCCATGGCCTGCGCCTTAAAGCTGTCGGCGATATGCTCGCCCATGTACCGCGTGCCGATCCGGTAATCGACCGAGTAATGAAACCATCCGCCGGAGGCGCGCAAAAGGTTCGAGATATGCGTTTTGCCCAGGCCCGACATCCCGAAAAGCAGGATACGTTTGGCCGGGGCGTCGGCCCAGTCTTGCGGCGTACGGTAGATCATGCGCGGTCCCTCATCGCGTCCGTGTGGTAGCGGCGCGCGCGGGGCGGGGCCAGCGCTAATTCAGGTGGCGGGGTGGTTGGAGCCCTGGCTGTTGCGCCGCCGCAGAAGCCGCCCGTCTAGGATCAGAAGCCCGATGCCAAGGATCGCAAAGCCAAGGTAGGCGCGCGGATGCAATGCCTCGTCCAGCACCCAGGCCCCGAGGACGATGGCCACCGGCGGGATCAGAAGGGTGCACAACAGCAAATTGCCCGCCCCAGCGCTGGCGAGGACGCGGTAGTACAGCAGGTAGGCCAGCGCCGTGCCAATCAGCGCGTAATAGCCAATCGCCCCCCATGTCCGTGCCGCCAGGTCGAGCGTCAGCGGTCCTTCGACCATCCAGGCCAGCGGGATCATGATAATTGCAGACGACGACAGCATCCCGGCGGCGGCAACCTGTGGCGGCACATCGGACAGCCAGGCCCGCGCCCAGGCCCCGGCCAGCGCATAGCACATCGTGCCCGCCAAAACCGCAATCTGGGCGAACGAGCGCAGATCGAACTGCGCCAGGTTGGTCAGACCAATCGCGGTTGCCACGCCTAGAAAGCCCAAAACCACGCCAACCCCACGGCGCAGGGTCAGGCGTTCATCGGCAAAGACGAGCGCTGCGACGATGACGCCGAAGACCGCCGTCGCCGCATTCAGGATCGATGTCAGACCGGTCTCGATATGAAGCTGCCCCCAGGCCATCAGCGAAAACGGCAGAACGTTGTTAAGCAGGCCCATCACCGCGAACCCCGCCCAGATCCTCGGCGACCGGGGCAGGGGGATCCGCAAGGCAAAGACCACGCCCCACAATACCAGCGCCGCCCACCCCACGCGATGGGCCACGGAGGTGAAAACTCCGATCTCGTCCAGCGCGATCCGGATTGACAGGAAGGAGCCGCCCCAGATCACCGACAGAAGGATCAACTCGGCCCAGGCGCGGGGCGATAAGGTCTTTTGCGGTGCCATGTGGCGGGGTGTACCGCCCGTCACCAAGCGCCGCGACCCGGAACCTGCGCAAGAAAAAGGCCCCGTCGAAGCGGGGCCCTTTCGATCTTTGCGGGGATGCTAAAGCTTGAAGCCGATCCGGAAACCAATTCCGATGGCCTCGCCGTCGTCAAAATCGGTATCCAGCACGTTCCGCGCGCTGCCAAGCTGTGTGTAGCTGATGCCGCCGGAGATTTTCATCTTGTCGTTCTCGTAGGTCGCGCCGACGTTTAGCCCAAGGCGCCCGTCAATAGGCCCGAGTGAGGTCAACTCGATGTCTTCCTGCGGCTCCCAGTTCACAGACACCGCTCCGGACCATTGATCGGTAAAGCGGCGCCCAACACCCAGCGTGTAGGTGATGTAGTCGCTGTCATAGGCGACGAGCGGGCGGCCGCTTGTGATGAGGATGTAGTCGGGGGGCGAAATTGCGAACTCTGACCAATCCACCCAATGAACCTGACCGAACAAAAGCGTGTTCTCGGCAATGCCTGTCTGGAAGTCGAGGGTAAGTGAATCGGGTGTCTCGAAGTCTGTTTGCGTCGCGTTCGGCCCGCCTAAACCGTCGCTATTCTCAATGGTGTCGAGGTCATGTTCGATTTCAGAGCGATAAGTTAGGCCCACACGCAGGGCGATCTCGGGGATCGAGTAGGCTGCGCCGAAAGTATAGCCCAGCCCGTAGTCAGTCTCCGCTTCGACCGAATACCCAATGCCCGGAAACAGGATTGAGGCGGATGGTGAAATCGATTGGAGAATAGGGCCGCCATAGACCTTTACATTGGCATTCACGTCGTATGCCAAAAGAGCGGTCAGCGCGTAGCTTTCCACATCAGCGGCAGAGCCATTATAGACCGCGCTCACATCAGGCAGACCTGCGCTTGCGGTGGCGTATTGGGTATTGGCTCCGTAGGGCTGATTTACAATGAACGCATAGGACAGCGCGTCGTTGATATCGGCCTTATACGCTGCCCCAAACTGAGCATAGCTTTGCAGCAAGTCACCGGTGTTGCCGGTCAATGGCAGGGGACCACCAAAGGTCGGCGGGACAAGCCCGTCATCCCCCGACAATTCCGGGTTCACGTAAACGGCGCTGAATTCCAGATACCGCCCGTCTTCAAACAGCGGTGCGACACTTGTGATAGAGCGTTCAAGACCACCTGCAAACGCAGACGTGCCCACGAAGGTCAGCGTTGTGCTGACCAGCAAAAGATGGCGTGACATGGTCCCTCCCTCGACGTGTCACCGGCAAAGTTTGTTGGGGATAGCGGTGCGTTCGCGCGGGGGTCAATTTATGACGCAACGTCACCGTGAACTTTGTGCCGTAGCGTCACAAATTCTTCACACGACGCGTTTCTGCCCAGATATTGAGGTAGTTGCCGGCGAAAATCACCGCCGCGCCGAGCAGGACAAAACCGTCGAGCGGCTCGCGATAAAACAGCATGCCGACCACCGCGATCAGTGGCAGACGCAGGAAATCCATCGGAACGACTACAGTCGCGGGCGCGACGCGCAAGGCGTTCGTGACGCAGAGATGCGCAAAAAGACCCGCACAGCCGATCAATGTGAGCCATGGCCAGGCCGCCAGCGAGGGCCAGGCGATATCGCCATCGAACCCCGCCGCCATCAAACCGAGGCCGAGTTGGATCACCGTCAGCCAAAACAGGATACAGGTCACCGTTGCGGTCCGGGTCAGCATCTTGGTGAAGATATGCGTGCAGGCAAACCCGATGGCCGAGCCGGCGGCGGCAAGGACACCGATGCTGACGCCGTCAACGCCGGGCCGGGCGACAATCAGCACGCCGACAAATCCGAGGATCGCCGCAATGATGCGCATGCGCGTCAGCCCTTCGCCCAAAAGCAGGGGCGCCAGCAGGATCACCCAGATAGGCGAGGTAAATTCCAGCGCGAAAAGCTGTGCCAGCGGGATCAGGGTGAGCGCGTAGAACCACAGGTTCTGCCCCGTGAAGTGACAGACGTTGCGCGCCACATGCAGCGGCAGGCGATGCGCATCGATCTCGCCCAACCGCCCCAGCGCGCCGCCGATGGCAACCACCAGAATGACGCCGATCACCGAGCGGTAGAGCATCACCTCGAAGGTATCGAGCTCCAGGCTGACCGCGCGCCCAGCCACCGCCATCGCCGAAAATGCCCCGATGGCGCCCGTCATCCAGAGCGCGCCCAAAAGCGGGCGGTCGGGGAGGGGGGTGTTCATGGTGTTGGTGGCGCCGCTCATCGCGGGCAGGGGGGCTGATCGGGGGACATTGCCCCGGCTTTAACCGGTGCGCCCGGTCAAGCCAACGCGAAACGGCTTAGCGCAGCCAGGGATCCACCTGCTCCCGCGGGGCGCCCGCCAGATCGGCGATCGATGCGCCCGCGGCACGCGCCACGTTGAAGGGCCATTTCACACCCTCAAGCAGCAAACCAAGCGTGATGTTCATCGGCCCTTCGTCGGCCGCGACAAGCGTGATGTTCTGGAACCCGGCCCACCGAAAGCTCGCCCAGCTGCGGGGCAAATGGTAACGGTTGGTGACCACGACAACGCGCATGTCCGGGGTGATCTGTTCCAGATCCATGGTAAAGCGCGCGTTTTGCAGCGTCGATTGCGACGCGCCTTCGATCAAGATCGCCTCTTCCGGCACGCCCGCGTCAACCGCGTGGTTGGCCATCCGCTGTCCAGCGGACGGCAAGACCTCTTCCGCGATCCCACCCGACATCACCATGAGTGGTGCAATTCCCGCCTCAAACAGGGCGATGCCCCGGTCTGTGCGATCTACGGTTTCCCCGCCAAAGGGCACATCCATGGCGCCGGGACCGGACAGGACGACGATCACATCCGCCTGCGGCAGGGGATCGGGATCGGCATGCGTATAGATGTACCCCGCCGTTCCGGCCAGCGACAGGCCGACGAGCATGAGGATCAGGGCAGTCAGACGGCGCACGTGGACCTCCGCTTCAAAAGCATTCGCGCGGGGTTAATCAGCAAAAGCAGGCGTTTATGTGGCCGGACAAGGAGCCGGCTATTCCCATTCAATCGTTCCGGGCGGTTTAGATGTTACATCATACGTCACCCGATTGACTCCCGGAACTTCGTTAATGATCCGTGTCGCAGTCTCGCCAAGAAACTCATGGCTGAACGGGTAATAATCCGCCGTCATCCCATCCACGCTGGTCACTGCGCGCAAGGCGCAGGCGTAATCATAGGTGCGTCCGTCGCCCATAACGCCCACGGTGCGAACGGGCAGGATCGCGACGAAAGCCTGCCAAATCTCATCATAAAGCCCGTGTTTGCGGATCTGGTCGATATAGACCGCATCGGCCTTGCGCAGGATATCAAGCTTCGGTCGGGTGATCTCCCCCGGGCAGCGGATCGCGAGACCAGGCCCGGGGAAGGGGTGGCGACCGATGAAGTGTTGCGGCAGCCCAAGCTCGCGCCCGAGCGCGCGCACTTCGTCCTTGAAGAGTTCGCGCAGCGGTTCGACGAGTTTGAGGCCCATCTTCTCGGGCAGACCGCCCACATTGTGGTGGCTTTTGATCGTAACCGAAGGCCCGCCTGAAAAGCTGACCGATTCAATCACATCGGGGTAGAGCGTGCCCTGGGCCAGAAACTCAGCCCCGCCCACAGACGCTGCATGTTTCTGAAAGACATCGATAAACAGCTTGCCAATGGTCTTGCGCTTGGTTTCCGGGTCGCTGACCCCGTCGAGCGCGCCCAAGAACAGCTCCTGCTCGTCGGCATGGATCAGCGGCATGTTGTAGTGGTCTCGAAACATCGACACGACTTCTTCGGCCTCGCCCTGCCGCAAGAGGCCGTGATCGACAAAGACGCAGGTCAGCTGTTCGCCGATCGCCTCGTGAATGAGGACCGCAGCGACCGAGCTGTCGACACCGCCAGACAGCGCGCAGATGACCTTGCCATCGCCGACCTGGTCGCGGATCTTTTGGATCGCTTCCTCGCGATACGCGCCCATCGTCCAATCGCCCGTAAACCCGGCCAGTTGCACGAAATTCTGGTAGAGCCGCGCGCCGTTCGGGGTGTGATGGACCTCAGGGTGAAATTGTACGGCATAGAACTGGCGCGCCGGATCGGCGGTGATCGCATAGGGTGCGCCGGGCGAGGTGGCGTAGACCTCAAAGCCATCCGCGATTGCGGCGACGTGGTCGCCATGGCTCATCCATACCTGTTCTTTGCCCGTGTCGAACCACCCATCGAGCAGCGGAAGCGTCGCGGCCATAGGTTCAACATAAGCCCGCCCGAACTCGGCAGTGCCCTGGCCCCGTTCGACCCGGCCGCCAAGCTCTTGCATCATCACCTGCTGCCCGTAGCAGATCCCCAGGATTGGAACGCCGAGGTCAAACACGCTGCGCGGTGGCCGCGGCGAGTCTGCGTCGATCACGCTGGCCGGGCCACCGGAAAAGATCACGGCCTTGGGCCGAAACTCGGCAAGAAACGCGTCTGTGACGGTTTGGTAGGGGTGGATTTCGCAGTAAACACTCAGCTCCCGCAGCCTGCGTGCGATCAACTGGGTGACCTGACTTCCGAAATCGATGATGAGAAGGCGGTCATGCTCTGGCATGGGCATGCATTAGGCAGGCCGCCGTCCAAGCGCAAGGGCGATCCGCGCCTCAGGCGGAGAGCGCGTGAGGGGCCGCAGATCTGGCGAGGGCCCGCTGGCACCAGTGCGCGTCGGCATAGGGGTAACAGGGGGGCAGGGGCACCAATAGGCTGCCCCCCAGACTTGGCGCAACTAGCGGACCGGGCCGCAGCGTTTCGCAAGGAACACCGTTGGCCCAAACGATAAGATGCGCGTCGGTCAGCACATGGAAGTAACGCATGCGGTCTTTGCCTTCCGCGATCTGCGCCCCGCCAGTGCCATGGCGTAGCAATTGCTCGGCCCGTACCAAACGCCGATCGGCGCCGTGATCGATCAACGCGCAGTGCTGACGCGAGAGATATAGATCGCGCGCAGCCTCCAAGTGTCCGCGCGGGATCCTGATCGGCAGCCAGTCCGGGCAGGCCGCGAGCGTGCTGGCGGAGACCTCGGTCTCGAAAACATCGCGCAGGGAGACCGGCGGCCCGCCGAGGCGCAACACCGCATCGCCGGGGCGCAAGGTTTCCACGGGGCGCGGGCCGGAGGGCGTGCGGATGAGGGTTCCCGCGCCAAAACACGGGATTTGGCCGGGTGCGCATGTGGGTGTGTCAAACACTTGAAGCCGGGAAATCTCGCCATCGAAAAAGCCGGTCACGGTAGCGGACGCCCGGTTGCCCAACCACGCTGGCGCAGCGCCCAGCAGCAAAGGGCCAAAGTTTCCGGCCAGACAGTAGTGGCTTGGCATGAAGGCGACCTCGACGCCGTCCACCAGCAATCGGCTGCCCTCCGGGTCCCAAGCATAGGCCACGCGCGCCGGGGTGCCGACCTCAATGCAGCCGCCGGTCAGGCGGGTGTGTCGGGTGATCCCCCGATGGAGGGCACACACCCGACCATCGGGATGGATGGAGATCGTGAGGTTTGCCGCCTGACCGTCACGCACCAGACCACCGGACAGTAACGTGTGGGGCGCGTTGAACGCTAGTCCGGCGCTACGCCCCGGGCTGGGCGCGTATTGGGTGAACTCGATGACCAGCGTCCCTTTGCGCAGGCCCAAGATCGGGTTGGCTGGCAATTCGACATAGTCGCCCAGCCCGTCGAACCAGACCGCACCATCCCCATCCGTGACCGCGCCGCCGCGCAGCCAAGCTGTGCCAACGGTCCCGGCAACGCCCCCAGCAACCCGGTCGCAGCCGGGGGCCTCGTTGAACCGAAAATCGAGAAGCTTTGCCACCGCAGCCCGCCAGATCACCGTGTCGGGGCAACCTGCACTTTGATGTGTGGATTTTTGGTTTCGGGCGGCTTCGGCAGAGAATCTCCGCCAAATGTCGATTTCGCACCGGAAAGGCCGCAAACAGCCGGAACGCGGCGGGCGGCTCGGCTATCGGGGGAAGGATCGACAACAAAGGGCGACAGATGGCAGAGGCACGAACCCGTCGGCGTGGGGGCGGAGGCGCGGCGCGGCGCGCAGAGCGGACCGCCGTGCGCATTGAAACCGCCCGCTATATCGAGCGCAATATCCCCAATCTGGACATCCTGTCGGACGAAGCCATCGAGATCATCGAAGCCAACGCGGAAACCGTGCTGGAAGAGATCGGTGTCAGCTTTGTCGAGAACCCGGCCGCGCTGGACCGGTGGCGGGACGCCGGGGCCGATGTTGACGGTGAAAGGGTGCGCCTGCCCAAGGGATTGGCTCGCAAGCTGTGCGCAACGGCGCCGGCAAGTTTTACCCAACATGCCCGCAACCCCGAGCGCTCGGTCGAGATCGGCGGCAAAAACCTTGTCCTTGCCCCGGTCTACGGCCCGCCTTTTGTTCGCGATGCGGCAGGGGGACGCCGCTATGCCACGCTCGCTGATTTCCAGAACTTCGTGAAGCTGGGCTACATGTCGAAATGGCTGCACCATTCCGGCGGAACCGTGTGCGAACCGACCGATGTGGCCGTCAACAAGCGCCACTTCGATATGCTGCTGGCCCATATGGAACTGTCGGATAAGCCCTTTATGGGGTCCGTGACCGAACCCAGCCGGGCGCGCGACAGCGTGGAGATGTGCGAAATCCTGTTCGGCAAAGAGTTTGTTGCCGACAACACGGTGATGACCTCGCTCATCAACATCAACTCACCGATGACGTTCGACGGCGTCATGATGGGCGCGCTGGAGATCTATGCCGCCGCCAATCAGGCCGCGATCATCTCACCCTTTATCGTCGGCGGTGCGATGGCGCCGGTTTCGGTGGCCGGCACGCTGACCCAGGTGCTGGCCGAGGTCATGGCAGGCGTGGCCTATAGCCAACTGATCCGCCCCGGCGCCCCGGTGATCTTCGGGGCCTTCGTCACATCGATCGACATGAATTCAGGCGCGCCGACGTTCGGGACACCGGAAGCCGCGCAGATCACCTACGGGGCAGGACAACTGGCCCGACGGCTCGGGCTTCCGTTCCGCAGTGCGGGATCGTTCTGCGGCTCAAAACTGCCCGATGCACAGGCCGCGTATGAGACGGCGAATTCGCTGAACGCGGGGCTGTTGTCCGGCGTGAACTTCATGCTGCACGCCTGCGGTTGGCTTGAAGGCGGATTGGTGGCGTCCTACGAGAAGTTCGTGATGGATGCCGACCAACTGGGTGTGCTGCACCGCCTGGCCGCGGGCGTCGACATGTCCGAGAACGGGCAGGGGATGGACGCGCTGCGCGAGGTCGGGCCCGGCGGGCACTACCTGGGATGCGCGCACACGCAAGCCAACTTCAAAGATGCGTTCTGGCGGACGGACGTCCTGGATTACAAACCCTACGAGACCTGGGAAGAAGAGGGCGGTCGCGACACGCAGGCCCTGGCCACCGCGCGTGTCGAAAAGCTGTTGCAAGACTACCAGCAACCGATGCTCGATCCATCCATTGCCGAGGCATTGCGCGCCTATGTGGCAAATCGAAAAGCGGAAATGCCGGATAGTTTCACTTAGGCGCATTCACTCCGTTCTGCAAAAGCTTCACTTCCGCCAGTAGCGCAATCATAACGCGAACGTGACGTACGGCGGAATAAGACGCATCTCCACATTTTCGGATCGCCTCATCCCCCGGCGGCAATGTGCGCGCGGGTACCAATACGAACGCCGTTGACTTCGCGAGCTTTACCGGTGGCGACGGTGGGAGCACCGGCCATGGCGGATCGTCGATCTATGGCGGCGGCGGCGGGGCTGGCCATACTGGCGGCGCCTCACGGGATCCGGGCTTTTCGGCCTTTGCTGGTCGGGGCGGAAATTACGCCAGTGATGGCCTTGCGCCCGGTGGCGGTGGCGGTCTCGGGGTCCATACGAATGGCGGCGACGGCGCTCGCGGCGAGGTGACAATCAAGATCGTGAGGGAAGCATGAGCGAACGGGCAATCTTGGCGCTGGCGGTACTAGGCGCAACGGTTTGGGTGATGCGCAAGGCGGAAGATGATGCGCAGTCCGAACTGATTCAGTGGGCGCGAGATCAGGGCCGCGCCATGGATGACGATGACGACACGCTGAAAGCGTCGATCTTCGGGTTGGCGGGCGACCTACTTGGGGACGCCCTCAACCGAAGTGGAGGCCAGGGCGGCGGGCAGGGTGGCTTTTCAGACATCCTGTCCGCTCTGACCGGGCGGGCCGCCGGCACCCCTGCAGAAACCGTCATGACCGTGGCGGCGGGCACGATCCGACCGCCAAGCGTCGGCACGGCGGGCACGCTGCGTCCGATCTTGGATTTGATCGGGCGGGCGGAAGCGCCGCGTGGCTACGATCAGGTGTGGGGTGGCATCGCACGGGAAGACCACCCGCCACGCCCGATCACACAAATGACGGTGGGCGAGGTGCTGGCATGGCAAGACAGTATCGACCGCAAGTACATGAGTGAGGCGTCGGGTCGCTATCAGATCATGGAAGACACCTTACGCGATCTGGTTCGGAAGGGCGAGGTGCGGACCACTGAGCGCTTTAGCCCGGCCACACAGGACCGGTTGGCGGTCGCTCTGATGCGGCGGCGGGGCCTTGAGCGGTATCAGCGCGGCGACCTGCACGCGGTCGATTTCGGCGAGAACCTAGCTCGCGAGTGGGCGGGCCTGCCGCGACTGACCGGGCCGCGCGCCGGGGAAAGCTTCTATGCGGGCAAGGCTGGCAACAAGGCCACGGTCACACCGTCTGAGGTGCTGGCCGCGCTGAACTCGGTGGAGGCGTAGCTATGCCGGTTCCTGCGATCGTGTGGGCGGGTGTGGCGCTCGGCGGCGTGCTGGCGACATCGCGCCTCGCGCACGAGGCCGGTGACATGGCCGATAGCGCCACGACGCTGACCAAATGGGTGGTGGCCGGGGGCACGCTCTATGTGTCGTACCGCGCCCTCAAGGCCGGTGGCGTTCTCTGAGATGACCGATATCGAAACCATCGCAACGGCAGGGTTTGCCGTCGCTAACCTAGGGCTCCTAACGGGCATCTTCTTTCGCCTTGGAACCCTCCACGCGGACGTGACCAATCTGAAAGATCGGATCGAGCACGTCGAAGAGAGACTGGAAAAGGACTGACATCATGTTGAAAAGCCTGTTGCTAAGCCAGATTGCCAATTCCGTGATCCGCCACGTTATGACCGCATTGGGCGGGTATCTTATGGCTCAGGGATTGGCCGATGAGGGCACGGTTTCGGAGATCTCCGGCGGCGTCATAGCGGCTTCAGGGGTCTTTCTGAGTTGGGCCGAGAAGCAATCACGCGACTGATCATCCGGGGCGATAGCTGGAACAGGTCTGCCAACTGCTTGTTGGTGTGACCTTCGCGGGCGAGGCGGATGATCTGGCGATTCCGCCGCTCGCGGGCCTGAGCCTCTTCCTCTTTCTGGACGCGCTTGCGCCAATAATCGACAGTCTCCGGTGGCAGGGCCGTTTGTTGCACGATTGTTCTCATATTCTCATCAATCGCGCGCCGACCTGCAGCCCGCATAGCTTCGACGTGTTTGGCGTTGAACTCAGCGGAGTTGCTGCGCCGATCAAGTTGATCAGCGAGCTTAATCAGTGACTTGGCTTCGCGTTCTAGACCCTCAGCAATGCGCCGGAGATCGCGGGTCGTCAGGGGAGAAGGTGTAGACATAACCGTTTCACCGTTTCCAGACCGTTGTTTCCAAGTTTGGCAGAGATTTTTGTTGCGAGTATGGCGGCTTAGGGTCCATGGTTGGCTCCGACAAAAGGCGCATAATCAATATTATGTTAATAATAGGATGGGCGCGGCGTAGATCCCTTCGTGCAGCAACCACAGGCATCATCAGGCCGTAAACCGCCACCCCGCAATGATATTCTCGACATGGTTGCCCGGGCCCTGTACCCAAGTGCCCGGGAGGTTCCGAGATGCCATCACTGCTTATCCTCAATGGACCGAACCTCAATTTGCTGGGCCAGCGTGAGCCGGAGGTTTATGGCACGACCACCCTGGCCGAGATCGAAGAACGTTGCACAGTAACGGCTCAGTCCTTGGGCTATGACGCGGAGTGCCTGCAATCAAACCACGAAGGCGTGCTGGTGGATGCGATCCAAGGCGCCCAAGGGCAACATGGCGGCATTATCCTGAATGCCGGTGCATACACGCACACCTCCGTGGCACTGCGTGATGCGGTCGCCGGTGTTGCCGTCCCAGCGATCGAACTTCACCTGTCAAACACCTTTGCGCGCGAGGAATTTCGCCATCAGTCATACCTGTCAGCCGTGTCGCTTGGGCTGATATGCGGTTTTGGCGTTGCGGGATATGATCTTGCCATTCGCGCAATGGTTGATCATCTTGCGAGGTGATGTTTGATCATGTCACAGAAATAATTGCCGCAGAAACGATTGATGCTGTTTGGGAGTTACATGCATCCCGCATGGGCGAATTCGGGTTTGACCGACTGATTTGCGGTCTGTGCTTTGACACTTCATTGGAACGCCCACCCTCCCCAGCGGACATGTCCATATTGTTCACAATGCCAAAGCGTTACGTGGAACGCCTCATCCATGACGGACTCCATGTCTATGCACCCTTCTCACCCTGGGATACGCTGCGGCGGTCCGTCGGAACCTGGGTCTGGGATGCGGACAGCACACCGGCAAGATCCCATAAGGAACGCGAGCTTGCAGCGCTGAATCGCCAGTTCGAGGTGCGGGCTGGTGTGACGATTGTCTTCGGGGAAAGCCCGCCTTGCGAGACCGCTGGAATCGTTCTGGTTGCGCGCCAGGACATGTCGTTCGCCGATGTCGAGGCCCTGTGGGCGGAACAGGGACAGGCGATCAGGACGCTGTCCCACCTTGCCCACCTGCGCATCATGAGCTTGCCACGCGACGCGACGAGCCGGTCACTGACCAAACGTCAGCGCGAAGTGCTGAAACTCGTTGGCGATGGATACACGACTCAGGTGATTGCGAACCGCATGGGGCTCAGCACAGTCACCGTGGAAAAGCACTTGCGCCTGGCCCGTCAGCAGCTTGGGGCGGGCACAACAGCGCAGGCTGTGCTGAAGGCCGCAGTGTTGAACCACATATATGTTTCCGAAGGTTAGCTAAAAACTTTAACGATTTTTTAACGCGCTGGCATCGGCTGCGTACCAATTAGTAAGGAAACCCGTACTTTCGCCCAAAGCCCGATCCATGCAACCTACAGTCGTTCCGTGAGTGGTGGCATTAGAGCTAGGGAACAGCCTACGGCACGGCCCGCAATTCTCGGGTTTCGTACGTGGGACGCCGGTCTGAGCGGAGCATTTCTTTCGGCAGGCCGGCAGCCATCGTGATACAGCGAGTGTTTGTCCCGTCCCGAGAACAAGCATCGCGGTGGCCGGAGGCGGCGCATCTGTCCCGGTGCGCCGCCCCTTTTCGTTTAACCTTGGGCTGCCTTGGCGACCTCGGCGGCGAAGTCTTCCTTCTCCACCTCGATCCCCTCGCCCACTTCCATTCGCGTAAAGCCTGTGACTTCGATCCCAGCCTCCTTGGCGGCGGCACCCACGGTCAGGTCGGGGTTTACGACGAAGCTCTGGTTCAGCAGCGTGACCTCAGAGAAGTATTTCTTCATCCGGCCAACGATCATCTTTTCGATCACCGCATCGGGTTTGCCGGATTCGCGCGCCTGCTCGGTCAGCACCTGCTTTTCACGGGCAACCAGGGTCGGGTCGAGGTCATCTTCGCTCAGCGATGCGGGATTGATCGCGGCGATATGCATGGCGATCTGGCGGGCAGTTGCCGCATCGTCGCCGGTAAACGCCACGAGCACACCGATCTGGCCCATCCCCTCGGTCGCGGCATTGTGGACGTAGGAGACAACGCTGCCCCCTTCGAGCACGGTCATCCGGCGCAGCGACATGTTTTCGCCGATCGTCGCGATCTTGTCCGTGATCGTCGCCTCAACGGTCTTGCCGTCCAGATCAACCGCGGACAGTGCCTCGACCGTATCGACAGAGATTGCCGCGGCTGCGATCGATGCGACCATCTGCTGGAATTCGGCATTCTTGGCGACGAAGTCTGTTTCGGAATTCACTTCGATAGCCACGCCCTTGCCACCGTCGACATTGACGGCCACAAGGCCTTCGGCCGCGGTCCGGCCTGATTTCTTAGCGGCTTTTGCCAGGCCCTTGGTGCGCAGCCAGTCCACGGCGGCTTCCATATCGCCATCGGCTTCGGTCAGCGCCTTTTTGGCATCCATCATGCCCGCGCCGGTTTTGTCGCGGAGCTCTTTTACGAGTGCGGCGGTGATTGCCATCTCTTGGCTCTCCTCAGCTCATAGGTGTGAAAGTGGGCGCGGGTCTATCCCGCTGCCCATGTCAGTTCTGTGACAGGCTCAGCTTTCGGCTGGCGCGGCGTCAGACGTTTGCTCTTCGGCCTCAACGGCAGGCTCGGCCGCGGGTTCCTCGGCGGCGCCCTCGTCAGCCAGCGCTTCCTCGACGCTGCCTTCGGCAAGCGCGCCCACGTCAACGCCAGCGGCGCCGAGCTGTGCGCTCATCCCGTCGAGCGCGGCGCGCGCGGCAAGATCACAGTAGAGCCCGATGGCCCGCGCCGCGTCGTCATTGCCCGGGATGATATAGTCGACGCCCGAGGGCGAGCAGTTCGTATCGACCACGGCTACAACCGGGATCCCCAGCTTTTGCGCTTCGGCAATGGCCAGGTCTTCCTTGTTGACGTCAATGACGAACAGCAGATCCGGCACACCGCCCATCTCGCGGATACCGCCGAGCGAGGCCTGCAGCTTGGCCTGGTCGCGTTCCATGCCCAGACGCTCTTTCTTGGTCAGACCATCGAACCCTTCGGCCATCTGTTCGTCGATGGCTTTCAGACGCTGGATCGACTGGCTCACGGTTTTCCAGTTCGTCAGCGTGCCGCCCAGCCAGCGGTGGTTCATATAGTATTGCGCACATTTCTCCGCCGCCTCTGCGATCGGGCGCTGCGCCTGACGCTTGGTGCCGACAAAAAGGATGCGGCCGCCCTTTGCGACGGTTTCGCGAATGACGTTCAGCGCCGCGTCGAGCATCGGCACGGTCTGAGTCAGGTCGATGATGTGAATACCGTTCCGGTCGCCATAGATGAATTCCTGCATCCGCGGATTCCATCGCTGGGTCTGGTGGCCAAAGTGAACGCCCGCTTCAAGAAGCTGGCGCATGGAAAAATCAGGCAGTGCCATGCACGTATCCTTTCCGGTTTAAGCCTCGGCGGGACGTCAGAGCGTTTGCTCAACCGGCGGACCCACGGGGATGTCTCCCCCGCAAGGCCCAAGCCCCGCCTGTGAAGTGTGCGCGCGTATAGGGGAACCCACCTGCCTTGGCAAGCCTCCGCTTGCAGGCGCCCTGCCCCAGGCCTAGCGTGGCCAAAAACAAGACCGGAGACCGCAAATGGACCTGCCCGCCTTCATCGAACAGATGCCCGCCCTGGAGATCCCGTTCCCCGAGGATGTCGTCACGACCCATGCCATCCGGTCGGATAACGGCCTGATGGTTTTGTTCAAGTTTCACAAGGATGTCACCCTGCCGCCGCATGCCCATAAGGGGCAGTGGGGCACAGTGTTGGTCGGGACGCTGGAACTGACAATGAATGGCGAGACGCGCGTCTATGGCCCGGGAGAGAGCTATAACATCCCGGCGGGCACGGAACACGGCGCCACGGCGCCAGCAGGCGCCATCGTGCTTGATATATTTGAAGAGCCTGACCGCTATCCGCTGCGCCCCTGAGAGGTCCGGCACGGTCCGCCCCCTTGCGCCAGACGCGAATTCCCCTGACAAGCGGCGCAAGACAGGCTGAGGGACGGCAATGACCGCAACGCCGGATATCTTGTGCATCGGTTCGGTGCTGTGGGACGTGATCGGGCGCGCCACTGCGGTGATGCGCATGGGATCGGACGTGCCGGGGCGGATCACGCGTCTGCCCGGCGGGGTGGCGCTGAATATCGCGATGACCTTGCGGCGGTTCCAGCTGACCCCCGCGCTTCTGACCGCCATCGGCCAGGATGCTGAAGGCGACGAACTGCTGATGGCCTGTGCGGGCATGGGCCTGATCACCGACTACGTCTACAAATCCCAGGATCTTCCGACCGACCGTTACATGGCCGTCGAGGGCGCGAACGGATTGGTGGCCGCGATTGCAGATTCGCATTCGCTTGAGGCCGCCGGGGCGCGCATTCTTGAGCCACTCATGGACGGGCGGCTTGGATCTTCCGCACGCCCCTTTGCCGGGCAAATCGCGCTCGATGGCAATCTGACCCTTGGGCTTCTGTCCGAAATCGCACAAGGCGACGCATTTCAAGCGGCGGATCTGCGGGTGGCCCCCGCCTCGCCCGGCAAAGCGGAACGCTTGCGCCCGCTGCTCGAGTGCGCGCACGCCACGCTTTACGTGAACCTCGAAGAGGCTCAGCTTTTGTTGAAAGAGCGTCCCGGCACGGCGCAAGAGGCCGCAACAGCGCTGCGTGCGCGTGGAAAGGCGCGCATTCTGGTCACCGATGGTGGGCGCGATGCGGCCGATGCTGGGCCCCAGGGCGTTGTCACCGCTTGCCCGCCGGAAGTTTTGGTGACCCGCGTGACGGGCGCGGGCGACACGTTCATGGCCGCCCACATCGCCGCGGAACGGCGCGGAGAGCCCCCGCAAACCGCGCTTGAGAACGCATTGGAAGCCGCAGCGATCTTTGTTTCAGGAGATGTGCCTTCATGAGCCTTTTCACCCCCGCGCCCGAGGTGGCCGCAGCGCTTAACGCAGGCAAGCCGGTGGTGGCGCTGGAGTCGACCATCATCACCCACGGGATGCCCTACCCCGCCAACCTCAAGACGGCGCAGGCCGTGGAAGCCGCAGTGCGCGACAACGGGGCGGTCCCGGCCACCATCGCGGTGATCGATGGGACATTGCATGTGGGGCTTGACGACGCCGCACTCAGCGCGCTCGCTCAGGCGGACGATGTCGACAAGCTGTCGCGCGCGGATCTTGCCGTTTGCATAGCGCGGGGGCGCACCGGCGCCACGACGGTGGCGGCAACGATGATCGCGGCGCATCTGGCCGGGATCGATGTCTTTGCGACGGGCGGGATTGGCGGCGTGCATCGTGGGGCGGAAGACAGCTTTGATATCTCGGCGGATCTGGGTGAACTGGCCCGCACGCCGGTGACGGTGGTCGCTGCGGGCGCCAAGGCCATCCTCGATTTGCCAAAGACGCTTGAAGTTCTTGAAACCAACGGTGTGCCGGTGATCACGGTGGGGCAAGACACCCTGCCCGCCTTCTGGTCGCAAAGCTCAGGCCTGCAAGCGCCCCTGCGGCTCGACACGGCCGCAGAGATTGCCCGGGCACACCGAATGCGCCGCGCCTTGGGGCTTCCGGGTGGGCAACTGGTGGCCAATCCGATCCCAAAGGATGCCGAGATCCCGGCGGACGAGCTGGCCCCCCTGATAGCGCAGGCCGAAGCCGAAGCACGCGTGGCGGGCGTTGCCGCGAAAGCCGTGACGCCCTTCCTGCTGCAACGGCTCTTTGAGCTGACCGACGGGCGCAGTCTGGAAGCGAACATCGCACTCGTGCTCAACAATGCTGCACTTGCGGCGCGGATCGCGACCGAGATCGCCCAGCATGCGACGGAAGCGCCCTAGCCCGCCCGCCCGCCATTGTCGTTTGCAATTCGACACCTTACGTTCCCGACACTGCCCGGGATGATGCCATGACGACCCCTTTTGACGAGATGGACCAGCCGAAGAAACGGCGCCACCCCCTGCTGGCCGGGCTGCGCAACAGTTTTCTGGCGGGCCTGATCGTTATTGCCCCGATCGGCCTGACGATCTGGCTGATCTGGACGGTGGTGGGCTGGATCGACGGCTTTGTCCTGCCGCTGGTGCCGGATCGGTTCCTGCCCGAGCAGTATATCGGCATCAATCTGCGCGGCGTCGGCCTGATCTTCTTCCTCGTCTTCACAATCCTCGTCGGTTGGCTCGCCAAGGGATTCATCGGGCGCGCGATCCTGCGCTGGGGCGAAGGGGTGGTCGAGACATTGCCGGTTGTGCGGTCGGTCTACGGCGGGCTGAAACAGATTGCCGAGACGGTCTTTACCCAGTCCGATCGCAGTTTCGACAAGGCCTGCCTTGTGGAGTACCCGCGCAAGGGGATCTGGGCGATTGCCTTTATTTCTTCGACGGCCAAGGGCGAGATCGATGGGAATATCCCGGTCAGCGGCGGCAAAGTGTCGGTCTTTCTGCCCACGACACCCAACCCAACATCAGGGTTCCTGCTGTTTTTACCCCGCGCAGACGTGATTGAGCTAGATATGACGGTCGAAGATGCTGCGAAGCTAATCATCTCGGCCGGGCTCGTCTATCCGCAGGATCAGGTGGATCCGAACCACCCGGCCTACCTGGACCCTACCAAAGCACCCCGGCCCATCGACAAAGCTAGCTGAACATCTCACGCAGATCGACGCTTGGCCGGTGGCCGATCTTGTCGCGATGTTGCTTCAAAAACGTGTCCGCCGCGGTGCGCCCGGCCTCTTTCAACTGGGCCAGCACGACCGCCTGCGGGAAGGTTTTCGTGGCCACGCTCAGCTCGGTCATCAGCGCGTCATCGGCAATCATGTGCACGAGGACATTCTTCATCGTCCCGCGTTGAATCCTGCCGTCGGCAATCAGACCGCGCACAAAGTTGATCGCCCGCAACTCGCGTAGAAGCGACGAGTTAAAGCTGATCTCGTTGATCCGGTTGGTGATATCCTGCGGCGTCATCGGAACTTCGTCGCGATGCAGCGGGTTGATGTTCACGACCACCAGATCGTCGGGCAATTCGGGATCAAACAGCGGAAAGAGCGCCGGGTTCCCGGTATAGCCGCCATCCCAAAATGCCTCGACCTTGCCGGTCTTCGCATCCTCCACTTCGACGGCCTGAAACAGCGTCGGCAAGCAGGCCGAGGCCATGATCACCTCGGTCGAGATCTCTTCGTTGGAAAACACCCGGATCTTGCCGGACCGCACATTGGTCGCCGAGATGTACAGCCGCGGGCCGGTATCGGCACAGACGCGATCATACTCGAACTGCTTCACAATCGTCTCAAGCGGATTTTTATAAAGCGGGCCATAGGCATAGGGCGAGAACATCCGCGATGCCATCTCGGACATCGAGTATGGCAGGGAATACTCCATCGCCTGCGCAATCAGGCCCGGTGCGGGCGCAATCTCGGCAATCCAGGTCGCCAGCCGCATATCTTCCAGCGCGCCCACTTGCGTCCAGAGCCAGTCAAGCTTGCGCTTTGCCCCCGAACGCCCATCCTCGATCATGCCGGATTTGAATGCGGCGCCGTTCAAGGCCCCCGCCGAGGTGCCGGAAATCGCCGCCACCTCGATCTCATCGTCTTCAAGCAGGCGGTCGAGCACGCCCCAGGTGAACGCGCCGTGGGCGCCACCGCCCTGCAAGGCCAGATTGATGCGCATCCGCGCGCTCCTTCATCTTGGCAAAAATACTCCCGCCGGAGGCGCCCCGGCTAGAGCGCCGTCCAGCCGCCATCCACGTTGATCGTCGTCCCCGTGATCTGGGCGGCCGCGTCCGAGCATAGGAAGACGCACGTGCCGCCCATCTGTTCGACGGTTGCAAATTCCTTGGAAGGCTGTCGTTGCAACATGACGTTCCGGATCACCTCGTCCCGGGTCATGTTGTATTCCTTCATCGTGTCGGGGATCTGTGCCTCGACCAAGGGGGTCAGCACGTAGCCCGGGCAGACGGCATTCGCGGTGATCGGCTGCTCGGCCGTTTCAAGCGCGACGGTCTTGGTCATGCCGACGATCCCGTGCTTGGCCGAGACGTAGGCGGATTTGTAGGGCGATGCCGTTAGCCCGTGCGCCGAGGCGATGTTGATCACCCTGCCCCAGCCCGCCGCACGCATCAGCGGAAGCGCGGCTGCGGTGGTGTGGAACGCCGAAGACAGGTTGATTGCGATGATGGCGTCCCACTTCTCAACTGGGAATTCATCAATGCCCGCCACATGCTGAATGCCCGCATTGTTGATCAGGATATCGCACGCCCCCGCCTTTTCGATCAGCGCCCGACACTGGTCGCCCTTGGACATATCCGCCTGGATATACCGGGTGTTGGTGCCGGTTTCGTCCGCGATCTCTTTGGCGAGTGCATGATCTTCATCGCGGTCCGTGAAGGAATTCAACACGACATCGGCGCCCGCCTTGGCCATCTCTTTGGCGACCCCCAGCCCGATGCCAGAGTTCGAACCGGTGACGATGGCGGTTTTTCCAGACAGCGACATGGGGACAGCTCCTTTGTTGGACGGTGCCGACCATACATGCTGCAAGTGCGAAAGAAAGAGGGGAAAGCCAGGGTCTCTGGGCCGCGAGACGGGCGCGTGGTGGCCGCGCTCTTTGGGCGCCCTTGCACGTCTCTCGGTTCACAAAGCGCCAAAAAAAACGCCCGCACGAAGCGGGCGTTAAGTTATTGAGGCAGGTTTCATACAGGCAAGAAACCTATCGAGCAGTGCCCCTCTTATACGCAAGCCTTCGCCGGTGTCCAAGCTAAAAGTTTGAAAAGGCTCAAAACCCCAATTACGCTTAGCTCTAACGAATACAGGCTCCGACGGGATTGTTTCCGAAATGATCACAAACTTTGCAGTGAACTTGCGCGCCGGCCTCGGGGTTGTCGCGCTTTGCCTCGCCCCCGCCCTCGCGCTGGCCGAGCCGCGCCATGGCATAGCTATGTACGGGGACCCCGCGCTCCCACCTGATTTTGTGTCTCTGCCCCATGTGAACGCCGACGCCCCCAAAGGCGGGCGGATCGTGCAGGGCGAGGTCGGCAGCTTTGATTCGCTCAATCCCCACATCCTGAAAGGCCGCGTGCCGTGGCAGCTCCGTTTTCTGGCCTACGAGTCACTCCTGGGCCGCAGCTATGGCGAGCCGTTCACGCTCTACGGTCTTCTCGCCGAATCGGTGGAGACGGATGAGGACCGCACCTGGGTTGAGTTCACGCTGCGCGAAGAGGCCCGCTTCTCGGACGGCAGCCCGGTGACCGTGGACGATGTCTTGTGGTCGTATGAGACGTTGGGCACCGTTGGCCATCCCCGCTACCACGGGACCTGGGACAAGATCGCGAGCGCAGAAGCCACGGGCCCCCGCACCGTGCGGTTCACCTTCAGCGAGCCGGACCGTGAACTGCCCCTTATCATGGGCATGCGCCCGATCCTGAAAAAGGCACAGTGGGAGGGGCGCGACTTTGCAGAGTCGGGCATCGACGTGATCCCGATCAGCACCGCGCCCTATGTGATCGACGATTATGAGCCCGGGCGCTTTGTCTCGCTCAAGCGTGACCCGGACTACTGGGGCGCAGACGTTCCGTTCCGCCGTGGCACCAACAATCTGGACGAAATCCGGATGGAGTTTTTCGGCGATGCGGCGGTGATGTTTGAGGCCTTCAAGGCCGGCATCCTGACCACCATGCGCGAAACCAACGCGGCAAAGTGGGAAGAACAGTATAATTTCCCCGCGGTGCAATCGGGTGACATCGTCAAGTCCGAGATCCCGCATGAGCGCCCGTCGGGCATTGCCGGTCTCGTCATGAACACCCGCAACCCGATCTTTCAGGATTGGCGGGTGCGCGAAGCGATGATCACCGCCTTCAACTTTGAGTTTGTGAACCAGCTGCTCAATGGCGGTGGCGCCCCGCGCATTACCTCTTACTTCTCAAACTCGGTCCTTGGGATGGCCGAGGGCCCAGCAGAGGGGCGCGTCCGCGACTTGCTGGAGCCGTTTGCGGGCGATCTGCCCCCCGGCGCGTTGGAAGGGTACACTCTGCCTGCGTCAGACGGCAGCGAACGCAACCGCGCCGGGATCCGGCGGGCAACAGCGCTGTTTGAAGAGGCCGGCTGGACGGTGCAGGACGGTGTCCTGAGCGATGCTGACGGGACGCCCTTCACCTTTGAGATCGTTTTGAACCAGGGGTCGAGCGAAACCCAGCGCATCGTCGACATCTATGTCAGTGCCCTGTCCCGGCTGGGCATCACCCCCACGGTTTCGACCGTTGACAGCGCGCAGTACAAGGAACGCACGACGGCCTTCGATTTCGACATGGCGTACTACACGCGCGGCCTGTCCTTGTCGCCCGGAAATGAGCAGTTCCTCTATTGGGGATCCGAGGCCGCCGATACCGAAGGCTCGCGCAACTGGATGGGCATGAAGAGCCCCGCGGCCGAAGCGATGATCGACGCTATCCTGAACGCAGGCAGCCAGGAGGACTTCATTGCCGCGACCCGTGCATTGGACCGAGTGTTGACGTCAGGCCGCTATGTCATTCCTTTTTGGCACAACCCCGTCGCGCGGCTTGCCCATGTGACGGAACTTAAATATCCGTCTGAACTACCAATATATGGCGACTGGATCGGGTTTCAGCCCGACCTGTGGTGGTATGAGGACTGAGAGCATGAAGAAAATTGCTTGTGTCATCGCGGTGCTAGGTGCCTTGGGCGGATGTGCGACGGTCGAAGGGATCGGGCGCGATATCTCAGCCGCATCCCGCACGATCGCAGACGCATTTTGATCCACCGACGATGATCCGGCTGCTGCTGGCCGAGGCGCTGGGCACGGCCTTTCTGCTGATCGGCGTGGTCGGATCGGGGATCATGGGCGCGATGTTGGCGGATGGAAACACCGCCGTCGCGCTGCTTGCGAACGCCATTGCAACCGGCGCGATCCTTTATGTCATCATCACGATATTCGGGCCGATCTCGGGCGCGCATTTCAACCCGGCAGTGACGCTCGCCTTTTTGATCCGGGGTGAGATCGCCTTGCCCCGCGCGATAGCCTATGTCGCAGTCCAGATCGCGGCGGGCATCCTGGGTGTCTGGGCGACGCATCTGATGTTTGACCTGCCCGTTCTGCAGCTGTCCCAAACCGCGCGCACTGGCATGGCGCAGTGGTGGTCTGAAATTCTGGCCACGTTTGGGCTGGTGCTGATAATCTTCGGCGGTATCCGCCATCGGCCTGAGGCCGTGCCTGCCCTCGTCGCGCTCTACATCACCGGGGCGTACTGGTTCACGGCGTCGACGAGCTTTGCCAACCCCGCGGTGACCATCGCCCGCGGGCTCAGCGACACCTTCGCGGGCATCGACCCCGCCCATGCGCCGATGTTCATCGCGATGCAAATCGTTGGCGCGGTGCTGGCCACCGGTGTCGCGATACGTCTCTTCCCCCGCGATTAGCGGAATCTTCATGATCAAGGAGCCACGCTTACGACAGGCTGTGGCTCTTTGAGGTGGATGATATGTGGCGCGACGTACAGCACTCTTGGCAGGACATGCTCGGGCAGATTGTCCGCCGCTGGCCCGCAACGGCGGCGGAGGACCTGATGCAGATCGAAGGCGACCGGTCCCGGTTCACGGATTACCTTGCGCGGGCCCATGATCTGACGCGTGCCGAAGCCGAAGAGCTTATCGAAACCTGGTTGTGGGAACAGCGTTTAGCTTAGCGATGTGACCCACAGGATCGTGGCATCATCATCGCTGATCGAGATGACGTTATGGCCCATGGTCGCGTCGTAATAGGCACTGTCGCCGCGCCGCATCTCGATGGGCTCATAGAACTCCGTGTAGAGACGGATGAGACCGGTCAGCACGTAGAGAAACTCTTCCCCATCGTGGCGGACCCATCCGTCGAACTCCTCCATCGCGCGGGCCCGGATCCGCGCGCGGTAGGGCAGCATCGACTTTTGCGTCAGGGCCCCTGCCATCAGATCGTGCTCATAGGTGGCCGTGGCGTGGCTGCGCACCTCGGCGGCGCGGGTGACGGCCATCCGGCCCCCTGCATGCGCAGCCTGCGGCGGGGTAAAGAGCTGCGGGACGGAGACGCCGAGGCCCGTCGCCAGCTTTTTCACCGCGTCATATGTGGGCGACATCTGCCCGTTTTCGATCTTTGACAGTGTCGAGCGTGCAAGCCCCGCGCGTTGCGCCGCCTGTTCCAGCGTCCAATCCTGCGCGCGCCGCAACTCGCGCACCCGCTCCCCAAGGTCGAGCGGCTGCGCTTCGGGCGCTTCGCCCGTCTCACGCGCGAGGCGGATCAGGCTGGGTTCGGGGGCATTGGCCATGGGCGCCATATACGCCCTGGGCATCGCGGGTTGCAATGCGACCCGCCGAACCCTAGCCATGGCGGGTGCTTTCAGTTGTCGATACCAGCCCGGCGCCCCCCTGCCCCAATCCGTTCAATCTGGCCTTCCATGTTCTGGCCGCGGCACAACGGACGCCCGACAAGATCGCGCTGGCTGTCGTGGGCCCGGCGGGCGCGGATCGTTGGAGCTATGAACGGTTGGCGACAGCGGTTTTTGGTGTGGCTGGGGCGTTTGCAGCGCAAGGGTTCGCACCTGGGGCGCGTGTTCTGCTGCGGCTTGGTAATACCGTGGAGTTTCCGATCGCATTTCTGGGGGCGGTCGCGGCGGATCTTGTCCCTGTTCCGATCTCATCCCAATTGACCACGCCGGAAGTGACGGATGTCTGCCAGCAAATCGACCCCGTGTTGATCGTGGCGGATCCCACACTGCCCCTGCCTGCGACCTCTACTCCGGTCATCGATCTTGCGCGGCTAACGGCCTGGCACGCCCATCCGCCGGTCGCACCGGTGGCGGGCGACCCGGATCGGCCGGGTTACATCGTCTTTACCTCGGGCACCTCGGGTCGCCCGCGCGCCGTGGAACATGCCCATCGTGCGATCTGGGCGCGGCAGATGATGCGGGACGGGTGGTACGGGCTGCACGACGACGATCGCGTGCTGCATGCCGGTGCCTTTAATTGGACCTATACGCTTGGTACTGGCCTTATGGACCCATGGGCGGCGGGCGCGACCGCGTTGATTCCTGCGGCCGGGGTCAGTGCGTCGCAAATTCCGCTTCTCTTGCGGAGGCACGACGCAACGATATTTGCCGCAGCACCAGGGGTTTATCGACAACTTTTGAAGTCTCCCAAACCTTTGGATCTGCCCAAGCTGCGGCACGGGTTGTCGGCGGGTGAAAAGATGCCCGACGCACTTCGCGCCGCTTGGAACGATGCAACCGGTACGCAGATTTACGAGGCCATCGGGATGAGCGAGTGCTCGACCTTCGTCTCTGGCAGCCCGGATTGCCCCGCGCCCGAAGGCACATTGGGGTATGCGCAAGATGGTCGGCACATCGCCGTTCTGGGAGAGGACGGTGCGCCGGTCGCGCGCGAAGTGCCGGGAACGCTGGCCGTGCATCGCAGCGATCCGGGTCTGACGCTGGGCTATCTGGGGCACGCAGAGGAAACCCGCGCGCGCTATGTCGGCGAGTGGTTTCTGACCGGTGACCGGGTGGCGATGCGCCAAGACGGGGCCATCACCTATCTCGGTCGCGACGATGACATGATGAATGCCGGGGGATACCGCGTCTCGCCGCTGGAGGTCGAAGCCGCCTTGCTGACCCTTCCCGATATCGAAGAAGCCGCCGCCGTCGAGGTGACCGTCAAGGCGGATACCACCGTCATTGCCGCCTTCTACACCGCCCAGAACGAACTGGACGCCGACGCGATTTCGGCGCATATGTCGGGCCTCGTGGCGCGCTACAAGGCGCCGCGTCTGTTCATCCACGTCGATGCCCTGCCGAAAAGCGCGAATGGCAAGCTTGTGCGCCGCCATCTGCGCCAGTCTTTTGAGGCCCAGAATGGTCAAGCTTGATATCCTGTCGGACCCGATCTGCCCCTGGTGCCTGATCGGGAAAACGCATCTGGACCGGGCCCTTGAGGCGCATCCCAACCACAACTTCGAGATTGAATGGCACCCCTTCCAGCTTAACCCCGCCATGCCCGCAGAGGGTATGGATCGGCGCGAGTATCTTGAGACGAAGTTCGGCGGGCGCGAGCGTGCCGTCGCGGTCTATGGGCAGATTGCCGAAGCGGCTGAGGCAGCGGGGGTTGAGATCGATTTCGCCGGGATCACCCGCACCCCGAATACGCTGAACGCGCATCGGCTTATCCATTGGGCGGGGCTTGAGGGGCGGCAGACGGCCATCGTCTCGGCACTCTTCCGCGCCTATTTCCGCGAGGGGCGCGATATCGGGGACAGCGCTGTTCTATTGGACATTGCCGAGGCGGCGGGTCTGGACCGGGCGATGATCGAACGGTTGCTCGCCTCAGATGCAGATGCCGACGATATCCGCGCCCGCGATGCCCATGCCCGGGACCGTGGTGTCACGGGCGTCCCCACCTTTGTGGTTGCGAACCAGCATGTTGTGCCCGGGGCGCAGCCGCCAGAGCTTTGGGCGCAAGTCATCGACGAGATTGCCAAAGCGCAAAGCGATGCCTGACCGGCTGTCGCGGCCCGAGTTTGTCGCCCTGATGGCGATGCTTTTTGCGACGGTGGCCTTTGCCATCGACGCCATGCTGCCCGCCATGCCCGAGATCGCGGCCGAAGTGTCGCCCGAGGCGCCGAACCGGGCACAGTTGATCATCACCAGTTTTGTTCTGGGCATGGGGGTCGGTACGATGTTCACCGGCCCCTTGTCAGACGCCTTCGGGCGCAGGCCGGTAATCCTGGCGGGCGCCGCGCTCTACATCGCCGGATCTGCGATGGCCTGGGTCGCTCAGTCTTTGGAACTGCTCCTCGCCGCGCGGGTGTTGCAGGGCCTCGGCGCAGCGGGCCCGCGTGTGGTCGCGCTTGCCATCATTCGCGATCTCTACGAGGGGCGGACCATGGCGCAGTTGATCAGCTTTGTGATGCTGGTCTTCACGCTGATTCCGGCGGTCGCACCGGCAATGAGCGCCGGGATCATTGCCGTGGCCGGGTGGCGGGCGATCTTTCTGGCCTTTATCCTGTTTTCCGTGATCTCGGTGCTTTGGCTGGTCCTGCGTCAGCGCGAAACGCTGGAGGTTGCCGACCGCCGTCCGTTTCGGCTGGCCGTGTTGGCGGATGGGATATCCCAGGTATGTGCCAACCGGCAGGTTGCGCTGACCATGGCGGTTCTGTCCTTGACCTTTGGGATGCTCTTCACCGTTCTGGCCAGCACACAGCCGGTTTTTGACATCACCTTTGGCCGCGCGGCGACGTTTCACTGGTGGTTTGCGCTGATCGCGGTGCTGTCGGCCAGCGGAAGCATCCTGAACGCCGCCATCGTCGTCCGTCTTGGCATGCGGCGGGTCGTGAAGATCTCACTTTTGTCACAGATCCTCTTTTCCGCGGCGATGGCCGGGCTCATCTTTAGCGACCACATTACCGGGGACGCGCAGTTCTACGTCTATGTGGTCTGGACGACGGGGGTTTTTCTAATGGCCGGTCTCACCATCGGGAACCTCAACGCGCTCGCCATGGCACCGATGGGCCATCTGGCGGGGATGACCGCCTCAATCGTCGGATCGGTGGCCACGGTCTGTGCGGTGATCATCGCGGTTCCGATCGGATTGGCCTTTGACGGCACGCCCCGCGCTCTTGTTCTCGGTGTGTTGATTTGTGCGTTGGTCGGATTTCTGATCACACGGCTCCTGGACGATGTAACGCCAGACGCGATTGAGGAGACCAACGCATGAAAGACGAATTCACCCCCGCCGTGCTGATGCCCCGGCAAAAGACACCCGGTCTGACGGTGCCCCTGCTGGGCGGCGGCACCTTCGATCTGGCGTCCGAGACGGCAGAGCGCGGGACCATCGTGTGCTTTTACCGCGGACTGCACTGTCCGATCTGTGCGACCTATCTGAAGGAACTCGTCCGGCTGACACCCGATTTTGCCGAGCGTGGGATTGCGACCGTGGCGATTTCGTCAGATGGCGAAGAGCGCGCGCAGGGGATGGCCGACAAGGTGGGCCCCGGCGATCTACGGATCGGGTATGACCTGGGGCTTGCGAAGGCGCGGGAATGGGGGCTTTACATCTCAACCTCGCGTGGCCTGACCTCTATCGGGATCGAAGAGCCTGCGCTCTTCTCTGAGCCTGGGCTGTTTCTGATTAATCCTGATCAGACGCTCTATTACATGAGCGTGCAAACCATGCCCTTCGTGCGTCCGCATTTCTCGGAACTGCTTGGCGCCGTCGATTTCGCGATTGAAAAAAGCTACCCCGCACGCGGGGAGTTTGGTGGGGCGGTCTAAGGCTCCGGAACACCTTGATCCCCTCCCCTAGCGGGAGGGGGTCGGGGTTTCTCAGGCCGGTGCAGACGCCTTTGCTTTCGCCGCCAGATCCCGCGCAATGCCAAACGCGCCCTTGATCTTGTCGCTGTCCCGCTTCCAATCGCGGCGCACGATGATCTTGTTGTCCTTCACCTTGGCCATGCCGCGCTGATCCTGGATAAACTCCACCAGACCCTGGGGATTGGCGAACTTGTCGTTGTGGAACTGGATCGTCGCGCCCTTCGGCCCGCCATCCAGACGCGCGATGCCTGCCTTCTTGCACTCGGCCTTGATGCGCACGACCAGAAGCAGCGTGTTCACCTCTTTCGGCAGTTTGCCAAACCGGTCGATCAACTCTGCGGCGAAACCTTCCAGCTCGACCTTCGTGTGCAGGCCCGACAAGCGCCGGTAAAGCCCGAGCCGCACGTCGAGATCGGGGACGTAGGTTTCGGGGATCAGGACCGGAACGCCCAGGTTGATCGTCGGCGCCCACTGGCCATCGTCGTCAACCAGCCCCTCCAACTCGCCCGCCCGGATCTTGGCAATCGCCTCTTCAAGCATCGACTGGTACAACTCATAGCCCACTTCGCGGACCTGGCCTGACTGTTCCTCACCCAAGAGGTTGCCGGCGCCGCGGATATCAAGGTCCTGGCTGGCCAGCGTGAACCCGGCCCCAAGGCTGTCGAGCGAACCCAGCACCCGCAGCCGCTTCTCGGCCGTGGGCGTCAGCTTGGCCCGTGGTTTGGTGGTCAGATAGGCGTAGGCGCGGGTCTTGGCGCGGCCCACCCGACCGCGGATCTGATAGAGCTGTGCCAGGCCGAACATGTCTGCGCGATGAATGATCATCGTGTTCGCAGTGGGAATATCGAGCCCGGATTCGATAATCGTCGTGGCCAAAAGCACATCGTACTTGCCGTCGTAGAATGCATTCATCCGATCATCGAGCTCGCCCGCCGCCATCTGACCGTGGGCCACGACGAACTTCACCTCGGGCACTTCTTCGCGCAGGAATGCCTCCATCTCGGGCAGGTCGGCGATGCGCGGGACGACAAAGAAGGACTGCCCTCCGCGATAGTGCTCGCGCAACAGGGCCTCGCGGATCGTCACGGTGTCAAACTCGCTGACATAGGTGCGGATGGCCAGGCGGTCGACCGGCGGGGTGCCGATGATCGACAGATCCCGCACACCGGTGAGCGACAGCTGCAGCGTGCGTGGGATCGGCGTGGCCGTCAGCGTCAGCACATGCACATCGGTGCGCAGCTGTTTCAGGCGTTCCTTGTGGGCGACGCCGAAATGCTGTTCTTCATCAATGATCAGCAGGCCAAGGTCCTGAAAACGCACCTGTTTGGCAAGCACTGCGTGGGTCCCGATGACAATGTCCACGGTTCCGCGTGCCAGGCCGTCGCGTGTCTCTTGCGCCTCTTTGGCCGAGACAAAGCGCGACAGCTGCCGCACCTCAACCGGGAAGCCGCGAAAACGCTCGGCAAAGCTTTTGTAGTGCTGGCGCGCGAGCAAGGTGGTCGGCGCGATGACCGCGACCTGCACACCGGTCAACGCGGCAGCAAAGGCCGCGCGCATGGCCACCTCGGTTTTGCCAAAGCCAACGTCGCCGCAGACCAGCCGGTCCATCGGCGTGCCCGAGATCAGATCCTCAAGCACCTCTTCAATCGCTTTCAGCTGATCGTCGGTTTCCTGATAGGGAAAGCGCGCGCAAAACGCCTCCCACATGCCGTCGGGCGGCGACAGGATCCGGCCCTTGCGCAGATGCCGCTCGGCTGCGACGCGGATCAACCTGTCGGCAATCTCGCGGATGCGTTCCTTGAGCTTGGCTTTCTTCGACTGCCAGGCACCGCCGCCCAACTTGTCGAGCAACCCCTCCTCATGGCCAAACCGGCTGAGCAATTCGATGTTCTCGACCGGCAGATACAGCCGATCCCCACCGGCATATTCCAAGAGCAGGCATTCATGCGCTGCGCCGAGGGCGGTCACCACCTCAAGGCCCAAATAGCGGCCCACACCGTGGTCGACATGAACGATCAGGTCGCCGGGGCTCAGTGTCTGATGCTCGGTCAGGAAGTTTTCGGCCCGCCGCTTGCGGCGCGGGGCGCGGATCAGCCGGTCGCCCAGGACGTCCTGTTCCGAAATGATGGTGAGCCCGCGTCCGGCATACCCGTGTTCGAGCGCCCAGACGATGAGGAAAAGCCCCCCTGCCCCCTCGGGCACCGCGCGCAGGTCTTGGATGGGTTTGGCGTCCGCCAGGCCCTGATCCTCCAAGAGCCCCTGCAACCGCTCGCGCGCACCGTCCGAATAGCTGGCGATCACCACATGGCTGTCGGCGCGCCGTGCCTGAATATGCTCGGCCAAGGCGCCGAACAGACTGATCTGTTCCTGCTGACGCTCCGGTGCAAAGTCGCGCCCGATACGCCCGCCGAGGTCGATCACGCCGGGGCCTGTCGGCTGTGGCAAGGCCCCCAGTTGCAGCACCCGATGCCCCGCAACGGCCCCGTCCCAACCCGCCGGGTCCAGGTACAAAAGCGCCGGGGGCGCGGGTTTATAGACCGTGTCGTGCCGCGAGCGTGCGGCCAAAGCCTCGCGCCGGGCATCGTATTGATCTTCGATCGTCTCCCACCGGGACAGGCGCTGCGGCGTGACCTGTTCGTCCAGAACCACCGTCGCCGTGGGCAGATAATCGAACACCGTCTCCAGGTCTTCATTGAAAAACCCAAGCCAGTGCTCCACGCCCGCATGTTTGCGACCTGCGCTGACCGCCTCATAAAGCGGGTCATCTGTGCCGGCGGACCCGAACTCGGCCCGGTAATTCTGGCGGAACCGAGTGATTGCGGCGTCATCGAGGATCACCTCGCTCACCGGGGCCAGGTCAATCCGGCCCAAAGTGTCGGTCGTGCGCTGGCTGACAGCATCAAACCGGCGCGCGCCGTCGAGCACATCACCGAACAGATCGAGCCGCACGGGCCCGGCCTCTCCCGGTGGGTAAATGTCGATGATGCCACCGCGCACCGCATAATCGCCGGGCTCGGTCACCGTCGGCGCCTGGACAAATCCCATACGGACGAGAAAGGCCCGCAGCGCCGCCTCGTCGATCCGGTCGCCGACACGGGCCGAAAACGCGGCTTCTTCCAGTACGGCGCGCCCCGGCACCCGCTGGGTCGCGGCGTTGAGCGTGGTCAGCACAACGAAAGGCGCCTGCAGCCCCTGCGCCAGCGCGGCCAGCGTGGCCATTCGCGCCGCGGACACGTCTGCGTTCGGCGAAACGCGATCGTAAGGCAGACAGTCCCATCCCGGAAACGTCAGCACCGGAAGATCGGGCGCCATCAACCGCAGCGCGTCCGACATCGCGGCCAGACGTTTATCATCGCGGGCCACGTGCAGAGCCGCCGTGCCCTTGGCGATCTCATCAAGAAGGACGTTGGCATCGAACCCCTCGGGCGCACCCGAGGCGGTGATATGGGCTGGCTCTTGCGACATGGCGCTCACCTAACGGTGGGCGCAGGCGTGTCAACCGCCAAGCGGACCGACAACCAGAAGATTTTGATACATGCCCCAAAGCGCGGTGATGAAAATCGACACCACGCCCAAGCCCTGGGTGATAAACCGGTGGCGCTGCATCATCTTGCGCAGCTGCGCGCCCTCTGCTGCGGTGGACCGGATCCGCGCCCCGGTCCGGACATTCAACAAGGCCACAAGCGTCATGGGCATCATCAGCAAAAAGACCGCCTGGGCGAACTCAACATCATAGCCCCAGCCTGTGATCGCCAGCGCGACAAGAATCCCCGCCGTCAGCGCGGTCAGCCAAAGACCTGTATATTGAACAACATAGAAGATCCGGTTCACGTTGATGCGCACCATATCGGCGAGATCGATCTCGGCCTGGCCGCCATAGCGCCCCGCGCGCTGCACCATGTCAAATGGGACGCCCAGCACCCAATGGCTGGCGGTTGACCACATGACGGCCAGCGCAATCCAGTACCAAAGGTTCGAGAAGGATCGCATGTCGATCAACTCGAAAACCGTCTGCGTCCAGTCCACCCGTTGACGCCCTTATGCTTGCCCGAATGCGCGCGGACCCTAAGCATGCCCTGCGCCAAAGGCCACCCTTGAGATGGTGTTCGGTTCATGCAACGGAGTTCGTGCAACAATAGACGCCTGCGGTGACGATCATGACCATTGGACCCTACCCTTCCACGCGCTTTCGCCGGGTTCGCAAGAGCGACGCGATGCGGCGCTTGACTCGGCAGGTTTCGCTGAGCGTTGACGATTTCATCTGGCCGGTTTTTGTGGTGGAGGGCATGGATGTGGTGCAGCCGATCCCGTCTATGCCCGGGGTTGATCGGCTGTCGGTCGACCGGATCGTGGCCGCCGCCGAAGAGGCCGCCGCCTTGGGCATTCCCGCGATCTGCATCTTTCCCTACACCGATGCCGCGTTGAAGACCGAGGATTGCGCCGAGGCGTGGAACCCTGACAACCTGACCAACCGCGCGGTGCGGGCGATCAAGGCCGAAGTGCCCGAAATCGCGGTGATGACGGACATTGCGCTCGATCCCTATAACGCCAACGGCCATGACGGCTATGTCGTGAACGGCGAGATCGTGAACGACGAAAGCGTTGCGGCGCTGGTGAAAATGGCGCTGGCCCAGGCCGAGGCGGGGGCCGATATTCTGGGCCCCTCGGACATGATGGATGGCCGTATCGGTGCGATGCGCACCGCGCTTGAAGCGGCCGGGCATGTAAACGTCTCGATCCTGTCCTATGCCGCGAAGTACGCCAGCGCCTTCTATGGCCCGTTCCGCGATGCGGTGGGCGCGTCCGGTGCCCTGACCGGCGACAAGAAGACATACCAGATGGACCCGGGCAACTCTGACGAAGCCTTACGCCTGGTCGAACGGGATCTCACCGAAGGGGCCGATATGGTGATGGTTAAGCCCGGGATGGCCTATCTCGACATCTGCCGCCGGGTGAAAGACACGTTTGGGGCGCCGACCTATGCCTATCAGGTGTCCGGCGAATACGCGATGCTTCGGGCCGCGGCGGCGAACGGATGGCTTGACGGGTCAAAGGTCATGGAAGAAAGCCTGCTCGCCTTCAAACGCGCCGGGTGCGACGGCATCCTGACCTACTTCGCGCCCGAGATGGCCCGGACGCTCAACGCGCGAACCGCTTGACCGTTGCAAAAGACCCACAAGGGGTAATGACTCTTGTTCGGCGATCCCCTATAGTTTGGGGTGAGCGGCCAGATAAGGCCGTCGCACGAGGCAATCCGGCAAGATAAAGGGCATCTCCATGGCTTTTCTTACGCGTCGCGCCACGCTGATGGGCGCATTTTCTGCCGCGGCATTGACCGCAGCTTGCGGCAACGGCGTCGGCTCTAACGGAGGCGACGTGATCGACCAAAGGGTCGATTCGACACTCAGTTTCATGTCGGCGAACTATCCCGGCACGATTGATTTGCAGAACAAGGCGGTGGGCATGCTGGTAATGCCGCTTGTGACCGAGGCGGGCTTTGGCATCGGTGGCGCCTATGGGCGTGGAGCCCTTCGGATCAATGGGATCACGGTCGACTACTATTCGGCGACACAGGCCAGTTTCGGCATTCAGATCGGCGCACAGCAGTACAGCCATGTCCTGTTCTTCATGACCGACGAGGCGCTGACCGAATTTCGCACCTCGCCCGGTTGGGCCGCGGGGGCCGATCTGGAATATGTCGTCTCAAACCGCGGGGAAAACCTGTCGACCGAGACGACGACCGTGCTCGACCCGGTGATCGCAGCCGTGTTCGGGCAGACCGGGCTTCTCGCCGGCGCGTCGGTCGAAGGCACCAAGTACAACCGGATCATCCCCTGATCCGGTTGCACAGGGTCAACAGGGCGACACGCGCGCCATCAGTCTGAACCGCAAAAAAAAAGCCGCCGCACTCCAAAGACGGAGGCGGCGGCAAGGCGCGTATCTGTCGGACGACCGGTCAGGCCTTGGGCAGGCGGCGGATGGGGACACATCCACCAGTGGGCACGCGATAGAAGGGGACGGTGCGTGCCAAAAACCGGTGCGAGCAGACCGCAGGCAGAGGGTTAGCTGAGTGCAGGCAGGTTCAGGCCCACAACAAGGATCACCACGATGGCTGCCGCACCTGTCAGATCCTGGGCGAGCAAGGCCGGACGACGGGTCAGCGCGGTATGCAGTGCGTTGATCATGGCGATATCCCTGTGAAGCATCAGTTGCCACTTTGTTCTCATATTGCCGGCCCGCTGTAAAGAACTTTTTGAGAACATTTGTGAACAATCGGTGAAATCACTACCCGACTTTGATCAGTCGAATGGCCTTGTCCTGCTCCATCAGCCACAGCGCCACACGCGCCGCAGCGCCCCGTTCCCCTGTCAAAGATGGATCATCGGCCAGAAGTTTGCGGGTATCGGCCTGTGCCATCGCCATCAGGCCCGCCTGACGTTCCAGATCGGCAATCCGGAAACGCGGAAGGCCTGATTGCGCGGTTCCAATCACGTCGCCCGCGCCGCGCATTGCCAAATCTTCCTCGGCAACCCGGAACCCATCCTCGGTCTCGCGCAGCACCTCAAGGCGGCGCTTGCCACTGTCTGACAGCGGCGGCTGGTAGATCATCAGGCAGGTTGAGGCATCGGCGCCGCGCCCCACCCGACCGCGCAACTGGTGCAATTGCGCCAGACCAAAGCTTTCGGCGCGTTCGATCACCATGATCGAGGCGTTGGGCACGTCGACGCCCACCTCGATCACCGTCGTGGCGACCAGCACTTGCGTCTCACCCGCGGCGAACCGGGCCATGGCCGCGTCCTTTTCGGCCGGGGGAAGCTGGCCGTGGACCAGGCCGACCACGCCCTCGCCCAAGATCGCCCGCAACCGTTTGAAACGGTCCTCGGCGGCGGTCATGTCCACGGTTTCGCTTTCTTCGACCAGCGGGCATACCCAATAGGCCTGCCGCCCTTCGGCCAGCGCGCGACGCAGGTGATCGATCACCTCGTCAATGCGCCCCGCAGAAATCAGCGCGGTCTTGATCGGTTTCCGACCCGGCGGCTTTTCATCCAGGATCGAGACATCCATGTCGCCGTATTGGGCAAGGCTGAGCGAGCGAGGAATTGGAGTGGCGGTCATCACCAGCACATCCACCGCCTGCCCCTTGGCGCCAAGTTCCATGCGTTGCGCCACGCCAAAGCGGTGCTGTTCGTCGACAACCGCAAGCCGCAGACCGGCGAAGTCGACGCCTTTCTGAAAGACCGCATGCGTGCCGACCAGCACCTGAATATCGCCGGCCGCAAGCGCGGCCAGTTTCGCCGCGCGTTCGCCCCCCTTGTCGCGCCCGGTGAGCAGTTCGATCACCACCCCGGCGCTTTCCGCCAAGGGTTGAAGGCTGGCCAGATGTTGGCGCGCCAGTATCTCGGTTGGGGCCATGAGGACCCCCTGCCCGCCGGCTTCGACCGCCGTCAGCAGCGCGAGGAAGGCAACCAGGGTTTTTCCTGCGCCTACATCGCCTTGCAACAGACGGTTCATGCGGATCGGCGCCGCCATATCGTCGGCAATCTCCCCAATGGCGCGCTCTTGAGCCCCCGTTGGGCGGTAGGGCAAGGCCGCAAGCACCTTGCGCTGTAAGGCCCCCGTGGCGGTCGATGGCGTGCCGGGCGCGCGTCGGGCGGCGGCACGTGCCAACGCGAGGGTAAGCTGGTGCGCGAAAAGCTCGTCATAGGCCAGGCGTTGCCGCGCCGGGGCGGTGGGCTCCAGCGCGTTCTGCGCCTCGGGCCGATGGGCCGCACGCAACGCCGCGCCCCAGTCGGGCCAGCCCTCCCGCGCCTTCAGCGCCGGATCGATCCATTCGGCAAGGTCCGGCAGCCGCTCCAGCACCGAGGCGCTGGCTTTGAACATCACGCGTTGGGTCACGCCGGATGTGAGCGGATAGACAGGCTCAAAGGCGGGAATGTCATCCGCTTCGTCAGGCGGGAGGATATGGTCAGGATGCACCATCTGGGCCACGCCATCAAAAAGCTCAAGCTTGCCAGAGATCAGGCGGCGCGCGCCCTGAGGCAGTTGCCGCAAAAGCCAGTCTTCACGCGCATGGAAGAAGACGAGCAGAAAGGTCGTCTCCGTATCCGAGACCTCGACGCGGTAGGGGCGACCGCGACCAGAGGCGGGCATGTGCCGGCCCACCGTCACCTCGACCGTGGCCGTGACCGGCGGCGTGAGACCACGAATGCTGGGTTTGCGGGCCCGGTCCACACCGCTATGGGGCAGCGTGAAGAGCAGGTCGCGCGGGGTCTCGACCCCCATGGCACCCAGATGCTCGGCGGTTTTGGGACCGATCCCGGACAATCCGGTGAGCGACGCGAAAAGCGGAAATAGCGCCTCGGGGCGGCCGGTCATTGCGCGCCGATCAGCGCGAGCCAGCCGTCTTCGTCCACCGTCTCCACACCCAGCTCCGCCGCTTTCTTCGCCTTAGAGCCTGCGCCCGGCCCGGCAACTACAAGATCGGTTTTGGCCGAAACCGAGCCCGACACTTTGGCCCCCAGCGCCTCGGCGCGGGCCTTGGCCTCCGCACGGGTCATCTTTTCAAGCGTGCCTGTGAAGACAACGGTTTTCCCGGCGACCGGGCTTTCCACGTTGCCGCGCTGGACGGCATCCTGAATGTCGAGTTCCGCGGCCAGCCTGACGACGGATGCACGCTCCGCCGCTTGTTGTAGGGTCGTGATCACCGACGCGGCCATGACATGGCCCACGCCATCTACCGCGATCAGATCATCCCACACCGGGCCTGCGCCAATCTCGGCCGCGTCCATCGCGGCCATGAAGGCGGTCCATGATCCGTAATGCCCGGCAAGCAACGCGGCGGCGGATTCGCCGACATGGCGAATGCCCAGGCCGAAGATCACACGATTGAGGGCGATGGTCCTGCGCTGGTCGATCGCGTCGAAAAGGTTGTCGGCGGATTTCTCGCCCCAGCCTTCACGGTTCTTCAGCTGGCTGAGGTTTCCCGGACCGTAGCGGGCCTTTAGCGTAAAGATATCAGCGGGTTCCGCGATCCAGCCATCGCGGTAGAATTGCTCGACCTGTTTTGCGCCCAGCCCTTCGATGTCAAAGGCCGCGCGGCCGACGAAATGCTTCAGTTTCTCAACCGCTTGCGCGGGACAGATTATCCCGCCGGTACAGCGGCGCACAGCGTCGCCTTCTTCGCGCACGGCATCCGATCCGCATTCGGGGCACAGGGTCGGGAAGGCGTAGGGTTCGGCAGTGGCGGGACGTTTCGACAGGTCGACATCGGCAATTTTGGGGATGACATCCCCGGCGCGGTAGACCTGGACCCAATCGCCCACGCGGATATCGCGCCCGTCGCGGATTGGGGCGCCATTCGCGTCGCGCCCGGCAATGTAATCCTCGTTATGCAGCGTTACGTTCGAGACGACGACCCCGCCGACGCTCACCGGGCTGAGGCGCGCCACCGGGCTCAGCGCACCGGTACGACCGACCTGAATGTCGATCGCCTCAAGCCGTGTCCAGGCAAGCTCGGCTGGGAATTTGTGGGCAATCGCCCATCGTGGGGTGGTGGAGCGAAAGCCCAGACGGCCCTGCAACGCCAGATCGTCAACTTTATAGACGACCCCGTCGATGTCATATCCCAGCGTGGCACGCTGTTCTTCGATTTTCCGGTAATGGGCGATCATCGCCTCGGCGCCGACGCATCGCTCGGTCAGGGGGTTGGTCGAAAACCCCAGATCTTTCAACCGGGCAATGGCGCCCGCCTGCGTATCGGCCAGGGGTTCGCTCAGAACGCCCCAGGCGTAGGCGAAGAAACGCAGTGGGCGGGTGCGCGTGATCGACGGATCGAGCTGGCGGAGTGAGCCCGCGGCGGCATTGCGGGGGTTGGCAAAGGTCTTTGCGCCTGCGTCGGCCTGGCGGGTATTCAGCGCATCAAAGTCCGCGTGGCTCATATAGACCTCGCCACGCACCTCCAGGATCTCGGGCGCATTGGCCAGTGTTTGGGGGATATCGTCAATCGTGCGCGCATTCGCGGTCACGTTCTCGCCCACTTCACCGTCACCGCGCGTGGCCGCCTGGACGAGGATGCCGTTTTCATAGCGCAGGGACAGGGACAGGCCATCGATCTTGGGCTCTGCCGTGTAGGCGAGTGTCTGATCCTCCATACCGAGATAGCGGCGGATGGAGCGGTCGAAATCTGCCACGTCTTCGTCGGTAAAGGCGTTGCCGAGCGAAAGCATGCGTTGCGCATGCTCGACCTTTGCAAAGCCGTCGGCCACCGGTGCGCCCACTTGGTCAGAGGGGCTGTCAGGGCGTTTCAGATCGGGGAACCGCGCTTCGATGGCGGCGTTGCGCCCCTTGAGCCGATCATATTCGGCATCGCTGAGCGTCGGGGCGTCCGCGGTATGGTAATCGCGGTTGGCCGCTGCGAGAGTATTCGCGAGTGCCGCAAGCTCAGCTTTTGCGTCGGCCTCAGACAAGTCCTCGACCGCAGTGTCGCGCGTCGCCGTGGCGGTCGTTACGGCGCCTTCGGTCTTTGCCGTTTCTTGCGACCGCCCCTGTGCCATTGCCGCCCCCCAATCTCGCGCCGACTAGCGCAAGTGTTAGGAGGCTGGGGCCATAACGTCCAGCGCCGGGTGCATGATGCTGCGCGGGCGTATCCGGGGCAAGACGCCCTCAGGCGCCGACGGCGATCGGCGGCTCTTCCATGGCCGGTTCAGGGTCGCGCAGTACGTAGCCGCGGCCCCAAACTGTCTCAACATAATTGTCGCCGCCTGTGGCCTGACCGAGTTTCTTGCGCAACTTACAGATGAATACGTCGATGATCTTGAGCTCCGGCTCATCCATCCCGCCGTAGAGATGATTGAGGATCACGCATAGTATAACACCCGGAGATCACGGGAGCTTAAAAACAAGGGCTTTCACAAGACTTTGGGCCTGATTTGATCTCCTGAGATCACTACAGATCAAAGACTTTCCTACAAAAAACCATTGCAAAAGGAGTACACCTATGATCGGTGTTTTCGTTTTCGCTGGCCTGCTCGCAGCGGTCGCTCGTCTCCTGCGGACCAAGACCAAGGCTCGGGCCGGTGTCCCTGTTAGCGACGCAATTCTGACTAGGGATGCCCAACAATCCGCGCAATCCAACGGTATGAGGCGCCACAAATGACTTTTCTAGACCCTGACATCGCCCTGAGCCACGTCGCACGAAATTACCTTGGCGTGCAACTCGACCGCAACGATGCCGAGAGGATGCAGCGGCCCGGCGTCTGGGCAATGCACCGCCTGCTTGCGTCCCGACTGGATGCCATCGTCCAGACGTGGGCCGAAGTGCGCGACCTGAAATGGGTCAACGCGCTGGACGAATTGAATGCACACGTCTCGAAAGGAGCGCACTGATGGAACTGATTGTCTCTCTCTTTGTCTTCGGCGTGATGATATACGTTGTCTTTGTCGCGCCCGGGCAGATGGCCGCTGAGCGCGGCCGTTCAGTCGGGGGCTGGATAATTCTGAGCCTCTTCTTCCCGGTCGGCACACTGATCGCCCTCGCCGTGCTCGGCGATACACACGAGCGTTACGAACAGCGGAAGCGGGAGGGCGAGTGATGGCTGTTCGGTTCCCTGATCAGAGCGAGTGGATGACGACCGCGATGCGGATCGTCGACGGTCTGTTGAGCCGGGGGGCGTGGATGGCCGTCCGTGTGGAGGTGATCGTGATTTTTCATGGCAATGTTCCTTTGCTTGGGTGATGGCGGAACGCCTGTCTTGGCGCACCGCCGGGAGGATGTTTTGGATGGGCGAGCCCTCAATCGTCGAACGACGCAGCACCTTTGACCATGGCCGTGGGGCATGCGTTGCGCGCAAATTCGCGCGGGCTGAGTGATGTGCCGTCCCGGGCATCGTGGCCGGCAGAACCAGCAGGCCCGCGAGAGGCGCCGCCGCGATGGCGATTAGGATCAGGCTCCTCGTATCCCGAATTCAACTGCAAAGAACCTGTGGGGACCGCCATCGCCTTGATGCAACGCCAGTCTCTGGGCTGTAGTTGTGTCGTTGTTCATGCGAAACGACTTTCCTGTTCGGGGAAATGCCTGCTGTCCTTTGCTGACGCCGACTCTGTCTCGAATTGCAGACGTTAGAATCGATCGCAGACCAAGTACGCATGTAGAGGCTATAGCGCGATGGCCATGTTTACGAAGCGCTCCCATCCGACATCTAGGCAGCAATGATCTGGGCGGGTGCGATAGTTGGTCCTGTCGTCCCGTTGGTGTTTTCAACTGATGTTTGGCTGATCAACAGTCGCTGGTCTGGAGCGACCGATATCCAGCAGTGTGATCGATACAAATGCCACCGGTTGATCGCACGTCGGCGGGTGTTTGGGGCAACCTATCCAAATCGCTCAGATCGGTTGGTCCGACGGGGAGAGTTGTTTAGACAGTCCTACCGAACGTCCGCCTCGGAAAAACAGGTCATAAAGTAACGGGGCCGCGATGAGCGTCAGGATCGACGCAAAGGCCAGGCCGCCCATGATGGTCACCGCCATCGACACGAAGAAGGCATCGGACAAAAGCGGGATCATGCCGAGGATAGTCGTGCTGGCAGCCAGTAGAACAGGTCTGAGGCGCGAGGTGGAGGCGCTGACGATCGCCGCGCGCAAGGGCCCGCCCTCGGCTTTTTCGAGGTCGATTTCCTCGACCAGTACAATGCCGTTCTTGATAAGCATGCCGGAAAGGCTGAGAAGACCGAGGAGCGCTGTGAAGGTGAATGGCAGCCCTGATCCGAGGAGCGCAAGCACAACACCGTTGACCGACATGGGAACCAGTAGCCAAATGATGAACGGTTGCCGCACGGCGTTGAAGAGGAGAACGGATATCAGAACCATGATGAGCCCTGCTATGGGCAATTGCGCGCCCAAGCTCTCGTTTGCTTGCGTGGCTTCTTCGTACTCTCCGCCCCACTCCATCCGATAGCCCGGTGGAAGAGCAATTGCTTCGACGGAGGCGCGGATTTCGGCCAGCACTTCGGTCGCCGTCCGATCCGGTGGGATCGAGGCACCCACGGTGATCGTCGGCAACCTGTCGCGCCGCATGATTAGGGTATCCTGCGCCTCGAGGCTGAAGCCGTCCACGACCTGTTCAAGTGGCAGCAAGGTCTCGCCGTCTTGCGCCACGACTACCTGATCGAGCAATCCGACATCGGACGAAGGATCGATCCGCAGGATTATGGGAATAGAGCGCTCGTGCTCGCGATAGGTGCCTGTGACTTCGCCCTCAGTGGTGAGGCGCAGAATCTGCGCGACAACCTCGCGGCTGATTCCGGCAACCTGCGCGCGCTCGGTATCGTAGTTGGGCATGAGTACCATCTCCTGCTCGCGCCAATCGATCCGGGCGCTAAGGATGTTAGGTGAAGCAGACTGCATGACGTGCATGGCTACATCTGCCAGGTCCCGCAGGACGGCGCGATCGCTGCCGGAAAAGCGCACAGCGATCGGGCTACCTCCACCCGGGCCGAAAACGACACGCTCGGTGCGAAACTCTGCTTCGGGGATCCTCGCTGCGGCGAAAGCTTCGAGCTCGGCTTGCAGGTTCGGAATCACCTCAAGATTGGGGGTGCGGACGATCAGGTGGCCATATCCGGGGTTCGGCGGCTCGGACGCGTACGTCAGCAGGAAACGTGACGCGCCCTGGCCGATGAAACCCGCCACCGACACCACGTCGTCCCGCCCCATCAGGAACTCTTCAAGCATGGCATTGCGCTGCTCCGTCCGAGAAATCGGGGTCCCTTGCCGCAGGGTCAGGTGCGTGAGAAAGATTGGCGTATTGGAGCTGGGAAAGAACTGTTGTTTGACTTCGGCGAACCCGGCATAGCAGGCGACGGTCACGGCGACGAGAAAGACGAGCACCAGCCACCGTGCCCGCAGCGCACTGCGCAGAAGAGCCGCATAGCCCCGGAAGATCAGCCCTCCGTAGGCGCCCCCGGCGTTTTCCGACCCTTGCCGAAAAACGTAGTGGCCCAAAAGCGGCGTCACGGTGAGCGCGAGCGCCCAGGACAGCAGCAGTGAGATCGCGATCACAGCAAAAAGTGAGAACAGAAACTCGCCGGTCGAATCTGGTGACAGACCGATGCCGGCAAAGGCCATGATCCCAATCGCCGTTGCCCCCAGCAGCGGGATCTGAGTCTTCCCCGCCGTTTCCGCCGCGGCCTGGCGCGAAGACTTACCTCGCTGCATCGTGACCTGCATGCCTTCGGCGACCACGATAGCGTTGTCCACCAGCATGCCCATTGCGATGATAAGCGCGCCAAGCGAAATGCGCTCCATCTCGATCCCGAAAACCGACATCAACAGAAGCGTGCCGAACACCGTCAGAAGCAGGGTCGAACCGACGACAAATGCGGCGCGGGGCCCCATGAATATACCGAGAACAACCACCACAATCGCGAGTGACATCGCCAGGTTGACCAGGAACCCGTTCGAGGACTCGTCGACCACGACGTGTTGCTGATAGATGGGGTGAAGCTCCACGCCATATGGAATATCTTCCAGAAGCTCACCGAGACGCGCATCGACACGTTCGCCGACCTCGACGATGTTCTCGTCACTCAGACCCGCCACCCCGAGCGTGAAAGCCTCTTGCCCGTTGAAGCGGATCATCTGGTCCGGGTTGTCGATCCGCCCGCGACTGACCCGAGCAATATCCGTCAGGTTGATCGTCCTGCCGCCGACACCGATCGTCAGCGATGCGATCTCAGTCACCGTATCGGAGCCATCGGGAGACTGAATACGCGTCCGCAGGCCATCCGCGAAATCGACCGAGCCGGACGGCGTGATCGTATCTGCGGTGGAAATGGCCCGAAGGATTGTTTGCGCATGAACTTCGAGGTTCGACGAAATGGAGAGATGTGGCTCGATGAAGATCGCTTCGCTCGGGAGCCCTGCGACATCAACATCCGCGACCCCATCGATGGCGAGCAGTTCCCGGCGCAAGAAAGTCGCCAGCTCGTGTGTCTCGGCATCAGTCAGACCGGGGGATGTCACTGCGAAGAAGATCCCGAACACGTCGCCAAAGCCGTCGTCGACAAACGGCGCACCGACGCCGGCGGGGAGATCGGCGCGGACGTTGGCGATCCGCTCTCGCAATTCGGTCCAGACCCTGGGGAGATCACTACCATTGATCTTGTCTTCAACGTGTACGTCAATGCGCGACAGGCCGGGACGGTTGCTCGAAGCTACCCGGCTGACCTCCGCCATGCGTTGGATCGCCGCTTCCAGCGGCTCCGAGACTTCGATGGCGACCTGCGCGGCGGGCGCGCCGGGGTACTCCGTGATCACGACCGCCTGTTTGATGGTAAAGGCAGGATCCTCGAGACGTCCCAGCGAGGCAAACCCCCATAGGCCTCCGAAGAGACAAATCAGAATAAGCACCCAAGTCATGATCGGCCGTTCGATTGAGGCCCGGGCGACGGAAAAACCGGAGTTACTCATCTTGCAAAGCCTTCAAAGCGGCGCACACGTAATCCGTCTTCAAGCAGATGTGCGCCCATGCGCACAATCTCATCTCCAGGTCTAAGGCCATCGCTAACACGCAAGACGCCATCACGATCCGCCTCGACCGTGATCGGTAACTCTTCAAGCTGCCCGACGGCTTCTGTCGTGTTGTTGAAGCGCATTACGGTCATCCTGCCGTCAACTCCAATCCGCAGTGCCGATGCGGGAATGCGCATCGCTGCATCGCCCTCAACCGCTGTCGCCAAGACAATGACGGAGCTGCCCGGCAATGGATTGACGCCGTCGCGGCCGGTTAGCGCCAATGTCATCCTGAAGCTCTGACCCAGTGCGGATGCTTCGGCGTCGAACTCCCGGACGACCAGTGGGTAGGTCCGGACATCATTTGGAAAACGTGCCCTAAACTGCACATGTTCGCTGTTGCTGGCCTGTGGGAACAGAATCTCAGGGACATCTATCTCGATCCGCAACTCTGACATATCGTGCAAACGAACGATCGGCGTGCCCGGCCCGACCGTAGAGAAGTTTGCGAGCGTGCGGCTGGCAACAAGCGCGTTGAATGGTGCCGAGAGTGTGGAATTTTGCAGATCAAGCTCTGCCTGTTGCAAGGCCAGACGCGCGATCTCGACTTGCGTTTCGATGTCCAGTAGCTCAGCTTCGCTCACGGACGAACTGAGCTGGCGCATGCGTTGAAAGGTCCGTTGCGCCTGGTTCAGATCCAGCTGAGCCGCCCGAAAGCTCAACTCGAAAGGCGCCACATCAAGCCGGGCGATGAGATTTCCTCTTGGGATCACCTCACCCTCCTGAGCAGGAAACTCGACGATCTGTCCGCCGACTTGGAACCCCAGATCAACCGATTGCCGTGCGACGACGTTGCCAAAAAACTGGCGCGTGGTACCAACGCTGTCCGTAGACATTGTCATCAGTACAACGGGACGAAGAGAACCTTCGTCCGCCGCCGCAATTCTCGGCACGCAAAGCCCCAACGTAAGAGCCGCCAGCAGGCATGCCAGAAGGTTATGGAAAGCCCTTGGATGCAAGAAGGATTGAGGCGAATTGCAAATGGCGAAAGCGACGCTCCATCCTGCAATGCCTATCGACCACGCTATGCTATGCGATTTTCTCATCCGATCTCTCGTACATTTCCGTGCTCTGACGGGAGGGCCGAGCAAACTAACCGACATGCGAATTGGGTTGCCGGACTTCCGTCCAAGACGCGACCTTGCCGCCTAATGCAAAATGAAAGCGCATAGCCGCAGGCATAAAGGCGCTGCGACGCCAATGGTCAGTCTCGGATCGCGAATGGTCGGTTGGCAATCAAGCCGTCGCCGCGGACACTCGCACTGGCGCCTAGGGGCAGCTCCTCAGTCCGTGCGCGCCACGGCATTGGCCAACGCAAGATCGTAAAGCGACCGTTCGTGAAGGGGACCCGGCACGGTACCAATCCTAAAAAACCCAGCGCGCCGCAACATTTGTCTTGCGGCGTGATTTGGTTGATCAACCGCCGCGCAAAGCTTGTCGAGGCCAAGTGTCTTACGACCATACAAGGCGAGCGCGGCAAGCGCTTTGGTCGCAAGACCACGCCCCAGATACTGCGGTTCCAGAGCGACGTAAGCAATGCAAGTTTTTTCGGTAGCGGGCCGGGTCGTGTTCTCGACCTGACCAGGCTCCAGTGCCGCAAGACCCGCTGTCTGGGTGCATTCGTTGCCGATGATCCATAGGCCAAGACCTTGAGCCCTCAGATCCGCGTTCTGGTCCAGCAGTGACACAACATCCCCGCTCGAAAGCAACCTACCGTCGCTCAGGTAGCGACGGACATGTAAGTACCTCAGAATGCGCAAAACATCTTCGAAATCGTGTTTACCTGCAGGACGCAGATAGCCGCCTGCGAATGTCAGATTGTGCGGCCTGCGGCGTTCAAAACCCGCGCTACACTCCATAGGACCCGCCTGCGGAGGCGATTTCTTGAGGTCCTGTCTGAAAGGTGACGCCACCATCGTGCAGGCCCGGTCAGAAGGTTGCATCTGGCGACGCCGCGACACGAAAGTAAGGAACTGGCGCTTCCCACACGTAAGCAAATCGCTCTTGCGCTTCAGCATCCGAGATCGACGGCAAAAGCAGCACATCCTCGCCCTGAACCCAATTCGCGGGCGTTGCCACCCGATTTCTTTCGGTGAGTTGGAGGCTGTCTATGACCCGAATGATCTCGTGAAAGTCGCGCCCCGTCGTCAAAGGATATGAGAGCGAGAGTCTGATCATCTTGTCTGGCCCGATGACGAACAGCGTCCGCGCAGCGGCGGTGTCGCGGGCGTTTCGATCAACGGTCGTTCCGCGGGTGTCTATCGGTAGCATTCCATAAAGCTTCGAAATCCTCAGGTCCGGGTCGGCAATCAAAGGATAATTCAACGCGTAGCCAGTAGCTGTGCGAATGTCCTCCACCCAAACCGCATGATCCTCAATCGTATCGACGGACATGCCGATGATCTTCACGCCGCGCCGATCGAAGCTGTGCTTCAAACGCGCCACGATACCAAGTTCAGATGTGCAAACTGGTGTGAAGTCCTTCGGGTGAGAGAGCAACATACACCAGTGATTTCCGACCCAGTCGTGAAACCGGATGGGGCCCATGGTGGACTGCGCAACGAAGTCCGGGGCTGGAGTGTCGATTGGAAGTGGCATCTACAGTTCCTTTTCTTCAACAAAAACGTGCAGTGGATCCTTGGTCCAGCTCACATATCTGGTCGCGCTCTTCAGATACGAAGGGACCTGCAACCGATCCGTGGTCCAGTTTGTGCCAGCGGTCATGCCGCCCGCTTGAATGGTCGTTAGAAGCGGACGACGAAGGTATGGGTTGCCACTAAAGTGGCACGACTTCAGACGCTGCACGGAGGGCCGCTCAAAAGGTCAAGACGTATTTGGAGTGTTTGCCATGCGATCGCATGCAAGACCACGAAGTGCTTTAACGTACTTCGATCTGGTCTTTTTTGTTTCCGTTCCATTCTGGATTGCGGGTGCAGTGTTACCCGAGCAACTGTTGCCTGGTCTTCTTCTGAGCGCGGCGATGGTACTCTGTCCAGGACTTGTGGGGGGGATGGCTGTGATGGCGTGATGACGGGCGCGGTGCCGTATTCCCTTTGGCACATGTTTCCTTTGTTGCAGGTAGAAAGACCGACCGAGTGGATATTCTGGTGGTCGCTAGCCACGATCTCCCGGCGAGTTCTGATCGTCTGGCTAATCGTTTACGGCGGAAAAAGCGTGTTCGGCGCAGCACTGCTCCACGCAATGAGTAATCTGAGCTGGATGATGTTTCCCGTCATGGGATCACACTACGATCCCGTTTCCACTGCTGTTATGACAGTTACGCTCATGTCCACTCTCGTATTGCTGGGACCGCCTAAGTTTGGAGGCATGGGCCGTAGATGAAGTGACTACGTCGCATAGGCACACCTCGTAGTACGGCACTCTAAGCTTGCGTCCATTCGCATCCGATAATTCGTTGCAAGCGCTGAGGGGACTGGCTTCCCGAAAAAGAAGTCACCGGTTCCCATCGACCAATCACGAGCATTCGGCAACCGGCGGCGCAGTCATTGGCCCGTTCAGTCACCTTTCGCCTTCATCACTCATTACGGCGAACAATGTAGTCCAAGCGGCCTAAAGCCGTGACTTCAGTGGCTGTGCATTCACTCCGCGCGGCCCCTGCCTTGCGCACAGAAAGGACATTGCACATGAACCCGAACACCGTGATGATTGCCACGATGCTCGCCATATCCTCAGTTGGTCCAACGATTGCCGATCAGGTCGATGGAGCAACGTTTCGGTCGATCGAGGAAGGGCAATGGTACCATCCGATCGAGCTCGAGATGTGGGCGCATTTCGGTGCGGACCAGGACCGGACACTTGAGATTCTGACACGGATCGAGACCGCAACGGGACACCGTTCGAATCCTAGTCAACCGGATACGATCTCGACCTATGGCGCGGGCAACTGGACATATGAATTCACACGCGCCGGCGACGAGGGCATGGCGCGCGCGGAGCGAGTTGACGGTGCAGCGCGACTGGCCGTGCTCAAGGAAGCGCTGACCTATTACCATACGGCATCTGCTCCACACACTGAGGACGCGAACCGCGCAGCCGCATTGGAAGGGGCATATGCAGCCTATGAAGAAGCGGCGCGCATGCTGCCTGGTACCTTCAGGACAGTCGAAATTGATCTCTCAGGAAAACAATTCTCGGCCTTTCTGCATCTGCCGGAGGGAGATGGCCCACATCCAGTACTGGTGTTTTCGAATGGCTCGGACATGTCCCGGGTCACCGCGCTTAATTACTACGAGACGTACCTTTTGCCGAAGGAAATCGGGTTCCTGACAATCGAAATTCCCGGCATGGGTCACAGCGCGCGCTTCGATGTCACCGACGGCCAAACCGAAAAACTACATGTAGCTGCCGTGAACTGGGCGCGGACGCAGAGGCAGATCGATACCGACAACATCTTCGTTCAGGGGGTCAGTTTCGGCGGCAATGCGGCGGCGCGGGTCTGGAGTCAGCACGAGGACCTCGACCTGGCAGGCGTCATCTATACCTGCGGCCCTTTGCATTCGGTTTTTATGGCGCCTGCCGAAGCCTACGACACGTTTCCCGAGTTCACGATTGACGGGGTGAAAACGCGGCTGGGCTTGCCGACGGAGTCCACATCTGCAGATTTTGCCAGTAGTGCGCGCATCCTTTCTATAGAGAGCGTCGATGCGTTCGAAGGCGACATGATCAATACTCCCATGCTGGCGATCAACACGCACGCAGATCCCGTTGCACCGTTACAAGAACTGGACTCGCTTCTGGAACGGGGCAGGAATGTTGAACGCGTGGTGTTTCACCTAGAGGGTCATTGCCCGCCGCACGATCAGCGCGAGGCGATTGTCTCCTCTTGGATAGAGAGGCATCTGCAGTAAGCGGGACGCCCCGACAAATCTGATCGAGGAGTACGGGCGGCCAAGCCAATCCCTCGGTCAGATCAGGCGGAGGTCTTTTTCGCAAAGAATGATCTCGGTTCCAAGTATGGCGTTGTTCCCACGAGAGAGGCGATCCCCTATGCGGATGTCATACCGACAGAAAGCCCTGGTCGTCGCAGCGCTGCTGCTCACCTGCACAATGCTTCTTGTCGTGCCAATCGTAACCGCCAGCATGAGACCATTGTTCGGGTTTCTAAGTGTGTTGGCGATTTACTGGATGTGTTTCTGTGTGCCAATTGCTGTTTTCTTCGGGCATGGCCACGTACGTGTTTCTTGGCGATTGAAGACGAGCGAATGTTGGGTGCCGGTAGCGGCCCTGGCGCTTCCAGCAGGCGTTTCACTTGTCGCGAAGCCTTGGATTGACATGTCCTCTGATCCGTTGGTGCTGGGCCTTGCCGCGATCTGTGCGCTGATCAATGGGCCGCTCGAAGAGATGGCATGGCGCCGCCCCTTCAGGGCGAACTCCGGCGATAGTGTTCGCTTCGAGTTGCTGGGCCTCGGCCTCTTTACGCTTTGGCATGTTCCGCTCTACCTGTCCGTAGGCATTACGTTCGAATATGGCGTTTTCGGATTGCTCGGTGGGGCTTTTTTCCCGGGTGTCGTCTGGATCCTCATGACGCGGCGAACTGGATCAATCGGGTGGCCTTGCGTCAGCCATCCACTTGTCAATCTCGCGGCCTTCATACCGCTTTTTGCTGCAAATTTTTGCGCGCTGACTTCTGTCGAGACTGATATCGGATCAAAGGTGTTTTCGCACGTGCCGATAGCGACGGCGGCTGACGGGAACAGTTTCGTTGTTGCTCAGGATCGCTCGATAGGCGCTGCCCGATTTGGCAAGCCGTTGAACGTGACGGTACCGAACCCAATGCGACCGGTGTGATTGCGTTCCGGCAAATCCCTTTACGCGGTCAATGCATTCGGCAAGAGACTGGCTAAGGGTCGCTGTCCCTTCGGTTGTGACGACCAAAACATAATGGTCTTGCGCTTCAAGGCGTATCAGATCGTTGCCAATCCGAAGCGGAACCTCCGGGAGCGCGTCACGCAAGCTGGGTTCAGTTTTTTTCATCTGGCTCAGCTGAACCCGCAGGGCCTGTGACAGTCGCCCGGCGCGCGACACGAAGGTGAAAAGCAGGGCTGCAAATGCGAGGCTCGCCGGGGTGATGTTGATCAGTTCTTCAGTGTACTGGCTGAAGTACCCGACCAACGCCGGATCGGGGCCGTCTTCCCCGCCGATCGACCGATCAACGATCAACGAGATCGGGGTGAGCAAGAACGGCAAGGCGATAGCCGCCGGGACACTGGCCCATCGTGACGGCACCCCCATAAGTACCGAGGCGATTACCACCAGAGTCATGAGAATCACTGCGACGGCTAGCTGCAAGCTCCACAATATGACCGCCTTCCAAATCGGAAGATGTGTGGTGCTTGACGGATCGAATGCAGTGATCACCAGAGCGCCGGCGAAAGAGAACACGACTCCGACCGCAGCGAACCGCCTCCAGCTGTTGATGTCATAGCCGAAGAACAGTGTTCCATCGCGCCAAACCGATGCAGCCTGGTTGAAGATATGGTGTCTGCCTTCGCTCATTGCTGCATCTGGTCCCTAGGTTTCGGCAATTCTCCTTGAGGGGCAGTTTACATTCGCGCAGCTCGCTAAAGAACGACTTTTTCGCCAGGGGTCGCGTCCTACCGTTCGCGAATTGCCGATGACCTTACGGGGAGAAGCGCGCTCGCTCGCGACGGCTCCGGTTTCGTTTACCGTGTTGCCCCTGCAAATCCAACACCAGCAGGCGATCGTAGCAATGCCTTGCCAAGTCCACTCACGGAGACACAAGATGAGAAGCTCAAAAAAGTTTGAGGCGAGTGCCAAAGGTTCGATCCCAAGACTAGTCCGATACACCTGGATCGGAACCGCGCGACTCTGGTCGGCGTTAATCAAGCTAGCGACTGGTGCATCATCGCCAAAACACTCCTTTTGGGAGGCATTCTAATGCCGAAACATACTCTTGAACACGAACAGCCTCTGAAGGTCTTGTTCTTGCATTCTGGAACCAACTGGATGGCAATCGACAAGCTGACCGAGCCCCTAGCGAACTATAGGTCAATGGTCGAAAAGCGATGCCCGCCAGATCCCGAATTTGCACTTGCCGAACTTGTCGCTATTTCTCGCGCGATCAATTTGATGACAACCGAGGAGAAGGCTGCAAGTCTCGAGCGGCTCGTTGAACTGACCCGCTAGTCGGATGAGTCAGCTCCAGTGTGAACCAACGTGAAGCTTCTTAGGTTGGGGAGATACGCAAGAAGCCCGGTTGTTAATCTGACCTATTTGCCGGTTTTGCGAATAGTACGCTCCGAGTTGATCAGACAATGGCGTGCGACTCCGCGAACGGTGAAAAAGCAACCGTTCGCGGCATCGCAAACCATTGAGGCAAAAAAACTCTCGTTCGGGGCATACTTACTTCCTTTTGCTTCTGCGGATTTGCCAAATCTATGCGTTCAGGAATGCACAATGCAAATTTCGACATTAACACTAAATGAAAGACCCCAGCGCACTAGAAATCCAACGGTTGAAATCAAGGGATCTGCCTTGGGCCATTGTCACAGGGTCCGGGATCCAGAAATTGCGGGAGTTATCTGGCAAGACTTGGATACACTCGCCTGTTTGGGGCCGCGAAGGACAGCACAGTCGTGTTTGGCGTGACCCAGCTTGAAGCTTCTACCGATTTTATCTTCTGTTCCAGGTTATCTGTGTGGTGAAGGTCACGAACACCTTCGGTGTGTTTGGTAGTGCGACCCACTACTCTCTCCCTCCCGCCGGAACATCGAACCACAATCGGCCTGCAATCGCTGGCTGCCTTGGGCAACGCCGGCAAACGAAAGGACCCTGGGAAATGTCTACACAAACGCTCGTGAAAGTCGGTCTCTTTTGGTGCTTGATCCACGTCGGTTTCGCGGTTTTTTTGAATCAGGCCTCTGAGAGCGCCGTCTGGGCAAACACAGGAGCGTTCCTTATCTCTTTCTGGATTGCCTTCTTCGGGCACCTAGCCTTCCTCGACCCCCAATCTGCACCCCCGATCGCCGCGTCGGCACGCCGTCTTGTCATGACCCTGCTGGCAAGCTTTATGCTCAATCAATCGCTGCTTCTTACGTTGGTATCGTTAGAGGCCTGGAGTGAAAGTGGGGCGCTTGTATTCTCGACCGCCATCGCAGCATTCTTCATTTTGCTCTTGTCCAAGATCTGGGTGTTTCGAAGAACCCCATAAAGTTCGCCAAAATGCCGAAGAACCGTTCGCAATTCGCGCTTGCCGCTGATGAGCTCCGCTCTTAAAGCCTGGAAATAGGCGCCGTATCGTGACGTGGCGCAAAGAGCCTCAGATTGATGCAACTGAGTATTACGAAAATACTTAAATTGGCCTGCAGTCAGGCAGCCTTTGGGTGCATGCCCCGATCTTGCCGAATGCACGGCAACTCGTGTTTTTGAAAGCGTTGGGGAATGTGGAACACCTGATTGCCCCCAGCTAGATGCACTGTTCTAGTATCGATGTACGGAGATCGCGATATCCCGAGGGCGAAGTCTGGGTTTCACCCATGTTTGCGTATCACCGCCCGGATATGCCGAACTTCACCGACCTGTCCGACAGCTTCTCGCCTGATTGGCGCCAAGAGATTGATTTCAAGTTATTCGCAGGTAGCGTTATCCCCGATGAGGTCGTGTTCTTGCACAAGCGTTCGCGAACGGTGATCCTGAACGACTCGTTATAGAAACAAAACCCCCACGAGACAGTGGCGGTTTTAGGCAGCCGTCAAACGGGTAGCTGGCCTGCCGGGGCGGCGCGGAGGAATGGGCGAGACCTGAGTGCCACTTTTCTCGATCATGTGGCCGCAAAGCTGAGCCGAGATTACATCATGCGCTGGCGGATTGAGGACCTGATTTTGGTTCGTGGTCAATGCACCAGAGGTGGCGGGAAGTCGATGGTATCCGAAGCATTTTTGTGGCTGGGTCGGTAAGCACCTTCTGTCATACCTCTCATGCCGCAGCCCGTTGCCCCGACGCGTGGTTCGGGCAAAAGGCCAGGTCCTTGTGAGGTGAGCTTGATACCATCAAACATCAGGTCGTCTTCAGACCCTGGCGTTTCATGCCGAAGTAACCCATTGCGCACAGGGTCAAGATCGCCACGTTGCCAATGAAGTCGAGGAGCATCCAACGGGTGAAAATCTCTTCGACATAGACGAACTGATAGTTGAACCAGAAGAACGGGACGGAACCGACGAAACCAAGGACGAGAAACGTCACAGGTGTGAACCGCGACAACAGCATGATCAATCCACAGAGGACCGCCTGCGCCCCGAAACAGCCGAAAACCACAGTCGTGACACGGTCCTCGGTGTAGATCTCAGGTCGCACGCCCAGACTGAGGACGTGAGCCGGAAATAGCAATGCCCATCCTCCGAGACCGAGGAACACGAACGCAAATAGGATCTGTATTCTATAAGGTGACATTGTTTTCTTTTGTCGAATTAGCGTCTCTCGGAAGGCCGGGGATGTTTTTGCTTGAGTTCGTTGGGAGCTTTTGCTCATGCTTCGAGTCTGTACGTCCAAGATCGCTTGGGTTTAGTTTGTGATTTCTCCAGAATTTGCGGACTCTGTGCCTCTTTCTTGGGGGCCAAGGAGCCATGCAAAAACGCGACGAACGTCCTGCCCCGCGCCGCCCTGCAAGCAATGGCCATGGGATAGGATGAGGTTGTCGAAATCCCAAGCAAGTAAGGTCTCAATGCTCTTTCGCAAGGCCAGTCTGTCCCGAACAGTCAACCGGACGTCGAGCGGCACGCCGCCCGCCTCACCAAACACGCCAACGATCTTCTTAACGCCACGCCAGAAGCTTGCGTCGCGATCGGCAAAGTGCTTCTGGATGAGATCGGTAAGGATGAGAGATTTCGAGGGTTTGTGTAGAAAGTCGACCTCATCCACAATCGGATGACCCCGTATCGCAAGATGTTCAATCTCACCTCGCCAAGGTGGGGTAACCTCATTGTCGAGCAGAGTATCGACCCTGATATCCGGGTGGCGTGCGGTGAATTCCGGCGATGCCCAGATGTGGGCTGACGGAACCAGAGAACCCCAGGGCGTGATCCCGACACTATGGATCTTGATCGGTGCCACCAAGTGCTCAATCGGTCCCAAAAGCTCAAGTGCCTCGCGCCGCGCCTTGGTCGGTAGGACCGGGGAATGAAGCCAGAGACCACCGGTCTTTAGCTTCACCACGGTCATCCGCGTGGTGAAGGGCAGCGCACCGAACATTCGGACATCATCACCGTCAACCGTCCAGATGTTCGGACCGAAGGGTTGAAGCACCTTATCTCCTTGAGATGCGCACATGGCGTCACTCATCTTCAAACGCCAGCAAGATGCGGTACTCGATGCTTGTTCGGCGCCCCTCTTGCTCGGCAGGTGCGTTCGGAGCGGCGAAGGCGGCATGCGGGCAGGACCAGTGTTCGTGGTTCGGTTTGCCATCATAGGTTTTGAACAAGACGGACTCCGAGGGCCGCATGAAGGGAAACCAATACCACTGATGTGCGACGTTTGGGCGGTAGTACCCAATCTCGCCATCGCGGTCCCCGTAGTGGACCGTGATCGGGATGAAGTCGCCATCCTGCACGGTAGTTAAGTCCACAAAGCCGAGAGGTGTTGAATGAATGACCCCGGCCACCGATTGCCAGAGATTGGCCACTACGATCCGCGCATTCGCCCACCGATCGGCATCTTCAGGTGGCAGCAGTTCGATTAGGCGCCTATGGCCGGCATTCGGCCCGTAGTCGGCATGAACGATCCGGATCGGCGGGCGCTGGCCGGGGGTGCGCTCGGTGTGGCGCACAGTGTGGTCGAACACACGAGCAAAATTCGCACCAAGCCGGTCCTTCAGCGCCTGTTCGACTGCTCGGTAGGTGGCGCGGACTTCCAGGTCATCGGGAGGCTCAGAAAACACAGCCGGTGCGGGGAAGAGTTCGAACCCTTGGCCTTCGAACGTGGCCGATGGCGAATGTACGCGACCGTCCCGAACGGTCACTTGTTCCGTCACTGTTTTATCGATGTCGAGATAGGCGTCAGTTTCGCGCGGGACGTTTTCGGCGGCATATGACACCTCGACATCCATCTCGGCCGGAACACGCTGCTGCATGGCATCCTGTGCGAATGCAACGAGAGACTTATCGTTCGGCAGGTCAACAGGCAGGCGCCCTTCTTCCATGTTTTCGGCGATCCAACGGTCGATTTGGACAAGGGCGCCGACGATCGCCTCGGCAAGGACCGACACTGACAGATCCGTCCTGACCGCCCCGACAGCCCGACCGTCGCGCAACCAAACCCTGATTGCCGCACGCACACGATCGGTTAAATGCTTGAGCGCCTGCGTTTCGTCTCCGCGCCGAAAGAGATCTCGAAGCAAAGCGGCAGCATAGGGATCTTTCCGCCCGAATTCAGACGCAAGAACAACTCCAGCTTCAAGCGAGGCCCAAAACTCTTCGGCAGAATGGACCCTAGGCGCCGCTTCGAATGGCCCGATGATCGGCTCCATGGTCTTGTCCAGCACTCGAGAAAACAGGTCTTCCTTGCCATCGAAGTAGTAGAAGACTTTAGCTTTGCTGATGCTGGCAGCGGAAGCGATCTTCTGGATCGACGTCGCTTCATAGCCGTTCTCGGCAAATTCAGTGGTTGCGATCTCGAGCAACCCGTCTCTCTGCTTGGATTGAGGCGAAGCTGCCCCCTCATTTTGGCGCATAGCGTGTCCTGTCGATGTCTCATAGCACATCACGTAAAGTGATTCTGACCATCGGTCAAACGATTGGTCAGGCCAATAGTCAGTTTTTGCATATCAATGCTATCTGCACACTTCGAGCAGTTGCTTTATTAGCATGGTGCCTAGATATGACTGGTGCTACCTCCGATCTGCTGAGACCGCTCGCGTTGCGTATGTTTCAACTTCAGCCAAAAGCCCGCAAAGAAGCCGGAGTAGTATCCCCGACTTCGCACGATGGTTTCCCGTAAGCCGGCTTTCAGTTGCCTAAAGTTGACCGTCGCCAAGATGATCTACCTGCCAACACATCCCAAGCCCGTCCCTGTGCTAGCGGCATGAGCGACGCTACTACGATCAATCTGTTGGAGCGTTCGTAAGCGCAGCGTTCAATCGTACGAGCTGTGCGTCGTGCTCCGCTTCGATGGGACAGGGATCGCAAGCGACATCATCGCAAAGTCTGCAAATACGCAGGGCATGATGGTGGCCCGAATACGCGTGCCGAAGCAGTTTTTCTGCCAGGTTTTCGAGGGTCGCGCATTCGTCAGGACGCAGCACGGCTATCAGTCCCGAAATGCCGCCTGCTCTGCGCGATAACGCGTCTCCATAAGATGTTTCGCCCTGTTGCGTTAGCCAGAGCGCCACCGCGCGGCCGTCTTCCTCGGAGGTGCGACGCTCCACCATGCCCGCAGCGGAGAGCCGGTCCACCAGCCGGACGGCACCGGGATGCGACAGGCTCAGTCCGATTCCAAGTTCGGCAATTGTGGCTCCGGGATTGTGACCGATGAAGGTAATCGCAGCAACCGGTGCCGAGAGGCCCTCCGGAAGCGCATCCAAGGTGCCGTTCGCGATCTGGTCGGTGACGTGGACGGACAGAACGCCCAGCAGGTTCTCGAGTCTTTTCGTATCCATACCGAGAATTTATATGCGCTGCGCATTGACTTCAAGCGACTCAATATGTATGCGTCGGTCATATAAATGTGAAAACGGGGACGTCACTCCATGCGACGCGACCACCACTCCAGCCTTCAAACCGAAGAGGCTTATCTCTTCTTCTTGATCCTCCTTGTCGCCTCAGTCCCATTCTGGTTGTTGGGCGTGTTCGTCACGGATCATGTGTTGCCGGGATTGCCGGTCAGCGCTTTGATGTTTCTTGCCCCGGCGCTTGTCGGTGGTTTGCTGAGTTTGAGGGGCGGCGTCGAAGCACTGACGGCGTTTCTGAGCCAGATCGGCGATCTAGGCCGAATGCCGCCCTGGGCTTGGGCCTTCGCTATATTCACGCCTCCGCTATTGGCGCTGCTCAGCGCGATCATCCAGACGGCACACGGGACCGCGCTTCCGCCACCCCAACTCGGCTGGTCTAACGTGCTAACCCTGTTGGCGATGTTTCTTGTGGCTGGACTTGCCGAGGAACTTGGCTGGACAGGCTATGTCGCGCGGCGCCTAACGCCCGTGCATGGGATCATCGGCGCAGCACTTCTTATCGGCGGGGTTTCCGTGTTTTGGCATGCGGTCCCGCTCTTACAGGCCGAACGTAATCTTGTCTGGTTTGCCTGGTGGGCCGTGGGGTCCATGTCGCGCCGCATGTTGCTGACATGGCTCTATGTCCAGGGCGGATACAGCGTCTTTGGCGCGGCCCTTATGCACGCCATGAGCAATCTCAGCTGGATGCTATACCCGTCCATGAGCTCACACTATGACCCGATGGTGGCAGGACTGGTGACGCTGGCAGTCGCCGCGACTCTGGTGTCGATCGACCGGATCCGCCCACGGGGGCTCGCCGAATGAGTACATCGGATAGCCAACCAATCCGGCCTGTCGTCGATCAGTTCTTGGCCCAGGTCTCGGAATGGTTTGACCGCGCGGGTCCGACCAGCAGCGGACCACACCTGATCGCAATCGATGGACGGAGCGGGACGGGCAAGTCCACCCTCGCGGCTCCTCTCGCGCGGCGGCTCGGCGCAACGCTCGTATCTGGCGACGGATTTTTTGCGGGCGGAACGGCAGTCTTAGACCTCCACGATGCGTCACTGGCTGACATCTGCATCGACCGCACACGCCTGCGTAGGGTCTTGAGCGCTCTCAAATCCGGGCAGACGGCCACCTACAGACCCTTCGACTGGGACACTTTTGACGGCTCCCCCGCGCCTGTCGAGTCGCAACTTTCGCCTAGTCCGCTCCTCATTGTGGAAGGTGTCTACTCGACCCATCCCGATCTCAGGCCGCTGATCGATCTCACTATTCTCGTGGAGCTGCCCATCGCCGAACGCGAACGCCGCCTGATTGCGCGCGAAGGCCGTATCGGCCCGTGGGAGCGGCAATGGCAGCGGGCGGAGGACTGGTACTTCGCCCATCTTGCCCTGCCCGAAAGCTTTGACCTCCGCTTCGAGAATACCTGACCGGCTGGCCGGGACCTGACTCAAACCGAAGCCAAACACTTAGCAGAAAGGAACGACACTCATGCAACTCAAACAACGCGCGCTTGTGCCCGTCATTCTCGGAATGGTCGGCCTCGCCGTATATGCTTTCCATCACCTCATGTGGACCAGTGGCGCGGAGGCCTGGCACGGGGCCTTTCTGGCGGCGGCCGCGCTGCCAACCTACATGGCGCTCTTCCTGGCCAAGGGAGGGGCGGCGCGGACGTCATCTCTGCTAGTCCCAGTGCAAATTGTCACCGGGATCGGCGTCTTCCTAGCGGCAACCGAGACCGGCGCGCTAATCGCCGCACTCCTCAGCTTTGCCGGCCTGCAATGGTTCGTCTTCGTTTATTCGCGCTACGGGCGGACCAAGAGCGACGCCATCATCATCGGTAAACCTCTCCCGGAAGTCGCGTTCGAAGATCTCGACGGCGCGCGGGTCACCAGCGACGACTTCCTTGGCGCCGCCACACTCTTGGTGTTCTTCCGCGGCAATTGGTGCCCCTTGTGCATGGCTCAACTGCGCGAACTCAGAGCCCGTGCCGATCAGCTCGCAAACGCCAACGTGCAGGTAAGGTTCATTTCCAACCAGAGCGCCGAAAAATCGATGGCGCTTGCAACGAAACTCGATCTCCCACTCCACTTTCAGATCCTGCGCGACAGGAACATGCTTGCGGCTGACCGGTTGGGCATCGCCGATATAGGCGGCGCTCCCGTTGGTCTGAAGGGCTACCCGAAGGACACGGTGATGGCGACAGTCATCGCGCTTGATGCGCGCGGCCAGGTGCTATTCGGCGACGAGACCGACAACTACCGTGTCCGACCGCATCCGGACCTCTATCTCCCATTGCTGGAACAGGCAGGCGATGCACCCGAGGTGACCGGCACATCACAGATCGCCGGTGCAGCCTAAACGACGCAATCGAAACAAATGCGATGGCCGCCGGGGCTACACCTGAGGGCGCCTCGTTTGAGGCGCCCAACGCCCCTTTGTGCCAACTAAAACCGAAAGAAAACGAACGTTTGCCGCAATGACTTTCTCGTCAAGGCCGACCTTGGCGAAGCTCCAGCGAAAGGTAGCAAAGTCCGCAATTGGCACATCCCACATCAGTGCAGCGAATGGCGGGTCTGGGTTTTTGGGGTTTTCAGCCGCATCTATCGTCTGGCTTCGGGAAATCGGGCTGCGATGAAGTGATGAGATGGCATTCGGTTGGCGACTTGGGCGACAACCGATGCTGCTAGTAATCGGTCTGGATCCTCCGCATAGCGGACGACAAGTCTGTGGCTGAGAACGCGCAGCTTGTTACATCTTGGCGCCCTAGTTCGTACACGCCTTGCTAAGCCCTGCGTTTCTAGAACAAGCAGGCTACTGCAAATATGCTACAAAAATGGATGTGGACTGCAAGCGCCCTGACCTGCCAAATGTCATTCTTCTATTTTTAAACAATGTACTACAAGAATTACTGTCGTAGCTACTAGACATGTTTGAGGAACATTTCCTTGGTCAGCGTCGTGCCCTTGCGCAGGCTCAAAAGCTCGAGCATCTGATACTCTTTTCCGGTCAGATGCACGGTGCGCCCTTCGGATTCGACCGTCTTGGCATCGAGGTTCACGGCAATCTTTCCGGTGCGGATCACCGACTGCGCGTGACCCTTGGACCGGCGAATGATCGCGTGGATGCGTGCCACCAGTTCTTCCCGGTGGAAGGGCTTGGTCAGATAGTCGTCGGCGCCGAAACCGAAGCCTTTGATTTTATTGTCAGTATCATCGGCGCCAGACAGGATTAGGATCGGTGTATCGACCCGCGCCATACGCAGTTGCCGAAGCACCTCATGCCCGTTCATATCCGGCAGGTTGAGGTCCAGCAGGATCAGGTCGTAATCGTACAGTTTTGCAAGATCGATCCCTTCCTCGCCCAGGTCCGTCGCGTAGACGTTCAGGTTTGCATGTGTCAGCATCAATTCGATGCTGCGGGAAGTGGTCGGATCGTCCTCGACAAGTAGTACGCGCATCGTGTGTCTCTCCGCAGGGCTGGCCGTTCTGGCCAAACTATCCAGGCAATGGTTAATCCGGCGTTACCGCCAAAGTAACTTTAGTTTCACAACGTAAAGTTGTATATAGCGTTGAACAGCCGTCGCTTTCAGCGCCACCTCTCCATGCTTTGCAACCGCAGATTGCCAGCTCTCAAACTCTTCCCCGGACAGCCCGTAGCGTTCGAGCGCCTCTTCTTCACTGATCAACCCGTGCAGCACGGCACGCACAACGGCCGCCTTGCGGCTGGCCACCCAACGGCGCGTGGTCGGATCGGGCAGATCGGCGCGCGTCATTACCGTGCCGTCGGGCAACGTCACCGCGCGCGGCCCATCGACTTTCTTTAGAAACATGGCTCACCCCTTAAGTCACCGTTCGCGGCGCAGAATGGCAAAAGCGTGTTTAATGTGCCGTGAAACGAGCCCTTGAGAGTGTGTTGCATTTTCCTATATTCCGCCGGACCACATTCACGAATGACTGATGATGCCATGGCGCTGGACGACCGCCCCCGCTTGAACTCGCTCGGACTGGCCAAGGCGCCGGGCGAAACCCGTGTGGTCGTGGCGATGTCGGGCGGCGTCGACAGCTCGGTCGTGGCCGCGATGCTGGCCGAGGAAGGTTACGATGTCGTTGGCGTGACGCTTCAGCTTTATGATCATGGGGCTGCACTGGCCAAAAAGGGTGCGTGCTGCGCGGGTCGCGATATCCACGATGCCCGCCGCGTGGCCGAGGAGATGGGGTTCCCTCACTATGTCCTCGACTATGAGAACATGTTTCGCGAAGCGGTCATTGACGAATTTGCCGATAGCTATCTGGCTGGCGCCACGCCCGTGCCCTGCATCCGTTGCAATGAACGGGTGAAATTCCGGGATCTCTTGGAGACGGCCAAGGATCTTGATGCCGACTGCATGGCGACTGGCCACTATATCCAGCGGAAACTTGGCGCGGCAGGGCCCGAACTGCACAGCGCCGCCGATTCCGCGCGCGACCAGAGCTATTTCCTGTTTTCGACGACGTCGGAACAGCTTGATTATCTGCGCTTTCCACTGGGCCACCTCGCGTCCAAGGGCGAAACGCGCGCCTTGGCGGCAAAGTATGGTCTGCCGGTGGCAGACAAACCGGACAGCCAGGACATCTGCTTTGTTCCGAACGGCAACTACGCGAGCGTGATCGAGAAACTGCGCCCCGGGGCCGCGGAACCGGGCGAGATTGTCCATGCCGACGGGCGCGTGCTCGGGACGCATGAGGGCGTCATTCATTTCACGATTGGTCAGCGGCGCGGCCTTGGGATCGGCGGGCTGAGCGAGCCGCTCTATGTGGTGAAGCTCGATGTTGATGCGCACCGCGTCGTTGTGGGCCCCAAAGAGATGCTGACGACCCGCACCGTGCCGGTGCGCGAGATCAATTGGCTGGGCGACGCCCCGTTCGACAGCGCAGAGGAGTGGCCGGTGTCGGTTAAGGTCCGCTCAACGCGCCCGCCGCGCGAGGCGATCGTGCGACCCATTTCGGCGACCGAAGCCCAAGTCGAACTGCTGACACCTGAAGAGGGTGTGTCACCGGGACAGGCCTGTGTGTTTTATGAAACCGGCGGCACACGCGTGCTGGGCGGCGGCTGGATCTGGCGCGGCCACTAGCACCCTTGCGCCCTGCCCGGCCTTGACACAGAAGGCCGGGCATGACCGACACCGACATTCGCAACGAGCCGCATAAGCGGCTGGAACATTCCTTGGCCGAAGATGCCTTGGCTTTTCTGCTGGGGACCGCGATGTGCGCCCTTGGGGTGCAGTTCCTGACCCACCTGGGCCTGATCACCGGGCAGACGGCGGGTTTGGGCGTTCTGGTCAGCTATGTCACCGACTGGCCGTTCGGCGCGGTGTTTTTTGTGGTGAACCTGCCGTTCTATGTGCTGGCCTGGCTGCGCATGGGGCCCCGGTTCACGATCAAGAGCTTTGTCGCCGTCGCCATGGTGTCGGCGATGGCCGAGGCGATGCCACAAGCCTTCGAAATCGCGTATCTTCACCCTGCGCTCGGCGCGGCCTTGTCCGGCGCGATGATCGGGCTCGGGTTGATCGTGCTCTTCCGCCATGGCGCCTCGCTGGGTGGCGTGGGCGTGCTCGCGCTGTATCTGCAGGACAGGATCGGGTTTCAGGCGGGCTGGACCCAGTTGATCTTTGACGCGGTGCTGTTTGCCGTTGCTTTCCTTGTGCTTGACCCCTGGCTGGTGGCCTGGTCGCTTGCCGGGTCGGTCGTCGTCAATTTGATCATCGCCGTGAACCACCGCAAAGACCGCTATATCGGCCGCTGAAAGGGCCCGCCATGCCGCTTCATTATCTGTACCTCGTTGTTGCGATTATCTTTGAAACCATTGGCACATCGGCCCTGCAGGCCAGCCAGCAATTCACGCGCATAGGACCGACACTAATTGTAATCGTGGCCTATGCGATTTCTTTCTACCTGCTGGGATTATCGTTGAAATTCATGCCTGTGGGTGTCGTCTATGCGATCTGGTCCGGCCTTGGGATCGTGTCGATCACCGCCATCGGGTTCCTTGTTTTTGGGCAACGGCTCGACGCGCCTGCGCTGCTTGGCATGGCGATGATCGTTGGCGGGGTTTTGGTCATTCACCTGTTCTCGAAGACCGCAAGCCACTGAGCGTCCTTTTCGCTCTGGCCAAGGGCGCCATCACCGGGTAGGCCCCGCGCAACACCCCGCAGAGGCAGAGCAAATGGACCTTCGCAACATCGCTATCATCGCGCATGTCGACCACGGCAAGACGACGCTGGTCGATGAGCTTTTGAAGCAATCCGGCGCGTTTCGCGAGGGTCAGGCCGTGGCCGAACGCGCGATGGACTCCAATGATCTGGAGCGTGAGCGTGGGATCACGATCCTGGCCAAGGCAACCTCGGTCGAATGGAAAGGCACGCGGATCAACATCGTCGATACCCCCGGCCACGCCGATTTCGGCGGCGAGGTCGAGCGGATCCTGTCGATGGTGGATGGCGTCGTGCTGTTGGTCGATGCCGCCGAAGGGCCGATGCCACAAACGAAGTTTGTGACGTCAAAGGCGTTGGCGCTGGGTCTGCGGCCCATCGTGGTCCTGAACAAGGTCGATAAACCGGATGCCGAGCCCGACCGGGCGCTTGATGAGGTGTTCGATCTCTTTGCAGCGCTGGACGCCGATGACGATCAGCTCGATTTCCCGCATCTTTACGCCTCTGGCCGCTCGGGCTGGGCGGATGCCGAGCTTGACGGCCCGCGCGCCGATCTGAGCGCACTCTTCAACCTGGTCGTGCACCACGTCCCGCCGCCGCGCCAACTCAACCATCAGGACGAACCGTTCCGGATGCTGGCCACCACGCTTGGCTCTGATCCGTTTGTGGGGCGCATCCTCACCGGTCGGGTGGAAAGCGGGGTCTTGAAGGTCGGGGCCACCGTGCAGGCGCTCAGCCGGATTGGCCAAAAGATCGAACAGTTTCGCGTCACCCGGATCCAGGCGTTCCGGGGGCTCGCCCAGCAGGACATCGATGCGGCGCAAGCCGGTGACATCGTCTCGCTTGCCGGGATGTCGAAGGCCACCGTGGCGGATACGATCTGCGCCCTGGCCGTCGACGACCCCCTGCCCGCGCAGCCGATCGATCCACCCACGATCACCGTAACCTTTGGCATCAATGACAGCCCGCTGGCGGGGCGCGACGGCAAGAAAGTCCAAAGCCGGGTAATCCGCGAGCGCTTGATGAAAGAGGCCGAGTCGAACGTGGCCATCCGCGTGACCGACACCCCGGGCGGCGAAGCCTTCGAAGTGGCCGGGCGCGGTGAACTGCAAATGGGCGTTTTGATCGAAAACATGCGGCGCGAAGGGTTCGAGCTGTCGATCTCACGTCCTCAGGTGCTGTTTCGTGAAGAGGACGGCACGCGGTTGGAGCCCGTCGAAGAGGTCACCATCGACGTCGATGACGACTATTCCGGCGCGGTGATCGAGAAAATCACCGGCACACGGCGGGGTGAGATGGTGGAAATGCGGCCCGCAGGCGCGGGAAAGACGCGCATCGTGGCCCATGTCCCGTCTCGCGGGTTGATCGGCTATCATGGTGAGTTTCTGACCGACACCCGAGGCACCGGCGTCCTGAACCGCGTGTTCCACGGCTGGAGCCCCTTCAAGGGCGCGATCCCCGGGCGCCGGGCCGGTGTGCTGATCTCGATGGAAGACGGGGTGTCGGTCGCCTACGCGCTCTTTAACCTCGAAGATCGCGGTCGCATGTTCATCGGTGCGCAGGAACAGGTCTATGAGGGGATGATCATCGGCGAACACAGCCGTGACAACGACCTCGAGGTGAACCCGCTGAAGGGGAAGAAGCTGACCAATGTGCGCGCCTCGGGCAAGGACGACGCGGTGGTTCTGACGACCCCGGTGCGTTTTTCGCTGGAAGAGGCGATTGCCTATATCGACGATGATGAGCTGGTCGAAGTGACGCCGAACGCGGTGCGGCTGCGCAAGCGCTTCCTCGACCCGCATGAGCGGAAAAGGCAGGCTCGGGCCTCTGGATAGCGCCTAGAACCGGTTACGTCTGCTCACGTCTCCCGGATACACGGTTGGCACCCAATTCTCTTTGGCCGGGACGTTCCCGCTTGGGCGCTAAGACCTATGCCGACACCGGCACTACGGCATCGCCGATGCGGATTGTTCCGGGCCGGATCACGCTGGCGTAGACACCGCCGTGCCCCCGCACGGCCGTATACCCGCCGTGCCCGAGGGCCTCTTCCATGCGCGAACACGGGGGACAGGGCCCTGACACCTCGATGATTGCCGCGCCGATCTGCAACTGCGCCTTGCGAAATCCCAGAAGGTTTAGTCCCCAAACGACGATGTTGCGCCGCAAGAGCGTGGGCGACACCTCGGCCAGGCCTGCGAGCGCGGCGATAGCGGGCAAATGTTCGGCCTGGATCAGGGTGAGCGCGCGCTTCCCTTCGGGGGCATGATCCCCGCTCAGCCCTGTGGCGGTCACCTGGGCTTCGTCGACAGAGATCACATCTGTCCGCCGCGCGGGCCGCAGGCCGATCCAGTCGATCCGGCCTGCACGCGCGTGCCGGGCCATCATCGCGGCCAGATCGCTCAGGGGTCGATTTCCTCGACCACCATCAGGTCACGTTCGCTCGCACCCTTGGCAAAGCTGAGCGCCTCCTGGTAGCGCGGTGAGTTGTAGCAGGCCACCGCATCCTCAAGGGACGGAAAACGCGCCACCACGTTACGGGCGCGGTCATTGCCCTCAAGCTGAACATACCGGCCACCGCGTACAAGGAAGACGCCGCCATGGGCTGCAATGGCTTCGGTCGCGATGGCCGCATACTTGCCGTAGGCGTCTTCATCGGTGACATGCACATGTGCAATCCAAAGCGCGCCCATTACAAAGCCTCCAATACGGATTTCGCGGCGGCGATGGCCGCATCGGCCTGCGACGCATCGGGGCCGCCGCCCTGCGCGAGGTCGGGCCGTCCGCCACCACCCTTGCCACCAAGCTCGCCCACGGCCGCACGCACGAGGTCCACTGCGGACAGCTTGTCGGTCAGGTCTGCGGTAACGCCGGCCGCCACCGCCGCCTTGCCCCCTGCGTCGGCGATGAGCAGCACCGCACCGCTGCCAAGCCGCGCCTTGTGTTCATCTATGAGCGCGGGCAATTCCTTTCCGGACACGCCGGTCACAGCATTCGCTATGAAGGGCACGCCGTTGATATCATTCGCAGTTTCGACCGCGCCCTCACCGCCCATGGCGAGCTTGCGGCGCAGATCTGCCAGCTCGGATTGCAGCGCCTTGCGTTCGTCCAAGAGCCCGCGAACGCGGTCGGGCACATCGGCGGCCTGGGCCTTGAGCGCCAGCGCCGTTTCGGCCAGGCGGTGGTCCTGTCCGGTGAGATAATCAAACGCCGCCGCACCGGTCAGCGCTTCGATCCGACGCACGCCAGCGGACGATGCGCTGTCGCCCAGGGTGACAAAGACACCGATATCGCCGGTGCGCGCGACATGCGTCCCGCCGCACAGCTCGATCGAATAGGTTTCACCATCAAGGCCTTTGCCCGTCTGGGCCTGTCCCATCGAGACGACGCGCACTTCATCGCCGTATTTCTCGCCAAAGAGTGCCTGGGCGCCGATGTCGCGGGCATCGTCGGGCGTCATGATCCGTGTCTCAACAGGTGTGTTCTGGCGGATATAGGCGTTCACCTCCGCCTCCACCCGGGCCAGTTCCTCGAGGCTAAGCGCCTGCGCATGGCTGAAGTCGAACCGTAGGCGATCGGGGGCGTTGAGCGATCCCCGCTGGGCGACATGATCCCCCAGCGCCTCGCGCAATGCCTCGTGCAGCAGGTGCGTGGCCGAGTGGTTGGCGCGGATGTTCGTGCGCCGCGCATGATCCACGGTCAGCTGGGCGCCTTCGCCCGCGATGATCTTGCCCTCGGTCACCCGCGCCATGTGCAGGAACAGCCCCGCCGTCTTGCGGCAATCGGTGATCTCTGCGGCCCCGGTCTCGGTCCGCAGCAGCCCTGTGTCGCCCACCTGGCCACCCGATTCCGCGTAGAACGGGGTTTGGTTCAATATGATCTGCACCGTTTCACCGGGGACAGCCTCCGACTGCGAAGCGCCGTCCCGCACGATCGCCAGCACCTGCCCCTCGGCCACTTCGGTGTCGTAGCCAAGAAATTCGGTCGCGCCATGCTCTTCCGCCAGATCGAACCAGATCGTCGCATCCGCCGTCTCGCCAGATCCCGCCCAGGCCGCGCGGGCCTTGGCCTTTTGGGCAGCCATCGCGCTGTCAAAACCGGCCACGTCAACCGCACGACCCTTCTCACGCAGCGCATCCTGCGTCAGATCCAGAGGGAACCCGTAGGTGTCGTAGAGACGAAACGCCTCCTCCCCCGGCAGATCGGCGCCTTCCGGCAGCTTGCCAAGCGCATCGTCCAGCCGGTGCAGGCCACGGTCGAGCGTCTGGCGGAAGCGGGTCTCTTCGAGCCGCAAGGTTTCGGTGATCAGTGATTGCGCCTGACCAAGCTCGGGGTAGGCCTGACCCATCTGCTGGACAAGCGCCGGGACCAGCCGGTGCATCAGCGGGTCCTTGGCGCCGAGCAGGTGCGCATGCCGCATCGCCCGGCGCATGATCCGGCGCAAGACATAACCGCGCCCCTCGTTCGAGGGCATGACGCCGTCTGCAATCAGAAACGAGGTTGACCGCAGATGGTCGGCGATCACCCGGTGATGCACGTTTTGCGGACCGTCCGGGTCGACGCTGGTTGCATGCGCCGAGGCCTCGATCAGCGCGCGCATCAGGTCGGTGTCGTAATTGTCGTGCTTGCCCTGCAAGAGCGCGCCGATCCGCTCCAGCCCCATGCCGGTATCGATCGACTGCGCCGCCAGCTCGCGGCGGGTCCCATCCTCGAACTGTTCGTATTGCATGAAGACGAGGTTCCAGATCTCGATAAACCGGTCGCCATCCTCATCCGGGCTGCCGGGCGGGCCGCCGGGGATATGATCCCCATGGTCGTAAAAGATCTCGGAGGACGGGCCGCACGGGCCCGTGGGGCCCATCATCCAGAAATTGTCGTCCGTCGCGATCCGAATGATGCGGTCATCGCTGAGACCTGCGTATTTCTTCCAGATCTCGGCGGCCTCATCATCAGTGTGATAGACCGTGACCAAGAGCTTGTCTTTGTTCACCCCAAGTTCCTTGGTCACCATGTCCCAGGCGTAGGGAATGGCGGCCTCCTTGAAGTAGTCGCCGAAGGAGAAATTCCCGAGCATCTCAAAGAACGTATGGTGCCGGGCGGTGTAGCCGACATTGTCCAGGTCATTGTGCTTGCCGCCGGCACGCACGCATTTCTGGCTGGTGGTCGCGCGGGTGTAGTCGCGATGCTCGACCCCGGTAAACAGGTTCTTGAATTGCACCATGCCGGAATTGACGAACATGAGCGTCGGGTCATTGCGCGGAACCAAGGGTGAGCTGTCGACCACCTGATGGTCGTTTTTCTCAAAAAAGCCCAGAAAGCTGGATCGGATATCATTCAGGCTGGCCATGGCGCGGGTCTTTGCTGGCTGGGGTCACGGGCGTTCGGACCATTTAGCCCTGCCGGTCTGGGCTGTCCACAGGCCGTATGGCTGCAAAATGGCGCGGGCCACAGCGTGCCGCGGCCCCCAAAAGCAAAGGGCGCGGCAGACGCCGCGCCCAATCACCTTGGCGTCAAATGGTGGTGCCGCTACGCTTCGAGAATGTCGTCCTCGCCGGCCTCCGCCCGTTTGGCCTCCTCGGGCGGCATATCAAAGTCGAGCCCGTGCGCTGCGCGGATCTTGTCTTCGATATCGAGCGCGACCGAGCGGTTGTCCTTAAGGAATTGCTTAGCGTTCTCTCGGCCCTGCCCGATCCGCTCGTCCCCGTAGGAAAACCAGGCACCCGACTTTTCGACGACACCGGCCTTCACGCCCAGATCGAGAAGCTCGCCCATCTTCGAGATGCCTTCGCCGTACATGATGTCGAATTCGACCTGCTTGAACGGCGGCGCCACCTTGTTCTTCACGACTTTCACGCGGGTCGCGTTGCCCACGACCTCATCGCGGTCCTTGATCGCGCCAATCCGGCGGATGTCGAGGCGCACGGAAGAATAGAACTTAAGCGCGTTGCCGCCGGTCGTGGTCTCTGGCGAGCCGAACATCACGCCGATCTTCATCCGGATCTGGTTGATGAAGATCACCATGCAGTTCGAGCGGCTGATCGAGCCGGTGAGCTTGCGCATCGCCTGGCTCATCAGGCGGGCCTGCGCGCCGACCTGGGCATCGCCCATATCACCCTCAAGCTCGGACTTGGGTGTCAGCGCGGCGACCGAGTCGACGATCACCATGCTCACCGCGCCCGAGCGGACGAGCGTGTCGGTGATCTCAAGCGCCTGCTCGCCGGTGTCCGGCTGGCTGATCAACAGCTCGTCGAGATCAACGCCAAGCTTGCGGGCGTATTGCGGGTCGAGCGCGTGCTCGGCATCCACAAAGGCGCAGACGCCGCCTTTTTTTTGTTCTTCGGCCACGCAATGCAGTGTGAGCGTGGTCTTGCCCGAGCTTTCGGGCCCGTAGATTTCGACGATCCGTCCTTTGGGCAGGCCGCCAATGCCAAGCGCGATGTCGAGCCCGAGCGAGCCGGTCGACGTTGCCTCGATCTCTTGCACCGCATTCTCATCGCCGAGCTTCATGATCGAGCCTTTGCCGAACTGGCGTTCGATCTGGGCAAGCGCTGAATCGAGCGCCTTTTGTTTGTCGCTGTTACGCTTGTCGTTCATGTCCAGAATGCTTGCGGTTGCCATGGGTCCTGTTCCTTATTCCATACGCGCCTTGGGGCGGCAATGACTGCTGATGTTCGCCTCTTGTTCTTGTGTGCTGTATGGGACCAAAAAGAGAACATGGCAACAGATTTATTCAATTCGTTGCTAAACGGTGGATGGTTAGCAGGGGGTTAATGCAGGCCAGCAAAGAGCACGAAGCCCGTGGTTTAGTGCAATTGGCGCTTCACCGTGTCGGTCAATTCCGTCAGCGAAAACGGCTTGGGCAGAAAGATCGAATGCGGGATCTGTGCCTGGCTTTCGGCAAAGTTTTCCTGCGCATAGCCCGAGACAAAGATCACGCGCGTGTCTGGCCGGCGTTTCAGAGCCGCGCTGACCCAGCTTGGGCCGTCCATCCCGGGCATGATCACATCCGTGACGAAGACATCGACATGCAGACTGTCATCGTCCAGCTGAGCAAGCGCATCTTCGGCATTCTCAGCCTCAAGAACGGTGTACCCGCGCATCCGCAGCGCCCGCGACGCAAAGGCGCGCACCGGGGCCTCATCCTCCACCAGCAGGATCACGACATCGCCTTCGGCCAACGGTTCGGCGACTGCCGGTGCCTCTTCAATCGGCGGTGCGGCCAGCAAGGTTTCTGGCTGCGCCTCTTCTGCCGGGAAATAGAGCGTGAACGTGGTGCCACTGCCCACCGCGCTGTTGGCAAAGATGAATCCGCCAGTCTGCTTGACGATCCCATAGACGGTCGACAGGCCCAGACCCGTCCCCTCGCCCGTGCGTTTCGTGGTGTAGAACGGTTCAAACACCTTGTGCAGGTTTTCCGGCGCAATCCCGATGCCCGCATCGCTCACCTGCAAGACAACATAGTCGCCGGGCGGAATCGTGGCGCGGTCGCGGATCAGCTCGTGATGCAGCACTGCGGGCCGCGCTTCGATGGTGATCGTGCCGCCGTCGGGCATCGCATCGCGCGCATTGACCACGAGGTTCATCATCACCTGTTCAAGCTGGCGCGGATCAGCCCGCACATGCTTCAATCCGCTCTCGGCATTGAGCTCGAGCGTGATCTTTTCGCCCACAAGCCGGTTCAAAAGGTGGGTGAGGTCGGCCATCGTGTCACGCAGGTCGATTTGGCGCGTCTGAAAGGTCTGTTTGCGCGAAAACGCAAGCAACTGACCGACCAGAGCCGCGGCGCGGTTGGCGTTCTGGCCGATCTGTTCGAGATCGTCATGGTCGGGATCGCCCGGATCGTGGCGCAGAAGCAAAAGATCGCAATGACCTGTGATCGCGGTCAGGAGGTTGTTGAAGTCATGCGCCACCCCGCCCGCAAGCTGCCCAATGGCCTGCATTTTCTGGCTTTGCACGAATTGTGCTTCCAGTGACTTGAGCTCGGTTGCGTCGCTCAGGACGGCAAGCACCTCGCCCGCGCCGCCACCGCCCCAGGGGTTCAGCGCGACTTGCAGGAACACTTCTTGCGGCGCACGGCGCGCGCGCAAAAACTCCGTCCCCCGCGCCACGCGGCCCTGCGCGGCCTCGGAAATCCATTGGTCGACCGGGCGACCAAGGCTGTCGACAAGCGATGTGAAGGGCACCGCCTCCCCAGGCTCCATGTGCAGCAGGGCTTGCGCGGCCTGGTTGCTGAACAGCACCTCGCCCGTCTCCGACATCCGTACGAGGGCCACCGGGAGCGTGTGAAGCCCGACCGGTTCCGAAGCCGCAGCCCCCACCTCCTCGCGCGGGATGAGGTACAGTTCGCGCCGTTCGGCCGCCACCTTCATCTCGACAATCCCGACCTCGATCGTGCCCTTGGGCGTATGGATCCGCTGCACCTGACCGCCGCGCACCGGCAGATTGGTGAATATCCGGTCAAGAGACTTGCGCCGTCCGCCCACCAACCGACGAAGCGCGTCGTTCATGAACAGCACAGTGCCGGACTTTGAAACCGTCAGCATTGGCAGGCTGATGCTGTCGGCCCCGCGCCCCGGTTGCGATCGGTCCGCCACATCCTCCATCCGCCAGAGCAGCGCGCCCGAGCCGATCCTGTGCGCCGAAAGCCGCAGGTGGCCACGCCGTGTGGTGACGTCTTCGCGCGCGGCCCCATTGGTATCGGCCCGTTTCTGCAGCCGAAACAGAACCGCCGCGGGCGAGGCAATCACGCCACCCAGAACGGCAACCAACGTTGCGCCTGCCTTTTCCCCGAAAAGGTCGATTGATGCGGCGTTCTGATAGCCGATGATGCCCTCGGGGTTGGTGGTAAAGCTGGCCGCTGCGTCGTGTTCCACGAAGTTTGACACGGCATTAAACATCGCCTCTTCCGCGCGATTTCGCCGCCGTTCAAAGAAATGCAGCAGCCCGGCAAGCGACAACAGACCCGACCCCGCAAAGAAGACAGCCGTGCCGGCGGTGGTTTCCGGGAGCAGGTAGGCGGCCATCAGACACGCCGCGCCAAGTCCGACGAGTTGCCCGGCACGCGCCCCGGAGCGGGAGGCCGCAGACAGCGTCGTCGCGTGTTCGCGCGCCGGTGTACTCAACGTGGGCCCCCTATAAGCGATTCGATTAGCGCTCATTTCCGGCGGAATTCCTTAACCCGCCCTTAAGTACAGAACGAGATGCCACCATAGGTTGTATAAAGCCAATCCTATTCGCGCGTCAATGTAGCCAGGAAGAACCCATCGCCGCCGTCAAGCGGCGTCAACTGTTTGGTCAAATCACTGCGCCAACTGCCGTTCTGCGCAACAAAATGTTCGATTTGTGCTGTGTTTTCGGCCTCAAGCAGCGAGCATGTGGCATAGGCCAGACGCCCACCTGGGGCGACAAGACGCGCCGCCTGGGACAGGATGTCCGACTGGATCCGACACAGCTCTTCCAACCGCGCCGGTTTCAGATCCCACTTCGCCGCCGGTTGCCGCCGCCAGGCCCCGCTGCCGGAACAGGGCACATCGCACAGGACCAAATTGTAGGGTGCCTGCTGCGCCGCCTCGCTGGTTGAAACCGTCTTGATCCGCGCACCGGCTCTTTGTGCGCGGGCGGGCAAATCGACCATGCGCCGCGGCAAGGCATCATGCGCCAGAACCGTTGCCTCGGGCGCCATTGCGGCCAGAGCAAGCGATTTTCCCCCACCCCCGGCGCAGTAGTCGAGGACGCGGCTGTCGGCTGCGATCGGTGTGAGCTGGGCCACGACGGCCTGACTCGCCGCGTCCTGCAGCTCCACCAGACCCGCGCGGTACGCCGCGCTGCCCGAGACACGCCGGGCATTCGCGGTCACGCGCAGGGCGGTGTCAGCGAGGCTGTGCGGCTCAGTCTCAATCCCATCGGTCACAAGGGTGGCTTGCGCCGTTTTCAGGTCACTCTTGAGTGTGTTGACGCGCAAAAACACCGGGGCGCGGGCCTGCATGCGCTGCAGAACAGGCGCGAATTGTGCGCCAAGAGAGGTCCGTAAATGCGGGGCAAGCCAGTCGGGGATGTCCAGCGCCACCGCCTCTGGCAGGTCACCAGGTTCATACGCCTGCTCGGCGGCGCCCAACTGTTCGGGCGCGTAACGCTCACCGGTGAAAACCTCTGCGGGGTCCCTGCCCTGCGCCCGCAGCGCCCCGATCATCAGGCCGCGCCCCGTCAACGCGCCGCCCAAGGCCGCGAACGACCGTTGACAGCGGAGAGCGTCGAACACGTGATCGCGTATGGCGGCGCGGTCGCCCGACCCGGCAAACCGGTGGCTGCGCGCCCACTGGCTGAGCGCTGGCTCGGGCGGCGTGCCCGACAGGATGTGATCCAGGATTTCGATGGCCGCCGCAACGCGGGCTGAGGGTGTCATGCGGCCTATAGAACAGTGGACGGATGTGAGTGCTAGGACGAATGAGTGAGATCGACGTCAATCGTCGTCATCATCATCGTCATCATCATCGTCGTCGTCATCATCATCATCGCCGTCATCGTCCGAACCACTGTCCCCGTCGTCGCTACCACCCGCGTCCTCATCCGAGGCGGAGCCGGAGTCGGATGCGCCGGTGTCGCCGCTGTCGTCGGACGTGGTTTCATCCTCGGTACCGGCATCAGAGCCCGCGTCGCTCTCGTCTGCTGGGGCGTCATCACCGGCATCCGTGTCGTCGCTCGCTTCCGGCGTGGAAGCGCTCTGCGCGACGCTGGACCGGTCGTTGCGCCTGTCATCGTCGTTGTCTTCACGCTCGCGCCGCAGCGTATCGCGAGTGGGCTGGTTCGAGGCGCTGAACAGACGGGAGAACACGTTGTTGCGACGTGTATCCTGGGGTAGCGGCGCCAGAGCCTCGGGCACAGGCAGCGTGCTGAAGCTCACCAGCGGGATTTCGGGCTGTTGATCGGCCGACGCTGCCCCCGCGATCCAGACCTCAACGGTACCTTCGCGCGGGCTTGGTCGGAAATCGGTGAAATCGCGCAGCTCGGCCCCCAACAGGCGCGCAACCTCGGCCGCGGCGGCCCGGTCGCGCGCGTAAAAGTAGCGCACGTTGTTCTGGCTGATCCCGAACCGCACCGGGGCCGTCAAAGCCGGGTCCAGACCGGCGCCGCGCAGCACGGAAACCGCGGCGGCGGCTGCGGTTTGGCCGCTCGCGGGGGCGTGGACGAAGACATTCGCCTCGATGATCGCCGACTGGATATCCGGCAAAGAGGCCGGTGTCGTGCGCGCGACAAGGCCCTGAAACTCCGGGCGCGCCGCCCGTGTCGCGGTGGTGGCCTGAAAGTCGAGCTCAGGCTGGTCTGGGTTTGCCATCGCCGGTGCCGCGGTGAGCGCCGTTGCAAAAATCGAACCGGCCACGGCGATCAACGGTGTCCGGTCCTGGCCAGTCGTCGCGGGAAGACTTGGGGGTTGAGGTGGGCGTGTCCCGCCACCGGCGGCCAGCGCCACAGGGGGTATTTGCCCGGGCTCCACGACTACAGAAGGTGCGCGCTGAACCCCGTCGATAAGGCCGATTTCGGGGCCGGGCTCTGAAAACAAACCGAACTCAAAGGGCAGCTTGCCGAGGGCCGCATAGCCGGCGATTGGCGCAAAAATTGCAGCGCCGAGCAAGAACATCAAGGCGACCAACGCCCCATCGAGCAGCCGGCGCACCGGTCTGACCGGGACCGCAGCGGCCGGTGTGGCAGCCACCGCAGGCTCAGCCGCGGGAGACGGGGCGCCGATGTTGGCGGGTGTCCCCACCGCCAACGCACGTTCGCGCCGCTGGCGCGCCTCGGCCATACGGTCGGATCCGGTAATGTCGCTTAAAACTCGCGCCTCACCAGCGGCGGCACCACGCGGTGCGCTTGGGCGCCCGGTCACTCCTGCCATGCGCATCCCCCACGGATCTCATCGCCGCACCGCGCCCGGCACAGCCCCTCAAGCATTGAGGTTAACAGACTGTTTCTTCGAAGACGACAGTTATCCCCAGCCCCGCGCGCGAATGGGCTAAAACCAGCACAGCCGTGCCTCACCCAATCCGGTAGTTCGGGCTTTCCCGGGTGATCTGGACATCGTGGACGTGGCTTTCCTTCAGCCCGGCCCCGGTGATGCGCACGAAGCGGCAGTTCTGGCGCATCTCATCGACGGTGGCGCAGCCGGTGTACCCCATCGCCGCGCGCAAGCCGCCGACGAGTTGGTGGATCACCGTGGCGGCGGAGCCCTTGTAGGGGACCTGTCCCTCGATGCCTTCGGGCACCAGCTTGTCCGAGGCGGCGTCCGACTGGAAGTATCGGTCTGCCGACCCCCGCGCCATGGCGCCAAGGCTGCCCATGCCCCGATAGCTTTTGAAGCTGCGCCCTTGGTATAGGATCACTTCACCCGGGCTTTCGTCCGTCCCGGCAATCATGCTGCCGACCATGGCGCAGGACGCACCTGCCGCGATGGCCTTGGCGAAGTCGCCTGAGAACTTGATGCCGCCATCGGCGATGACCGGCACGTTGCCCGCAGTGCTGGCGGAATCGAGGATCGCGGTCAGTTGCGGCACGCCGACACCCGCCACCATTCGCGTGGTGCAAATCGAGCCTGGCCCGATGCCGACCTTCACACCATCGGCGCCAGCATCGATCAGCGCGCGGGTAGCCTCTGCCGTGGCAACATTGCCCGCGATGATCTGCACCTCGTTTGACAGTTTCTTGGCGCGTGTGACGGCCTTAGCCACGCCTTCGGAATGGCCATGCGCCGTGTCGATCACCACGACGTCGACCCCGGCATCCACCAGGGCTTGCGACCGCTCAAACCCGGCATCGCCGACGGTTGTGGCCGCGGCGACGCGCAGGCGGCCCAGATGATCCTTGCAGGCCTGCGGGTTCAAGACCGCCTGCTCGGTGTCCTTCAACGTCAAGAGCCCGGTCAGCTTGCCCTCGCCATCGGTGACCAACAGTTTTTCGATCCGGCGCGCCTTCATCAGGCTTTTGGCTTCGTCGAGGTCGGCCGGTTCGGTCAAAACGGCGAGGTTGTCGGATGTCATCATCACCCGCACGGGCGTGGCATCGTCGCTGGCAAACCGCATGTCGCGGTTGGTGACGATGCCCACCACGCGCCCCGTTTCGTCGACCACTGGAAACCCTGTCACACGGTAGCGTTCCTGCAGCGCCTTGGCGTCGGCAAGCGTCTGGTCCGGTGTCAGGGTAATCGGGTTATAGACGATGCCGGATTCGAACCGCTTGACCCGGCGCACTTCGCGCGCCTGCGCCTCGATGTCGAGATTTCGGTGGATCACGCCGATCCCGCCGGCTTGCGCCATGGTGATCGCCATGCGCGATTCCGTCACCGTGTCCATGGCAGAGCTCAGCAGCGGGATGTTCATGGCGATGTCGCGCGTCAGGCGGGTGCGCGTGTCCGCGGTCGAAGGCAGCACCTGCGACGCCCCGGGCACCAAAAGAACATCATCAAAGGTAAGTGCCTCGCGAATCTCCATGGCCTGCTCCTGCCCCGGGTGTCGTTTGGCGCCTCCCTATTGCACGGACCGCAGCGGGCCGAAACCCCTGATCGCAAACCGGTCAATCAGAAGCGGCTGCTGCCCGCGCACCCTTGGCCAGATCGCGCATGGCCTGACCCAACAGCAGCGCGTCCCCGCCAGCGCCCAGGAAGGTCACACCTTTGGCGATGTACGGCGCAAATTCGTTGCGATCGAAGGTGACGATGCCGGCCGCCTTGCCGCTTGCGGTGATACGCTCAAGAGCCCGGTCAATGGTCGCCACAACGTTGGGCTCGGTCGGCCGCCCCGGATAGCCCATATCGTTTGCCAGATCCGCCGGTCCGATGAACACGCAGTCCACCCCAGGGGTGCCTGCGATGGCATCGATGTTCTGAATGGCCCGCTGGCTTTCGACCTGAACGATCACGCAGATCTCGTCGTTCGCCGTCGTCGCATAATCCTCGGTCGCACCGTATCCCGTCGCACGGGCCAGAACCGCCCCGTTCCCACGGGTCCCCTCTGGCGCGTAGCGCGTGGCGGCAACGATGGCCGCGGCCTCTTCGGGCGTGTCGACCATGGGGACCAGAACGGTCTGGACGCCCAAGTCGAGAACGCGTTTGACCCAGACGGGGTCACCCGAGGGGATGCGAACGACCGGTGCGGCTTTGCCACCACTCAAAGCTCGAAGCTGATCGAGAATGGCCGCCACATCGTTTGGCGCGTGCTCGGCGTCAATCAGGGCCCAGTCAAACCCGGCTTCGGTCGCAATCTCGGCCGCGGCAGAGCTGACCAGCGCGAGCCAGATGCCAATCTGAACCTCGCCACGCGAAAGCGCCGCTTTCAATGTGTTCTTGGGGGCTGCCATTGATCGAGACCTTCCTTTAGTTGCACCGCCGCGCGCCGGGGCTGCCTTGCCCAAGAGATGTAGGAACTGGGCTGAGAAACGCCAGACGCGCGATGGAGCCTGTGGGCCCGGGCTCGCAACGCAAGCCGGTCATATCAGGGCCACCAGAATGCACCAGCCGACCGCCTCGGTCACCATCTGCGTGGCGCCAAGCACGTCGCCGGTCTGTCCGCCAAGGGCGCGTTTGGCCAGCACCGCGACGACGCCGGCTGCGATCAGCATGCCCGCAATCACCTCCAGTCCTGCCCACCCAAGGAGCGCGGCGGCACCGCTTGCAAAGAGCGCGGCCAAAGCGACATGCCAGTGCGCGGCCCCCGCCGCGGAGTCACCCAGCCCATCCACCCGTGCCGCAGGCAACGCGCTCAAAACGCCGACCATTGCGACCCGCGACAAGACCGCAAGTGCGACGAATGACGCGGCGTCGGCAGCAGAGAGCGCGATGGCTTCCGCCATAAGGGCCATCACGAGGATCAGCGCGATCACACCGTAGCTGCCGATCCGGCTGTCGCGCATGATTTCCAACCGGCGCGCTGGCGTTTGGCCGCCCCAAATGCCATCGGCGAAGTCCGCCAGACCATCATGGTGCAACCCGCCAGTGACCAGCGCCGCCGCCAAGAGGGCGAGCCATGCAGCGATCCCCGACCCTAACCCAAGCGCCTCAGCGCCCGCGAAAGCGCCCCAGGCAACTAGGCCCACAGGCACACCGACCAACGGAAAGGCCCATCGCGCGTCGGAGAGGCTTGGCGCCGGGTCCTGGACGCGCCCCACGGGCAGGCGCGTCAGCAGCATTAGCGCAATGCGAACCTCGTCAAACCGGCGCCGTGGCGTCGTCATCCGCCCGCAACGCCTGCCTCGGCAAAGGTGGCCATCCCGTTGTGGCAGGCCACCGCACCCTTCAGCACGTTGAGGGCCAGCGCAGCGCCGGTCCCCTCGCCAAGTGCCATGCCAAGGTCGAGAATTGCTGTTTTTCCGATGGCGGCAAGCAGCCGGGCATGGCCCGGTTCGGCGCTGGTATGGCCCACGAGGCAATGGGCAAGAAGTTCCGGGTTGGCCGCGTAGAGCGGCGCGACCGCAGAGGTGCAGATATAGCCGTCAAGGATCACCGGTACCCGCGCCGCGCGCGCTGCCAGCACCGCACCGCAGATTGCCGCCTGCTCACGTCCGCCGAGCGCGGACAGGATCGCAAGGGGCGAAAGCCCGTCATGGCGTGCCACACCGCGGGCGACGACATCGGCCTTTCGCGCAATCCCGACCTCGTCCGACCCCGTGCCCCGACCGACCCAGTCCCCAGCATCGCCACCAAAAAGCGCAGCGCAGAGGGCTGCCGAGACCGTTGAGTTTCCGATCCCCATTTCGCCAAGGATCACACAGTCGGCATTCGCATCGACGGCGCCTGCCCCGCGGTTCATCGCGGCAAGCGTCTCTGCCTCACTCATCGCCGGGGCCTCGGTGAAATCCGCCGTCGGCTGATCGAGATCGAGCGCGATGACGTTGAGGTTCGCCCCGGCCACGTCGCACAGTTGGTTGATCGCCGCTCCACCCGCCTGGAAATTCGCGACCATCTGCACGGTGACATCCTGCGGAAAGGGGTTCACGCCCTGGGCACAGACGCCATGGTTGCCGGCAAAGACGATGGCCTGGGCCCGATCAAGCGATGGCTGCGGGCGGCCCTGCCACCCGGCAAGGAAGACCGCCAGGTCTTCCAGCCGCCCCAGCGACCCCGGTGGTTTCGTGAGTTGGGCTTGCCGGTCCCGTGCTGCCGCAGCGGCGCCTTCGTCGAAAACCGGAAGCGTTTCGGTCAGTGAAGAGATTTCGGCCAGAGACGTCAGGTCACGCATGGGGTTTCACTCTCAATGGGCATCCAGCCGCGACGAGGTAGACCTCATCGCAAACCGCCGCAACCATCTGGTTCATCTGCCCCGCGGCATCGCGGTACCGGCGCGCCAGTTTGTTCTCGGGCACGATCCCGCTGCCGACCTCGTTCGTCACCAGGACAATCGGCGTCTGTGCCGCAGCGATTTGCTGGCACAGTGCCTCAGTCGCTGTGAGCCAATCCAATTCGCCAAGCATCAAATTCGACAGCCATAACGTGAGACAATCCACCAAGCGCGGGGCGTCGCCTTCGGTCGCCTTCAAGGCGTCTACCAGCGCGATGGGTGCCGCGACTGTGCGCCATTCGGCACCGCGCCGTGCCTGATGTTCGGCAATCCGCGCCGCCATTTCCGCATCATGGGCTTCGGCCGTCGCGATATAGACAGCCTGCCCTGTCATGGCGAGCGCCTGCGATTCAGCGAACCGGCTCTTGCCGGACCGCGCGCCACCGGTGATCAGGATCGACTTGCCCATGGCGGGGGGACAAAGCAAAAAGGCGGGCGAAAGGAAAGACCCGCCTTGCACCGCCGCTTCACATCCACAGTAGGCACACTCCGATGTCCGGCGCGTCCGCGGGGTTAAGCCGCGCTCAGACGGCGCAGGTCGCCGGGCATTTTGGCGAGTGGATGCAAGGGCGCCTTGGGCCTGAGGGTCCCATTGCGCTGATCACGGTGCCCTGCCCGTCGCTGTCGCTACAGCTGACCTTGATCGCGAGCGAAGCATTGCAAATCATCCAGCCGGATCCGCCGGTTCTTTCGACCGAGCGGGCCTATGCGTTTCTGCAAGCCCTCAGGCAACCGACGCAGGGTCGTATCCACGTGACCCAATCCTTCGCGCCGCGCCGAGGAACGGGCGCGTCGACGGCTGTGTTGGTAGCATTGGCGCGTGCCTGTGGCGTCACGGATGCCGAGCAGATTGCAGCGGCCTGCCACGCCGTTGAGGGCGCCAGCGATCCGTTGATGATCGACACCCCCGGTCCGGCACTTTGGGCCCCGCGCGAGGGGCGGACGTTGCGGACCTTCGGCGCAGAACCAGATCTGGAGATCGTGGGTGGGTTTCTGGGCGCGGGCGAGACCACCGATCCCGCCGATACCCTGTTTCCGGACATCTCCGATCTTGTGCCAGTTTGGGCGGAGGCGCTGGTCAACGGTGACCATCAGAGCCTTGCCGCGTGCGCCTCGGCATCTGCGCGGCGGACGACGGCCCTGCGCGGACCCGCCGACGATCCCACAGCTAGTTTGGCGCAGGACCTTGGTGCGCTGGGATACCTCCGCGCGCATACCGGGTCCGCGCGTGGGTTGATCTATGCCCCGGGTTCGATGCCTGAGAACGCCGTTCCTCGGCTGGCGACCGCCGGTTTGGCAGAGGTCATTCGCTTTCGAACGACTCAGATCACATGAGCTTTGCCGCCATGATGCTGATCGGGTTGCTGATCGATGCCGCCGTCGGCTGGCCACGCGCCTTGTTTGACCGTATCGGCCATCCCGTCACGTGGATCGGGGCGCTGATCGATCGTCTCGACCGGGCATGGAACTCGGACGCGGCATCGCGGGCTGAGCGCAGGCGTGCCGGAGCGCTGGCGACCCTGTGCGTCGTCTTGGCTGCGTCGTTGCCGATCGTGGGTTTTAGCGTGCTGGTGGGGGAAGGTTTTCTCGCGATCCTGCTTGGCGGCCTCTTGGCATGGCCGATGATCGCCGCCCGCTCGCTCTTCACACATATCGACGCCGTCGCCGCGCCTCTCAGCACCGATGACGTCGCCGGGGCGCGTCATGCGGTGGCGCAGATTGTCGGGCGAGACCCGACGCAGCTCGACCCCCCGGCCATCGCCAGGGCGAGCCTGGAAAGCCTGGCGGAAAACACGTCCGATGGTGTGATCGCGCCGCTTTTTTGGGGCGTGCTTTTAGGGCCCGTGGGTCTTTGGGCCTACAAAGCGATCAACACGCTCGATTCGATGATTGGGCACCGAACACCGCGGCATGAGGATTTCGGTCGCTTCGCCGCCCAGCTGGACGATGTGGTCAATCTTGCGCCCGCCCGCCTCAGCGCCGGTCTCTTCGCGATTGTGTCCGGGCGCTTGCGGGACTGCCTCGCCATCGCACGGCGCGATGCGCGCCAACACCGCTCTCCCAATGCAGGTTGGCCGGAATCCGCGATGGCAGGGGCGCTCGGCGTGCGGCTGTCTGGCCCGCGCCGGTATGCTGATCGGGTCGCTGAAGAGCCCTGGCTAAACGGTGCGGCCCGCGACCCCGACGCGCAGGACCTCAAGCGGGGGCTTGCCCTTTATCGCCGGGCCATGATCTTAACCGCGGCCATTCTGTTTGGCCTGGCGGCGATCTAAGAGGGTGCATGCGCGACCATGGCGGCAATCTGGACTGGGCGGTCGCAACGTATGGCGGCACCGTCGATGCGTGGCTCGATCTCTCGACCGGGATCAATGCGCGCCCCTATCCCGTGCCCGACTTACCGGCGTCGGCGTGGTCTGCGTTGCCGACGCAGACCGCGCGGTCCCAGCTGATCGAAGCGGCGCGGGCCGCCTATGGAACGCAGGCCGCGATTGTCCCACTGGCGGGCGCGCAGGCTGCAATCCAGCTGGTGCCGCAGCTACTGCCCCGGGGTACCGCGCGTGTGCTGGGACCCACCTATAACGAACACGCTGGGGCGCTGGAGACCTACGGCTGGCGTGTTGAAGAGGTGCGCCAGTTGGACGATCTCGCTGGCGCCGACATCGCGATTGTGGTGAACCCTAACAACCCCGACGGGCAGATGCACCGGCCCGAAGTGTTGCAGGCAATCGCTCAGTATGTGGGTTTGCTCGTTATCGACGAAAGCTTCGCCGATCCGCTGCCCGACCTATCGCTCTGCCCAGAGGTCACGCCCGACACACAGAACCTCTTGATCCAGCGCTCGTTCGGGAAGTTCTTCGGATTGGCCGGGGTGCGCCTTGGATTCGCGATCACGGGTGCAAAACTGGCAGACCGCCTATCGGACCTCGCGGGGCCGTGGTGCGTCAGCGGTCCGGCCCTCGCAGTTGGACAGGCGGCACTTGCCGATGCCATCTGGCAGGACCGCACGCGCAAAAACCTGGTCCGCGATGCCACGCGGCTGGATGCGCTGGCCTTGCGCACGGGCTGGACGCTTGTTGGCGGCACGCCGTTGTTTCGCACTTACGCGACACCTGACGCCGCGCAAGCGCAAGAGACGCTGGCGCATCAAAAGATCTGGACGCGCAGGTTTGAGTATTCACCGCAGTGGCTGCGCCTTGGGCTACCGGGCGCGGAATCGCAGTGGGCGCGGCTTGAGGCCGCGCTACTGCGCCCATCCAAGTAGCTTGTCCACATCAAGGTGGCGCTCGATGTGTTCGGCCAAGTCGTCGAGCGTCTGCTCCACCGTGGCCGCATAGCTCTGGTCGCTGGGCGCAACACCAAACCCCCGCAGCCAGGCCGCGCGGAACGCATCGTCGCGAAACATCCCGTGCAGGTAGCTGCCCTGCACCCGCCCATCGGCGCTGATCGCCCCCTCTGGCACGCCATCGATATGGGCAAAGGGGCGGGCGCGATCCGGGCCGTCGCTGCGACCGATGTGGATCTCATAGCCGGTGAAGGGTTGCGCGGTGGCCGCATGGGTTGCCGACACCTCGCTCAACCGTTTGTCGCCGGTCATGACCGTGTCGACGGCGAGCAGTCCCAGGCCCGCGTCCGTGCCCGCTGTACCTTCGATCCCTTCGGGGTCATCGACCACACGCCCAAGCATCTGATACCCGCCGCAAATGCCAAGCACATGACCGCCCCGTCGATGGTGCGCGGCAAGGTCAATGTCCCAGCCTTGCGCCCATAAAAACGCCAGATCTCCACGCGTCGACTTGCTGCCGGGCAGGATCACCACATCGGCGTCTCCCGGAATCGCCTGCCCGGAGCCGAGCATGGTCAGGCGCACGCCCGGCTCTTGCGCCAGCGGGTCCATGTCATCGAAGTTCGCGATCCGGCTGAGGCGGAGGCACACGATATGCAGACCGTCCGGACGATCTGGCGCGGCGATGTCGAGCGCGTCCTCGGCGGGGAGTTTCCAGGCATCGGCAAACCAAGGCAACACACCGAGGCCCGGCCAGCCCGTCCGATCTTCGATCAGTGCATAGCCGTCGTCGAAGAGCCGCGGATCACCGCGGAACTTGTTGATCAGGAAACCTGCAATCCGCGCGGTGTCCTCGGGCGGCATCACCGCTTGGGTGCCGACCATCTGCGCAATGACCCCGCCCCGATCGATGTCACCAGCGAGCACCACCGGGACATCGGCGGCCGCCGCAAAGCCCATATTTGCAATATCGCCGGCGCGCAGGTTCACCTCTGCCGGGCTGCCCGCGCCTTCGACGAGCACGAGGTCATGGTCTGCCGTGAGCCGCCGGAAGCTTTCAAGAACCGGGGCCATCAGGGTGGGCTTATACTCGGCATAGGCGCGCGCCTTGAGCGTCGCGCGTCGCTTGCCGTGGACCACCACCTGCGCACCGACATCGGTTTCCGGTTTCAGAAGAACAGGGTTCATGTCGGTGTGGGGCTCAAGCCCGCTGGCCAGGGCCTGAAGCGCCTGCGCGCGACCGATCTCGCCGCCATCAACGGTAACCGCGGCATTGTTTGACATGTTCTGCGGTTTGAACGGGGCAACGCTTATGCCCCGTCGGCGCGCCGCGCGGCAGAGCCCGGCCACAAGCGTGGACTTGCCGACATTGCTGCCGGTGCCTTGGATCATGATCGCAGGCATGCGCGCCTCGTCAGAATTCGACGCCCCGCTGCGCCTTCACGCCGTCCTTGAACGGGTGCTTGACCAGCGACATCTCGGTGACCAGATCGGCCGCTTCGATCAGTTCGGGCTTGGCATTGCGGCCCGTCAGACAGACATGGGTCATTGCAGGTTTTTGCGTCAGCAGAAAATCGACCACCGCGTCGATATCGAGATAGTCGTAGCGCAGTGCGATGTTGATCTCATCCAACAGGACAAACTGGATCGCAGGATCGAGGATTTGTTCCTGTGCGATGCGCCAGCCATTTTCAGCCGCTGCGACATCGCGATCGCGATCCTGCGTTTCCCAGGTGAACCCTTCGCCTGACACGAAAAAGCGGCACTCGTCGGCGAAACGCGTGCGCAAGAACGTCTTTTCGCCGGTCTCCCAGTTGCCCTTGATGAACTGCACCACCGCACAGGGCATGCCATGGGCAATGCAGCGCATGATCATACCGAAACCCGAGGAAGACTTGCCCTTTCCGGCGCCGGTATGGACCATGATCAGGCCCTTTTCCTCGGTCTTCGACTTCATCATCTCGTCCCGCGCGGCCTTGATCTTTTTCATTTTCGCGTTGTGGCGGGCAGTGACGTCATCCATCGGAAGTATCCTTGCGCTTGACAGGCCCGGCGGGCCGGGATCATTTGGCGACACGTTGGTGCCCGTGTAAACGGGTGAAAAGGGAATGCAAGGGACCCCAGGGTCCGACGCAGCCGCCCCCGCGACCGTGACCGGTGAGGTCGCCCAAGCCACTGGCGCATGCGCCGGGAAGGCGGGCGGCCGCCAGAGGCCTCCTCTGAGATCCGCAAGCCGGGAGACCTGCCAGCGCGAGACGACGAAACCGGACGGGGTGTGCCGGTGTCGGGATGGTCACGACACCACCCGTCTGCGCACCCGGTCCCTGAACGCGATGGATGGGCCGTGTGAACGCCAACAATCTGCCTTCCGCCGACCTTCTGGTCTGCGTCAAATGCCGTGCCGGGCACGAGATTGCCGAGGATGCGGTGCGTCCCGGTGCAGCATTGCTGGCACGCTTGCAGGCCTCGGGGGCACCAGACGGGCTGCGTATTGCAGGCGTCGAGTGCCTATCGAACTGCGACCACGGCTGTTCGATTGCCCTGCGGGGCCAAGGGCGCTGGTCCTACGTCTACGGTAACCTCGACCCGGCAAACGATGCAGAGATGATCCTGGACGGCGCGACGCGCTATCAGGGCACGACCGACGGGCTTGTACCCTGGCGCGAGCGTCCCGAACACTTTCGCAAAAACTGCATCGCCCGCATTCCCCCAATGGAGACCACCGATGGCTGACCTCGAAAAACTGCCCGTGACCGTGATCACCGGCTTCCTGGGCTCTGGCAAAACAACGCTGATCTCGCATTTGATGCAGAACCCGCAGGGCAAGCGCCTGGCGATTGTTGTCAACGAGTTTGGTGATGTCGGCGTCGATGGGGACATCCTGAAGAGCTGCGCGATCCCGGACTGCCCGGCCGAGAACATCATGGAACTGGCAAACGGATGTATCTGTTGCACCGTGGCGGATGACTTCATTCCGACAATCGAGGCCCTCATGGCGCTTGAGCCGCGCCCGGATCATATCCTGATCGAGACGTCCGGTCTGGCGTTGCCGAAGCCGCTGTTGAAGGCGTTTGACTGGCCCGATATCCGCTCAAAAATCACGGTGGACGGGGTGATTGCGCTCGCCGATGCCGAGGCGGTGGCCGATGGCCGGTTCGCACCCAATGTCGCGGCGGTGCACGCACAGCGGCTTGCGGACGAGTCGCTGGACCACGAAACCCCGCTGTCCGAGGTGTTTGAAGACCAAATCTCTTGTGCCGACATCATCTTACTAACCAAACCTGACCTTGCGGGAGCCGAGGGTGTCGCCGCCGCCAAAGCGGTGATCGCCGCCGAAGCCCCGCGCCCCCTGCCCGTGGTCGAAGTGGCCGAAGGCATCGTCGACCCGCGTGTGATCCTGGGCCTCGGCGCGGCGGCTGAGGATGATCTGGACGCCCGACCCAGCCACCACGACGCCCCCCATGACCACGATCACGAGGATTTTGATAGTGTAGTGATCGAGATTCCAGAGCTGTCCGATCCATCCGAGCTTGTGTCGCGCATTGAGAGATTGGCAAACGACAACAATATCTTGCGGGTGAAAGGCTATGCATCGGTGGAAGGCAAACCGATGCGCTTGCTCGTCCAGGCGGTTGGCGCGCGGGTGCGCCATCAATACGACCGCCCCTGGCGCCCGGGCGAGGCGCGGACCGGGCGGCTTGTTGTGATCGCCGAACATGACGACATCGACCGTGCGCAGTTGATGGCCATCCTCGCCCCGGCGCAGGAAGCCGCCGAGTAACCCCATGCACGTCATCTTCCGCGAAAGTCACGGGCTGGAGGAGAGCGAGACGCCCATCGACCTGGGGCAGACCCCGGGCGACCTGGTGGTTCTGTCGTTCTCGGACTCCGATCTCGGCGCTTTCGCGGCGGCCTGGCACCATGGCGGCGGGCGCGAAGGACGGCTGCCAACCTTGCGGCTGGCCAATATTGCCGCGCTGAAACACCCGCTCTCGGTCGACACCTATGTCGAGCAAACGCTGTCCGGCGCGAAGGGTGTTCTGATCCGTCTGATCGGTGGCGTCCCCTACTGGCCCTATGGGTTACAGCAGATAGAGGCCCTCTGTCGCCAGAAGGGACTAGCGCTTGCCGTGCTGCCCGCGGATGGGCGACCGGACCCCCGGCTGGACGATGTGTCGACGATGCCCGTGTCCACCCTGCGCCGCCTGCAGCACCTGTGCGATACGGGTGGTACGGTGGCCGCGCAGGCCGCGTTGGCCCAGATGGCGCTTGCGACCGGCCTTTATGCCGGTCCTGTCATGGGGCCCAAAGCCTTGCCCGTGATGGGTGCTTGGACACCCGAAACGGGTGTGATTGCACCGGATGCGACACCTGCGCGGCGTGGCGACCAGCCACTCGTCATCGTCAGTTTCTATCGGGCGTATCTTGTCGCCGCAGATGTTGCGCCCTTAGAGTCGCTCTTCAAGGCGCTGGAAACGCGTGGTTTTGAGGTTCTTGGGCTCTTTGCGCCATCGCTGAAGGCGCCTGATGCGGCGACGTGGTTGGCAGAGACTATCTCGGACCTTGGCCCGGCCGCCATCGTGAACGTCACGAGTTTCTCCGGCAAGGGCGACAGCGGACGCTCACCCCTTGATGCCGGTGGCGTGCCGGTGTTTCAGGTCGCGCTGGCCACCTCCACGCGCGAGGCCTGGGCCGGATCCGAACGCGGCCTGTCGCCGGCGGACCTTGCGATGCATGTCGTCCTGCCAGAGGTCGATGGACGCCTGTTCGCAGGTGTCGCTTCGTTCAAGGAGCCGGGGCAACGCGATCCCTACTTGGAGTTTGAGCGTTACAGCCACGCGCCCGAAGCCGATCGCGTTGCAGCGATTGCGGACAGGGTAGCGGCCTGGCATCGCCTGGCCGCGAAACCTGCGCATGAACGGCGCGTAGCGCTGGTGCTGTCGACCTATCCCGGGCGGGATTGGAACATGGCGCACGCAGTCGGGTTGGATGCGATTGCCTCGGCTGAGGGTATCCTAAGCGATCTGGCGGAGGCAGGGTATGCAACCAACACGGAAGCGTCGCTCCAGCAGCGCTTGGCCCATGCACGTATTATGTGGCCCTTGCAGGACTATGAAGTCGCTTTGTCTCGTTTAGCCAATGATCTACGGTCTGATATTCATACAGCATGGGGCGCAGCAACCGACGATCCGGACATCACCGACGACGGTGTGAGCTTCCGGGCCATACAGGTTGGCAACACGTTAATCGCCTTGCAACCCGAGCGCGGCACGCGCGAGACACGCAATGACGACTACCACGATCTGTCCCGCGTTCCGCGCCACGCTTACGTGGCATTCTACCTCTGGCTGCAACAGCAGGCCGACGCGCTGGTTCATATCGGGGCGCATGGGACGCTGGAGTGGCTGCCCGGCAAGTCGGTCGCCCAAAGCGCGTCCTGCTGGCCTGAGGCGCTGACGGGCGACCTGCCCGTGATCTACCCCTTCATCGTAAACGACCCCGGCGAAGCGGCGCAGGCCAAACGCCGGATTGGGGCGGTGACGCTGGGCCACATACCGCCCCCGATAAAGGCGTCCCAAACACCGGATCGACTGGTACGGCTGGAGGCGCTGCTTGATGAATTCTCGAATGCCGACGGGCTTGATCCCAAGCGCCGCGATCGACTGCAAGGTGACATTCGCGATGAGGCGCAAGCCATTGGTATTGAGAATGATTTAGGGCTTTCGGGTGCCACGTGTAGTGCCGAGGCCATAACCCGGATCGACCGGTTCGTGTGCGATATCAAAGAGAGCCAGTTTGGCGACGGGTTGCATGTGTGGGGGCGTGGATCTGGCCACACACCTCCCAACGCTTCGCACGACTCTTGCGCAGCGGAGCGTCAGGCTCTGCTCGACGCGCTTGACGGCAAACGGATTGTTGCGGGCCCCTCCGGCTCTCCGTTTCGTGGCCGCACAGACGTGCTGCCGACGGGGCGCAACATGTTCACGACTGACCCGCGCGGCGTGCCCACACGGGCGGCCTATGCGCAGGGTGTCCGCCTGGCGGATGAGCTTGTGCGCAAGCACCTGCAGGATCACGGCGATTGGCCGCGTAACCTGATCGTCGATCTGTGGGGGTCGGCGACGATGCGGACGGCGGGTGAAGAGTTTGCGATGGCACTGCACCTCATCGGCGTACGGCCCAATTGGGATGCGGGCTCTGAGAGGGTGTCGGGGATTGAGGTTCTGCCACTGGCAGAGCTTGATCGCCCGCGCCTTGATGTAACACTGCGCGTCTCAGGCCTGTTTCGCGATGTTTTTCCGACACTTTCGGCGCTCTTTTCAACCGCGACGCGCGCGTTGGCGAACCGGGATGAAGCGACGGATTGGAACCCCTATGCAGGCACTGTCGCCGCGCCCAGGGTCTACGGCCCGAAGCCGGGAAGTTTCGGGCTGAACATGGGCGCATTGCTCGACGACTATTCAGATGAGGCCCGGCGGGATGCGGGGGAGGCCTGGCTGGCCGCGTCCGCCTGGGCGTTGGACGGTGACTCAGCAACGCACGATAGCTCGGGCATGCGCGCGCGGGTCGCCGCCGCTGACAGCTTTGTTCACTTGCAGGACCTGCCCGAAACCGACCTTTTGCTTGCCTCTGACTATGCCGCGCATGAGGCGGGTTTTGCCGCCGCGCGGCGTGTGACGGGTGGGCACGCCGCCCTGTACCACGTCGACAATACGGATCCGTCGCGCCCGAGCGCGCGAACGTTGCGCGAGGAGATTGCGCGGGTGGTGCAGGCGCGGGCCGCAAACCTTGACTGGGTGGCGGGCATGCGGCGGCACGGGTTTCGAGGCGCGGCCGAGATTGCGGCAACGCTGGAGCATATGGCCGCGTTCGCGCATTTGGCCGAGGCCGTCGGCCCGCACCTGTTTGACGCCTATCACGATGCGACGCTGGGCGATCCCGAGACCCATGCGTTCCTTGCGCGGGAAAACCCCGGTGCCTTGCAGGCCATGAACGAGCGTTTTTCGGAACTTCATGCGGCGGGTCTATGGACGACGCTGCGCAATTCCATTGCCGTGCAACTTGGGGCCGCAGAGTGACCGCGCCGGTCGTCAAAGGCTGGTGCCCCGGCGCCTATCGCCCGATGATGTCCGGCGATGGTCTGATCGTGCGCGTGCGCCCGCGTGGCGGACGCCTGTCGGCGCGCGAAGCTCGCGGACTGGCCGACGTGGCGGACCGCTATGGCAATGGTGTCCTCGATCTCACCAGCCGGGCCAATTTGCAGAACCGAGGCGTACGTGAGGAGGCGCACGACGCGCTGCTGAACGACCTCGCGGCGCTGGGCCTTCTGGATGAAGACCCTTTGCTGGAAGCGCGCCGCAATATCTTGGTGGCTCCGTTCTGGACCGAAGCGGATGAAACCTGCCGCTTGGTGCACGCATTGACGCAGGCGCTGCCGCAGCTGCCGGAGCTGCCTGCCAAGGTGGGCTTCGCCGTTGATACAGGGCCACGGCGCGTGCTTGCCGACGCATCGGCGGACATCCGGATTGAGCGGGCAGCAGAGGGCGGTCTTCTCGTGCGGGCCGACGGGTTGGGTCTTGGTCGGTATGTTACGGAAGCGGAAGTGATTCCGGCGGTTCTAGACATGTCGGCCTGGCTTGCGCCGCGGATAACGCCGGACACACGCCGCATGGCGGCAGTGGTTGCGCGTGAAACACCGCCTGATGAGTGGCAAACGGCTGAACCGGCGACCACGCAAAAACTCGCGCCCGGGCCAACACCCCACGGTGCGATCCTTGGGGCCGCCTTCGGGCAAATCGAGACGCAGGCCTTGCTGGACCTGCTCGAAGTCACCCGCTGCACGGGTTTGAGGTTCCTGCCCGGTCGAATGTTTCTTCTAGAAGGTGTCACAGAGGCGCCGGAAGGCACCTTTCTCACCGATCCAGGCAGCGCCTACCTGACGACCAACGCCTGCCCCGGCGCGCCGCTTTGTGCGCATGCCAGTGTCGAAACCCGTGCCTTGGCACGCGCGCTCGCGCCGCGCGTCGGGGGCGATCTTCATGTCTCGGGCTGCGCCAAAGGGTGCGCGCATCCCGGCAAGGCGGCCCTCACGCTGGTGGGGCGAGACGGACGCTTCGACCTTGTCCGCGACGGCTGTTCATGGGATGAGCCTGCGGTTGCCGGGCTTAGCCCCGAGAACGCCGCGCGACTAACGGGCTAGGGACCCATGCCCCATACCTACGAGACCGACGGCGCCACGATTTATCGCCAGTCCTTCGCGACGATCCGCGCGGAGGCCGCTTTGGCGCGTTTTGCCCCGGATGAAGAGCAGGTGGCCGTGCGCATGATCCACGCGGCGGGGCTCGTGGAACTGGCGCCGCATATCCAGTTTTCCAACGGTTTCGTTGCCGCCGCCCGCGCGGCGCTTGAAGCCGGCGCCCCGATCCTCTGCGACGCGCGGATGGTGAGCGAAGGTGTGACACGCCCGCGCCTGCCCGCAGAGAACGCGGTGATCTGCACGTTGCACGACGCCGAGGTTCCAGCGCTTGCAAAAGAGATGGGCACGACGCGATCCGCTGCCGCGCTCGAACACTGGCGTCCGCACCTTGCTGGCGCGGTGGTGGCCATCGGCAATGCGCCGACCGCCCTCTTCCACCTGCTCAACATGCTGGAAGACCCCGCCTGCCCCCGCCCTGCTGCGATCATCGGCTGTCCGGTGGGCTTTGTTGGCGCTGTTGAGAGCAAGGATGCGCTTTGGGCCGAGCAACCGGTGCCCTGCTGCATCGTCCAAGGACGCCTGGGCGGTAGCGCGATTACCGTGGCCGCCATCAACGCGCTGGCGAGCCGCGCGGAATGAACGGGACAGGGACGATCTATGGCGTTGGCCTAGGCCCCGGTGCGGCCGATCTGATGAGTGTTCGGGCCGATCGGCTGGTGCGGGGCGCGCAGAACGTTGCGTTCTTCCGGAAAGCGGGCCGATCCGGGCAGGCGCGCCGGATCGTCGATGGGTTGCTCTGTCAAAATGCGCAAGAGATTGCGATGGAGTACCCGGTCACGACCGAGATCCCCGTCTCTGATCCGCGCTACAACGCGTGCCTGTCGGAGTTCTACACCGACTGCACTGCCAGGCTGCGTCACCTGACCGACGCTGGTCAGGACGTGATTGTACTCTGCGAGGGCGATCCGTTTTTTTACGGCTCTTTCATGCATCTCTACACCCGCCTGAAAGACGACGTTCCTATCGAGGTCGTTCCCGGCATCACGGGCATGTCTGCCGCCTGGACGGCGACCGGTCAGCCTATCACCTGGGGTGACGATGTTCTGACCGTTCTGATGGGCACGTTGGACGAAGCAACACTTGCGGCGCAGATGGCCACGGCGGACGCCTTTGTGGTGATGAAGCTGGGCCGCACGTTGGACAAGGTTCGCAACGCTCTGCGAACCTCTGGACGATACGAGTCCGCCTGGCTCATCGAATACGCCGCCATGCCGGACCAGACCGTGCAAAGACTGTGCGAAACCGAGTGGCGCCCTGCCCCCTACTTCTCGATCATCGTCGTGCATGGGAACGGGCGTCGGCCATGACCGGGCGCCTTGTCATTGCGGGGCTTGGCCCGGGGGATACCGGACTTGTGACGCCGGACGTAACGGACGCTCTGGCAACCGCAACGGATGTGCTGGGCTACGCCCCTTACGTGGCCCGCGTGCCGGATCGCGCGGGCCTGCGCAAACACCCTTCGGACAATCGCGTTGAACTGGACCGTGCGCGCCATGCCCTGTCGCTGGCCACCGACGGGGCGCAGCCGGTTATGGTGTCCTCCGGGGATCCGGGGGTTTTTGCGATGGCGGCGGCAGTTTTCGAGGCAATAGACTGCGATGGCGACAGATGGCGGGACGTGCAGGTCGACGTTCTGCCGGGCATCACGGCCATGCTCGCCGCCGCCGCGCGGGCGGGCGCGCCGCTTGGCCATGACTTCTGCGCCATCAACCTGAGCGACAACCTCAAACCCTGGTCGCTGATCGAACGGCGCCTGCGTCTTGCCGTCGAAGCCGACTTTGCGATGGCCTTCTATAATCCGCGCTCAAAATCGCGCCCGGAACAGTTCGGGCAGGCGCTTGACGTCCTACGCGCGCACTGTGCAGATGCGCGCCCGGTGATCTTTGCGCGCGCTGTGTCGACCCCGGATGAAACGATCCGAACGGTGCCTTTACCGGACGCGACGCCCGAGATGGCGGATATGCGGACGGTGGTGATTGTCGGGTCCTCCCAAACGCGGGTGATCGCACGGACCGGCGCGCCGTACGTCTACACGCCCAGATCGGTGCCGGTATGAGCGAGCCAGTCGAACACGGCCTCGACCGAGAATACTTCGTCTCGAACGGGCAGCGTAGGTCGCGCGATCATCAGAACCGGAAGCCCGTGGCGCCGGGCCGCGGCGATCTTGGCGTAGGCGGCCTGACCGCCCGAGTTTTTGGACACCACCAAGGTGACACCGTGCGCCACGATCAATGCGCTATCGCCGGTTTCGGTGAACGGCCCGCGCGAGACGATCACGTGGTGATCGGGATAGGGTGGCGGCACCGCAGGGGGATCGACCAGCCGCAGGATGTAGCGGTGCTGCGGGTTCGGCGCAAAGTCGGGCAGCGTTTGGCGACCGACGGCGAGCAGCACCGTCTCCCGCGGGCGATCGAGCGCGGCGACGGCGGCCGCGGTGTCCGGCACCTCGGTCCAGCTGTCTCCCGCGACCGGCGACCATGGCGCGCGGGTAAAGGCGACAAGCGGCAGATCGATCTCGGCACAAGCCGCGATGGCATTCCGGCTCATCTGCGCGGCGAACGGATGCGTGGCATCGATGACATGGGTGATGCGCGCGTCCCTGAGGTAGTCCACAAGCCCTGCCACGCCGCCAAAGCCTCCGATCCGCTGCGGCAAGGGTTGGCGCAAGGGTCGCTCCACCCGCCCCGCAAGCGAAATCGTTCCGTCAACGCCTGCGGCGTGCAGGGCGCGGACGAGTTGCGTGGCTTCAGTGGTGCCGCCGAGGATCAAAAGGTTGGGCCGCATGTCTGAGGATCCGTGGCTGACCGTTGTGGGTTTGGGCGAGGATGGACCAGAGGGCCTGACAGCTGCAAGCCGTGCCGCGCTGGAGGCCGCCGAGATCGTCTTCGGACCGCCCCGCCATTTGCAACTGATACCGGAGATAAAGGCCGAAACACGCGAATGGCCGGTCCCGTTTCGGGACGGGTTGCCGATGTTGGACAAGCTGGTTGGGCGGCGGGTTGTGGTGCTCGCGTCCGGGGATCCGTTTTGGTACGGAGCGGGGGCTGTGCTGGCCCGCCGCTATGGTGCAACGGCGCTGAAGACCCTTCCTGCGCCCTCGACTTTCTCTCTCGTTGCCGCACGTATGGGGTGGCCGCTTGAGGACACGCTGTGCCTTGGCTTGCATGCCGCACCCCTGGCACGCCTGAGACCCCATTTGGCGGCAGGTCAAAAGGCCATCGTCCTTTTGCGCGACGGTGACGCTGTGGCCGAACTTGCGGGCTATCTGGAGGACCTCGGCTTTGGCGCGACCGAGTTGACGGTGCTAGAGGCGGTCGGGGGCCCGCGCGAGCGGCGCACCGTTGCCAGTGCGAGTGATCTTCCGCCAAACAGCTTCCGCCATCCCGTCGCCGTCGCGCTGGAGATCGCCGGGAACGGGCCGGCCCTGCCGCGCACGCCGGGTTTGCCTGACGAGACCTTCGATCACGACGGGCAACTGACCAAACGACACGTTCGCGCGCTGACCTTGTCCGCCTTGGCACCGCGTCCGGGGGAACATCTGTGGGATATCGGCGGCGGTGCCGGATCCGTTTCGATCGAGTGGTGTCTGGCGCATCCATCGACATCCGCTACCGCCATCGAGCGTGTGGATGCGCGCGCAGACCGCGTGGCGGCAAATGCGACCGCGCTGGGCGTGGACCGCGTGACCGTTGTTCGCGGGGCCGTGCCAGCCGCGCTGACCGATCTGCTGCCGCCGAATGCGGTTTTTGTTGGAGGTGGGCTGGATACGGCGTTGATCGACCACCTGGCGGCCACGGTGCCGAGTGGCACGCGCCTTGTTGCCAACGCGGTTACGCTGGAGAGTGAGGCGGTCTTGGCGGCGGCGCATGGCAAGCTCGGCGGCAGTCTGACCCGCATTGCTTTGTCGACGGCTGAACCGCTCGGGCAAAAACATGGATGGAAGGCGGCCTATCCGGTTGTCCAGTGGAGTACGGTTCTATGATCGTCGCGGGGTTCGGATTTCGAAGCTCCGCGACTGTGGAGAGTTTCACAGACGCACTCGTGCGTGCGCAAGGACCCGAGCCCAACCTGTTCGCGACCTTGGACGGCAAAGCCCAAACCGACGCCTTTTCTGCCTTTTGTCTCTCTCAGAACCTGCCCCTGCGCACTGTGTCGACGGGCGACGCGCAACGGCAGAAAACGCAAACAAGCTCGGAAAGCTCACACGCTGCCTATGGCGTCGGCAGCGTGGCCGAAGCCTGCGCACTCGCCGCCGCGGGCCCGGGCGCGCGCCTGCTGGGCCCGCGCGTGGTCTCTGGCGACCGTCTGGCCACCTGCGCCCTTGCGGAGACGGCGCGATGACTGTGCATTTTATCGGCGCCGGACCGGGCGCACCCGACCTCTTGACCTTGCGCGCCCGCGATCTGATCGCGGCCTGCCCTGTGTGCCTTTACGCGGGCTCGTTGGTACCCAAGGCGGTGCTGGCCCATTGCCCTGCAGATGCGCGGATCGTGAATACCGCCCCGCTTGATCTGGACGCGATCATGGCCGAGATCACCGAAGCTAACGCGGCGGGACAGGATGTGGCCCGCCTGCATTCCGGTGATCTGTCGATCTGGTCGGCCATGGGGGAACAGTTACGGCGCCTCAGGGCTGCGGACATTCCGGTGACCGTCACCCCAGGCGTACCTGCCTTTTCGGCGGCGGCGGCGGCGCTTGGCGCGGAACTGACGCTGCCAGGGATCGCGCAATCCGTGGTGCTGACGCGAACACCCGGGCGTGCCTCGTCCATGCCAGAGCGCGAGAACTTGGCCGCCTTCGCGGCAACCGGCGCAACGCTCGCCATTCATCTGTCCATCCAAAACCTGGACCACGTTATCGAAGCGCTCACCCCGCACTACGGCCCTGACTGCCCCGTTGCCGTGGTTTACCGGGCCAGTTGGCCGGATCAGCAGATCATCCGTGGCACGTTGCAGAGTATCGCTGCGCTTATCGGTGCGGATGTGACACGCACCGCGCTGATCCTAGTCGGACCGGCCCTTGCCGCAGAGGGGTTCACCGAGAGCTGCCTCTACGCGCCGGACTATGACCGGCGCTACCGCCCGCAAAGTGCCGAGAGCCCGTGGTCTGACTGGAGGGACGGCGATGACTAGCGTTCCGGGCCTGATGATCTCTGCCCCCGCCTCGGGTACGGGGAAGACCACCGTGATGCTGGGGCTCCTGCGGGCCCTGCGCGATGCCGGGCTGAGCGTGCAACCGTTCAAATCGGGACCGGATTACATCGACCCCGCCTTCCACCAAGCCGCAGCCGGTCGTGCGTCATACAACCTCGACACCTGGGCCATGGATGAGGCGCTTTTGGCCGCAATTTCGGCGCAGATGGCGGGGGCCGACATCGCGGTCGCCGAAGGCTCGATGGGCCTGTACGATGGGGTCGCCACGCGCGGGCGCGCCGGGTTTGGGGCCAGCGCAGAAACCGCCCTGCACGTGGGCTGGCCGGTGGTTCTGGTTGTCGACGTGGGCGGGCAGGCACAGTCGGCGGCCGCAACAGCGCTGGGCTTTCAGAAATACATGCCGGACCTGCCGTTTGCGGGCGTGATCCTGAACCGCGTGGCCAGTCCACGGCACGAACGGTTGACGCGCCTGGGGATGGAACGCGCGGGTCTCACCGTGCTGGGCGCCCTGCCCCGTCGCGGTGATCTGACGCTGCCAGAGCGGCACCTCGGCCTGATCCAAGCGGTCGAACATCCGGATCTGGAGACCGCCATCGCGGGCTATGCCGCGTTTCTGAAGGAGCATGTGGATCTGGATACCCTGCGAACGGCGGCACGCGGTGGGGGCGCAACCGTTGAGGGGGACTTGCCCCGCCCACCGGCACAGCGCATCGCCCTGGCCCGCGACGCGGCGTTTTCGTTCACGTACCCGCATCTCCTCTCCGGCTGGCGCGCCGCCGGGGCCGAGATCCTGCCCTTCTCACCGCTTGCCGATGAGCCCCCCGATCCAAGCGCCGATCTGGTCTGGTTGCCCGGCGGATACCCAGAGCTGCATGCAGGTCGGCTTGCCGCGGCGGAGGTCTTCCAAAAGGGCCTCAAGGCCCATGCCGAAACCAAGCCTGTCCATGGAGAATGCGGGGGGTACATGGCCCTCGGCGCGGCGCTGATCGACAAGGACGGGGTCCGGCACCAGATGGCCGGGCTTCTGGGATTGGTCACCAGCTATGAGAAGCGCAAGTTCCACCTGGGCTACCGGCGTGCGGTGCTAAGCGCCAAGATGCCCGGCTTCCAAGTCGGGGCGGCGCTGCGCGGTCATGAGTTCCACTATTCCACGATCCTCGACCAGCCGGACGCCCCGCTGGCCGAGGTGTTTGATGCCGATGGCACCGCCGTGCCCGAAACCGGATCGCGCCGGGGGCATGTGACCGGCACGTTCTTTCACCTGATTGCCGGGGAAGACGGATGAGTGGCTTTGTCAGCTTTGTCAGTTCGGGCCCCGGTGACCCAGAGCTTTTGACGTTGAAGGCCGTGGATCGGTTGCAGCGCGCCGATGCCGTGCTTTTTGATGACCTGTCCTCGGGCCCGATCCTGTCGCACGCTCGGGACGGGGCGGATCTGGTCGGTGTCGGCAAGCGCGCAGGTCGGCCCTCGCCCCGCCAGACGCATGTGAGCCGCCTGCTGGTGGAATACGCGGAAACCGGTCAACGTATCGTGCGCCTGAAATCCGGCGATGGCGGTCTGTTCGGGCGCCTGGAAGAAGAGCTTGTGGCCCTACGCGCGGCGGGTGTCCCCTTTGAGATCGTACCGGGCGTGCCGTCGGCCTGCGCGGCCGCCGCAGCTGCGGGTATCCCGCTGACACGGCGCCTGACCGCGCGACGGGTTCAGTTCGTCACGGGTCACGATGCCTCTGGCGCTTTGCCCGAAGACATCGATCTGGACGCGCTTGCCGATCCGGCGGCAACGACGGTCGTCTTCATGGGAAAGCGCACCTTCCCGGCACTTGCCGCCGCCCTGATCGAGCGGGGCCTTCCTGGCGAAACGCCTGCGCTGCTGGCCGAAGCTGTCGCAACGCCCAATCAGTCGCTGAAGCGCAGCACGGTCGCAGAACTCGCCACCCATTTGTCCGGGCAGATCGGAAGCCATCCCGCCTTGATCCTGTACGGACCGCTCGCCGAAGGGGACCCGGCGTGAGCCAGATCTGTCTGATCGGGATCGGCACCGGCAACCCAGACCACGTGACGCGCGAGGCTGAAGCCGCGCTCCGCGACGCGGCGCTGATCCTTGTGCCGCGCAAGGGCCCGGACAAGGCCGACCTCGCCGATCTGCGCCATGCGATCATCAAGCGCGCCGGTGCCACCGCACCTGTCGCCGAGTTCGACTATCCCGAGCGCGATAGTGCCGTGCCCTATGTCGAGCGCGTGACGCAGTGGCATGACGAGATCGCGCGGCGCTGGCAGTCGCTGATCGACGTGGCCCCGGACGGGCCTGTCGCGTTGCTCGTGTGGGGCGATCCCTCACTATATGACAGCACTTTGCGGATTGCCGAGCGGCTACATCCGCAGCGCTCACTGCGCGTGGTGCCGGGGATAACTTCGCTTCAGGCACTGACCGCGGCCCATGCGATCCCGCTCAATGCGCTTGCGGGGGCACTCACGGTCACCACCGGACGGCGGTTGCGCGATCACGGCTGGCCGCCGGAGGCCGAAACCGTGGCTGTGATGCTGGACGGTGACTGTAGCTTTCAGACCCTTGCGCCCGAAGGGATTCAGATTTGGTGGGGGGCATTTCTGAGCATGCCCGAACAGGTCCTCATCTCCGGCCTTTTGTCAGATGTCGCGGCTGAGATCGTCGCGTCGCGGGCGGCGGCGCGGGAACGGCATGGGTGGATTATGGACACCTACCTGATGCGCAAGACAACCTAGGCATCAGCAAACCTGAAACAGTTCCGCCGGGTCGGGCTTCGCTCTGGCACAGACCGTCCCTTATCGCCTAAGCTTGCGCGGCGTGCGCTGTCGGGCGCGTAACCAACGATGTTCTGGAGTGATTTTCGATGAACTATGCAACGGCCAAGGCCCTCGACGCGGATCTTATCCCGGTGATTGACATCACGCCGTTGCGCGACGGGTCTGACCCGGAAAGCGTTGCGGCGGCGCTGCATCAGGCGAGCCAGGGGTTGGGGTTCATCTACATCACGGGGCACGGAATACCCGAAGAGAAGATAACGGCGGCGCGCAGCGCGGCGTATCAGTTCTTTCACGGCACCGAGGAAGAAAAGCAAAGCGTCCTGGTGTCCAGCAGTCACCGCGGATGGCTGCGGCCCGGTGGCGCGAAGATGCAGGACGACGCAAAGGCGGACCTTAAAGAAAGCTTTATCTGGGGCTGGCAAGACAGCGATGGGGCCGCCACCGATGATCATCCGCTGCGTGGGGACAACCAATGGCCGGATAACGTGCCCGCGCTTCAAAGCGCTGCGATGGCGTATTTCGAGGCGGCGCATGAGGTGGCCTATCACCTGATGCGCGGCTTTGCGCTGGGGCTGTCGCTGCCATCCGATTTCTTCGTGCGTACCACCGACCGGCCCTTATCGCGCGCCTCGTTTGTCTATTACCCGGCCCAGCCCGAGGATATGGGCGCCGACCAGTTTGGCGTTGGTCCCCACACCGATTTCGGGGTGCTCACCGTGCTGTGCCAGGATGACGTGGGCGGGCTACAGGTCGAGACGGTGGATGGCGACTGGGTTCAGGCGCCTCCGATCCCAGGCTCGCTGATCGTCAACGTGGCCGACCTGCTGTCGCGTTGGACGGCCGGAGCCTACAAGTCCACGCCGCACCGCGTCGTCAACAGCTCGGGGCGCGAGCGTTTGTCGCTGGTTTTGGCCTATGATCCAAATCCCGACACAATGATCGATGCGCGCGATGTGCTTGGCCCCGAGGTCGAGGGCGCCGAAGATCCGATCACTTGCGGGGACTACCTGCTGTGGCGGTTCGGCAAGGCCTTCAGCTACCGCAAGGATTAGTCGCTGCGCAGGTCGCCCTCTGGCTCACCAATCAGACAGATCATATCGCCTGCGCGCACCTCGGCGCGGGCGATCACAGAGGTGACCATACCGGATTTGGGGAACGTCAACGCCTTCGGCGGGAGGCTCTGATCCTCCATCGGATAGAGCAGCGCGGCCGCTTCGCCTGCCTCGACGATGTCACCCGGATCGCATAGCGGAATGAGTCCACCACTTGCGGGTGCGATGACGGCGTTCGATGCCCCAAAGGCAAGCCGGACAAAACGCGTCGGCTTTGCGGGCGCGACCTCTGGAGGGAGCTGTGTGAGGGCGCCGAGATGCTGCAACACCCGATAGACAGCCTCCCGCGTCGCCGCGATCGCCTGCTGGTCGAGCGTGATGCCACCCGCAACCTCACAAGCGATCGCCGGAACCTCCTTGCGGTCGCAGGCGCCGAGCAGTGATCCGGCGGACATGGGGGCATCGACGACGAGCGTGACGGGCAGACCAAAGGCCGCCGCCGCCGCGGACTTGGCCGCCATCACCGCCCCCTTCCGCCGATAGAGGAAGGCGCTGGGTACGTAGCGCGCTGTCGTTCCGCCTGAATGCAGATCGATCGCGAAGTCGACGTCTGGCAAAAGCCCCTCTTCAACGTAATGCGCGATCTGAGCGGTAGGGGCGCCGGTCGCCGCACCGGGAAACACCCGGTTCAGGTTTTGATCGTCCAGCGGCGAGACGCGTGCGTTCGCGCGGCATGCGGGCAGATTGAGCTGCGGCATCACGATGATCCGCCCACACACGTCCTGATCCGGAAGCTCGGCGATCAGTTGCCGGGCTGCAAGGATGCCCGCGAACTCGTCACCATGGACCCCCGCCGTGATCAGCACAGTGGGCCCTGACCCGCGACAGATCACCGTGATGGGAATCGGTATGACCGAATGCGCGTGGCGATGATCGGAATGGATCAGCGGCAGCATCCCGTGTCGAACGCCGTCCGAAGTGAGATCGATATTGGGTGACAGCATGCGTGTGACCTCCCCCCGGGCTTGGGCGTCAAATGCCCATCAAGGCATAGACCTGATCCATATCTTCGGCGGTGCCAAGGGTCATGCGAATGGCAGGGGCACCGGCGAAGTTTGGCAAGAGCCGGACAAGTATGTTGGCGTCTCGCAACGCCTGCACGGTGTCCGCCACAGCCGAGGCGGCGTTCGTACCGGCGCGGATCAGAAGGAAATTCGCCTCACTTGGCGCGACGTCCCAACCGGCCTTGGCCAGACGCGCCGTTGCATCGGCCCGGACCCGGCGCACTTCTGAAGTGATCCGGGCGATATGGGCGTCATCTGCCAACGCCGCCAGCGCACCGATGAGCGATGGCCGCGGGATCGGAAAAGACGGAATGACGCGCTTGACGGCTGCGATCACATCCGCATCGCCCGCCGCCCAGCCGATACGGAGACCGGCGAGCCCGTAGGCCTTCGAGAACGTTCGCATGGTCACCACGTTTGGGTACTTGCGCGCCATCTCAAGACCGCCGTCGCCATAGCTTGAGAACTCGATATAGGCCTCATCAAGGATCAACAGCACGTCGGACGGAAGACCCGCATGGATCTGGTGGATTGCTTCGGGTTCCAGAAGACGCCCTGTCGGATTGCCCGGGTTGTCGATCAACACAATCCGCGTAGCTGGCCCGAGAGCGTCAAGAACCGCGCCCACAGGATCACCCTCACGCGACACACAGACCGCGCGCGCATCGCACATCAGCGTGTAATTGCGAAACTTCTGAAACCCGTCCGAGAAATAGATCACCTCGCTGCCCGGTTCGGCAAAAACGCTCATCACAAGCGGCAGCAAAAGCTCACCACCCCCGACCGAGACGATCTGCTCCATGGAGAACCCAAACCGGTCGCCGAGCGCCCGGTTCAGCGTGAACGCCTCTGCCGCCGGGTAGTCGTTGAGCCCCAGCCCTTCTGGGTCCTGCCGCAATGCCTCATACACTTTGGGCGACGGGCCAAAGCGGCTTTCGTTGGTGTTGAGCAGCATCGCGCCATCGGGAAGGTCGGTCATCGCCGCCAGCGGAAACTCAGGGATCTTGGCGATGCAGGGCCGCGGCTTGGGCTTCATCGCTCGAGCCGTGCAAAGAGCCGTGATAATCCAAAACAGATGATGAAATAGAAGGCCGCGCAGGTCAGCCACGCCTCGAATATCATGCGTGTCGAGGCCACAAGCTCGAGCGTCTTGAACGTCAACTCCTGCACGGAAATCAGTGAGACGATGGAACTGTCCTTGATCAGCGAGATGAACTGATTTGCCAGCGGCGGCACGACCTTTTTCATCGCCTGCGGCAGCACGATATAGCGCATCTCTTGCCAGTAGGTCATCCCGATCGAGCGTGCGGCCTCGCGTTGGCCCTTTTCGACCGATTGGATGCCGGCGCGCACAATCTCCCCGACAAACGCGCTCTCAAACAGCGCGAGCACGACCGTTCCTGCGACGAGCTGTGGGAAGAGGCGCATGTTGCCAAAAAAGAACTCCCAGACTGCCGCGTCCTCTGAACGTGCAATCCCCCGGGCCCAGCGTTCGAGACCCAGAAACTCGATCATCGGGACCGAGAGGAAAAAGAAGAAGATAAAGATCACCACCACGGGCGGGATGTTGCGCAGGAACTCAACGTACGTCCGCGCCAAGAGCCGAACGGTCAGATTTCGCGACGTGCGGGCCAACCCAAGAAGCACGCCAAAGACCAAAGACAGGACGCTTGCGTAGATGCAGATCCGGATTGTGGTTCCAAGCCCCTGCAGCAGCAGGTTGGCAAACCATTCTTCGCGGCGGGTGTGCCAGCCGAGGACGTAGTTCGGGATCAGGTGCCAGCGCCATTGGTAGTTCAGCGTGCCCGAGATCTGCGCCCAGACATAGCCGGTGAACGCCAGGACCAGGGCCAGGATGACCCAGTCCAACCAATGGAGGCGACGAATAAAGTTCACTGGGTTCTGATGCCTTGGTTGTCGGGACGGGCGCAGACCGCCCGCCCCGGTCCGTCTTGCTTATTCGGGCACCATGTCCGCCCAGTCCTCACCCCGGAACCAGTAGTCGTGGCGCTCTTTCAGCCACCCGTTCCGTTCGTGCAGGCCGATCCAGTTGTTGAAAAAGTTAATCGCATCCGGATCCCCCTTGCGCAGCGCGAAGGCTTCGCCAGACGCCTCGAACGCATAGTCAAAGGGGACATAGAGCGTGTCGGGATACCGGCGCGCCTCGGTCGATGGCAGCGGTTCGGATGACATGGTCGCGTGCACGTTGCCGTTCAGGACCTCTTGCGTCGGGGCGCCTTCATCGTCGAACTGCACAATCTGCGCTTCGGGGAAGACCGACATGATCGTTTCCACCGTCGTTGCCCCGCGCCGGGCGGCGAAGGTCACATCGGGGCTGTTGAAATCCTCGAGCGTGAAACCTTCGGTCATCGACCGATTGGCAAGAACGGTTGCGCCCGAATAGGCATAGGGCACTGTGAAGTTGACGGTCAGGTTCCGCGACGGGCGGATCGACATTCCCGAAATGATCACATCGAACTGCCCGGCCACCAGGGCCGGGATGATCCCGTCCCACGCCGTGGGTGTCCACTCGACATCGACGCCCATGTCATCGGCCAGCTTCTGGGCCACGTCGATTTCAAAGCCGACAAGATCGCCATTGACGTCACGCATCGTCCAGGGCCGGAACATCGAGATACCGACCTTCAGCACACCTTCGCGCTTGATCGACTCAAGGACGCTTTCGCCCGACAACGCCTGTGTCGTGGATTGCGCGAACGCATGGCTTGTGCCGGTGAGGGCAATGCCTGCGGCAAGGGCCAGCCCGAGGGCTCTTCTGCTGAGTGTCATGATATCTCTCCTTCTTGTCGGATGGTGGTTCGGTTTTGTTGTTGGAGTGGTGTTTGGTCAGTCATGCGCCACCCGCTTTTCCAGCGCGGTGACGCCAAAGGACATGGCGAGCGTGATCACTAGGTAGATGATCGCAACGGTGAACCAGATCTCGAAGCTCATATACGTTTCGCTGATCAGGTTGCGGCCGACGGTGGTCAGTTCGGCGACGGCAATCACGCTTACGATCGCGGACGACTTGACCAGTTGCACCGCCTCTCCGGTGAGCGGTGGCAGCATCAGCGGCACGGATTGCGGCAGAATGATGTAGCGGTAGGAATGGCCTTGCGTCATCCCGATCGACTTGGCGCCCTCCCACTGGCCCTGGGGCACCGACAGGATGCCTGCGCGAAAAATCTCGGACAGCAGTGCGCCGTGGAATACCCCAAGGCACAAGATCGACGACGTGACCCGATCCCAGCCAAAGATTGGCCCCAGCACGTAGTAGAACAGATAGACCAGCACCAAGAGGGGCATGTTGCGCAGGAATTCAAGCAGCGCAAAGGACAACCCTTTGCCGATCACCAGATCGGACAGGCGCGCCAAGGCCATCACCAGCCCGATCACCACCGCGAGCAGAAAAGAACTGATCGACAGCACGAACGTCATGCCAAGACCGATCATCAGCTCACCCAGCTGAAACCCGTCGTCGGTATAGGTCCAGATGTACCGCGGGATATTGTACCACTGCCAATTGTATCCCATCCTTGCGGCACCGGCGTAGGCGCCATAAATCAGGGCGCCCATCACCAGCACGTACATCAGCAGGGCAAACCCGGTCGAGCCTGTCACGCGTTGCATCAGCGGCAGTTGCCGGGGCGCGCGGGTCGCGATGGGTTCGGATGTAACCGCCATCAGTGCTGCAGGATCTTTTCAAGGAAGTCGCGGCACCGTGCGGTGCGCGGCGCGGTAAAGAATGTCTCGGGCTCGGCCACTTCGACGATCTCACCACCGTCCATGAACACCATCCGGTCGGCCACTTTACGGGCAAAGCCCATCTCGTGGGTGACGCACACCATGGTCATCCCGTCTTCGGCAAGCTCGACCATCACATCAAGAACTTCATTGATCATCTCGGGGTCAAGCGCCGAGGTGGGTTCATCGAAGAGGATGATCTTACTTTCCATACACAGGCTGCGCGCAATCGCGACGCGCTGTTGTTGGCCACCCGAAAGCTGGCGGGGGTACTTGTCGGCCTGTTCGGGGATACGGACGCGGTCCAGGTATTTGCGAGCGATCTTCTCAGCCTCGTCTTTTGAGGCTTTGCGGACCTTGAGCGGCCCGATCATCAGGTTCTCGAGCACGGTGAGATGCGGAAACAGGTTGAACTGTTGGAACACCATGCCGACTTCCTGGCGCAGGCGGTGCACGTCCTTTGAGCCTTCAAAGACCTCGGCGCCCTGCACCTCGAGCGTGCCGCCCTGATGAAATTCGAGCGCATTGAAGCAACGGATCAGGGTTGATTTGCCCGAGCCGGACGGCCCGCAGATCACCACGCGCTCGCCCTCGCCCACTTCGATCGAGATGTTCTTCAGCGCTTGAAAGTCACCATAGAACTTGTCCAGATTTTGTGCGCTGATCACCGTGCGGCCAGCCAACCCCCGATCCTTTCAATCGCGTTGAAGTCCCCACAACAGCGTAAGCACCTCCCGTTACGAGACAAAACAAAATCGTGGGCCTGCAAGCGCGGCGTCGGGACGCGGGGCCAGAAACCTGCCGGGCGCCCAAGGATTGAGCAACTGCGAAAGCAAACCACGCGCATCATGCAAAACTTTGGAACCCGGATTGGATTTGTGCGAGAACATCCTGACCATGCAAGAGATCGTCACCCCCCTGACCCAAGCGCTGAGCGAAGGTAAGTTATCCCGCGAAGAGCTGCGCGATTTCATGACCCGCTCAGACGGTCCCGCGCTGCGCCGTCTTCTGGTTTGGATCTGCGTCGTTGTCGCCACCGGCAGCCTGATCGCGCTCGCCTGGAACAGTTGGCTGATCTGGCCTGCCATGTTCTTGCACGGCATCGTCATCGTGCACCATTTCTCGTTGCAGCACGAATGCGTCCACAGCACGGTCTTTCGCACGCGCTGGCTGAACAAGGTGGTGGGTACGATCTGCGGCCTGATCATCATCCTGCCGTTCAAGCATTTTCGATACGAACACTGCGACCACCACACCTATACCCAGCTCGACGGCGACGACCCCGAGCTTGTGCCGATGCCGCAAAGCTTTGCGGGTTACCTGTGGTATATCTCGGCGGTCCCCTACTGGCGCACCAAGTTCACCGAGCTTGCGCGGCATGCGATGGGCCGCCTGTCGCAGGAAGAACTGCGGTTCATCCCAAAGTCAGAACACGGCGCGATCTTCTTTGAAGCCCGCGCAATGATCGCGTTCTATGCCGCCTTTCTTGCAACCATGGCGGCAACCGGGTGGTGGGCCCCGGTCTGGTACTGGTTGATCCCGCTTTTTCTGGGCGAGCCCGTGATGCGGTTTATTCGCATGACGGAACACGTGGGCCGCCCGACCGTGGCCCAGATGCACGAAAACACCCGCACCAACTTGGTCTCTTTGCCCTGGCGCTTTCTGGGCTGGAACATGAACTACCACGCCGAACATCACTATGCGGCCTCGGTCCCGTTTCACGCCTTGCCGCGGCTTCACGAAAAGCTGAAAGACCACATCTTTGTCGAGCCGGCGGGCTATGTCGGCGCGCATCGCGATATCCTGCGCCAACTTTTTGCAAAGGACGAGGTGCGTGGCGGATAAGGCCTGGCAGGACCTGATCGCGGTCACGTCATTGCGGGAGAACTGGGTGACACGCGTCGATCTCGATCGGCGGCCGTTGGCCGTTTTTGACACGCCCACCGGGATCTACGTCTCGCTCGCGCTGTGCAATCACGGTGGCGCCGACCTGTGCGACGGATACTTTGATGGCCACGTCATCGAATGCCCGCTCCACCAGGGCGCGTTCGACGTCCGCGACGGGCGCCCGGTCGATACGCCCGCCACGCGACCAATGCGGACCTTTCCCGCCCGGGTCAAAGATGGAATGGTCCAGGTCCAACTCTGACATGCACAAAAGGGGCACGCTGCGATGAGCGCTTGGATCAAGATGATCTCTGATGAAGAGGCCAACCCGGAGCTTGCAAAGATCCTCGATCTCGCACGCACGCCCCACGGAACGGTGGACAACGTGATGCGCGTGCACTCGCTGCGCCCGAACACCATGGTGGGGCATGTCACGCTCTATCGCGCCTGCCTGCACGACGACACCAACACGATCCCGATGTGGTTTCAGGAGGTGATCAGCTCTTACGTCTCGACGTTGAACAACTGCCCCTACTCCTATGCAAACCATTGGAAAAACGCGGCCCACCTGATCGGGGATCCGCCGCGCGCGGCCAAGGTTGAGGCGGCCTTGCAGGCGCGCACCCCCGAATCCGCGTTCGAGGGCGCAGAACTCGCGCTCTTGCGCTATGCCGAAAAGCTGACCCTGCATCCCGGCGACATGGACGCGGCGGATGTCGAGGCACTCAAGGCGGCGGGTGTGCCGGACGGAGAGATCCTGGAGGCAAACCAGATCATCGGATACTTCAACTACGTCAACAGGTTGCTGAACGGTCTCGGAGTGACCACCGACGGCGACGTGGTGGGGTATTACAAAGACTAGCCCCGAATGTCCCAAGTCACCGCGCCCCGCGAGGCGCCCGCCAAACATGATCTGGTCAACCGCCCGATTGGTCAGGCCCTCCGGCAGCTTGCGATCCCGGCCGCGCTTGGCATGCTTTTCACGACGATGTTCAACATCGTCGATATCTTCTTTGCCGGACTCTTAGGAACCGACGCACAGGCCGGGCTGTCGCTGGGGTATCAGGGTTTCGCGGTTCTGATGGCCTTTGGATTTGGCCTGTCGGCGGCGATGGGCGCGCTTGTGGGCCAAGCCGTCGGTGCGGGCGACACGGACAAAGCTCGCACGCTTGCGGGCCAAGGGCTCGCCTTTGCGGGCTTGATTGGGATCGGCTTGATGCTTTTGGGCTGGGGCGCGGGCCGCTCGGTCATCGCAGCGATCTCAGAGCCAGGCAGTTACCGCGACGCGGCGATGGTCTACCTCAACATCATGCTGCTGTCGCTGCCGTGCTTTATCATCGCGCACGGCTGTAACGGGATCTTGCAGGCGCAGGGCGACGCGAAATCCCTGCAACGTGCCTTGCTGATGGCGGCGATCGCCAATGTCGGGCTAAACCCGTTGTTTATCTACGGGATTCCAGGGGTCTGGGACGGCATGGGGCTGGCTGGCATCGCCACCGCGACGGTCGTCGCCTGGCTGGGCGTCGTGGCCTTTATGGTGTTGCGTGTCTCCGGCGCTGCGGTCAGCGCGGGCTTGCAGCGAGACGATCTGCGCCCCCGCGCACAAGAGTTTCAATCCATTGCGTCCCAGGCCCTGCCCGCGACCTTCGCCTTCATGATCCTGTTCATGTCGGGCCTGATCGTGACCTATGCCCTCAAGTCCTTCGGCGGACATGCGGTCGCGGGCTATGGCATCGCGATCCGTCTGGAACAGATCCTGTTTCTGCCGCTGCAAGGGCTGACACTTGCCTTGCTGCCGGTGGTGGCCCAAGCCTATGGCGCACAAGAGTTTGCCCGCATGTGGGAGGCATTGCGGTATTGCCTGTGGCTGGGTGTCTCGATGGCGGTGGCGGCGGCCATTGTGATCTGGACGGTTGGCGGCACGGTGATGCAGCTCTTTACAGCCGATGCCGAAGTGCTGCGTGTCGGGCTTGCCTATCTGCATATCGACGCTTTTGGCCTGCCCTTCTACACGATGCTCTTTGCCTTCAACTCGATGTTCCAAGCGCTGCAACGCGCGCGGCTCCCACTCTGGATCGGGCTCTACCGCCGCGGCGTGGGACTCGCACTGTTCATCTGGCTGTTCATCGGCCCTTGGGGGTTCGATGAAACGGGCATCTGGTACGCCCATATCGCCGCCGTGGTGTCCGGCTGGATGCTGGCATCACTGCTGCTCTGGCAACTGTCCCGCAATGTCGCTTTGCCCACCGCAGCCGCGCAACGCGTCTGACACACTAAACCCGCTCGTCCGACCCCATCTTCCGCTCAAGCCAGCGGACACCCGCGCTGATGATCAGGACAAGAACAAGGTATTCGAGGATCAACAGCGTGTAGATCTCGAGCGGCCTGTACTCGGTCACCACAAGCTCGTTGGCCCGGCGCGTCAGCTCTTGCATCCCGATGACCGAGGCAAAGGCGCTCATCTTGACGATGTAGATGAACTGGTTTGCCAGCGGCGGCAGGATACGGCGTATCGCCTGCGGCAGCACGACGTAGCGCATCGTTTGCGTGTACGTCAGGCCAATGGTCTGAGCCGCCTCTGTTTGCCCCCGGGCAATGGATTGGATGCCGGAACGATAGATCTCGGCCGTAAAGGCACTGTCGGACAGGGCCAGCGTGATGATCGCGCCCCAGAACGGATCGATGGGGATATTCAACCCCATGGAGCGGAAGACGATGGGCAGGCCGTAGAACACCCAAAACAGCATCGGCAGCAGCGGGATCGAGCGGATGAACTCAACATAGACCCGGTTGATCAGGCGCAGCCAGCGGTTGCTCGACTGCCCCGGCAGGGCAACGATCAAGCCCAGAACAATCGATATCGCCGCCGCAATCACCGAGATCAGGATGGTCGACCCCATCCCGGAAATCAGGAACTTGATATTGGTCCATCCCGCCGGTGTCGTAGGGTCGATCACGTACCAGCCCCAGGTCCCCGAGCCCCCGCAACCGGCCAGAAGCAGTAGGAGCGCGAGGGGCAGGAAGAAACGTTTCAAGTTCGACGTCCTAGTGCTGGAGGATCTGGCTGAGGAATTTCTGGCAACGCGCCGTCTCGGGATTGGCAAAGAACGCGTCGGGCGTGCCCTGTTCGACGATCTCGCCCTGATCCATAAAGACCATCTGGTCGGCGACCTTGCGGGCAAAGCCCATCTCGTGGGTCACCACGATCATCGTCATCCCCTCTTCGGCCAGCTCGACCATCACGTCGAGCACTTCGGAAATCATCTCGGGGTCGAGCGCGGAGGTCGGCTCATCAAAGAGCAGGACCTTGGGCTCCATGCATAGCGAACGTGCGATTGCGACGCGTTGCTGTTGCCCGCCGGACAACTGCTTGGGCATCTTGTCGGCCTGATCGGGAATGCGCACGCGCGTCAGGTAGTGGCGTGCCCGTTCCTCCGCCGCCGAGCGGCTGAGACCGCGCGCCTTCATCGGGCCAAGCATCAGATTGTTGAGCACGCTCAGATGCGGGAACAGGTTGAACTGCTGGAACACCATCCCGACCTCGCCCTGGATCGACGCGACCGAGCGTGGATCGTTGGTAAGCTCGTGGCCATAAAGCCGGATCGTCCCGCTTTGGTGCTCCTCAAGTTTGTTGATGCAGCGAACGACCGTGGACTTGCCCGATCCCGACGGACCGCAGATCACGACCTTGTCGCCGCTGCCTACCAAGAGCGAGATGTCCTTCAGCGCGTGGAAGTCACCGAACCATTTGTTCACAGCGATCAATTCGATTGCTGTCTCTGGCATCACTTCCCTCAATTTGGCTGCGCCATAGCGCGCTGAGATCAAAGCCTATTTGATTTATGCCAAGCATCAAGCAAGGATGCAGTGTCAAACCGATAATCGGGACCACTCAACAGGGGATGAACCGCATGATGAAGCTTTTTAAGGCAGTGGCCGTTGCTGCCGTTGGCCTGACGCTGGCCGGTACGGCCAACGCGCAATCGGCACTCAACGAGATCCTGAATTCGGGTGTGCTGAAGGTTGGCACCACGGGTGACTGGAACCCGATGACGGTGCGCGACCCGGCGACCAATTCGTACCAGGGGTTCGACATCGACATCATGAACGAACTGGCGACCGATCTGGGCGTTGAGGTTGAGTTCGTGCCCACCGACTGGAAAACGCTCGTCAACGGCGTGGTGGCGGGTCAGTACCACATCACCGGCTCAGCCTCGATCTCGGCGGCCCGGATGAAGGCGGCGGGTTTCTCGGAAAGCTACATCGCGGTCGAGATATTCCCGTTCACGATGCCCGAAAAGGCGGGCGATTTCTCGGGCTACGACTCGATCAACCAACCCGACGTCACCGTTGCCACCACGCTTGGCACCACGTTCGAGGCACTGGTGCGTGAGTGGTTCCCCGATGCCGAGATCAAAGTTGTCGAAGCCCCGGCACGTGGCTATCAGGAAGTGCTGGCCGGTCGCGCCGATGTCTTTATCACGTCCAACATCGAGGGCTCGACGCTCGAAGAGAAGTTTGGCGTCGTGCGCGTGCCGGACACCGAACCCCGCGCCCCGTCACCCATTGCGATGCTGTTGCCGCAGGATGATCAGGTTTGGATCAACTACGTGAACAACTGGGTCAAACTCAAGCAAGCCAAGGGCTTTTTCGAAGGCAACAAAGCGAAGTGGGGCCTTTGAGGAACCGCATCGGCCAGGACTGCTCTGTTTACAGTAAGTAACATGGTGCAGTTAAGTCTGATGACATGGCCAGAGGTGGAGGCGCGCTTGTCAAAGGGCGCCTCTGTTATTTTGGCCTGCGGCTCAACCGAACAGCACGGGCCCATGGGCCTGATCGGCACCGACACCATCTGCGCAGGCGAAGTGGCGCTCGCGACCGCCGAGATTTGCGATGCGGTCGTCGCCCCTGCCCTCGCCTACACGCCCGCTCCGTTCAATACGGCGTTCCCCGGCACCGTTTCGATCAGCGAAGAGCTTTTTGAAGACACCCTACGGCAGGTCTGCACCGGGCTTCTCGACCAGGGCTTCCAGGGTGTGTTTGTCGTCAATGGCCACGGCGCAAACCTCGCCCCGGCCCGAACCGTCGCTGGCACGCTTCCACCCGGCGCTCTACACATCGTCAGCTGGTGGGATCCCGCCCCGGTTGCGGCCTTGCGCACATCGCTTTTCGGTGCGTGGGAAGGGATGCATGCCACACCATCCGAAGTGTCGATCACCCAGGCTCTGCACGGCGCCAAGCCCGTGGGGGCAGCCGCTGATCCGCCAAAGCAGCTGAGCGCAGAGTACATCAAAGCCCACAGTGGCGACCGTCACGGACCGCCGGCGCAGCACAGAGCAGACTTTCCGGACGGACGCGTAGGATCACACTCGGCCCTTGCACGGCCAGAGTTCGGAACGCAGTTACTGACGACGGCTGCACAAGAACTTGCCGAAGAGTTTATGCGGTTCTCAGAAGACCGGCGCGCGGTGGCGCGTTAGGCCTCCTCGGCGAGGCCAATGTTGCGATCAGGTTCGGCAAACACCTTCGCCACGTCAGGATAGGACGCCAGGATGCACCGCCCCTCCTCCAACCGCTCCAGATGGAAGCGCCCGTGCTCCCAAAGCCGCACCCCATCAACTTCGATGGTCGGATCAAACAGGTTCCACGAAATCTCGCCCGGCGGCTCGGCGCCGCAGGTATGGAAATGCAGAATGCGCGGGTTCCCAAAGGCCGCGCCGCCCCATCGTTTGTCTTCCTCAAAAAGATCCCAGTAGAACCCACATCCCGGATGAATACCGGCGTGCCAGGAATGCACAAAGCTACGATCAAGATCAAAGAGCGCAGCCACCCGATCGTAATGCGCCTCGGCCTTGGCCACGTCTTCGGCGGCGCCTTCAAAACCAGCGAGCCGACCCGCATTCAGGAGCGCGAACACTGGCCCGGCGAAGGACAGCGTATAATCGTCGTAGTAGCTCGCCCCGGTTCCTGTCAGAAAGCCGCCTAAAGCTACGCGCCCGGAAAAGCCAGCGGCAGGAACCGGAGAAAACACCGACATCGGAAAACGGGTTGAGGTGGTATCCTGGGGCACGCTGGCGGCATCGGTCACTGCGCCGCGCACATCCGTTCCAGCCGGGCATGTGATCCTGATCTCGCGCGCCGCGAACAGCCGCGCGTCCACCGCCGCCTTGGCTTCACAAAACGCGGCATAGTGGGCAGTGCCGAAAGACGACCCTAGAAGCGTTCCGTTGAATGCAAAGCAGACGACGTATTTTGGCCCCGTCGGCAATTCGGAAAACCGCAACTGGTCCCCCAGCCGCGACAGAAACACCACCACATCGGTTTCTGCGAGTTGTTTCATGACGGGCTCTGGCAAGCCCGCGTGGGATGGTGCGTAACCGACATCAAGCGTGTGCACGTCTGCACCCAGCGCCTCCGCCGCGAGACGAACCTCGTGCAGGACTTCCTCGGTGAAGTAGCCGTAGTGCGCGGGCTCATAGGCGATCAGCACACGATCCGACGGCGCGACGCCGGCGCAGTTGATCAACAGGTTGCGCGCCCCGGCCTGCGGGTCATGGCGCGCGTCCGCACGTGTTGTTGGTCTTACATTCACGGGGCATCCCCATCCCACCGTGCGAAAGCCTAGGCGCGCGGACCCCGCGTGGTCAATATTTTGTGAAGTAGGCGCCCCGACGGGCGGTCACGCGCAGGACTATTGGCCGATTGCGGCGTCAAAGCGCGAAAAAACAGGGCATCGGTGACGCGAAAGGGTCGCCTCAGACCTCGTTCCGCGTGACCAATTGATAGCCCGGCGCGGTAATCGACCGCACCGTCGTAATCGGTGCCGCGTCAATCCACGTCGTCCGTTCGATGACGAAAAGGGCAGTGCCCAGCGACGTGTCCAGCCGTTCAGCCATCGCGGCATCCGCGGACACCGCGGAGAAGCGCAGATCGACCCGCGTGTAGGGTTTGTTCAAGACAAGCCACTCGTTGGCGCTTTGCTGGCTCAGATCGACCTTGCGGATCTCGGGTGCCGTTTCCAGACAGATCCAGCGATCCTCCAGAATGTAAGGTCGCCCGTCCGACAGATGCAGTGCCTCAACGCGCAGCATGTTGCACGGCTTTGAAAGCTCAAACGCCGCAAGGATTCCGCGCGGTGCTGGTTTCTCTGCCGCGCGGATAAGCCGATAGCCATAGCTCGCCCCTTTGTCTTCGACCTCACGTCGCGTGATCGGAATATCCACCGTCGCCCGTGTCACCGGATGCGCCCGCACCCGGGTGCCACCCTTTCGGCGACGCTCGATCAAACCGCTGTCAGAGAGATCCTGCATCGCGCGCTGCACCGTCGACCGCGCGCAGTTCAACTCTTGGGCGATGTCGGCATCGCGCGGCAGGCGATCGCCGGGCCCATAGCGCCCTTTCAGGATCGACTCGTGGATCTCTGTGCGCACATCCCGCCAGGACAAACGTTCCGGCGCGCTCATATGCTCTGGCCCAGGTCTTCGGTCACGGCCAAGAAGGCGGCCGCAATACGGTCGCGGTGAATGTGGCGACCTTCTTGCACCAAGTGCCGCCCCGCGCTCCACACATCCGTCACGCACGCCCGCCCGCGCCCGGTGAAGATCAGGCTGTCAAGCAGTGCATCCCCCGTTCGATTGCACAGAAATTCGTTGTCGGTAGCGATGCCAATCAAGTCCGCTGTCTGTCCCACGGCAATCGACCCGGACGCACGACCCGCCGCCTGTGCCCCGCCCCGCACTGCCGCGTCAAACACCATCCGGCCCGTTGAGCGATCCCCCGTCGCCAGCGACGCCCGGCTGCGATCCCGAAGGCGTTGCGAATACTCCAAGGTCGCCAACTCTTCCCAGAGCGCGATATGGATGTTGGAATCCGAGCCCACGCCATAGCGCCCTTGGGCCGCCTGATACGCAACGCCGTTGAAAATCCCGTCGCCCAGACTCGATTCGGTGATCGGACACAGCCCTGCCACCGCGCCGGTTGCGGCCAGGCGGTGTGTCTCGTCATCCGTCATCTGGGTGCAGTGGATCAGGCACCAGCGCGGGTCCAAGGGTAAATTGTCGGTCACCCATTCCACGGGCCGGGCCCCCAGATGACCCTCGACGTCCTCCACTTCGGCCACCTGCTCGGCCAGATGCATATGGATCGGTCCCTCTGCGGCGATCTCCACCAACCGCGTGAGCGCGTCTGGCGGCACCGCCCGCAGCGAGTGTGCGGCATAGCCAATCCGATGATCCCAATGGCCATGCTCAAGCGCCCCGGAACTGGCCGCATGCAGATCGAGGTAGCGATCAAGATCATTGCCAAACCACCGTTGCCCGCCATCGAGCGGCCGACCATCGCACCCGCCCTCCATGTACAGGACGGGCAGCAGGGTCAGACCTATTCCCGCCGTTTGCGCGGCGGCCACGATACGTTCGGCCATCTCGGCAAGGTTGGTATAGGGCGTGCCGCCGACGGCGTGGTGGAGATAGTGAAACTCAGCCACAGCGCCATAGCCCGCCTCAAGCATCTCCATAAAAACCTGTGCGGCGGTCGCCTCGACCTGTTCTGGCGTGAGACGGTCAAGGAACCGGTACATAAGCCGCCGCCATGTCCAGAAACTGTCGCGCGGACCGGGGCCCCGCGTTTCGGTCAGCCCGGCCATCGCGCGCTGGAACGCATGGCTGTGAAGGTTCACCGGCGCAGGAAGCAACAGGTCGACAGGCTTCACCATATCAGTCGCATCGGCGTCGACCGCGACAATACGGCCCCGGTCCAACGCCACGCAGACGTCTTTGGCCCATCCGGTTGGCGTTAGGGCTTGGCGCGCCAGGATCTTCTGCATCGCAGCATCTTGTTTGACAAAATAAGTACGCACATAATACGCTCGCGTCGACCGTTTACAAGAGCACCCCCAATGCCCGAACGCCTGTTGATCCGGAACGCATCGCTTGCACGGATGACCGATGCAGATCCGGACTATGCCTTGATGCGTGACGGCGCCGTTGCGATTGAAGGGGGCCAGATTGCATGGGTTGGGCCAGGCGCGGACCTCTCGCCTGAATACCGCGACGCGCACTCGCTCGATGCCGAAGGGCGTCTCGTTACCCCCGCGCTGATCGACTGTCACACACACTTGGTCCACGGAGGCAATCGCGCGCGCGAGTTTGAGATGCGGCTTGAGGGCGCAAGCTACGAAGAGATCGCACGCGCCGGGGGCGGGATCGTCTCAACCGTCACCGCCACACGCGCGGCAAGCGAAGAGAAGTTATTCACCGATGCCTGCACGCGCGTCGATGCGCTCATCGCCGAGGGTGTTGGCACGATTGAAATCAAATCTGGCTACGGGCTCGATCAGGAGACGGAGCTCAAGATGCTGCGCGTGGCGCGCAGGATCGGACGCGCCCGGCCCGTGCACGTCGTCACTTCGTTTCTCGGCGCCCATGCCGTGCCCAAGGGCCAGGACGCCGATGCCTATATCGACGACGTTTGCCTGCCGGCGCTTGAGGCGGCGCATTCTAAGGGGCTTGTCGACGCCGTTGACGGGTTTTGCGAAGGCATCGCCTTTGACGTGCACCAGATCGCACGGGTCTTTGAGAAGGCGCGGAGCCTCGGGTTGCCGGTCAAGCTGCACGCAGAGCAGTTGAGCCATATCGGCGGCACAAAGCTCGCCGCGGATTTTGGCGCCCTGTCTGCCGATCACGTCGAGTACGCGACCGAAGCGGACGCCCGCGCCCTCGCACAGGCGGGCAGTGTCGCGGTCCTGCTGCCCGGTGCGTTCTACACGCTGCATGAGACGCAAAAGCCACCCGTCGACGCGTTTCGGGCCGCGGGCGTCCCGATGGCCGTAGCGACGGATTGGAACCCGGGTTCGTCGCCCATGGGATCGGTCCTTCTGGCGATGAACATGGGCTGCACTCTGTTCGGTCTGACCCCCGCCGAAGCGCTGGCAGGCACCACGCGCAACGCCGCCCGCGCCCTCGGTCTGCGCGACCGTGGCATGATCTCGCCGGGGATGCGCGCGGACCTTGCGCTGTGGGACGTCGAAGAGCCTGCCGAGCTGAGTTACCGCATCGGCGTCAACCCGCTTTACCGCCGGATTTTCGGAGGCCAGCTATGACCCTGACGCTGACACCCGCCGCCGCCCATCTCGACACGTTGGAGGCGCTCTGGCGCGCCGGCGATGCCGCCCGGCTCGCCCCGGCGGCGCGCGCGGATGTCGATGCGTCCGCTGCCCGCGTTAAGGCCGCGGTTCAGGGCGACAGCCCGATCTACGGCATCAATACAGGCTTCGGGAAGCTCGCCTCGGTGCGCATCTCGCCCGAAGACACCGAAACGCTGCAACGCAACCTCATTCTCAGCCATTGCTGCGGTGTCGGCCCGGCGTTTGAGCCCGAGACGACTCGGCTCATGATTGCGCTAAAGCTCCTGTCCCTTGGTCGCGGCGCCTCCGGCGTCCGGTGGGAGATCTGTGCGCTGCTTGAAGAGATGCTCGCCCGCGGTGTCACGCCCGTTATCCCGACGCAGGGTTCGGTCGGGGCTTCCGGGGATCTGGCACCGCTGGCCCACCTGGCGGCGGTGATGATTGGCGAGGGCGAAGCCTGGTATGCGGGCGACCGTATGCCCGGAGGGGCGGCCCTGACGCGTGCTGGCCTGGAGCCCGTTGTGCTTGGACCCAAGGAAGGCCTCGCGCTGATCAACGGCACCCAGTTCTCAACCGCCGCCGCCCTTGCCGCTTTGTTCGACGCTCCGCGTATCGTACGCGCCGTCACGGTCGCCTCGGCCATGACAACCGACGCGATCATGGGGTCCACACAACCGCTGCGCGCGGAGATCCACGCGCTGCGTGGGCATCAGGGGCAGATCGACATCGCAACGGCGATGTCCAACCTGATGGCGGGCAGCGAGATCCGTGAAAGCCATCGCGATGGCGACACGCGGGTGCAGGACCCCTACTGCATCCGTTGCCAACCGCAGGTCACCGGTGCTGCGCTCGACCTCCTGCGCCAGGCGGCGCGCACGCTAGAGATCGAGGCCAATGCCGTGACCGACAACCCGCTGGTGACCGAAGGCGGGATCCTGTCGGGCGGCAACTTCCATGCCGAACCGGTGGCCTTCGCTGCCGATATCATGGCGCTCGCCTTTTCCGAGATCGGGGCCATCGCGCAACGCCGGGTCGCTCTGATGGTGGACCCCGCGCTCAGCTATGATCTGCCACCGTTTCTGACGCCCGAGCCGGGGTTGAACTCCGGCTTTATGATTGCCGAGGTGACGACGGCGGCGTTGATGAGCGAGAACAAGCACCTCGCCAACCCCTGCTCGACCGACAGCACGCCAACCTCGGCGAACCAGGAAGATCACGTGAGCATGGCCGCCCACGGCGCGCGCCGTCTGAAGCGGATGCTCGACAACCTCGCCGTGATCATCGGTGTCGAAGCCCTCTGCGCGGCCCAGGGGATCGAGGCGCGCGCGCCGCTCAAAACCTCCAAAAGCCTGCAGAATGCGCTGGACGCGATCCGCGCCGCGGTACCCAGCCTCACCTCGGATCGCTATCTCGCCCCGGACATCGAAGCGAGCGCCGCACTGGTCCAGAGCGATGCCCTCGCGAAGGCCACCGGTGTGGACCTCGGCCTGTGAGCCTTCTTGAGATCACCCAAGGCAGCAGCCCCCTCATCCTCGGCCTGCCCCATACGGGCACCGACGTGCCGGACGAGATCTGGGCTAAGCTCAATGAAACGGGTCAGGCGCTTGCGGATACCGACTGGCATATTCACGCGCTTTATGAAGGGCTTGTGCCTGACGTGACATCGGTGCGGACGACAATTCATCGATACGTCATCGACGTGAATCGCGACCCGAGTGATGAGAGCCTGTACCCCGGCCAGAACACGACACGGCTTATCCCCACCACGGACTTTAACGGGCGTGACATTTGGTCGGACGGGCACGCACCCGACGAGGCCGATACCGAACACCGGACAGAGGCCTATCACCGGCCCTACCACGAGGCCCTTGTGGCCGAGCTCGATCGGGTGAAAGCCATCCATGGCTTTGCCATTCTCTACGACTGCCACTCGATCCGGTCCGAGATCCCGTTTCTGTTTGAAGGCCGCCTGCCCGACTTCAACGTCGGTACTAACATCGGCACAACCTGCGCGCCGTCCATCGAGGCCGCCGTCTTCGACATCTGCCAGCACGCCGCCGGCTATAGCAGCGTCTTGAATGGCCGTTTCAAAGGCGGGTGGACCACGCGTCACCACGGGCGCCCAAGCGAAGGCCTCCACGCCATCCAGATGGAACTGGCCCAGTCGACCTATATGCATGAGGCGCCGCCCTGGACGTATCACCCTGCACGCGCCGACGCCCTGCGCGCGCATCTCAAGACCATCCTCGAAACTCTGATCCGCTGGAGGCCCGCATGACGAACCCGCGCCACAACATCCGCGATGTCTATCCGCCAACTGGCCCCGAGATCACCGCCAAGAGCTGGCTGACCGAGGCGCCGATGCGGATGATGATGAACAACCTGCACCCCGACGTCGCCGAAGCCCCGCACGAGCTGGTGGTCTATGGCGGGATAGGGCGCGCAGCCCGCACATGGGAAGATTTTGACCGGATCGTCGCCGGGCTAAAGGACCTGGAAGACGACGAAACGCTTGTCGTCCAGTCGGGCAAACCGGTGGCCATCGTGCGCACCCACGCCGATGCCCCGCGCGTGCTGATCGCCAACTCGAACATCGTGCCGCACTGGGCCAATTGGGATCACTTCAACGAGCTCGATAAGAAGGGCCTGATGATGTACGGCCAGATGACGGCGGGCTCGTGGATCTATATCGGTACCCAGGGCATCGTTCAGGGCACCTATGAAACCTTTGCCGAGGCCGGGCACCAGCACTACGGCGGCAATCTTTCCGGGAAATGGATCCTCACCGGGGGCCTTGGCGGGATGGGCGGCGCCCAGCCCTTGGCCGCGGTGTTCGCGGGCGCCTGCTGCCTTGCGGTCGAGTGCAACCCCGACAGCATCGATTTCCGATTGCGCACCCGCTACCTCGATGAAAAGGCAGAAACGCTCGACGAAGCGCTTGCGATGATCGACCGCTGGACCAAGGCGGGAGAGGCCAAGTCAGTGGGCCTTTTGGGCAATGCCGCCGACATCTTTCCGGAAATCCATCGCCGCGGCGTGCGCCCCGATATCGTCACCGACCAGACCAGTGCTCATGACCCGCTGAACGGCTACTTGCCGCAAGGTTGGACCATGGCGGAATGGCGCGCAAAGCGCGAGAGCGACCCGAAAGCGACCGAAGCCGCGGCCCGCGCATCGATGAAGGTGCATGTTCAAGCGATGGTCGACTTCTGGAACGACGGCGTGCCGACGCTGGACTATGGCAACAACATCCGGCAGGTGGCGTTGGAGGAGGGACTGGAAAACGCCTTCGCCTTTCCCGGCTTTGTACCCGCCTATATCCGCCCGCTCTTTTGCAAGGGCATCGGTCCGTTTCGGTGGTGCGCGCTGTCGGGTGACCCAGAGGACATCTACAAAACCGACGCCGCAATGAAGGACCTCTTTCCCGAGAACACGCATCTGCACAATTGGCTCGACATGGCCCGCGAGCGCATTGCGTTTCAGGGCCTGCCCGCCCGCATTTGCTGGATCGGCCTTGGGGATCGGCATCGCGCAGGTCTGAAGTTCAACGAAATGGTCGCGAGCGGCGAGTTGAAGGCCCCGGTGGTGATCGGACGCGATCATCTGGACGCAGGCTCTGTCGCATCGCCCAACCGCGAGACCGAGGCGATGAAGGACGGCTCAGACGCGGTGAGCGATTGGCCTCTGCTCAACGCGCTCGTCAACACCGCCAGCGGGGCCACATGGGTTTCGCTGCATCACGGCGGTGGCGTGGGCATGGGGTTCAGCCAACACGCGGGCGTCGTGATTGTCGCTGACGGCACGCCCGAGGCGGCGAAGCGTCTGGAACGTGTGCTCTGGAACGACCCGGCCTCGGGCGTCTGGCGCCATGCCGATGCGGGCTATGACGCCGCGCTTGAGTGTGCGGCCGAACATGGCCTGCGACTCCCCGGCATTCTCGGAAACTAACTGCAACCAAAACAGGGATGACAAACATGGACAGACGGAACTTCTTGAAGGCAGGTGTCGTGGCTGGCGCGACGGTGCCGTTGGCGGCACCGGCCATCGCCCAGGATGTGCAGCAATGGAAAATGGTCACCGCATGGCCCAAGAACCTGCCCGGGCCCGGGGTCGCGGCCCAACTTCTCGCCGACCGGATCACGACCCTGTCGGGCGGTCGCATCGAGGTACAGCTTTTCGCAGCGGGCGAGATCGTGCCGGGCCGCGGCGTGTTCGACGCCGTCAGCGAGGGCACAGCCGAACTCTATCACGCGGTTCCGGCCTATTGGGGGTCAAAGTCGAAAGGCATCCTGCTCTTTGGCTCGCAACCCTTCGGCCTGCGCGCCGACGAACAGTTCGGCTGGCTTTACCACGGCGGTGGCCAGGCGCTCTATGACGAGATGTACGCCCGCTTTGGCATCAAGCCGTTTCTGTGCGGCAACTCGGGCCCGCAATGGGGTGGATGGTTCCGGACGGAGATTACCTCAGTCGAAGACCTCAAGGGCCTGAAATTCCGCACCACCGGCCTTGCCTCGGAAATGTGCGCCAAGCTTGGCATGGCTGCCGAAGCGATGAGCGGGCCGGCCATGTTCCAGGCGCTGCAAACCGGTGCGCTTGACGCAGGCGAATTCATCGGACCCTGGACGGACAGCGCGCTTGGTTATCAGCAAGTTGCCAAGAACTACTATTGGCCCGGCGTGGGCGAGCCATCTTCGGCCGAGGAATGCGGTGTGAATGCCGAGGTATTCGCCGCCCTGCCCGATGACCTGAAACAGGCCGTCTCCCTAGCCTGCGAAAGCCTCTACAACCCGGTCTGGACGGAATACACGACCAAACATGCCGCGTCGCTGAAAAAGCTGGTCGATGAGGACGGCGTTCAGGTCAAGATGTTCCCGGCCGAAGTGATCGAGGCCATGGGCGCCGCCGGTGCCGAAGTCATCGACGAACTGCGCCAAGACGATGATGCGCTGGTCAAGCAGATCACCGAAAGCTTCGTCGCCTATCGCGACAGCGTCGGCGGCTACATGACCTTTGCCGACAACGGACAGATGAACGCCCGCGCGCAAATCATGGGCTACTAAGGCAAAAGGCGCGCCGGGTTGGACCCGGCGCCGCCACACCGCGTCAGGGGCACCGGGCATGCTGCGGATCGCAGACTTCATCGACGCGCTCAACGCGCAACTCGCGCGCGGGGTGCGCTGGTTCCTCGTTGCCATGGTCCTGATCCAGTTCGGTATCGTGATCGGGCGCTATGTCTTTGGCGTCAATTCGATCTGGGTGCAGGAAAGCGTACTCTACCTCCACGCCGCACTGTTCATGCTGGCGGCCGGGTACACACTGCTCGTCGACAAACATGTGCGCGTGGACGTGTTCTATGCCAAGGCCAGCCCACCCGTGCGGCGGCGGATCGATATCTGCGGGCATCTCTGCCTGCTGTTGCCCGCAATGGCCGCGCTTGCCTATTGGTCATGGCCGTCGGTGCGCAATTCCTGGAAAATCCTTGAGGGCCCGATTTCGGTCGGCGGCATTGAGGCGGTGTTTCTTCTGAAATCCCTCATCCCGCTCTTCTGTCTTCTGGTGGGTTTGCAATCCATTGCCCATCTTATCCGTCTGCTCGGTGGCGGGGCGCGCGGATGACCGCGTTTCTCGATCTCGCGATGTTTGCCGCCCTGATCCTTGTGATCCTCGCCGGCTTTCCCGTGGCCTTCAGCATCGCCGGCGTCGCCGTCGCCTTTGCCTATCTGGGATGGGCCTTGGGCGTGATGGATATCTCGCTCCTCGGGGCGTTTGGTCAGCGCGTCTTTGGCCTTTTGACCAACCAGGTACTCATCGCGATCCCGCTCTTCGTCCTGATGGGGGCGCTGCTTGAGAAGAGCCGCATCGCCGAAGATCTGCTCGAAACCATGGGCCGCGCCTTTCGGGGTCTGCGCGGCGGATTGGGCATCTCGGTGATTTTCGTGGGCGCACTATTGGCTGCATCAACCGGCATCGTCGGGGCGACGGTGGTGGCGATGGGGTTGATCGCGCTGCCCACGATGCTGCGGTCGGGATATGACCCGCGCGTCGCCTCGGGCATTGTCTGCACCGCTGGCACGCTGGGACAGATCATCCCGCCCTCGACCCTCCTCATCATTCTGGCCGATGTCATGTCGAATGCCTATCAGCAGGCGCAATACGAACAGGGCCGTTTTGCGGTCGAGGCGCTGTCGGTGGGTCAGTTTTTCGCCGCCGCCCTCTTTCCCGGTCTCACGCTGGTCACGCTCTACCTCGCCTATGTGCTGATCCGGGCCGCCCTGCGCCCGGCGGACATGCCCGCAGCCCCTGTTCGCGATCAGCCGACCAGCCCTGCTGAGATCCTGCGTGCGGTTCTGCCACCTGTCCTGCTGATCCTAGCCGTTCTGGGATCGATCCTTGGCGGGCTCGCAACACCGACCGAAGCGGCATCTGTCGGGGCCGTGGGCGCGCTTTTGCTCGCCGGGGCCCGCCAGCCGCGATTTGGATCGCTGATCCTTGCCGGGGCCGCCGCGCTGATCGTGCTCGCCATTGCCTCAGGGCTCTTCCCCGTCCGGCTGCAACGCGACGATCTGACCACCGCGCAATGGGGCATGGGCGCGGTCTATGTGCTTCTGGCCGCTGTCGGCATTGCAAGCCTGCTTGCTGCGTTGCGCAACCTGCACAAGGCCAAGATCCTGCAAGACGCGGCGACCTCGGCAATGACAATGACCGCCATGATTTTCGCCACGATCCTTGCGGCGGGCATGTTCTCACTCGTGTTCATCGGGCTGGGCGGAGAAGAACGCATTGCCCACTGGCTGGAAAACCTCCCCGGTGGCGCGAACGGGGCGCTTCTTGTGACGATGCTCATCGTGTTTGTTCTGGGCTTCTTCCTAGACTTCGTGGAAATCTCGGTGATCGTCCTGCCCCTTGTCGCGCCAACGCTTATCCTCTTGGGCCACGACCCCATCTGGCTGGGCGTGATCCTTGCGATCAATCTGCAGACATCCTTCCTGACCCCACCCTTCGGATTTTCGCTGTTCTACCTACGCGGCGTCGCCCCAGAGGACGTTACAACCTGGGACATCTACCGCGGCGTCGCACCCTTTATCCTGCTTCAGGCCCTGGGCGTGGCCGTGATATGGTTTTGGCCAGCACTCGCGACATGGTTGCCCGCGGTGATGTTTTGAACGGTTGGCTAGCGATGCCGCCGCTTCGCGCGCATTGGGAATTAACGCTTTCGGAGAGGTGGCGCACCTGAGAGGATTCGAACCTCTGGCCTCTGCCTTCGGAGGGCAGCGCTCTATCCAGCTGAGCTACAGGTGCCTCGCGCTCGTATAACCCCCGGCCTCATGCCCCGCAAGTGGGCGATTGGCGGGAAGTGTCTAACCGAAAAGCTCGTGACAAAGCTCCAGCGCCTCGACCAGCACATCGACCTCGTCGGTCGTGTTGTAGAGGCCGAACGAGGCGCGGCAGGTCGCGCTGATCCCGAGGTGGTCCATCAACGGGCCCGCGCAGTGATGACCGGCCCGCACCGCCACCCCTTTCTTGTCCAGCACCGTTGAGATGTCATGGGCATGCGCCGCACCTTCGAGGGTGAAGGAGAAGATTGCCGCCTTCGTATCGGTCGTGCCCTGGACATTCAGCCAGTTCAGCCCATCCAGCCGCGTGCGGGCATAGTCGCGCAGCGTCTCTTCATGGCGTTCGATCGCGTCCATCCCCAGGGACATCATATAGTCCAGCGCCACACCAAGGCCGATTTGCTGAACGATTCCAGGTGTTCCCGCTTCGAACTTCATTGGGGGATCGTTGTAGATGACCTGATCCTTGTGCACTTCACGGATCATATCGCCGCCGCCGATGAATGGCTGGATCTCTGCCATGCGATCCTCGCGAACGTAAAGCGCGCCTGAGCCTGACGGACCGTAAAGCTTGTGGCCCGTAATCGCGTAGAAGTCACACCCAAGGTCCTGCACGTCGACCGGCATATGGACGGCGGCCTGGCTGCCGTCGACCATGACCGCGACACCCCGCTCGCGCGCGGCTGCCACGATGGTCTTGATGTCGACCTTGGTCCCCAGCACGTTCGACAGATGGGTGATCGCGATGAGCTTGGTTTTCGGTCCGATGGCATCGATGATCTTTTGCGGGTCAAGCGCGCCGCGGGCGTCGACATCCACCCATTTTAGCACTGCACCCTGCCGTTCACGCAGGAAGTGCCACGGCACAATGTTGGCGTGGTGTTCCATGACGCTCAGCACGATCTCGTCGCCGGGCTCAAATCGCGGCATGGCCCACCCGTAGGCGATCAGATTGATCCCCTCGGTCGTGCCGGAATTCATAATGATCTCATCTTCCGAGCGCGCATTGAGGAAGCGCGCGATGATACCGCGCACCGCCTCGTACTTTTCGGTGGCGAGGTTCGACAGGTAGTGCAGCCCGCGATGCACATTGGCGTATTCCATCGCATAGGCCTGCGTCACCGCATCGATCACCACCTGGGGTTTCTGTGCAGAGGCGCCATTGTCGAGATAGACAAGCGGTTTGCCATGCACCTTTCGCGCAAGGATCGGGAAATCGCGCCGAATGGTCTCTACGTCATACATCAGATGGCTCCGCTTTGCGGGGTCACGCCAAAGCCCAAGAGGGTGAGAACCAGTGAGAAAAAGAACGCGATGGCAAAACCGGACACCAGGATCATCACAAACACCTGCGCGAGCGAGCCGAACCCGTGCAGGACGGCCACAAAGTTGGTGAGCAGCCAAAAGAACAGAACCAGCGCGGCAATGCCGATCAGCCCTGCCAGCGGTGGCATGATGACCAGCGACAGCGTCTGGATCGCCTGAATGCAGACCATGATGAATTGCAGCCAGGACATGAGCAGGATCGACTCTTCAAAGCTGCCGCTTCCGCCCAGGGCCCGGCCAATCCAATGGACCGCAAAGATCATGACGATCAGCAGGCCCATTTGCACAAATCCAGTGACCAGAGGGTTTTGCAGGAAGTTGCTCATAAGGTCCGAGGCCGGAGGTGCGATCAATGTGGTCACTTGCGCAATCACGATTGAGAGCACGACCACAATCGCAAGGATCAACCAAAGCGCCTCTTTCGGCACGCCTAGGGCCAGCACCTCTTCCGCGCCTTCGCGCGGGTTGGTGATCGACCGGCCAACCATGGCCAGAAGCTGATTGAATGTAAGCGTCATGCGCCAGTTCCGTTCCTGCTCTGAACTTCCCAGAGACCTGCCGTCCAAATCCCAAGGAATGCAACCCCCGCGACCAGCCCGGTGAGGTTAAAGGCAATTCCCGGCCCAATGAAGCCCGCGACAAGGCCGGACAGCAGCCAGAGCGGACTGGCGGCCAGAACCGCCCAGAACAGCGCCATGCGCGTGGCATAGCCGGTGGCCGAGCTGCCAAAGACCCGCGCGACCACCTGGGTCAGTGCGGCCAGGATGTAGAGCGCCAGAGGCGCGATAAAGAGCCACCCCATCAACGCGCCGCCAAGCCGGGCCTCAAGCGGGATCGAGGGGTCTTCGAAGGCCGCACGCGACAGGCCCGGCCATTGCGCCACGAACATCACGAGGCACCCTGCCATCAGGATCGCAAGGGCGCGGTCTTCCCGCACGCCACCGGCAATGCGGCGGCGCAAGACTTGCCGCGGCCGGGTATAGCTGCGGGCAATGTCGTTGGTGACGCTCATGGACTACCGGCGGCGGGCCAGCCAGCCTTCGAGACGCGAACGGATATCTTCGGCGATGGTCTCGTCCTCGATCTCTTCGATGGCCTCTGCCAGAAATGCCAGCACCAGAAGCGCCTGTGCGTCCGGCTCGGGCACCCCGCGCGAACGCAGGTAGAAGAGAGCCGTCTCATCGATCGCACCAGAGGTCGAGCCATGGGAACACGCCACGTCATCGGCGTAAATCTCAAGCTCGGGTTTGGCGAGGAACTGGCTGTCCTCGTCCAGAAGCAGCGATTGGCTGATCTGATAGCCATCCGTCTTCTGGGCGTCGGGTTTGACCAGGATCTTGCCCTGAAAAACGCCGGTTGCACCGTTGCGCAGCACTTTCTTGAACACCTGACGGCTTTCGCAGTCGACCGCATCATGGGTCACAAAGACTGTATCGTCGTGGTGAAAGTCGCCATCGCCAACCGCCGCACCGGCCACATGCGCCACCGCATTGTCACCCACGATTTCAACAACTTGCTCGTTACGCGTCATTACGCCGTTGGCGGTGAGCGTGAAGCTCTTGTAGGTCGCTTCCGCACCAAGACGCGTGAACATATGCGTCATCGCCCGGCGTTCATGGTCGCGCCCCTGCGCCCGCACGTGGTGGAGCGTTCCCCCATCGGCGATATCGATCTCCATGCACTTGTTGAACCGTGCCGCCGCGGGCCCGTTTTCAAGGATCGTGACCTCGGCACCTGGTTCCACCCGAACGACATGGTGCAGCGTCGCGTCCGAGCGGGTATTCTTGTGCAAATAGGTAAGGGCGATGGGGCGCGGGGCCTGCCCCGTCACACGGATCAGAACACCGTCCGTCGCCATCGCCGTGTTCAACGCTGCAAGCGGGCGGTGCACGGGATCCTGACCGCGTTCTTCCAGCGTGCCATAGAGGTCGCGGACCCAGTGGATGTCGATTTGCGACGCCTCGGCAAGGCGATCAATCTCGACATGTTCCATGGCCAGATCGTCGGAGGCCTCTGGGTCAAAGACACCGTCAACGAACACAATCCGCAGGCGGTCGATTTCGCCAAAGATCGGCGCTTCGCCGGGATCAAAGAGGGCTGCTTCCGGGGCCGCAGGCGCCACCAGGTCTACCGGGTTCGTAAACTTCCAATACTCATCACGCCGGACCGGCAGGCCCATGGCCCGCACCCGTGCCAAGGCGCTTTGCCGTGCCGCGCGGGCCCACCCCGCGCCGTCCGGCACACTCAGCGCGGCCAGCCGCGCCTCGGTGACATCGGTTTTTGCTTGTGGCAGGGCCATTACGCGACCTCCGCCAGAATGTCGGCATAGCCGTTGTTCTCAACCTCAAGGGCCAACTCGGGCCCACCGGATTTGACGATCCGCCCATCCGCCATGATGTGCACGACATCGGGTTTGATGTGGTCAAGCAGGCGCTGATAGTGCGTGATCACCAGAAACCCGCGCCCGGCATCGCGCAAGGCGTTCACGCCTTCGGACACAAGTTTCATCGCGTCCACATCCAATCCGCTATCGGTCTCGTCAAGGATGCACATCTTCGGCTCAAGAACCGCCATCTGCAGGATTTCGTTGCGCTTTTTCTCACCGCCCGAGAACCCGACATTGACGGGGCGCTTCAGCATATCGGCATCGATCTTGAGCGCTTTCGCCTTCTCGCGGATGAGCTTGAGGAAGTCGGCGGCGCTCACCTCGTCTTCCCCTCGCGCGGTGCGTTGGGCGTTAAGCGCCGTGCGCAGAAACGTCATGTTGCCGACGCCGGGAATTTCGACGGGGTACTGGAACGCCAGGAAGAGCCCGGCGGCCGCACGTTCTTCCGGCTCCATCTCGAGGATGTCGTCGCCTTCGAGTGTTGCGGCGCCCTTGGTCACCTCATAGCCGTCACGCCCGGACAGAACATAGGACAGCGTCGACTTGCCCGACCCGTTGGGGCCCATAATCGCGTGCACCTTGCCAGCCTCGACACTCAGGTCGACACCCTTCAGGATCTGCTTGTCTTCTTCCTCAAGCGAGACGTGCAGGTTCTTGATCTCCAGCATTTTTACCTCTTTTCGCGCATGGCAAAACGGGCCGCCGCAGTACTGCGGGGCCCGAAACTGCCGGGGGATTTAATGTGTTGGGTTAGACGCCCGCGAAGGGGCTTGGCGTCGCCAGCATCGCGGCGACGTATTCCGGTGAGAACAGCGCTTCGAACACGATGGGCGCCTGGGCGATCAGAAGCGCCTCGCCCAGCATGACCGTCAAGAACCCGGCCACCAGCGCAACTCGGCGCATACCCGTGCCCAGCCGAAACGACCAGGCGAGCACCACCATCAGGACCGCTGCGATGCCGAAATCCACAAACAGCGCCATCGACGCCGATGAAATCACCGGCTCCGTCCCGGCTGATGTCAGATGAAAGGCCGCGACGCGCCCGGTCAGCATCGAGATGAAGCCCACGGCGGCAGCAAAGATGATCATGAAGAGGCTGCCCACCGGTCCGGTTTCGGACGCGGCCTTGCGCGGGGCCTGAGCCGCATCGGGGTCGGTGGGACCAACCATGATGCGTCCCATCGTATTGCCGTCGCCGCTTTCGATCCGCTTCAGGCGCTCCATAAAGATGTCGCGCTGCCCTTCGGCCATCGTTCCGCCCATGTACCCTCTCCACACAATGTGACGAGGCCATGGGTGCCGGTGCAGTGTGACCAAAAAATGTCCCGGTATGGGAGAATTTGAAGCAATTTCCACGGTCCGCTTGAGGGTGGAAAATGCACGCCTTTGCAGTGGAAAGCCGGTCTTTTGAAGCAGTGGACGGCATGGGTCAGACCACTGTGACCGCGGTGCCCGAGGCAGACACCATCAGCATGTTGTTGATGACCTCATAGTCCAGGTCGACGCCCACGACGGCATTCGCGCCCTTTTGCGATGCCCGTTCCTCCAGCTCACCCAGCGCAATGTCACGCGCCTTGGCCAGTTCTTCCTCATAGGCGCCCGACCGGCCACCCACGATATCGGTGATCGAGGCGAAGATGTCGCGAAAGACGTTCGCACCAAGGATCGCTTCGCCCACCACGACACCGTGGTAGCCGGTGATCGACTTGCCTTCGATGGACGGTGTGGTTGTCACGATCATTTCTGTCTTTCCCCAGGGGTTCATGGTTTTTCTCAGGGTTCGCCCTGGCAACCGGCGCATGACATTTCAGAGCCAAACCGAACCATCTCGGCCAAGGCGGTTAAGTCATGCTTCCAGGGTCCTAGGCGCACGTTCGGCGCCTACCCAACGCTCCCCTCAAGCGAGATCGCCACCAACTGTTGCGCTTCCATGGCAAACTCCATCGGCAGCGCCTGCAGCACCTCTTTGCAGAAGCCGTTGACCACCAGCGCTACGGCCTTTTCCTCGTCCATGCCGCGGCTCCGGCAGTAGAACATCTGATCGTCATCGACCTTGGAGGTCGTCGCCTCATGTTCCACCCGGGACGAGTTGTTGCGCACCTCGATGTACGGCACCGTATGCGCCCCGCATTTGTCACCGATCAGCAGGCTGTCGCACTGCGTGTAGTTCCGGCTTTCCTTGGCCTTGGGATGCATCGACACGAGCCCGCGATAGGTGTTCTGGGCGCGCCCCGCGCTGATCCCCTTGGATACGATCCGCGACTTGGTGTTCTTACCCAGATGCACCATCTTCGTGCCGGTGTCGGCCTGCTGCATGTTGTTGGCGATGGCGATGGAATAGAACTCGCCCTGGCTTTCATTGCCACGCAGGATGCACGAGGGGTATTTCCAGGTGATCGCTGATCCGGTTTCCACCTGCGTCCACATCACCTTTGACCGGTCGCCTCGGCAATCGGCGCGCTTGGTTACAAAGTTGTAGATCCCGCCCTTGCCGTTCTCATCGCCCGGATACCAGTTCTGCACCGTGGAATACTTGATCTCGGCATCCTCAAGCGCCACCAGCTCCACCACAGCCGCGTGCAGCTGGTGCGTGTCGCGCATCGGCGCGGTGCAGCCTTCGAGATAGCTCACGTACGAGCCCTTGTCGGCGATGATCAGTGTACGTTCGAACTGACCCGTGTTCTCCGCGTTGATACGGAAATAGGTGGACAGCTCCATCGGACAGCGGACACCCGGCGGCACGTAGACGAACGAACCATCGGAGAAGACGGCGGAGTTCAGCGTCGCAAAGAAGTTGTCCGATTGCGGGACGACAGAGCCCAGGTACTTCTTGACCAGCTCGGGGTGCTCTTTGATCGCCTCGGAAATCGAGCAGAAGATCACGCCCGCCTTCTTCAGCTCTTCCTGGAAGGTCGTGCCGACGCTGACGCTGTCGAACACCGCATCAACCGCCACCTTGCGGCCCTCGGCGGGTGCGTCTTCGGCGCCTTCAACACCCGCGAGGATCATCTGCTCCTTCAGCGGGATGCCCAGCTTTGAATAGGTCTCCAAGAGCTTGGGATCGACCTCATCCAGTGACTTCGGCTTTTCATCCATGCTCTTTGGACGGGCATAGTAGTACTGTTCCTGGTAGTCGATCTTCGGATAATCGACCATTGCCCAGTCCGGCTCGTCCATCTGCTTCCAGCGAGCAAAGGCCTGAAGACGCCATTCGGTCATCCATTCAGGCTCTTCGTTCTTCTCCGAGATCAGGCGGACAATGTCTTCATCGACGCCCTTCGGCGCGTACTCCATCTCGATCTCGGTTTCCCAGCCATGCTTGTAGGTCCCCGAAAGAGATTTCACCGCATCGACCGTTTCCTGATCGACGCCCTCTTTGACATTGGTGCTGTCCAGTGCCGCCATCCTGTCCATCTCCCTCTTTCGCCCTACGCCGCGCGTCGGCGGAATTTTTCGTGGTGCTGCTGCCAAACCTCGGCGAAGCGCACGATCTCGTCTTCGGTTGTCGTGGGACCCAGCGACACGCGCAGGGCGCCTTTTGCCTCGGCGTCGGACAGGCCCATGGCCTGCAAGACGCGACTGGATTTCACTTTACCGCTGGAACAGGCCGACCCGCTCGACACCGCAAAGCCCGCCAGATCCATCTGCATCACTTGCGTCTCTCCCTTCCACCCAGGCGTTGCAAAGCACGCAGTGTTGGGCAGCCGCTTTAACTTTTGTCCTACAAAAATAGTATCGTTTGCGGCAGAGGCCAGAGTTGTTTCTAGAATATTTCTAAGTTTTTCGACCGTATCCCACTGGCCCGTGTCGAGGTCACGCTGCGCCGCCTCTGCGGCCGCGCCGAATCCTGCGATACCGATCACGTTTTCCGTGCCAGACCGCCGTCCCATTTCCTGCCCGCCACCAGGCAAAACAGGTTTGATATCAACACCATCGCGCAGGATGAGCGCACCGACACCCTTGGGCCCACCCAGTTTGTGCGCACTCAGAATGGCAAAGTCGGCCCCGCACCAGGCGAAGGAGAACGGAATGCGACCAACAGCTTGCGTGATATCGAGCAAGAGACGATCTGCCTGGCCCTGCTCGGTGATCCACACATCCCCATCCTTTTTGGGCAGTTCCGCGATGACACCCGTCTCGGAATTGGCAAGCCCCATGGCATAGCTCACACCCTGCCCCGCATCTTCATCGGAGGAACGCCGATGCGCCCAAACCGCGTCATGCGCCGTTGGTTCGACTACGACCGCCCCGGGGAGCCCCGCCAGAACTGCAGCTGCTTCTGTCGCCCCCGAAGTGAACACCACTTCGGCAAGCGCGCAGCCAACCGCGGCGGCGACCTGCGCCCGCGCCTTTTCAACCACGGATCGCGCCGCGCGCCCCTCGCCATGCACAGCGGACGGGTTTCCGACGACGTCCATTGCCGCAATCATCGCCTCACGCGCCGCAGGTCGCAGCGGCGCGGTCGCGTTCCAGTCGAGGTAGACCCGACTGCTCACCACCGTCCGCCCATCTCTGCTTCAGACACGATCTGAGCGTCCAGATACACCGCACACAGCCTGACAACGCGCCGCAACATCAATCGTCCACGACGGTAAATAGAGTCGGCACGGCGGGACAGGGCGTCAGTTCGTTACCGACGACATCAGACAAACGGGTCTGATGCAGAAAGACATAGACATGCGCCGACAGCCCCTCCCACAGGCGGTTGGTCATCGACTGCGCCCGCGTCCCCGACGAAGCGCCTGAGGCGCCGCCGCCGGTATGCATCGCGCTCACTGTCTCATCGACTGCGCCAAGCACCTCGGACACGCGGATTTCCGTGGCCGGACGTGCCAGACGATATCCACCCCCCGGCCCCCGCACGCTTTCCACAAGACCCGCGCGCCGCAGTTTTACAAACAGCTGTTCCAGATAAGGCAGCGAGATATCCTGCCGCTTGCTCAGCTCGGTCAGCGAAACAAGCTTTGTATCACTTGCGCTTTGGGCCAGATCGGCCAGCGCAACCATCGCATAGCGTCCCTTGGTGCTCAGTTTCACTGGCGCCTCCCCCCGGTAATCATTGACGTCGCGCGACGGGCAGCATAGGTCCACTGAAGCCCGTATCCCGGCCTAGTACCGGGTTTAGAATAATTCTAAAGAACCCGCCCATATTCGTCAAGAATACACGCAGGCGGGCAGAACGAAGGAACGCCACCGCCATGCCCGAGGTCATATTTCCTGGCCCCGAAGGTCGGCTTGAAGGCCGCTACCACCCGCAAAAGATCAAAGACGCCCCCATCGCCATCATCCTGCACCCACATCCGCAGTTTGGTGGCACGATGAACAATCGCGTTGTCTACAACCTGCACTACGCTTTTTTTGAGATGGGGTTCACCGTCCTGCGGTTCAACTTCCGCGGCGTCGGGCGCAGTCAGGGCGAATACGACCAGGGTATTGGCGAACTGAGCGACGCCGCCTCTGCGCTCGACTACCTGCAGTCCATGAACCAGAACGCCAAGCACTGCTGGGTCGCCGGGTTCTCGTTCGGGGCCTGGATCGGCATGCAGCTTTTGATGCGACGCCCCGAGATTACCGGCTTTATCAGCGTCTCGCCGCCGGCCAACATGTACGACTTCTCGTTCCTGGCCCCCTGCCCGTCCTCGGGCCTGATCATCAACGGCACCGCCGACCGCGTGGCCCCGCCGCGCGACACGCATGCGCTGGTGCAAAAGCTGCATGAGCAGAAGGGCATCACGATCACCCATCAGGAAATCGAGAATGCGGGGCATTTCTTCGAAGACCCGCATATGGAGCAGATGATCGGCCAGGTGACCGACTATGTCGAACGCCGCCTGACCGAAACCACACGCTAACCGGCGAATGACCACGCGCCTCGAGGCCCAGTTCAATTTTCTGATCGAAGCGGACCGTCTGAAAGGCGTTCTGCGCGGAACACCGATACACGATGGGTCACGTCGGGAAAACTCGGCCGAGCATTCCTGGCACATCATGCTCTACGCAATGACGCTGGCCGAGCATGCAGAGCGCCCGGTGAACATCGATCGGGTGCTCAAAATGCTCTTGCTGCACGACATCGTGGAAATCGATGCAGGCGACAATCCGATCCATGGCGATCATGACCTTGCGGCGATGGAAGCGGCGGAACAGGCGGCGGCGGACCGGCTGTTCGGCATGCTGCCCGACGACCAGGCCGCCAGCTACTGCGCTCTGTGGGAAGAGTTTGAGGCGGCGGAGAGCGACGACGCGGTCTTCGCCAAATCGGTGGACCGGGTGCAGCCGGTAGTGGCCAATCTGGAAACCGGCGGCGGTACCTGGAGCGAATACAACGTCACACGCGCGCAGCTGGAGAGCCGCGTGGGGGCGAAGGTCAACCGCGGAGCCCCGGCGCTTTGGGCGCATTTGAAGGGGCGGTTGGACGCGTGGTTTGGAGCTGGCGCTCACTGACTGCGACATAACGGTATGCAATTGCATACCGTACTTTCCCGCCTAGCACACTTGCGCTATCACCGCACCAAATCCCCCAGGTTCGGAGCCTACGATGTCCAAGATCAAGGTCGATAACCCCATCGTCGAGATGGACGGAGACGAGATGACCCGCATCATGTGGGACTTCATCAAACAAAAGCTGATCCTGCCCTATCTCGACATTGATCTGCTCTATTACGATCTCGGCATCGAAGAACGTGATCGCACCGACGACCAGATCACCATCGACGCCGCCGAAAAGACCAAGGAAGTCGGCGTCGCAGTCAAATGTGCCACGATCACGCCGGATGAGGCGCGGGTTGAAGAGTTTGGCCTGAAGAAAATGTGGCGCTCGCCCAATGGGACGATCCGCAACATCCTTGGCGGTGTCGTTTTCCGCGCGCCAATCATCTGCAAAAACGTGCCGCGCCTCGTCCCCGGTTGGACACAACCCATCGTCATCGGCCGCCATGCCTTTGGCGATCAGTACAAGGCGACTGACATCAAGTTCCCGGGGCCCGGAAAGCTGACGCTGAAATTCGAGGGCACGGATGGGGAAGTGATCGAAGAAACGGTGTATGACGCCCCCTCCTCTGGCGTCTACATGGGCATGTACAACCTCGACGCCTCGATCGAAGACTTTGCCCGCGCGTCTTTCAACTACGGCCTCAACCTTGGCTGGCCGGTTTATCTGTCGACCAAGAACACGATCCTCAAACAATATGACGGCCAGTTCATGCTGATCTTCCAGCGGATCTTTGATGAGGAATTCAAAGATCAGTTCGCCGCCAAGGGTATCGAGTATCAGCACCGCCTGATCGACGACATGGTGGCAAGCGCGATGAAGTGGTCCGGCGGTTTCGTCTGGGCCTGCAAGAACTACGACGGCGACGTCCAATCTGACACGGTTGCGCAGGGCTTTGGGTCGCTCGGGTTGATGACCTCGCAACTGATGACACCGGATGGCAAGATCGTCGAAAGCGAGGCCGCGCATGGCACTGTGACCCGGCACTATCGCCAACACCAAGACGGCAAAGCCACGTCGACCAACTCCATCGCATCAATCTATGCCTGGACCGGCGGTCTCAAGCATCGCGCGAAGCTTGACGATAATGCTGCCCTGATGCGGTTTGCCGAAACCTTGGAGCGGGTAATCGTCGAGACGGTGGAATCAGGCTTTATGACCAAGGATCTCGCGCTGTTGGTCGGGCCGGATCAGTCCTGGCTGACGACAATGGGCTTCCTCGAGAGGATCGACGAAAACCTGAACGCGGCGCTTGCGGGCTAACGCTCGGACACTTCGCCCAGAACCGCCCGCGCGGCGCGCAGCCCCGGCGCGTCGCCCCCTTTGCCCAACCGCTCCATGGTCAGGCGCAGCGCGTCGGCCTGGACCGTTGGATTTTCGAGAAGCTCGAGCAATGCGGGCGCAATCTTGTCCGGCTTGCACTCGGCCCCCAGAAACTCGGGCACCGTACGGCTTTCGGCCACGAGGTTCACAAGCGTGACCGTATCGATGCGCAACATCGATTTGATGATCTGACGCGACACCCAGTTCATGTCATAGGCAATGACCATGGGCGTGTCCGCGGCCGCCAGTTCCAGCGACACGGTCCCCGAGGCCGCAAGCGCCACATCGGATGCACGAAACGCGGCCCGTTTGTCCGCTTCTGCTTGGGCCACGGGCATGCCGCGCGGATCGACGATGACCGGATCACCCGGCCACCGCGCGGTCATATCCCGGACCATATCGGCCACGGGTTCGGCGGCGACGACCACCACCCGCGCCTCCGGGCGCTGCGTGATCACCGGCCGCAACGCTTCGCCGAAAATCGATGCGAGGCGACCGACTTCCCCGCGGCGGGACCCGGGTAAGGCAAGGATCACCGGTGCCTCGCCAAGCCCGCGCTCTTGTCGGAACTGCGCAGCCTCCGCCGCGGTCGCTTGGGGCTCTGCGACAACAGGGTGGCCGACAAAGGTCGCCGCGATCCCGGCCTCTTCCATATAGGGCGGCTCGAATGGGAAGAGCGTCAGGACGTGATCCACCAGTCCAACCATTCTTTGCGCCCGATGGGGTCGCCAGGCCCAGACCGTGGGGGCGACATAGTGGACTGTTTTCTGGGCGGGCACCGCCTCACGCACTTTGCGTAGGACCCGCAGGCAGAAATCGGGACTGTCGATGGTGACCACGACGTCGGGCTGTGTCGCGATAATCGCGTCGGCGGTTTCCCGGATGCGCCGGGTGAGCTGGCGGTAGCGCGGCAGCACCTCGGCAATGCCCATGACGCTGAGCTCGCCCATGGGAAAGCGGCTGGTGAGCCCTTGATCGGTCATCAGCGTGCCGCCGACCCCCTCAAAGGCCAATCCCGGATGCAATGACGTGAGCCCGGCCATCAGCGCGGCACCCAGCCGATCGCCCGACGGTTCCCCGGCGATCAGAAAGATCTTCATTCCGGGCGCACCCACAGGAACACACCAGCGGCGTTCGCGGCATCGATGGTTTCCTGAAGATCCAGAACCATGACACCACCCGCCGCAACCACGATGCCAGCAAGCCCCGCAGCCCTTGCGCCCGCGACGGTCGCGGGACCGATCACCGGAAGGTCGATCCGGCGATCCTGCCCGTGCTTTGGTGCCTTATAGAGGATGCCACCCGATGGCCCTGGCGGACGTCTGTCGCCCGCCAGAGACGCCAGCATCCAGTCCGTCCCGCCCACAGCCTCAACTGCAAGGACTTGACCGGAGGCAACGACCAGCGCCTGGCCGATATCCGCGGGCGCCAGAAGTGTGGCCCGGTTTGCGGCCCGTGCTGCGTCCTGTTTGTCTCTGTCACTCGGCTGCGCCTCGGTCGGTGTGCCCGCTTCCGGCAAAAGCTCTGGCGCCAGCTCGTGCGCCGCACGCACGGCAAACCCCGCTTCCTCGAAAAACGCGATCACCGTCCGCAACGCGGCATCGTCCCCCGCTTGCAGCGCCTGCATCATGCGCGGGACCAGAGGCATGGTCGCCGCGTCGACCAAGGACGGATCAAGCGGTGGGCGGCGAATAGCCCCGGCAAAGCACACCTCGGTCACGCCGCATTCCGTCAGTTCTGCGAGGAAACTGCCCAACCGCTCGATGCGAAAGACCAACGGATCCGGCGAGAGCCCGCTTTCAAACCCCTCAAGCTCACAGATCAGCGGCGGCGTTGACTGAGCCGCCACAAGTTTCGCCGGCAACGCCCCTTCCCCGGCAATGAACGCGAGCATGGCTGCCTACCTCGGCGTCAGGAAGTGGCGATCCGAGGCGCCGAGGATGAAATCGACGATCTCGCGGACATAGTCGCTTTCGGTTTCCTCGCCCAGACGGCGAGCCCTTTCGAGAAACGCGCCTTCGCCCTGTGCCAGCATCTGGTAGGCCGCCCGCAGCGCCGTGATGTCCGAGCGCCCTACCCCGCGGCGTTTCAGTCCGACCAGGTTGAGTCCGTCTAACTCCCCCCGCGGCGCTTGCACAAGGCCGTGCGGAATCACGTCATTGGTCACCATCGTGACGGCCCCAATAATCGCCCCGTGTCCAACGCGCACCCATTGGTGGATCCCAGATAGGCCACCGATGATCACGTCATCCTCGATCACGCAATGCCCGGCAATCGCGCCCTGATTGGCAACGATCACGCGATTGCCCACCTTGGCATCGTGCGCCACGTGCGCGCCCGTCATGAAAAGACAGTCATCGCCAACCTCGGTCACGCCGCCGCCACCCTCGGTCCCGGTGTTCATCGTCACACCCTCGCGAATGCGGTTGCGGGCGCCGACGGTCAGGCGCGTATCTTCCCCTTTGAACTTCAGATCCTGCGGGATCTCTCCAATCGACGCGAAGGGAAAGATCTCAGTTTCTGCGCCGATGGTCGTGCGACCGGTGACGACGGCATGCGACTTGACGACCACGCCCGCGGCGAGTGTCACATCGCCACCAATGACCGAAAACGGACCAACACGCGCCTTTGGGCCAATCCTGGCCCCGGGCTCGACCACCGCCGACGGGTGGATCTCAGCTGAGGGATCGACCGACATTCATGTGTCCTTCGGCAGGTCCATCATGGCCGTGAACTCGCAACTGCACGCAAGCTCACCCTCCACCTCGGCCCGTCCGGTAAACTTCCATACCTTGCCACCGCCACGCAGCGTTTCGACATGCAGACGCAAAACATCCCCCGGCACGACCTTGCGCCGAAACTTCGCCTTGTCCACCGTCATGAAATAGACGAGGAACTCCTTGTCGGCATACCCCTCGGTCACACCAACCATCACCGCAGCCGTCTGAGCCAAGGCCTCGATCAGTGTGACGCCTGGCATGATCGGGGCGCCGGGGAAATGTCCCTGGAAATGCGGCTCGTTAATGGTGACGTTTTTCAGGCCAACCGCGCTTTTGGTTCCGTCGATCTCAACCACGCGATCCACCAAAAGGAACGGATACCTATGTGGGATAATCCGTTGGATCAGGTCGATATCCGCAGTCTTCAGTTCGGTCATGTCGGCGGCATTCCTTCAGTTGGCCGTGCGTAGCAACCGCCACGTTGCGTGACAAGCGGCGTGGTCAATCGTCGGTTTGCGGGGTCGCAGTCCCGTCCCCAAGTTCATCGTCGATCATGCGTATTGCGTCATCGGTGATGTCGACGCGCGCGGCCGACAAGAACACCGACCTCCGGTCAACCACGACCGAGGCGCCGCGCTCGACGATCAAGTTTGAAAGGATGGGCGCGATCTCGCCCAGAAACCGTTGCTGCTCGTCTTCGCGCAGCCCTTGGATTTCGCGGGTTTTGGCGTCTTGCTCTTCACGCAGACGCTGCACCTTTTCATCAAAGGCGTCGGCCAGGGCGCGAAACTCTTCGACCGACAAAGAAGGTCTTTGTTCTGTCAGCGCGCGTTCTTCCGCGATGAGCTCCGCCTCAATCCTGCGATTTTCACGGGCCAGCACTGTGCTGCGTTCCTCTATCGAGCGGAGTGCGCGTTGGCCAAATGCCGTCTCGGCAAACAACCGGTCGGGGTCAATCGTAAGAACCGGGTCGCTGCCGCCCTGAGCCCCCGCCGCGCCGGGCAAAGCCAGACCCATAAGCCCGGCCAAGAAGGCACGGCGGTGCATCGCTAGAACCGCGCCGTGATCGCGATATCGAAGCTCCGCTCCTCATCGAAGTCTTCGCTTTGCAAGACTTCCGAGAAGTTGAAGGTCAGCGGTCCGATGGGGGTTTCCCAAAAGATCGAAATCCCGATTGAGGACCGCAGCGAAAAGCCGTCATCGACCGAGTCCGGCCCGCCTGCGCCATCTGTGTTGTCCAGGCCCCAGACCGACGCCATGTCGAGGAAGACACCGCCGCTGATCCCGAGGTCTTCGGCAAATCCAAGCGGGAAATCGGCTTCAAACTTGGCGGACACAAAGTTGTTGCCGCCCAAGGCATCGTCGTTCTCAGCATCAAGATCGCGCGGGCCGGTGCCGCGGAAGTCAAAGCCGCGCAACTGGCGCGATGTCAGAAAGAAGCGGTCCGTCAGGCGGCTAACCTGATCGTTCAGCATGGTAATGTTGCCGCCCTCAAACGAGGCGCGCAGTGTCACCTCTTCGTTCAGGACCCGGGTCTGCGCGATCGCACGCGCGGTCGAACGGATATATTCGATATCCCCCCCCAGACCCGCATAGTCTTGGCTGAACGACAGCAGCACACCGGCATTGGGGTTCAGGCCCGAGCGTCGGCTGTCGTATGAGTATGTATAACCAATCTCACTGAGGGTCTGCTCACCCTGTTCCGCGATCAGGATCGGAGAGCTGTCCGGGTCAACGTCAAAAACCTCATCTTGCGAGATCTCGTAGCGGAATTGGAGACGCCGATTCTCCCCCGCCGGAAAGGCCAGCGCCACACGCGCGCCCAGCCGTTCGGTGCTGAAGAATGAATTGTCCTGATCACTGGTGATCTGGAACGCAGAGAGAGAAAGCGACAGATCGCGCGCCATGAACGATGGCTCGGTAAAGGTGATCTGAGTGCTGCCGGTATCGTCGGTTGTGTTGAGATTGAACGAAACCGATTGGCCGCGCCCGAGGAAGTTGGACTCGGAGAAACTGAGTACGAGACCCGCACCGGAATCTGACGAAAACGACGCGCCAAAGCCCAGGGACCCGGTCGGTTGCTCTTCCACATCCACATCGATGACGACCTGGTCGGGCGCCGACCCTTCCCGCGACGCCACCGAGACGTCGGCAAAGAAGCCAAGCGCGCGGATCCGCTCTGACGCCTGGCGAATCTCACGTGGATTGAAGGGATCGCCCTCTACGACGTTGAACTGCCGCCGGATCACGCGATCGAGCGTGGTCTGATTGCCCTCGATATCGATGCGCTCGACCAACACGCGGGGGCCACGCGTCACCTGAAACTCGATATCGAGCGTCAGATCGCGGTCGTTGCGGAGCACGCGTGGCTCGACCCGGATGAAATCCCGGCCCTCGCGCAGGGCCAGCCCCTCCATCCGTGTGATCGACAGATCGATGGCAACGGGCGTGTAGAACCGACCCGTTCGTATCCGGGCCACATCGAGATAGGCATCGGTGTCAAGGTCAGCGATATCCGACGTGACGCTGACATTGCCAAAGCGAAAACGCTGCCCTTCCCGAAGGTTGAAGGTGATGAATGTCGCGTTGCGCTCACGCGAAAGCTCGGTCGTCACGCTCAGGACTTCGAAATCCACGAACCCCCGTGACATGTAGAAATCGGAAAGCACCTGCCTGTCAAAGTCGATCCGGTCCGCCACAAAGCTGTCGCGACGAATAAAGCTCCGCAAAATCCCGGTTTGCTTGGTCTCAAGCACCCGGCGCAGGCGCCGCTCGGAATAGCTGCGGTTACCCACGAACGCGACGCGCTCATTTTCAACGACACGGCCTTCGGTCACCTCGAACACCAGATCGACGCGATTATCCGAACGCCGGATGATCTTGGGCTCCACCGTGGCCGCCAACAGCCCCTGGGTCTCGTAGGCGGTCAAAATCGCTTCGGCGTCTGCTTCGGCCAGCGTCGGCGAATAGACCCTGCGCGGGCTTGAGCTCACGAGCAAGAGCAGCGCTTCATCGTCGAGCCGCCGGTTCCCTTCAACCGCGATGCGATTGATCGTGGGCCACTCGGTCACGCTGATCAAAAGCGTACGGCCCCGGGGTTCAAGATCGACCGTTTCGAACAACCCCGACGCAAGAATGTCCTGGAAGGCGGTGTTGAGCTCACCTGGGGACACCGCAACACCCCGCTCAAGCTCGGCGTAGCTTAGCACAGTAGACGCATCGACCCGCTGATTTCCCTCGACCACAAACTGATCGAACACGAACTCTTGCGCTTTACTTGCGCTCGGCGTGAAGAGGCTCGCCGCCAGGATGACTATGACGAGTGAAACTTGGAACGCCCATCTGGTGCCAAGGTGCCCCAGACCGCCGCTGCCCCCGCGCGTGATGCCCATCTCTGCCCGTCCACCGTGATACTTTTTTAAGCTGAGTACCGGCTGGCGCACCCCTTGTCAAAAGGGCGTCGGCCTAAACGCAAGCGGCGTCCGGTGAGTTCCGGACGCCGCCACGCTGGGGATGCTGTAGAGGGGTCTTCTATGAGTAGAGGTAGGTCCCGGCGAGCAAAGCCGCCACGATGAGAGTGCCGTAGACGAAGCGGTCCAGGTACAGATCGGCCATGATAGCCAAACCCGGATACTTGAGGGCTGCGCGCTTCATCTCTTCCTCCGTCTAGAACCTTTGGTCGATTAGACCCAATGGAGGATGGGATAGGTGTCGATTGTGGCGGGATTACGGCCCGTCGATGCCGGTTTAGGGGCACAGAATGTCGTTCGACAATGCAAACAGCATGAACGACAGGACAACCGTAAGCCCCGCTATCATCATGACTTTCAGCGCGCGGTCGCTGGGTGGTTTGCCAGAGACCGCCTCCCAGGCGTGAAAAACCAGGTGGCCACCATCCAGTATCGGAATGGGAAACAGATTGATCAGCCCCACTGCTGTGGACAGCACTGCAATGAACCAGATGAAGTCGATCAGCCCCTGGCTGGCGACATCACCCGAGGTTTCGGCAATGCCGATGGGCCCGCTTAGGTTACAGGATGAGATTGCGCCAACGGCAACATTGTAGAGCGCCGACAGCGAGCTTTGAATGATGAAGACCGTTTGATCGACGCCATAGCCAAAGGCACGCCATGCGCCCGGCGTTTCGGTTTCTGGCGTGAAATACGTCCCGCCCGATATACCGATCAGCCAGCGCGTCTCGAATCCGCCTTCTGGCAAAGGCAGGTCCACGCGCTTGGGCGTCAGCGTCATCTCGATCATCTCGCCATCGCGCCACACGTCCAGCGCCAGCGGCTGACCATCCGAGTTGCCCACCGCCTCGCGCAGCGTCTCAAAAAGAACCGTCGGCGCGTCGTTGATTGCTGTGATGACATCGCCCACACGAAGACCCGCATCCATGGCCGCCGATCGCGGTTGCAGGCTGACGACAAGGGTGGTCAGCGGATGCGGGGCGACCACCGTTTCGGTGCCATCGCCCCGCTGAACCAGGTATTCGAGTTGCGGTTCTTCGGGCAGCTCGGCGGTGATGTCGCTGAACCCCTCCACATCCGCGATCTCAATCCCGGCGATCGACAGGATCTCATCCCCGGCCTCCAGGCCGATTTCGTCAAACGGCAGCGGGGTCACGTCCGCAACCGTCAGCGGGTCACTGGTGACCCCGCGCGACATGATTAGGACCGAGAAAACAATGATCGACAGGATGAAGTTGAACAAAGGGCCCGCAGCAACCGTTGCCGCGCGCGCCCAAAGCGGGGCGCCCTGCATCGTCATGCGCCGCTCATCGGGCGTCAGACCTGAGACAAGCTCGGAATCCGGGGCGCTTGCCGCATCCGCATCGCCCTTGAACTTCACGTAACCGCCAAACGGCAACGCCGCGATTTGCCAGACGGTGCCCCGCCGATCTTCGCGTGAGTAAAGAACCGGACCAAACCCGATGGAAAACACTTCGGCATGAATTCCAGACCATCGTCCGACGATGTAGTGGCCGTATTCGTGGATTGCGACGATGACCGAGAGTGCAATGATGAACGCCGCGAGCGTGAACAACACACCACCGAACGACGGGATCAGCCCCAGAATGTCCATCTATCTCTACCTAGCCCCGTAGCGTTGCAATGGCGCCGTCCGCGACGGCCCGCGCCTGGCGATCTGATTCAAGCACGTTCTCCAGCGTGATTCCGGCAGACATATGGCTATCGGATGACAGCTTTGTAAGTGTCGCCTCGACAACACGCGCCATATCCAGAAATCCGATTTTGCCATCAATAAAGGCATCTAGCGCCCGCTCTTTCGATCCGTTGAAAACCGCTCCGGACAGCCCGCCCATCTCCATCACTTCGCGCGCGAGCCGCAGCGCTGGGTAGCGATCTGTGTCGGGCGCCGTGAAGGTCAACTGGCCCACAGCCGCAAGATCGAGCCGCTCCACCGGGATATGGCGCCGATCGGGCCAGTTTAACGCAAACCCTATGGCGTGGCGCATATCCGGCGGCCCGATATGCGCCATGAGCGCGCCATCGGTGAACCCAACCAACGCGTGGATAAGCGACTCAGGGTGAATAATCGCCTCAATCCGTGCGGGCGAGACGCCAAAGTACTCATGAGTTTCAATGATTTCCAAGGCCTTATTGAACAAGCTGGCGCTGTCGATTGTGATGCGTTGGCCCATATCCCAATTGGGATGTGCGCTCGCCTCGGCCAGCGTGGCAGACGCGAGCTTCTCCGTCGGCCAGTCTCGAAAAGCTCCACCTGACGCGGTGATAACGATCCGCTCGACAGAAGCGATGTCTTCGCCAACGAGGGCCTGGAAAATCGCGGAATGCTCGCTATCGACGGGCAGGATCGTCGCCTCATGTGCCCGCGCCGTCGCCATCACCAGCGGCCCGGCGGTCACCAAACTCTCTTTGTTCGCGAGTGCCAGCGTTCGGCCCTGCTCCAGCGCCTTTAGCCCCGGCGGCAGGCCTGCGGCGCCGACAATGGCCGACATGACCCAATCTGCGGGACGCTCCGCCGCCTCGATGATCGCCGCAGCGCCTGCCGCCACCTCGATCCCCGATCCGGCAAGCAGGGCCTTAAGCTTTGGGTAGCTTTCCTCGTGCGCTGTCACCGCGAGATCGGCCTTCAGGAGCCGCGCTTGCTTTGCCAGCGTCTCAACATTGCGGCCACCGGTGAGTGCCTTGACGTCATAGGCCTCCGGCGCCGCCGCGATCAATTCGACCGTGTTGCACCCGATGGATCCTGTGGACCCGAATATGCTGACCCTCCGCACCATGTTCAAAGTATCGGCGGTGGGGGAAAATCGACAAGCTGTTCGACCAGCAAAAGAAAGATCGACGCGCCGAGCATTGCGTCAAATCGATCAAAGAGGCCGCCGTGCCCGGGGATAAGGGACGAGCTGTCCTTCACCGCGCATTTGCGTTTTACGGCACTTTCAGCGATGTCGCCCAGCTGGCCGGCCATGGCGAGGGCGATTGAAATTCCGATCAACTCGCTGCCCGCACCGGTTTGGGCCATGAAAAACGCCGCCACCAGCGCTGCCCCGACCCAACCCGCAACCGTGCCGGACCATGTTTTCTTGGGGCTGACCTTCGGCCAGAACTTGGGGCCGCCGACCGCCCGGCCCACGAAGTACCCGGCGATATCGGCCGCGATCACCACGCTGACGAGCCACAGCATCCAGACAAAGCCAAAATCATCGCGCAGGATCATCAAGCCATACCCGGCGAGCAGGATCATCACGGCATAAAGCGCAAACACCGTGCGGTTGTGCTCAAGCCGCCCGATCCCAAACAGCGCCGGCGCCACGACGAGCGGCAGCGCAAAGCCGGGTGGCACTTCGCCAGCCACAAGCAACAGCCCGGTAGACACTAATGCCAGCAGCGTGGCCTCAGCCCCGCCGCCCAGCATCCGGGCGAGTTCCCAGATCATGGTGCCGCAGACGGCGCAGACCAGCAGATGGAACCAAAAACCCCCGAGCCATGCGAGAACGAGGCCGATGGCCCCCAAAGCCGCACCGGAAATCAGTCGCGTTGCAAGATCATCCCATTGCCCGGAGGCCGCGCTCATCCGGGAACGGCACCAAAGCGACGGTCGCGCGTTGTGTAGCCGCCGACAACGCGGGCAAACTCCTCACGTCCGAAATCGGGCCACAGCGTATCGATGAACTCGTATTCCGAGTACGCTGATTGCCAGAGCAGGAAGTTCGAAATCCGTGCCTCGCCCGACGTGCGAATGACAAGGTCGGGATCTGGCAAGACATACGTATCCAGAAAGCGCGCCAGCGTTTCGGCATCCACCGTCTCAGGGTCGATATGTCCGGCGGCGACTTCACGGGCCAGGCGCTTGGTCGCCCGCGCCACCTCATCCCGGCCGCCGTAGTTCAATGCAATTGTCAGGTGCACGACGTCATTGTCCGCCGTCAGCAGCTCAAGCTCGTCCATCAGACGCACCAGCGTCTCATCAAGGCGCATGCGGTCGCCGATGAAGCGGACACGCACCCCGTTTTCGAGCAGGTTCTGCGATTCCTTCGCGATGTAGCGCCGGAACAAGGCCATCAGGCCCGATACTTCGGCCTGGGTCCGTTTCCAGTTCTCGGTCGAGAAGGCAAAAACCGTCAGGTATTTTACCCCAAGGTCGGGACAGGCCTCGACAATTTCGCGGACCCGGCGCCCGCCTGCGTGGTGGCCATAGAGGCGCGGACGCCCGCGCTTCTGCGCCCAACGGCCATTGCCGTCCATAATAATTGCGACGTGGTTCGGACCGTCTTGCACCGGATACTCCTGACCGCAGGTCAGACCTGCATGATCTCTTCCTGTTTCGTCTCTAAGGCTTTGTCTATGCCTGCAATTGCGGCATCAGTAAGGTCTTGCACCTCATCGGCCCAGACTTTGTGGTCATCTTCACTCATACCGTCAGACTTCATCTTCTTGAGCTGATCCATGCCGTCACGGCGCACGTTCCGGATCGCAACGCGCGCGCTCTCGGCATACTGCGCAGCAACCTTTGTCAGCTCGCGGCGCCGTTCTTCGTTCAGTTCAGGGATCGGCAGGCGGATGATCGTGCCGTCGACCACAGGATTGATGCCCAGCCCACTCTCACGGATGGCCTTTTCCGCTTTGCCCACCAGGGCCTTGTCCCAAATATTGATCGTCACCATACGGGGTTCTGGCACATTGACCGTTCCGACCTGATTAATCGGGGTCATCGCGCCATAGGCGTCGACCATGACCGGTTCAACCATCGTGGCGGACGCACGGCCCGTGCGCAGCGTGCCGAATTCGCCGCGCAACGCTGACATAGCCCCGTCCATCCGGCGCTGCAGATCATCAATATCCAGATCAAACTCTGCATCAGCCATGTTTTTGCCCCCGTTGCCGCGCTCTGTGGCGCGTACCTTCGATATATCGCTTCGCGGTGTGGGAATACATGTTCACCGCCGAAATGGAAAGCGCTGCCCGCCAGATGCGCGCCTTAGCCCTGGACGATGGTATACGTCCCCCGCCCCGCCAGAATGCCGCGAAACCCGCCCGGTTCGTCCAGTGAAAACACGATGATCGGCAGGTCGTTGTCGCGCGCCAGCGCAATTGCGGACGCGTCCATCACGCCAAGATGCTTTTGCAGGACATCGTCATAGGTGATTTTGTCATAGCGCTTGGCGTCGTCGTGTTTGTTGGGGTCTTTGTCATAGACCCCGTCAACCTTCGTCCCTTTGAAAATCGCCTCGCAGCTCATCTCATTGGCGCGCAACGTCGCCGCCGTATCCGTCGTGAAATAGGGATTTCCGGTCCCGGCGGCAAAGATGCAGACCCGCTGCTTTTCAAGATGGCGCACAGCACGGCGCCGAATGTAGGGCTCGGCCACTTCGTTCATCGTAATGGCGCTGATCACCCGTGTGTGGATGCCCAGACCTTCAAGTGCCGACTGAACCGCGAGGGCGTTCATCACCGTGGCGAGCATACCCATGTAGTCGGCTGTCGTCCGCTCCATCCCCTGCGCGCTGCCCTGAAGCCCGCGAAAGATGTTGCCACCCCCGATGACCATGCAGATCTGAACGCCAAGATCATGAACCGATTTCACCTCATGCGCGATCCGGTCGACGGTCGGGGGATGCAGGCCAAAGCCCTGATCGCCCATCAGGGCCTCACCGGAAATCTTGAGCATCACTCGGCGATAGGTCGTGTCGGCATTCGGCTCTGTCGCTGTGCTCATATCCCCATGCCTTCTTCCGTCATCCGGTGGAATCCGGACGGTTTTGCGTTGCGGCGCAAAATGTCGGAAAACGCCTTCGGGTTCAATTGGCAAGGGCGCGACATTGGGTCGAACCGGGGACATTTTGCGCAGGCTGAGCCGTGAGTCGCCGATCCTGATCGCGGGGCCAACGGCCAGCGGCAAGAGCAGCCTTGCACTTGAGATCGCGGACCGTACCGGCGCGACGATCATCAATGCCGACGCGCTGCAGGTCTATGGTGATTGGCGCGTCCTGACAGCCCGTCCATCGGTGGAAGACACGGCGCGCGCGCCGCACGCGCTTTATGGGCACGTGCCTGGTGATTGCGCCTACTCGGTTGGCGCATGGCTGCGCGATGTGGCGCCGTTGGTCGAGCGGACCCAGATCGTCATCGTTGGCGGCACCGGGCTTTATTTTTCAGCTCTCACAGAAGGCTTGGCAGACATCCCTGAAACGCCCCCGGAAGTGCGCGCAGAAGCCGGCACGCGCCTGTTACAGGAAGGCGCCCCTGCCCTGCTGGGCGAGCTGGACGCCGCGACGGCTGCGCGCATCGACCAAAGCAACCCCGTCAGAATTCAGCGCGCCTGGGAGGTGCTTACCGCCACCGGCCGAGGTTTGGCCGATTGGCAGGATGACACGGGGCCCGCCTTGCTTCCGCGTGCGAAAACAGAGGCGATTGTCCTGAACGCACCGCCAGACTGGCTGAACCCGCGGATCGAAGCGCGCGTGGCCGCGATGCTGGCGGGTGGTGCGTTAGAGGAAGCGCGTGAAAACCGCCCGAACTGGTCCAGCGCACGCCCCTCGGCCAAAGCAATCGGTGCGGCGGAGCTGATGGCGCATCTCGACAACCGCCTTGATCTCGACACCGTTGCCCAGCGAATGATCACGCTGACACGACAATATGCGAAAAGGCAACGCAGTTGGTTCCGTGCGCGCATGGGTGACTGGATCTGGCACGACGCCCATTGACCCTATCCCCCTTTTGAGGACAATCCCGGTTAACTGTTCAGCGTTGGGGAACGCTGGCGCATTTTGGTGCCGAGTGTACGGTCTGTGGGGGGCCATACTATGCTGCAACTGACCGATCCCGACGCAGGGTTTAGTATCGCGTCGATGCAACAAATGGCCCGTGGCCAGAAATGGCGCACGGAAGCCATGCGCAGCTACAGCCGACCGGTGCTTTTGTGGTTCACCCGTGGGCAAGGCAGCATCACCATCGCCGGCAAAACGCGTGGTTACGGGCCCCATAACGCGATTTTCCTGCCTGCGGGCACGATGCACGGCTTTGGCATGATGGGCAGCGTCTTTGGCTATGTCGTGCACTTTCCACGCATCATGCGCAGCGAATTTCCCGATACGGCGATGCATTTGCGCCTGCATGACGGGTTTCAGCAGGCGGAACTGACCGCGCTAATCGACGCGCTTGAGCGCGAAGAACGCAATGCGGCCCCCGGTGCCGAACGCGCGATGCGCCACCATGCCGGGTTGATTGCGATCTGGCTTGAGCGCCATGCGGAGCTTGCCGTTGAAACCTCCCGCGGTGGGGCGTCTGAACAACTGGTGCAGGCGTTTACCGCCCTGGTCGAACGCGATTTCCGGTCGGGTGCCGGGGTTTCGGCCTATGCCGCGCGCCTTGGCGTTACGCCCACACACCTGAGCCGCGCTTGTCGCAACGCCTGTGGCAAGTCCGCCTCGCGCCTTTTGGCGGACCGCGTGCACTTCGAAGCGCGCCGGATGCTGCAGGATACCGATATGACCGTATCCGAGATTTCGCGGCGCCTGGGCTTTCGATCGGCAGCCTATTTCACGCGCGCCTTCCAGGGCAAAACCGGCCTCACACCCACCGCATTCCGCCGCTCGGCCTGACGCAAGGGCATCGCCGGAATACTGAGCAGACGCTGCCTGATTTCTCGCCAGATGTCGCTTTCGTCCAAGTCTCGTGTCGTTTTTGTTATACGTTCGGACTGTTCTAGGCATTGACGTTGGCCGAGAAACGGTGCGCAATGCGCGCTAAGGGCGCGGGATTTCACGGCAAACATAGCCAAAGCAACGCAATGCGCCTGGCGTCAAAAAACGCACAACGAAAATTATGCCGGTCTAGCAGGGAGCGAATGACCCACATGATCACCGAAACCAAACGAACCAAAGGCGTGCATTGGGCGGCCGAGATGTATGCGGAAGAACACCGCGAGGGCAAACTAAGCCGCCGTGAATTTCTGACCCGTGCCTCGGCGCTTGGTGTCTCGTCGGCAGCGGCCTATTCATTGATCGGGGCCCATGCGCCCGCGCAGGCGGCCGGCCACGCACAAGCAGGCGGCACCGTACGGGTGCAAATGAGCGTTCGCGCTCTGAAAGACACCCGCACCGCGGACTGGTCCGAGATCGCGAACCAGACACGCGGCACGATGGAGTACCTTGTTGAGTACAACAACGACGGTACCTTCCGCGGCATGCTTCTGGAAAGCTGGGAAGTGAATGACGATGCCACCGAGTACACGCTCAAGGTTCGCCCTGGCGTGACGTGGCAGAACGGAGATCCCCTGACCGCCGATGACGTCGCGCGCAACATCGCGCGTTGGTGCGAAAGCGGCGTTGAGGGCAACTCGATGGCCGCACGGATGGGAACCTTGGTCGATGAGGCCACAAGCGCGGCCCGCGAAGGGGCCATCGAGGTTGTCGACGACATGACGATCGTCCTGCGTCCGTCGACGCCGGACATCTCGCTCATCCCCGGCATGGCCGACTATCCGGCGGCGATTGTTCATTCGAGCTATGATCCCGCAAACCCCAACGAGTTCATCGGCACCGGCCCCTACGTGATGTCCGAGCTTGAGGTTGGCGTGAAATGCGTGCTGACCCGCGCCGAGGGGCATACCTGGTGGGGCACCGATGTCTATGGCGGGCCCTTCGTCGATACGGTCGAGTACATCGACTACGGGACAGACCCAGCCGCCTGGCTGGCCGCGATCGAATCCGAAGAAGTCGACATGCTGCATGAATCGGTTGGTGAATTCATCGAGATCATGGATGCCATCGGTCTGAACAAGTCCGAGGTCGTGACCGGCGCAACCATAGTTGTGCGCCCGAACCAGGTGGCAGAGGTTGACGGCGTTCGGCCCTATGAGGATGCCCGCGTGCGCAAGGCTCTGGCCATGGCGGTCGACAATGCCGTGTGCCTCGAACTGGGCTACTCCAACCTCGGTGTTCCTGCCGAAAACCACCATGTTGCCCCGGTGCATCCGGAATATGCCGAACTGCCGCCGGTGGTCTACGATCCTGCCGGCGCCAAGGCGTTGATGGACGAAGCCGGGATGGGCGATTACGAGCACGAGATCATCTCGATCGACGACGACTGGCGCCGCAACACCACGGACGCCGTCGCCGCACAGCTCCGCGATGCGGGCATCAACGTCAAGCGGACGATCCTGCCCGGTTCGACCTTCTGGAACGACTGGACAAAGTATCCGTTCAGCTCGACGAACTGGAACCACCGCCCGCTTGGAGTCCAGATCTGGGCGTTGGCTTATCGCTCGGGCGAGGCCTGGAACGAGTTTGGATGGTCGAACTCTGAATTCGACGGCATCCTGACCGAAGCTCTCTCAATCGCCGACGCCGACAAGCGGCGCGAGTTGATGGCACGCGGTCAGGCGCTGATCCAGGAAGAGGGCGTGACGATCCAGCCCTATTGGCGCTCGCTCTACCGGCACTACCGCGATGGGTTTGTCGGGCTCGATATGCACATCTCGTTCGAGCATCATCACTACAAGTGGGGCGTCGCCGCCTGACGCCACTGAAAACTGGGGCCGCGCGGGCAATCGCGCGGCCCCTTTCACGACGATACCGCCAAGGCTGTCCGGGGGCCCGCTTGGATAGAAGAGACGCCGCAAAGGCGCGCTTGGCGGACAAACACAGGGGATCCCATGGGCCTATTCATACTGCGCCGCGCCGGGGTAATGTTGTTGACGGCCTTGTGCCTGACGTTCATCGTTTTCTTTCTGACAAACCTGTTTCCCAACCTCGAGAAGCTCGCCAAGACGCAAGGCGATATGCGGATGAGCGACGAACAGGTCGTCTCATGGCTGGAAAAGAACGGGTACATGCAGCCTTTGCCGGTCAAGTACGGGCAATGGCTTGGGGTCCTGCCGGGATGGACGCTTGAGGCCGAAGATGGCAGCATCACGGGACGTTGCATCGCCCCGGGAACCGATCCGGCAGATGCCCCGAGTTTCTGTGGAGTGTTGCAGGGCGATTGGGGGCAATCCTCGGTCTTCAGGGATGACGTGTCCTCGATCATCGCAACGCGGCTCGGCCTGACCGGCAAGCTTATGTTCTGGGTCATGCTCCTCATGGTGCCCGCCGCCTTGCTGGTGGGCGTGCTCGCCGGGATGCGCGAGGGATCGAAGCTTGACCGCAGCCTCTCGACCTTCTCCATCGCGTCCACGGCGACGCCGGAATACGTTTCGGGCGTTATCTTCATCACCGTTTTCGCGTCATCCGCGACGGGGCTAAAATGGTTCAAAGGCACAGCGACAAGCGCGGCAGAGAATGCGACGTTTGAAAACTTCTTCCTGCCGGTGCTGACCATTGCGCTTTACGGGATGGGTTACATCGCCCGAATGACACGCGCCTCGATGACCGAGGTGATGACCGCACAGTACATCCGAACCGCGCGCCTGAAGGGCGTGAGCTTCCAAAGCATCGTCTTGAAACACGCGCTACGGAATGCGCTGATCGCCCCGTTTACCGTGATCATGCTGCAATTCCCGTGGCTCTTGAACGGCGTGGTGATCGTGGAGACGCTCTTTAACTACAAGGGCTTTGGCTGGACGCTGGTCCAGGCCGCCGGCAACAACGACATCGAGCTTCTTTTGGCCTGTTCGGTAGTGGCCGTGTTTGTCGTGCTCGTGACACAGCTGATATCTGACATCGGCTATGTCTTTCTCAATCCACGCATTCGCATCGCTTAAGGAGGGCTGGGATCATGGAACCTTTAACCTGGACCGGCGTTCTTGGCGGCGTACTGAACCCTATCCTGTTCACGGCAACGGCCGTGTTCTTGATCGCGGTGATCGCGCAGATCGCACTGTCTTTCTTCACGGCCGCTCAAACCGTGGGCGACATGCTCATCGGGGTGCGTGGCCCGGCGGACTACGCCGGGATGGTCGTGAAGTGGAGTTTTGCGGTCGTCGTCGCGACACTCCTCGCCTATCTCGTCGGCGGGATCCTTGTCCCGGGCATCGAGGCCAAGGGGATCATCGGGGCGATATCAACGCGGCTCTTGCCGGTCTGGATCGCGCTCGTCGTGGTTTTCGCGGCCTCCATCGTCTTCAAACAAAATCTGGGACTCTACGGCAAGCTTTTCGACAGCCCCGTCGGCATGGTCGGTTTCGGGCTGGTAATGTTCTGGGTGTTCACCGGGCTTTTTGCGGCAATGGACATGATCATAACGCATGAGCCGCTGACCCAGGTCTCGGGCATGAAGAACAAGGTGCCCGGCACCCCGCTCGCTGGGGCTGGTGAGGGTGACTACGCTTACTACTTGCTCGGCGGCGACAACCTCGCGCGCGACGTCTTCAGCCGGATGATCGCAGGCGCGTGGGAGGTCTTGAAGATTGCGCCCTTCGCGACGGTCTTTGCCTTTATGGTCGGGATCACGCTTGGCCTGCCCGCTGGGTACTATGGCGGTCGGCTCGACACGTTCCTGTCGTTCCTGGCCAACCTGGTGCTGGCCTTCCCGGTGATCCTGCTCTTTTACCTGCTGGTCACGCCAGAGATCGTTCTGACAGGCATCCCAACCTACATGGCCGCGGTCCTGTTCCTGTTCCCGATCATATTCCTCGTCGTGCTGTTCAACTCGCGCTATCACACGCAGCCGACGACGCGGAACCTCTATGTCGCGATCACGCTGGTGGTCGGGCTGTGGGTGTACCTAGGCATCGCCTGGGACGCCGACCCCTTGGGCATCATCTCGCTGCCCGGCAATATCCTCGTGGTGTTCGTGTCGGTCGTCTTTGTGAACTCACCCACGGTCTTCCGGATCGTGCGGGGCCTCGTTCTCGATATCCGCACGCGCGACTACGTGGCTGCGGGACAGACCCGCGGGGAAGGCGCCTGGTACATCATGCTTTGGGAAATTCTGCCCAACGCGCGCGGGCCGCTGATCGTCGATTTCTGCTTGCGGATTGGGTACACGATCATTCTGCTCGGCACGCTCGGCTTCTTCGGTCTTGGCGTAAGCCCAGAGAGCCCGGATTGGGGATCGACGATCAATGACGGGCGGCGCCTGCTGGCCATCTTCCCCCACCCTGCCCTGGCCCCGGCCATTGCGCTGATGAGCCTGGTGCTCGGTCTGAACCTGCTCGCGGACGGGCTACGGGAAGAGAGCCTGAAGGACTGATCGGATGGGCGGTTGGAGGTACGGCCTCCACCGCCCGACCGGGCGCCTTCGCATCAGTGTGTTCGAAGAAAAGTGGGCTAGGCCCGGCCTTAAGCCGAGCCCAGCTTTTCCAACCGAGCCGCCCGCAGCTTCGCAAAATCATCGCCTGCGTGGTAGGAGGATCGCGTGAGCGGGGTGGCCGAGACCATCAGGAACCCTTTGCCCCAGGCCGCCTTTTCATAGGCCGCGAACTCTTCCGGCGTCACGAAATGGGCCACCTCGTGGTGCTTTGGCGTGGGTTGCAGGTATTGCCCAATCGTCAGGAAATCCACGTCCGCGGCGCGCATGTCGTCCATGACCTGGCGCACGCCCTGCCCGTCTTCTCCAAGCCCCACCATGATCCCCGATTTGGTGAACATGGACGGATCAAGCTCTTTGACCCGCTGCAACAGCCGCAGGGAATGGAAGTATCGCGCGCCCGGACGGACCGTGGGATAGAGGCCCGGCACCGTTTCAAGGTTGTGGTTGAAGACGTCTGGCCGCGCCTCGACAACCTGCTCCAACGCCTCCGGCGCGCATTTCAGGAAATCGGGCGTCAGGATCTCGATCGTCGTGTCCGGCGCCCGGTGACGCACGGCGCGGATCGTTTGCGCAAAATGCTCGGCACCGCCGTCTTCCAGGTCGTCCCGGTCCACCGAGGTGATCACCACATGCTTCAGGCCCAGCGTTTGCACAGCATGGGCTACGCGCCCGGGTTCAAACACATCAAGCGCGTCGGGCCGACCGGTCGCCACGTTGCAGAAGGTGCATCCGCGGGTGCAGATCTCGCCCATGATCATCATGGTGGCGTGGCCCTGGCTCCAGCATTCGCCGACATTTGGGCAACCGGCCTCCTCGCACACGGTGACAAGCTTGTTTTCCCGCATGATGTCGCGGGTTTTCTTGTAACCGGAACTGACAGGCGCCTTCACCCGGATCCAGCCCGGTTTCTTGGGCTGAGCCTTATCTGGGCGATGCGCCTTCTCAGGATGGCGTTCACCGGGAATGGTCAGGTCGCGCGGGGCCATACGGATCTCCGTCTCGGATAGTTTAGCACTTAACTATCTAGGGCGGGATTGTCCAAGGGTCAGGGTGACGCGCATATCTGCCATGCAGCAGGCGGAAAAGCCTATCCCAGGGCGTAGCCTGCACCGCGCACAGTGCGGACCGGATCGTCGCCGCCATGCTGGCACAGCGCCTTGCGCAGACGCCCGATGTGGACATCGACAGTGCGGGTATCGACATAGATGTCCCGCCCCCAGACCCGGTCGAGCAATTGCTCACGGCTCCAAACGCGGCCCGGCTTTTCCATAAACGTGCTCAAGAGGCGGAACTCGGTCGGGCCCAGTTTGAGCGGTTTGTCCTTGCGGGTGACGCGATGGGTCTCGGCATCAAGGATGATATCGCCGAACTGCAAGCGCTCGCCAACCGACGCAGGACGGGTCCGGCGCAACTGGCTGCGGACCCGGGCCATAAGCTCGAGCACAGAGTACGGCTTGATGACATAGTCGTCAGCGCCTGTTTCCAGGCCCCGGACACGATCCACTTCCTCTGAGCGCGCGGAAAGCATGATCACAGGGATACTGCGCGTGTCGGCCCGGGATTTGACCTGGCGGCACACTTCGATCCCCGAGACGCCTGGTAGCATCCAGTCGAGGACGATGATGTCAGGCGAATCCTCTTTCAGCAAAAGCAGCGCCTCATCGCCGGTCTCGGCACGGCTCACTGCAAAGCCTTCCGCCTCCAGATTGTAGGCCAAAACCTCCCGCTGCGCGGGTTCGTCTTCGACAACCAGAACAGTCGGCTGGTCCGCTGACATTAACGGTGGCCTTCCTGCAGTCTGACATACGGCGTCCGGTCACCTTTCGGGCGTTGCTCATCCGGCATTTCGCCGGTGACGAGGTAGATCACCTGATCCGCGATCGAGGTGACGTGATCGCCCATCCGTTCGATGTTTTTTGCGATGAAATGCAGGTGCATGCACGAGGTGATGTTGCGCGGATCTTCCATCATGAAGGTCAGAAACTCGCGAAAGAGCGCGTTGTACATCTGATCAACGTCGTGGTCGCGCTGGCGTACGTCCTCTGCCAGTTCGGCGTCGCGCTGGATATACGCGTCAAGCACATCCTTCATCATCATCTGCACTTCATGCGCCATACGGCGAAGTGAGGTGGCCGCACCTTCGGGGGGCTGCATCTGCACCAGAACGCTGGTGCGTTTGGCGAGGTTCTTGGCGTAATCGCCGCACCGCTCCAGATTGCCCGAGATCTTCATCACGCTCAGGACCGTGCGCAAATCCGACGCTGTCGGCGCCCGAAGCGCAATGACACGTGCGGCCTCTTCATTGACCTGCTCTTCGAGCGCATCAATCGCCTTGTCGTTCTTGCGCACCTGGGCCGCCAACTCTTCATCCCGCGCCTCGAGGGATTTGGCTGCATCGATGATGGCCGCCTCGACCAAGCCACCCATCTTCATGACCATCGCCTGAATGGCCTCTAGATCGCGGTCAAAGACCGACTGGATGTGATTGGCTTCATTCATGTTTTGCCTCGTTTAGCCGATCCGGCCCGTAATGTAGGATTCCGTGCGCTTATCTTGCGGATTGGTAAAGATCTGGCCCGTTTCCCCGTACTCGACAAGGTTTCCGAGATGGAAGAAGGCCGTTTTCTGGCTGACACGCGCCGCCTGCTGCATCGAGTGGGTCACGATCACGACCGAGTAGTTGAGCTTCAGCTCATCAATCAATTCCTCGACCTGCGCGGTCGCAATCGGGTCGAGCGCGGAGCAGGGTTCGTCCATCAGCAGCACCTCGGGCTCGGTGGCAACGGCACGCGCGATGCAGAGGCGCTGCTGCTGACCACCGGATAGGCCGGTGCCCGGCTCGCCCAGGCGATCCTTGACCTCTTCCCAGATCGCACCGCGACGCAGCGCCCTTTCCACGATGTCGTCAAGCTCGGCCTTGTTGCGTGCCAAACCGTGGATTTTCGGGCCATAGGCCACGTTGTCATAGATCGACTTTGGGAACGGGTTCGGCTTTTGGAACACCATCCCCACCTTCGCGCGCAGCTGCACCGGGTCGACCTTGGGATCGTAGATATCTTCACCATCGAGGTGGATGTCACCTTCGATCCGCGCCACATCGATCGTGTCGTTCATGCGGTTCAGGCAGCGCAAGAAGGTGGACTTGCCACATCCCGACGGGCCGATGAACGCGGTCACCGTCTTGTCCTGAATATCGACGTCGACGTCTTTGATGGCATGGTTCTCGCCATAATAGACCTGCACCTTGCGGGCCGCGATTTTCACTTCGGTCATGTCGACGTTTCTTTCCGTTAGTCTCATGTCGTTCATGGGGCAGCTCCTACCAGCGACGCTCGAAGCGGCGGCGCAGCATGATGGCGATCGCGTTCATGATCACGAGGAAGATAAGAAGGACGATGATCGCACCGGACGCCCGTTCTACAAAGGCCGGGTCCGAGCGCTGGGTCCAGTTGTAAACCTGGACCGGCAGCGCCGACGCCGGATCAAAGAAACCCTCGGGCGGACCCGACGGGAACTCACGCACAAACGCAACCATACCAATCAACAACAAAGGCGCCGTCTCACCCAACGCCTGGGCCAGTCCGATGATCGTTCCGGTCAGGATACCCGGCGCGGCAAGCGGCAGCACATGGTGAAACACGGTCTGCATTTTCGACGCGCCGACCCCCAATGCCGCTTCGCGGATCGACGGGGGCACCGCTTTGAGCGAGGCCCGCGTGGCGATGATGATTGTGGGCAGCGTCATCAGCGTCAGGACCAGACCACCGACAATCGGCGCTGACTGTGGCAGCCCGGCGAAGTTGATAAAGATCGCAAGGCCCAGGATCCCGAACACAATCGAAGGGACGGCGGCGAGGTTGGCGATATTTACCTCAATCAGGTCGGTCCACCGGTTCTTGGGCGCGAATTCCTCAAGATAGATCGATGCCGCGACACCAATGGGCAGCGCCAGCAGCAAAACCACCAGCATCATGTAGAACGAGCCAATAATGGCCACACCAAGACCCGCAGCTTCGGGCCGCTGGCCTGACGCATCAGGTGCCGTGATAAAGGCCCAGTTGAAGCGCTTTTCCAGCGTGCCCGCGTCCTGCAAGGCATCGGTCAGATCAAGCTGTGCCGGCGTGACGTTCTTGTCGAGTTCAGCGGTCGCGCGCGTCACGCGATCTTTCATGTAGCCGTCGATCCTACCGTTGGCGAGAAACTCAAACTGGACCGTGCTCCCCACGGCGTCTGGATTGGCCAGAACAAAGTTGCGCAGCTGCGCAGGGGCTTCTTTTGACACAATGTCACCGGGCGCCGACAGCCCCTCAATCGCGATCCCGAGCTCGGCAATCTTGGCGTCCATGGCCCCAGCGATCAGCGGCGCATAGCCGAATGTCGACACCTTCGCCATGTCTTCACGGCTCCGATTGCCTTCCGGGTCAAGGCGTTCCTCCAGCAACTCCACATCGAGGGTGATGTAGGTTTGCTGAAACGCGCTCAGACCGTTCGACAAAATCGAGGCGACGAGCAAGACAAGAGCCAACAGCCCGAGCATGACGGCGATGAGACCATAGGCTTTGAAACGCGCCTCGGCCGCGTTGCGCTTTTTCGTCCGGGCATCAAGCGTCAGCAGCGATGACTTGGTGCGCCCGGCTTCGGGCAGATCGTCTGCGGCGGTGATATCGCTCATTCGTACTGCTCCCGATACTTGCGCACGATGTAGAGGGCGAGCACGTTCAGCCCCAGTGTGATGACAAAGAGGGTTAGACCCAGGGCGAAGGCCACCAGGGTCTCAGGTGCCGCAAAATCCGTATCACCGGTCAGCTGCGAGACGATCTTGACCGTGACCGTCGTCATCGCCTCAAACGGATTCACAAGCTCGCCCAGTCCCCGATCAAACTGCGCAGCCGCCGCGCCGGCACCCAGGACAACAATCATGGTTTCACCAATGGCGCGCGAGGCCGCGAGCAGGATGGCCCCAACAATACCCGGCAAGGCCGCTGGGATCACAACCTGGCGGATCGTTTCGCTATGGGTCGCCCCAAGTCCGAACGAGCCGTCGCGCATGGCCTGTGGCACGGCGTTGATAATGTCGTCCGACAGCGAGGATACAAAGGGGATCAACATGACGCCCATGACGATCCCGGCGGTCGCCACCGATGATGCGCTCTCGCCCAGCCCCATCGGCATGGCAAAGTAGTCGCGCAGCAAGGGACCGACTGTAATCAGCGCAAAGAGGCCGTAAACGATCGTCGGGATACCCGCCAGTATCTCGATCAGCGGCTTGGCGACCGCGCGCGTGCGCGGGCCTGCATATTCGCTCATATAGATTGCGGCGAAGAGGCCGATGGGCACGGCCACAAGCAGTGCGATGAAAGAGATATAGAGTGTGCCCCACAAGAGCGGGATGATGCTCAGCGACGAGTTCCCCCGGAAATCAGGCGCCCACTCCAACCCGAAGAAGAACGACGTCCACGGGTATTGCGTAAAGAAATTACGCGTCTCAAAGAGCATCGACAAAACGATGCCGAGCGTGGTCAGGATGGCAATCGATGCCGCCACGATTAAGAGCGCAAGGATCACCCGCTCCACCTGGTTGCGCGCGCGGAAGCTGCCTTTGGTGATGTAGATCGAACTGGCAAACCCAGCGAGGGCAAGGCCGATCACGGCGATATTCATCCACAGCGTGCCGGTAGACGCCATCTCACGATATTGCTGTGCGGCGCGCAGCACTGGCGCTGCAACGTTCGAGCCAAGCGCAACGCCGACCTCGCCAAGCCGCTGGCGGACATCGGTGAACTCGGTGCGGATGGAACTGGCGTCGTCTTCGCTCATCGCGCCTTGCGCGACTGCCAAATCAAGCCCGCTCGCCACCCGCTCTACATCGGTCATCAAAAGGCTCAGAGTGCTGCCTTCCGGGATCGCCGTGTCAGGGATTGATGCCGATATCCGGCTCTCAATCCAGGCGGGCTGCACCAGCAGCCACAGCACCAACATGCCCATCGCAGGTATGATCGTCGCAAACGATACGTTTGCACCGTAATAGGACGGCAATGAGTGGAGCGTCTTCACGTCGCCACCAGCCGAGGCCAAGGTACGCTGACGACCCAGCACGTACCCAATTGCGGCCAGCACCAGTACGATCACCACAAGCCAAATGAGCGGCATCTCTTCCCCCGGGAAAATCTTAACCGGGCGATGTGTCCCGGTTGGTTGAGGGCGGCTCTTGCAAGCCGCCCTCAGACGGCTCGATTACATCGAGCTGTTCATCACGTCTTCATTGGCCACGACAGCCTGGGTGTCCGACAGCGCCGGGTCAGCCACAAGACCGTAGGCGGCCAGCGGGCCAGCGGGGCCTGCGATGTCGTCCGAGATGAAGAATTCAGCGAATTCTTTCAGGCCGGGGATCACGCCGATATGCGCCTTCTTGATGTAGAAGAACAGCGGGCGCGACACCGGGTATTCACCGGTCGAGATCGATTCCGTGGTGGGAACAATGCCCGACATCGTAGCGACCTGCAGCTTGTCGGTGTTGTTCTCGTAGAACGCGAGGCCGAAGACACCGATGCCGTCTTTGTTCGAATCGATGCGGGCCAGCGTCTCGGTGTAGTCGCCGTCGATGTCGACCGAACGACCGTCGGTGCGGATCGCCATGCACTTGTCTTCGGCGGTGTCTTCGTCAACGCCTGCGTCCAGCATTGCCTGGAAGAAGCCACCGTCTTCACAGCCGGCCAGAACGACTTTTTCCTCGAACACTTCACGCGTGCCGTGCTTGGTGCCAGGGATGAAGGCCTGGATTTCCTGCGCGGGCAGCGCCGGATCAACTTCGTTCCACATCGCCAGCGTGTTGGGGACCAGTTCGCCGTCGATGAAATGCTCGGCGGCAACGGCCTTGTACCAATGCTCGGGCGTGAATTCGAACGAGTTGCCGTTGATATCCGAGGCAAAGACGATGCCGTCATACCCGATGCGCACTTCGATGATGTCGGTCACACCGGCGTCGGCGCAAGCAGCGACTTCACCTTCACGGATCGCACGCGAGGCGTTCGCGATGTCGATCGTGTTTTCGCCAACACCTTCGCAGAAACGCTTGAGGCCAGCCGACGACCCACCCGATTCCACAACGGGGGTCGGGAAGTCGAAGTTCTCACCAAAGGCTTCGGCCACGATGGTTGCATAGGGCAGCACGGTCGACGAACCAGCGATCTGGACATTGTCGCGCGCAGCGGCGGCGGTAGCGGAAACGGCAGCGATCGCCAAAGTCGAGGCGGTCAGTTTCACGAATGACATATGGTTGCTCCTGAAGATTGTCAGTGGGGCGAATTACAGTCGCCCAGTGTGCCGTCTGGTAGGCACAGCGCGCTATGCTTTTGTGACAGTAGTGTAACAGTTTTATGAAGGCCGTTAAGGAACCTTACGTAAGCCTGAAAACAGCGCCGTTATGTCCGCGGAAGCACCACAGAAAAACGGCTGCCCTGACCAGGCGTACTTTCAATCCGCAGGCGCCCGCGGTGTCGGCCGACGATGTGTTTTACGATGGCAAGCCCTAGTCCCGTCCCGCCCTTTTCGCGCGACCGATGCGTGTCGACGCGGTAAAATCGTTCCGTCAAACGCGGGATGTGCAACGGATCGATCCCTTCGCCCGTATCGGCCACGGACAAGATCGCCGCTGGCGCGCGCAGCAAGGGCGAATTTTCTTTCAACGTCAGCGAGAGTTCGACCTGCGCCCCCGCGCCGGAATACTTGATCGCGTTCTCGACGAGATTCGAAAGTACCTGCGCTAGCTGGTCAGCATCGCCCGGCACCATGACCTCAGCCTCGGGCACGTCCGTCGTCAACGCAACCTCGGCATCCTCTGCCAATGGTCGCAAACTCGACGCGACAGATCGCATGATTCCGGCAATGTCGACCGGGTCTTGTGGGCGCAGGCGCTCCTGTCCTTCAAGCTTGCTCAGCGACAACAAATCCTTAACCAGGCGGTTCATCCGACCCGCCTCACGCTCCATGATCATCAAGAACCGCTCGCGCGCATCGGCGTCGTCGCGCGCCGCGCCGCGCAAGGTTTCGATGAAGCCAAGAAGGGCCGTCAGCGGCGTGCGCAATTCGTGGCTTACATTGGCGACGAAATCTCGGCGGATCTGGCCCGCTTGCTGGATATCGGTGACGTCAACAAAACTGACCATGATCGCGGGCTCGTCATCCAAGTCCACGCGCGCCACCGTCACGCGGTAGGTCACCTCCCGCGATGGACCGGTCGTCAGATAGGTCGCGTCGGCGCGATCCTGCGTGCCCGCCAAGACAGATTCTATACCGTCCAGCACAGAGGGCTGGCGGAGCGACGACACATAGTGACGGGACACGAGGCCCTGTCCCAAAAGCTGCTGCGCCGCGTCATTGGCCGCGATGACACGCTCATCCCGCGCAATCAGAAGGCAGGGCAAGGGCAAGGCGCCCAGCAAAGACTCGTACGTGCTTAAGGAAGACAACAAAGCAGTAGCCCCGACTCACTTGGCGCGTACGATAGTCATAGTGACCCGCCCGAGAAAGGTACGTGACAAACAAGCAGCGCGGATTAACTCAACTTAAGAGAGTATTGCAAGGTGCGTACAACCTAAGGCACAGTATCATCATGGACAATTTCGCTATGTGTGCGCCATCGGATTTTGATGACAGCGAGATTGGACGGGAAACTTGGAAGCGGGCGATTTGACGTGAAAGACAGACTATCGGGACTGTCCATGCCGAAAGCCGAGCATGGAAGTGAAAATCTTGACTCAAAAATTGTAGCAGTGGGCAATGTTGAACAGTGGCGTGCAACTGGCAACTTGGTTCCTGCCTCAACGCAGCTAACCTTCTGCAATTTCGGGGATTTGCAGTTACCATACCTAGAAACGATCGCGCCGGAAGTGGTTCTGACACCTGTTTTGGCGGATGGCTTCGATTGTGCGGATGTCGCTTTGAAACTTGACGCGTTTGGATACACGGGATCCGTCCGCGCCCTGGGTCGTGGCATTCCAAAACCCCACATCGTCGAACGAGAGGTCAGGTCGCTGTGCCCGACGCTCGACTTTGCATTGGTCGAGATTGATTCTCTTTCCCGATTGATCTGAGGCTACGGCGCCCGCGACGCAGCAACGCCGCGGGCGAACTTTTCAATCAGGGCGTTTGGCTCTTCGCACCCGACCGAGACGCGGAAGAACCCTTCCGTGATCCCGATCGCGGCACGGCCTTCCTCGGTCAGGGCACGGTGTGAGGAAGTTGCCGGGTGGCTCAGCGTTGTCCCGATGTCGCCCAATGTCGGCGCAAAGGGAACGTCGGGCATCGCCGCAACCAGGGCGTTGGCGGCTGCGCGGGTGTTGGCGATCTCAAAGCTCAGCATATGAGACCCTCGCGGGCCAAGGATCGCGCTCGCGCGATTGTGGTCGGGGTGGTCAGGCCGGGTCGGATACAGCACGCGCCGCACACCGTCCATTTCCGCCAATGCGCCGGCAAGCGCTTCGGCGGTAGCCTCTGCACGGTCATACCGCAGATCAAAGCTCAGCAATCCGCGTTCGGCCAGCCAGCAGTCAAACGGGCTTGCGGTCAGGCCGGTTGTAACAGAGAAGGTGGTGATCTTCTCCTGCAGGTCCGGATCCCGTGCCGCGACATATCCCAGCGTGGCGTCCGAATGCCCCGAGAGCAGTTTCGTAACCGAGTGAATGACGATGTCGGCACCATGCTCGGCTGGCCGGATCGCGCGCGGCGTGGTGAACGTGTTGTCAACGGCCAGAAGGATCCCCCGCTCACGCGCAATCGCGGCAATGCCCGCCAGATCCGCGACCCGGATCGTTGGGTTTGAAACGATCTCGATCAGGATCAACTTCGTCTCTGGCCGGATCGCTTCGGCAAACCAGGCTGCGTCGGTCGCGTCGGCAGTGGAGGCCGAAATGCCTAAGGCCGGCAGTGTTTCGGACATCAGGCGCAGGGACCGGCCATAAAGCTGATCGCCGCCCAGCACGTGATCGCCGGCCCGCACGGCACCCAGGATACCGGCCGTCACCGCCGCCATGCCAGAGCCGGTGACGATGCCGCCGGTAAGCCCCTCCATCCCATCGATCATCCGCGCCAGAACATCGGCGTTTGGATGGCCTTCGCGCGCATAAGTGTAGCCCGCAAGCGCCCCGGCATATTGCGCGTCCAGCGTATCGGGCCCGTCCGAGGCATAGACCACCGACGGCTGAAGGGGCGAAACCAGCGGGCGCGAAACGCCGTGTGGCCAGGGATGTCGCTGCGCGGGTCCATTCGACATGCGTGTAAGGTCCGTTTCTTTTTCCTGAATGCGGGAACAGGCTAGATCAGCTTACCGGCGACAGACCGTCCCGAAACCGACGCATATTCGCCTGATAGCTCTGAGCCGAGGTCAAAAGCCCGGCGATCTCATCGTCCGTGAGCGCGCGCGCGATCTTGCCGGGCGCTCCGATCACCAGGCTTCCATCCAGGATGTCCTTGCCTTCGGTCACCAGCGCGCCTGCGCCGACCAAACAGTTGCGCCCGATCCGCGCGCCGTTCAGCACCGTTGCGCCCATACCGATCAGCGACTGATCCCCAATAGTGCAGCCGTGCAGCATGGCCTTGTGTCCAATGGTGCAATTCGCCCCGATGGTCAGAGGAAATCCCATATCGGTATGAAGCACCGCGTTTTCCTGGATGTTCGTCCCCTGCCCCACATGTATGGGCTCGTTGTCTCCGCGCAGCGTCGCCGCGAACCAAACCGAGGCCGCGCTTTCCAGCACAACCCGCCCGATGACATTCGCATCCGGGGCAACCCAAAAATCGCCATCTGCAGGCAGCGTTGGCGCCACGCCATCCAGGGAATAGAGCGTCATGGAAGATCCTCAAACTCGCTTTGCAACGCGCGGACATGCGTCAGCACCCCGGGCTGCTGGCTGGCCCGCAAACGCTCGGCCGAAATAATGGTTTTCAGGCGCGCCTCGGTGTCGTCCAAGTCTTCGTTGATCAGCACGTAAGAGTATCCGTCCCAGTGGCTGATCTCATCCCAGCTTTTGCGCATACGTCCGGCAATCACGTCAGGGGCGTCCTGGCCCCGTGCCTCAAGGCGCCGGCGCAACTCGGCAATCGACGGTGGCAGCAGAAAGATCGACAAGACGTTGCTTGCTAGAACGCTTTTCTGGATCTGCTGCGCGCCCTGCCAGTCGATATCGAACAAGACATCACACCCGGACTCGACAGCCTCGCGCACCGGCGCGACGGGCGAGCCGTAGAAATTGCCAAAGACAAGCGCGTGCTCCAGCATCTCGTTTTCGTGCACCAGGCTTTGAAATTCTGGTTCTGAGACAAAGTGATAGTCTTCGCCGTCCACCTCACCGGGTCGCATTGCGCGGGTCGTGGCCGAGACCGAAAAGCGGATGGTCGGGTCCCAGGTGCGCAGGCGCCGTGCCAGGGTCGATTTTCCCGCTCCTGACGGCGAGGACAAGATGATCAGAAGGCCCCGGCGCTGCATCGCTACTCCACGTTTTGAACCTGCTCGCGCATCTGATCGATGGTATGCTTGAGGTCAAGACCGATGCGCGTCAGCTCCGAGAACTGAGCTTTGGAGCATAAGGTATTGGCCTCGCGATTGAATTCCTGTGTGAGGAAATCAAGTTTCCGTCCCTTGGGCCCTTCGGCGTCCAGCAGGTCACGCGCCGCCGCCACATGGGCGTCAAGGCGGTCAAGCTCCTCGGCCACGTCGGCCTTTACGGCAAGCAACGCCAGTTCCTGCGCGATACGATCGGGATCGGCCGGGTCAACCGCGTCCATGACGCGGGCCAGCGCCGCCGCATTGGCGGCCTTCACGTGTGCAGTCCGGTCGGTCAGGGTCGCACGGGCCTGCGCGGTGCCATCGGCAATGGCGTCGATCTGACCACCGATCACGGCGTGCAAGGCCGCGCCTTCTGCCGCGCGCATCTCAACAAATGCGGCCAGGAGCGGCTCCAGGTCTGCCAACAAGGCGTCTTTCAAGCCGGCGGTTGGCTGATCCTGGGACGCCGTATCCTGTATCCCCCGCAACGACAGCACATCGGCGGCGCTGCTTTCGCGCAGCGTCACCCCTGCCTCGGCCGCGGCGGCTTCGATCTGGGACATCTGCGAAAGGGCACGCGTGACCGCAGAGGCATCCAAAAGACCCGTACTGTCTGCCATATCCTGAGCGACCCGAAGGCTGAGCGTTACGTTCCCACGTGCCACAACCGCCTGAAGCGCCTTGCGGACCGGAGCCTCCAAACCGTCGATCCAGTCGGGCAGCCGCAAACGAAGATCGAGGCCCCGGCCATTGACCGACCGCAGATCCCAGCTCCACGTCCAGCCCTCAAAGCGCCCTTCGCGCGCGGCAAAGCCGGTCATGGAATGCGTCATGCTCTGTCCCCAGCGCCCATTGGCGCGTTAACCTTTAGGTCACTTTTCAACGGATTTTCCGTTGGTCGCGTGTCAGGTTGAGTAAACAGCGCCCACCTGAACGTTTCGATCCAATTAACAGAAGCGGGGGACGCCCACAATCGAACAGCGCGTTGCGCAGGGGAGACAGCAATGGCCCGCGGGGCAGAGATCATTCAGCTTTTTGCGGCACGCGCCAGCCGCGATGATCCAGCCCTGCGTGATGTGGAACGCTACTGGAACCAGTTGCGCCGGGATCGGCTGACACCGGCGCGGGCCGAGGTCGAACCGCGCGGGCTGGGTTCCGCGCTGGATCGCGCGTTCATCCTTGAACGCATCGCCCCCGGATTGGCCCGCTTCCGCGTGGCCGGGCGGCAACTGGTCAACGCGATGGGGATAGAGGTTTCGGGGCTGCCCCTGACGGTCTGTTTTCAGGCACCCGAGCGCGATCGCCTGTCCGACGCATTAGAGCAGGTGTTTGCAGCCCCAGCCACGCTGCGCCTGTCCCTGTTGTCACCCCCAGGCATCGGGCGCCCGCCGTTCGGGGGACAGATGCTGATCTTGCCGCTGCATGACGATCTGGGCGGGCGCAGCCGGGCTCTTGGATGTTTTGTCACCACCGGCACGCCGGGGCGCGCACCCCGGCGCTTTGTGATCAAGGGATGCGTGGCGCGTGATGTTGAAGCGTCCGCCCCGAACCCAGAAAGCCCGACACGCCTTCCCAGCCCTGAGGACACGCCAGCCTAAGCTGGCGCGTCGGGTATCAAGCTGTTGCGACGCGGGCCGGTGCAGCGCGGCGGGCCGACAGCTCTTCCGCGACAAGGAATGCAAGCTCCAGCGATTGCGATGCGTTCAGACGTGGGTCGCAGGCCGTGTGATAGCGGTCGCCCAGATCCTCGTCCGTGATCGCGCGGACGCCGCCCGTGCACTCGGTCACGTCCTGACCGGTCATCTCGAAGTGAACGCCGCCGGGTACGGTTCCCTCCGCCGAATGGATCGCGAAGAACTCTTGCACCTCTTGCAAAATCGCGTTGAAGAACCGCGTCTTGTAGCCCGAGTTTGATTTCACGGTATTGCCGTGCATCGGATCGCAGGACCACACAACGCTGGCGCCCTCTTCCTCGACCGCCTTGATCAGACGCGGAAGGTGATCGCCCACCGTACCCGCACCGAACCGGCAGATCAGCGTCAGACGCCCCGGCTCATTGTCGGGGTTCAACGTGGCCATGTTGCGTTTCAGATCGTCGACCGGGGTCGAGGGGCCGCACTTCATGCCGATGGGATTCAGCACACCGCGCGCAAATTCGATGTGCGCGCCGTCGGGCTGCCGCGTGCGGTCACCGATCCAGATCATGTGGCCCGAACCCGCAACCCACTTGCCCGAGGTCGAGTCGACGCGGGTCAGCGCCTCTTCATACTCCAACAGCAACGCCTCGTGGCTGGTGTAGAAATCCACCTTGCCAAGCTCATGCGCGGTTTCCGCCGTCATCCCAGCAGCCGCCATGAAATCAAGCGTGTCCTGAATGCGCTTGGCCATATCACGATACCGCTCGGTCTCGTCACGGTCGGTGTAGCCCAGCGTCCAGCTGTGGACGTGGTGCACATCTGCGAAACCACCGGTCGAGAAGGCGCGCAGCAGGTTCAGCGTGGCAGCGGCCTGCGTATAGGCCTGAAGCATCTTCTTCGGGTTCGGGATCCGGGATTCCGGTGTGAAGTGCAGCTCGTTGATGATGTCGCCGCGGTAGCTCGGCAGTTCCACACCATCCTTGACCTCAACCGGTGCCGACCGCGGCTTGGCGAATTGCCCGGCCATGCGCCCCACTTTGACCACCGGCACCTTGGCTCCGTAGGTCAGAACGATCGACATCTGCAGCAAGACCTTGAACGTGTCGCGGATGCTGTCGGCCTTGAAGTCGGCAAAGCTCTCGGCGCAGTCACCGCCCTGCAGCAGGAACGCCTCACCCCGCGATGCCTTCCCCAGCTCGGCCTTGAGACGGCGGGCTTCGCCGGCAAAAACCAGCGGGGGATACTCGGCAAGTTTCGCCTCGACCCGCCCCAATGCCGCGGCATCGGTATAGTCGGGCATCTGCACCCGCGGCTTGTCGCGCCATCCGGATTTCTGCCATTCCGCCATGATCTGGTCCTCACCAACCCAAGATTTCCGCCCGGCTGTATAGCGGGGCACCAAAGGCTTGAAAACCGCCATACTGACGCAAAGATGGGCGGTAATTTAAGGCAAGTGCCTGTTTTGTTAACAGGGCCCGCTTGAAAGGGGCGGAAAATGCTGGTTCGGTGCCCGGCAACCTGCCACGTGGAAAGCCGCAGCCTTGGACCAAACCCGCCATATCATCGAATTGGCCGACACTGTCAGCAAACCCCGGCGATTCGTGTTCGCCTTGCTCGACAATTTCACCATGCTCTGCTTTGCGAGCGCGGTTGAGGCGCTGCGGATCGCCAATCGGATGGCCGGGCAGACGCTGTTTGAGTGGCGCATCGTAGGCGAAGGCGGCGAGGCGGTGACCTGTTCCGCGGGCACGACCTTCCAGCTTGATAGCGATCTTGATGAGCTGAACCGCGACGACACGATCCTTGTCTGCGGCGGCATTGACGTGGCGCAGGCGACCACCAAACGCGTGCTCAACTGGCTGCGGCGCGAGGCGCGGCGCGGGGCCAGTATCGGCGGTCTGTGCACGGCGGGCTATACACTGGCGAAGGCCGGGCTGCTCGACGGGAAAAAGGCCACGATCCACTGGGAAAACCAGGACAGCTTTGCCGAGGAATTCGAAGAGGTGGAACTGACCAAATCGGTGTTCGTGGTCGACGGCAACCGGATGACGACGGCGGGGGGCACCTCGTCCATCGACCTGATGCTCAAGATCATTGCCGATGCCCATGGCGAGGAGCTGGCCGGTGCGGTTGCCGACCAGTTGATCTACACCACGATCCGCACCGATCAGGACACGCAGCGCTTGAGCGTGCCCACACGCATCGGCGTGCGCCATCCCAAGCTGAGCCAGGTGGTCCAGATGATGGAGGCCAATATCGAGGATCCGATCAGCCCGTCGATCCTCGCGCGCGATGTCGGCATGTCCACCCGGCAGCTTGAGCGTTTGTTCCGCCGGTACCTCAACCGCAGCCCGAAGCGATACTACATGGAGTTGCGCCTTCAGAAGGCGCGGAACTTGCTCATGCAAACCGATATGAGCGTGATCAATGTGGCGCTGGCTTGTGGCTTTGCCTCACCTTCGCATTTTTCGAAATGCTACCGCGCACAGTACCACACAACACCCTATCGCGAGCGTGGCGCCCCGGCGGCGCGGCTGTCGATCTAAGCCTGCGCTACTTTTCGAACGGTATGCGCGTCAGCTCACCCGGCACCCGCACACCGTTGGCAAGAACAGTGACCGCGTCACCCGGTTCGGCGTCAACCGTCACCAGCGCGTAGCCGATGGACCGTTTCAAGCCATATGACCAGGCACGATGGGTCATGTGACCGATGGCCCGCCCGTTCTGTTCCACAGGCAACCAGTCTAGATCATCGACACCCTCAATTCCGTGGTCGAGGATCAGCCCCAACTGGTGGCGCCTGACGCCCGCGGCCTTGATGGATCGCAACGCGTTCAAACCAACAACGTCCTCATCGAGGTCGAGATCCACAAACCGCCCGAGACGCACCTCGAAGGGATTCGTGGTATCGTCCGTGTCGATGCCCCAGTTCAAAAGCCCGCTTTCCGTGCGTTCCGACGGGTTGGGATACCCCGGGCCAATGTCAAACGGTTGCCCGGCCTCTTTGACGATGTTCCACAGCTGATCCCCTTTGGTGCCATCCAGCAGGTAGATTTCGAACCCGCCCTGTTTCGACCATCCCGCGCGCGCCACTTTGACCGGGATGCCGTCGACCTCGGCATCGCCAAACCAGAAGTATTTCAGCGACCGCACCCAATCGCCAAAGATCGCGGCCACGACATCCTCTGCCTTCGGCCCTTGTACGGCCATTGGTGAGACATCCGGTTCACTGACCTCGACATCGAGCCCCCGTTCGCCCGCCACACAGCGCGCCCAGAACCAGATGTCAGAGTTGCCGATCGACAGCCAGTAACAATCCTCGGCGACCTTCAGCGCGATCGGGTCGTTGATCAGCGTGCCCTTGTGATCGCAGATCGCGACGTATTTGCCCTGCCCCACAACCTGCTTGGACAGATCCCGCGGGCACAGGATCTGTGCCAGGCGACCGGCGTCCGGGCCCTTGAGCTGCACCTGTCGTTGCACGGCCACGTCCCACATCGAGACGCCGTTGATCAGCCTCCAGTACTCGGCCTCGGGGTCCCCATAGCCGCGCGGCACGAGCATACGGTTATAGGTCAGCATCGCCTGCGCACCCTCGGCAATCGTCGATGCGTAGAACGGGGAACGGCGCAACCGCCCGGCTTCCAATATCTGAACCATCGTGTCTTCCGCGCTAGGGCCTACAGGGTCTTCGTCCGGTAGCACCGATCGGACGGGAACGGCAGGGGCGAAATGCGCGGCGCAAAGCGCCCGGTCGATCCGGAAAGCAGCCTAGTTTGCAGGATCGGCGATCCCGCGCACCTTGTCCCAGTTCCGATACACCCTGTGGTAGTCGTTTTCGACAATCCCCAATTCCGGTTCCACAGGCCGGATCATCTTGAGCTTTTCTTCCTGCCGGATCGCTTTCTTGACCGAGGCGATGCCGGTGTCGTCATGCACAATGAACGCATCCGGCGTCAGCACGGGCCGGATTGACACCAACTCGCGGAAATGGGTGACCTTGGCTCCATCAAGGTGCACCGCATCGATATGGCGCTTGGGGTTCTCGACAGCGTATCGCGGGGTCTCGATCAGCGAATTTCCAGTGATGAACCGCACGCGCCCTGGAAAGTGGATCTCAAGCCATTTGCCCGCGACCGGGGTATAAACCTCGACCGGGGCCCACTGTTTCTGGACACGCTGACAGATATCGACACCGACCGCTTTCAATGCCGGGTTGGCCATCAGCATCAGAAGCAGGCTGTGCCCGCCATTCACGCCGATCTCAAAGAGATGGGTGGCATTCTGCGCGATGATAAACAGGTTCCGGCGCTTCACCTCCATTTCGGGGTCAGGCGCAGCCTCCCAAAACCGCTCTTGATGGGAGTGATAGAAGACGTTGCCTTGAAGGACGGGCGTTTCCCCAGCCGCTTCAAGGCTCTGCCGAAGGGTCTGGTTCAGATCGTCAAGCGCGTCGCGCCAGACGGCACTGGCCAGCAAGGCGTCGTAGCTTTCGGGTCGAACCGCCTCGCCCGGTATCGCCACCGGCCCCTACCCCATGGCCCGCAGCCGTTTGATCAGGCTTGAGGTATCCCAACGCCCGCCGCCCATCTTTTGCACATCCTTGTAGAACTGATCGACAATGGCCGTGACCGGCAGGCTCGCCCCGTTTTCATTAGCAGTGGACAGGCAAATTCCCAGGTCCTTGCGCATCCAGTCGACAGCGAACCCATGGTCGAATGCGTCATCCACCATCGTCTCGTAGCGGTTTGACATCTGCCATGATCCGGCGGCGCCCTGGCTGATCACCTCGACCACAGCTTTCGCGTCGAGACCCGCCTTCTCGGCAAAATGCAGACCCTCGCTTAGACCCTGCACGAGGCCTGCGATACAGATCTGGTTGACCATCTTGGTCAGCTGCCCGGCACCGCTGTCGCCCATGCGCTTGCAGGCTTTGGCATATACCTCCATCACCGGCTCGGCCTTGGCATAGGTCGCGGCATCGCCACCGCACATGATCCCAAGCTGACCGTTTTCGGCACCGGCCTGACCGCCTGAGACCGGCGCATCGACGAACCCGACGCCGATCTTGCCCGCCTCGCCGTAAAGCTCGCGCGTGACGGCCGCCGAAACCGTCGTGTGATCGACAAAGATCGTATCGGCCACCATACCCGCAAAGGCGCCGTCGGGCCCAAGGCAGACCGAGCGTAGGTCATCGTCATTGCCCACGCAGGCCATGACGAATTCGGCCCCCGTCGCCGCCTCGCGCGGTGTCACTGCATGCGCACCGCCATGCTGCGCGCTCCAGGCCTCGGCTTTGGCCGTCGTCCGGTTGTAGACCGTCACATCGTGCCCCGCCACTTGCAGGTGACCGGCCATGGGAAAGCCCATGACCCCGAGCCCCAAAAACGCAACCTTCGCCATGGCTTTCCTCCCGCCGGTAAATCGCTTAATTCTCGTCCTAACTAACCGACCACCCCGCACCGTCAACCAGAGCAGATCAGAACCCGGGCGCGCGAATGGCAACTCTCTTTCGGTGGCTGTTGAGGCTATTTGTGGGAACCTTCCTGTTGGGAACAGGGGCGGCTGTCCTGCTTTACTGGTTCTCCACCCGGTCGATCCCCGACTATACCGCCACGTTGACGGTAGACGGCCTCGGCGCCCCGGTTGAGATCGTCCGCGACAACGCAAACGTGCCGCACATCTTTGGCGCTGAGGATACAGACGTGTTCTTCGGGCTCGGTCTGGCCCATGCCCAAGACCGTCTGTGGCAAATGATGATGATGCGCCGAACCGCCCAGGGGCGGTTGTCCGAGGTTTTTGGCGCGCGCACCTTTGCCATCGATGACCTCTTGCGCCGGCTCGACCTTTATCCGCTGGCGGTGCAATCCGTGCGCGTTCAGTCGCCCTATGCGCAGGCCGCGCTCAGGGCCTATGCGGCGGGCGTGAACGCCTGGCTCAGCGAAATCAACGCGGGCGCCCGTGGGCGCGGGGCACCGGAGTTCTGGATCTTTCCACCGCAGATCGCGCCCTGGCAGCCCGCCGACAGCGTCGCCGTGGCCAAGATGATGGCGCTGCAACTGGCAGGCCAAATCGATAGCGAAGTCTTGCGGGCCCGCGTGTCGCTCTTGTTGGACGAAGACCGCGTGCGTGACCTGCTTCCCGACGCGCCGGGCAGCGGGGTTGCTGCCCTGCCCGAATTCGCAAGCCTTTTTCCCACCGCGCCCCGCTACGCAGATCTCGGTCCTCGCGCCATCGATCCCATGTCCCCTGTCAAACCCCTGGGGCTTGCTGGCGCGTCAAACGCCTGGGCCGCCGCCCCCACCCGCTCGGCGGCGGGCGGGACACTCTTGGCGAATGACCCCCATCTCGGCTTTGCGGCACCCGGCGTCTGGTATCTGGCGCGGCTTGAGCTTGCCAGCGGAGGCGTGATCGGCGGCACCATTCCGGGACTGCCCCTGATCCCCGTCGGGCGCAGTGATCAGCTTGGCTGGGCGCTGACCTATACCCATGCCGATGATCAGGACGTCTTCATCGAACGCCTGAACCCCGACAACCCCGAAGAGGTGTTGACCCCGAACGGCTATCGGCCCCTGACCACGCGCAGCTCGATCATCCGCGTGGACGGTGAAGAGCCGCGCACCGTCACCCTGCGCTGGTCCGAGAACGGCCCGATCTTGTCCGGGTCGCAATACGGCCTTTCGACAATCACCCCGCCCGGGCACGTCGCGGCGCTGTCCTGGACGGCGTTGTCGGGATCGGACACATCGGTCTCTGCCGGTTTTGACCTGATGCGCGCCAAGGATGTGGACGCGGCCATCGAGATTGCCGAACAATTCATTGCGCCCGCGCAGAACCTAACCCTGGTGGATCGCAACACCATTGCAATGAAGACCATCGGCGCCCTGCCCCGCCGCCCGGCGCGCCATCAGACCCAAGGGCGCATGCCAGCGCCCGGATGGCTGGCCGAGAACCGCTGGCAAGGGCGACTGTCCTACGCCGCGAACCCCGAATTCCGCGCGCCGGAGGGCGGCATCCTGGGAAACACGAACAACAAAATCATCGACAAGCCCTTTCCGTTCCATGTCACCCACGATTGGGGCGACACCCAGCGGGTGCAGCGCTGGCAGCGCTTGATGCAAAACCGCGAAGTGCATACGCGCGAGAGCTTTATCGAGGCGCAACTTGATACGGTGTCTTTCACCGCGCGCGCACTCTTGCCGCTGATCGGGGCCGAGCTCTGGTTCCGCGGGGCCCCGGCACCCGACGGCACGCCCGCCCGCCTGCGCCAGGACGCGCTCGAGTTGCTGGCGAACTGGAATGGCGAGATGAACGAGCATCTGCCAGAACCGCTGATCTACGCCGCCTGGCTGCGCGCGCTTCAGGATCGGCTGATCCAGGATGAACTGGGCGGGCCACTGGCCGCGAACTTCACCCATGTCGAGCCGCTCTTTATAGAGCGCGTGTTCCGCGACACTGACGGTGCGGGCATCTGGTGCGACGTGATCCGCACGTCGGACATCGAGAGCTGTCCCGAGATTGCGCGGCTTGCCCTGGACGACGCCCTGCTCTGGATTTCGGAACAATACGGCGACAATCTGGAATCGCTGCGCTGGGGGGATGCGCATGAGGCCCAGCACGATCACCAAGTTCTGGGCGACACGCCGATCCTGAACTGGATCGTCAACATCCGCCAATCCACATCGGGCGGGGACAACACCTTGAACCGGGGCCGCACAAGCGGACGCGATCCCGATCCGTTCGTGAACCTGCACGGTGCCGGGTATCGCGGCGTGTATGACTTTGCCGATCCCGACAGTTCGGTGTTTATCACGGCGACCGGCCAGTCCGGGCACCCCCTGTCCCGCCATTATGACGATCTGGGGGAGCTTTGGCGTCGTGGCGAGTACATCCCGATGTCGCTTGATCCCGAGCTTGCGCGCGCGGCGGCGGTCGGCATTACAACGCTCATCCCGCGCTAGGCCATATCGGACTTCATTTTTTCCCTGACTTGTGGTCAATACAAGATATAGTGTTGGCTTAAATGGGGCGGGCATATCTGGCCGTCCTGGGACAACGGGGACAAAATGAAACGTGTGATTGCGGCTTGTATCGCCTGCGCTGCCCTTGCGGGTTGCGTAAGTACATTTTCCGTCGACTACGAAGACCCGTTGCCGCCCGAAGTGACGCGCAGCTGGACGGTAAATGATGTGGTCGTCATTGTGCCAGAGCGCCTGACGGTGGCTGAGGCCCCGTCGCGCATCATTCCCGATGCCGATATCGTCTGGCACGGCGATCCACCGGGGGACCGCAGGGCGCAGGTCGCCGCAATCCTCGACCGGGGCGCCACCGTGGGCGTGGCCGAACTGAACGGCACCAAACCCGTTATCCTTGAGCTGACGCTACAGCAGTTTCACGGGGTCACCCCGGCCGCTGTCTCGCGCGCGCCTGCCGCCGTCCACAACATCGCGTTCTCCGCGCGTTTTACCACGACGGATGGCCAGGCCCTGACGTACCCAACGAACCTGCGCGCGGATGTCGATGCGATCGTTGGCGTGGCCGCCGTTTTGGCCAGCCAGCAAGGCAACACGCAAAAGTATCGCGTCACCAACAATATCGCCAAGGTCGTCGCCGGTTGGGTCGGCAGCATCGACGATCCGCGCCAGCGCTTTGTCGCGGTCGGACGCTAGGGGGCAACGTCCGCGAAACGCGCCTTTTGCCGGTCCGTCCATGTCACGCGCAGGCGGAGACCGTCGTCCAGCTGCTCTTCGTCATCGACAACGCCTTGGTCGAACAGCCACGCCCGGGCACGTCCGGCGCTGAAGGGCAGCATCACAACGTCAGGCCGTTTCGCGCCGCCCAAGCGCTGTGAGACCGCCTCACTCAGCGCATCAAGCCCCTCACCCGTCAGGGCGGACAGGACCAGCACATCATCATCCCGCGCGGCGCAGTTTTCCAGTGGCGCCCGCGCCGGTGGCTCGACAGCGTCGATCTTGTTCCAGACTTCTAGCAAAGGCACGCTGTCATCCAGGCCAAGATCAGCCAGGATTGCGCGCACATCCTGCGCCTGCTCTTCGGTTTCCGGATGGGCGATGTCGCGGACGTGAAGGACGATGTCTGCCGCCAGAACCTCTTCCAGAGTCGCGCGGAAAGCCGCAACAAGCTGCGTTGGAAGATCTGAAATGAACCCCACCGTATCGCTTAGGATCACGTCGGCCCCATCGGGCAGCGTCACCCCGCGCATGGTCGGGTCCAGCGTGGCAACGAGCATGTCCATTGCCATCACATCCGCCCCGGTGAGGCGGTTGAACAGCGTGGACTTGCCTGCGTTCGTATAGCCCACGAGCGCGACAATCGGATAGGGCACCTTGGCCCGTGCGGCGCGGTGCAACGCCCGCGTCTTGACCACCTTGGCAAGTTGGCGACGCAGGCGCGTCACCGCCTCGTCGATAGCGCGGCGGTCCGACTCGATCTGGGTTTCGCCGGGGCCGCCCACGAACCCAAGCCCACCGCGCTGCCGCTCAAGGTGTGTCCAGGCACGGACAAGGCGCGTGCGCTGATAGCTGAGCGCGGCAAGCTCGACCTGCAAAACACCTTCTCGGGTCCGCGCCCGATCCGCAAAAATCTCAAGGATCAGACCGGTGCGATCCAACAGCTTGACACCCCACTCACGCTCAAGGTTGCGCTGCTGCACCGGGGTAACGGGTCCGTCGATGAGGATGAGCCCCACGTCGTCGGACTTGAACTGCGCGCCCAGTTCGGCGATCTTCCCCCGTCCGAACAAGAGCCCGGGCTGGGCCTTGGCCAGACGCACGACTTGCCCGCCGACCACCTCAAGATCGGGCAGCGCATGCGCCAAAGACACAGCTTCCGCAAGCGCGGCCTCAGACTCGCGGCGGTTGGACGAGGTTTGAATGTCGGGGTGCAGCACGAAGGCGCGCATCGCCCCCGTGTCGCGGTTTTCCATGGGGCCTATTCTTCGCCCTCGTAGAGATTGATCGGCTGCGAGGGCATGATGGTCGAAATCGCGTGTTTGTACACAAGCTGAGATTGCCCGTCACGGCGCAAAAGCACACAAAAGTTGTCGAACCAGGTGATCACACCCTGCAATTTCACGCCGTTGATCAGAAAGATCGTGACCGGAACCTTGGTCTTTCTGACATGGTTGAGGAAGGCGTCTTGTAAATTCTGTCTGTCCGAAGCCATGGGGAACATTGCCTTTTTTCTTGGCCTGCCGCAGTGCAGCAGGCATCGCACATCACTATGATGCGGGAATGCGTCAGATTCCACCCCCTATTTCAGCCCGTTACATGGCTTTGTGACGCAGCCTTCCCTATGACCGCCAGAAATCGGGATTGAGCAGCGCGATGATTGCCAGCGTTTCAAGCCGTCCAATCACCATGGCGGCGGCAAAGACTAGGCGCGCGGTTTCGCTGAGCTGCGCCAGCGCGATGGGCGACTCGGCCGCATGATCGACCAACGGCCCCGTTGTCGTCAGCGAGGCAATTGTCAGCACGAGCGAGTCCTCAAACCCGATGCCCGTTGACGCGAATGCCAGCATCACCATTGCAATCGACATGGCGAAGAGCATGAAAAAAACCCAGGCAACATAGGCGCCTTCGCGTCGGATACGCCGGGCCACCTGCCCCGATCCCCCGACCGAGCTGGGATGAACCAGCTTCTCCATCTCGCGCATTCCATGCTTGTAGAGCGCGTAAACACGCAAGAGCTTGACCCCGCCCGCCGTGGTCGCCACCCCTCCGCCAAAGACAGCCAGGCCCATGAGCATCATTCCTGGGGTCTCAAGCCCCGACCACTGTCGCGCCGCCGACCAAGAGGCGCTTTCGAAACCGGTCGTCGTCAGGAACGAAATGACCGTGAACGCGCCGCCCCAAAGCGTCCGCAGGATCGCAATAAAGTCGCGCTGCACCTCCACCTCGATGGCCCCAACCCAATGGCGCAGCACCAAAAGGACGGGCAGCAGAACCACGAACAAGAGGCCCAGCCGCAGCTCGGGGTCTCGCCCGAGCGAGCGCCACCCCTCGGGCCGTTCATCTGTGGAAAAGGTCAGCCGCGACAAACCAAAGATCAGGAACAGAAAGATCAGCGCCTCGCCCGCAAACCCCGACGCGCCCTCGGTCGGGCCACCGATTGGCGAAATGCCGGACGTCGCGAGCGTTGACATGGCGTGGCAAATGGCGACGAGCGGCGCCTCTCCTGTCAGGATCAGGGCGGTCCAAAGGACGGCAGTCAGCCCCAGATAGACCGGAAACAGCCGCGCTGCGAAGCGGGTCAACCGCTCTGACGCATCGGCCACGCGGGTGATTGGCGTCGCGGCCAGGGCACCGCGCCCGATGTCCCCGCTTGACCGGACCTCGAACCCGCCAAGGTTCAGCGGGGCCAGGATGGCGACCGCGGTCACCCAGACAAAGAACCCGCCCATCCAGCCGACCTGTGCCCGCCAGAGGTGCACCGACGGCGGCAACCGTTCTGGCGCAAAGAGCGTCGCACCGGTGGTTGTCAGCGCCGAGACCATTTCGACATAGGCATTCAGGAACGTCGTATTCCGCAATGCCTCGTAGAACGGAACCGCCAACATGATCGGCAGCACCGTAAACGTCGCAAGCAGCGCGATCAGGTGGCTGCGCGCCTGCCGCCGAATCCGATAACCCGATGTGGGAATGGCGATCAGGACAAACAGGACCAAAAACAGGATCCCAAAATAGAAGAACGCCCGCGCGACATGGTGGTCGCGCACCGCCAACGCATGCACAGCTGGCAGCAGCATCGATGCGGCGCCCACACCCATGATCAGAACGACCAGGGGCAGTCGCAACAGGTGGGACAGCATCAGAAGTAGTCGATCGAGACCTGAAACAGGCGCTCGACCTCGGGCACGTCGTTGGCCATGGCAAAGAGCGCGATAATGTCGCCCTCATCGATCCGCGTCCCGCCCGTCGGCTTGATGATTTCGCCGCCCTTCATCACCGCCCCGACCAGCACGCCTTCGGGGAAATCGATGTCGCGGATCAACTGGCCAGAGATCGGCGAGGTCGACAGCGCCTGCGCCTCGATCACCTCGGCCTCGGCATCGCCGATGGAATAGACGCCGCGCACCCGGCCATGGCGGATATGGCGCAGGATCGACGAAACCGTTGTCGCGCGCGGGTTGATATAGGCATCGATATCAAGCGGCTTCAGAAGCGGTATCAAGGTGGGGTCGTTCACCAGGCAGATGGTAAAGCCGCAGCCGGTCGATTTCGCGCGAACCGCCGCCAGAAGGTTCGTCTTGTCGTCATCCGTCACACACAGCACGGCGTTGGCGCGATCAACACCCGCCTCGGCCAAAAGCTCCATCGACAGGCCGTCGCCGTTCAGAACAATCGTGCGTTCCAGCGCATCTGCCGCCCGTTCGGCGCAGGCTCGGTTCCGTTCGATCACCTTGGTGCGGATCTTGTTGGGCCGGTCTTCGAGCGCCTTCGCAACCGACAACCCGACGTTCCCGCCACCAACGATCACCACGCGATCCTGCTTGGTGACGCTTTTGCCGAAAATCTCGACTGTCCGGTCCACATCGTCGCTGTGCACAAAGACATAAATCTGGTCGCCGGCAAAAAGCTGGTCCTTCGCCTCAGGCGCAAACAGCCGATCTCCTCGCCGCACGCCGACGACGATCGCCCGCAGCGTCGAAAACAGGTCCGTAAGCTGCCGCAAGGGCGTGTTCAGAACCGGGCAATCCTCGTCCAGGTCGAGCCCCAGAAACTGTACCTGACCGTCAAAGAAGCTTTGCGTGTCAAAGGCCGCTGGCGCCGCCAGCCGCCGGAGCGCGGCCTCTGCCACCTCTTTCTCGGGCGAGATGACCACATCGATGGGCATGTGCTCGCGCCGGTAAAGGTCGGAATACATCGCGTTGAGATAGCTTTGCGACCGGATCCGCGCGATTTTACGGGGCACGTTGAACACCGAATGCGCCACCTGACAGGTCACCATGTTGACCTCGTCCGAATAGGTGGCTGCGATCACCATATCCGCATCGCGCGCACCGGCGCGGTCAAGGATATCGGGATAGCTCGCGAATCCCGAAATCCCCTGCACGTCCAGCGTGTCGGTCGCCCGGCGCACGAGATCGGGGTTGTTGTCGACCACCGTCACGTCGTTCTTTTCGCCAGACAGATGGCGCGCGATCTGCCAGCCCACCTGGCCGGCGCCGCAAATGATCACCTTCATGGGCTCACCGGGTTAGCTCACCGCGACAGGCTTGGCAGAAGGCCGCAGGGCCGTCAATCAGGCGTCTTCCCCGTCCACATGGGCCACACGCCCCCCGGCGCGGGTGGAGGTCACCACATTCAGGCTCTTGAGTTTGCGGTGCAGTGCAGAGCGTTCCATGCCGACAAACGTCGCTGTGCGGCTGATGTTTCCGCCAAATCGGTTGATCTGGGTCAGCAGGTATTCGCGTTCAAACAGCTCGCGCGCTTCACGCAGGGGGAGCGTTGCCAGGCCCGCCGACAGGACCACGCGCCCATCGTCCACCGTGCGCGGTTCGCTCTGAGGCAGTTCATCGGCTTCGACTTCTCCCTTGTCAGGGCCAAGGATCAGCACCCGTTCGATCATGTTGCGCAACTGACGAACGTTTCCGGGCCAGGGCATGGTTTGCAAAAGCGCCTCGGCCTCTTCGCTGAGGTTGCGCAGGGCGAGACCCTGTTCCTTGTTCAGAACTTCGGTGAAATGGGCGGCGAGCTCTGGGATGTCCTCGCGCCGCTCCTCCAGAGACGGGACTGTGATCGGCACGACGTTGAGCCGGTGATACAGCTCCTGACGGAAGTTTCCGTTATCAACTTCGACCTCTAAGTCCCTGTTTGTACTGGAAACAACGCGGATATCGACACGCACCTTGGCAGCCCCGCCGACACGGCTGAACGATTGATCCGTAAGCACCCGCAGGATCTTGCTTTGTGTCCCAAGCGGCATATCGGCGATCTCATCAAAGTAGATGAAGCCGCCATGCGCCTGTTCGAGCAGCCCCTGCTCCACCCCGCGCTCGGGCGTTTCGCGCCCGAACAACACCTCTTCCATGCGGTCCGGTTCGACCGAGGCGGAGCTCACCGTGACGAATGGCGCCCCGGCGCGGGGTGAATGCGCATGGATGTAGCGCGCCGCACTCTCTTTCCCCGACCCGGCCGGGCCGGTCAGCATCACCCGACCGTTTGACGCAGTTACCTTGTCGAGCTGGGCCTTGAGCGCTTTGAACGCCGCGCTCGATCCCACCATCTGGGCCATGCCCGCATCCTGACGGCGCAGCGCGATGTTTTCGCGGCGCAGGCGCGAGGTTTCCATCGCCCGGCTGATCACAACCATCAACTGATCGATATTGAATGGCTTTTCGATGAAGTCGTAGGCGCCCTGTTTGATCGCCGCGACCGCAATCTCGATGTTGCCATGACCAGAGATAATCACGACAGGGATGTCGGGATTGTCGCGTTTCACGGTTTTCAGGATATCGATCCCGTCCATGTGGCTGTCCTTCAGCCAGATGTCGAGGATGATCAGCGACGGAGGCTCGGTGCCGATCTCGGCCATGCATTCGTTCGAGTTTGCGGCCAAACGGGCGGTGAAGCCTTCGTCCCGCAGGATGTCCCCGATCAATTCGCGGATGTCGCGCTCGTCATCGACGATTAGAATGTCACTCATGCTCTTGCCCTCTTGGAAACGTTTGCGCCGCTCATTGTTCGGCTCCTTTCTCATTGCTCAGCGGCAAGCGGATCTCGGCCTCGGCCCCCACCTGCCCACTTTCGTCCAGAGGGGCCGCATCGCTTAGACGCAATTGGCCCCCATGTTCTTCGATGATTTTCTTGACGATCGGCAGCCCCAGCCCCGTCCCTTTCTGGCGGGTGGTCACATAGGGCTCGAACAGCTTTGCACGGTCTTCCGGCAGGCCGATCCCATTGTCGGCAATCTGGATCACGGCCATTCCGGCCTCTTCGCGCAATTCAACGCGCACCCGCGCGATATGGCCAGCAGGCGCGTCTCTTTCCCGAAGCGATTCAATGGCCTCGCACGCATTCTTGATAAGGTTGGTCATCGCCTGACCAATCATCGTTGGATCAATCTCGGCCGTAAGCGCGGCGTCGGGCAGGCTTGCTGACACGTCGATGTCGTCGAAAGCCGTGTCCTGCAGCACCGCCGCGTCGCGCACCAGTGGCACCAGATCGACCGATTTGCGTTCGGGCTCTGGCATCCGCGCAAATTTGGAGAATTCATCGACGATCCGCCGCAGGTCCCCAGTCTGGCGCACGATCACGTCCGTATACTGGTGCAGTACCTCGGCCTCATCCCCCGCCTTGTCCGTGAACTTGCGCCGGATACGTTCCGCAGAGAGCTGGATAGGCGTGAGCGGATTTTTGATCTCATGCGCGATCCGCCGGGCCACATCCCCCCAAGCAGCCATCCGCTGTGCCGAAACAAGATCGGTCACGTCGTCGAAGGCGATCACATAGCCCTCAAGGCCGCCATCTTCGCTACGCCGGGTGGAGATGCGGACGAGCAAGTTTTCAACCTGACGCTCACGGGAAATGCGCATCTCGCTTTGCGCGGTCTCGTTCCTGGAGCCCTGAACCTTGTCAAAAAGGGCCGCGAATTCTGGGATGGCCTGACCGATATGCGCCGTGCTGTCGTCGATCGTGTCTGAGTTGAGGATGCGTTCGGCTGCCCGGTTGGCGAAGGTGATGTGGCCAATGGCATCCAACCCGACGACGCCGGATGTGACAGACGACAGGACCGAGTCAAACAGGCGGCGCCGCTGTTCGATCTTGCGGTTTGACTCAAGCAGGTTGTCGCGCTGGCCTTTCAGTTGTCGGGTCATTTGGTTGAAGATCCGGCCCAGCATGGCGATCTCATCGTCGCCCACCTCTTCGACCACCTGCACATCCAGATCGCCTGCGCCAACACGCTGTGCCGCGCCCGCAAGGCGACCCACGGGGCCGGACAGCCGCTCGGCAAACCACAACCCCAACCAGATCGCCGCGAGGATCAGGATCACGGCAAAACCGATGTAAAGTAGCCCAAACTCGAACACGAGCCGGCCCCGCTCGCTTTCCAGTTGGTTGTAGAGCCGCGCCGTTTCTTCGGCGTCGTCCAGCAGCGCGAGAATGGCCCCATCCACCTCGCGGCTGACATAGAGATAGCGGTCGGCAAACCCGGTGAGCGCGGTAAGGGCGCGATACTCCCCAAGCGCAAGATCCTCGATCAGGACCGTCTCGCCGTCCTGCGCAGCGGCAATCTGCGCCGGGCTCGGGCGCTCATAGTCAAAGAGATAAGACCGTTCGCCTCGTGCGCGGATCTCGCCCGACCCATCAATCACATAGGCTTCGCGCAGCCCGCGCTGCACCTGCGCCTGGCCCTGCCCCACCAACTGGCGCAGCTCTCCGTCTGTGACAAAGAAATCAGTGGCACGCGCAGTCTCAAGGTATTGCGCCAGTGCATCGGTGTCCGCCACCAGATCGCGGCGCTGAGTGCCCTGATAGGCCTCTGCCGCGGCGATCGATGCACCCACGACCTGCCGCACGCGGTCCGAGAACCAGCCCTCAAGCCCCACATTCACTGTCAGGCCCGCAAAGACGGCGACGGTGACCGTTGGGATCAGGGCGATGAGCGCGAAGACACCGGTCAGACGCAGGTGAAGACGCGAGCCGGCGGATTTCGCCCGGCGCGCCGCGATCATGCGCGCAATCGTCCCGAGAACGAGCGTCGCGACGACCAGGACGTAGACCAGGTCAGCCATCAGAACGAGGCGCAGCGACAGCGTCGAAGCGCCTTGGTCGAGCGGCCCGAGAACAAGGAAGGTGGACAGGGCCAGAACCGGCCCCAGGATCACAAGGCCAAGCGTCGCAACGTTCTGGAACCGCCGCACTTTGCGGAGTTGCAGATAACGCTCGATCGTTGCCCTACGCGCGGCACCAGCCACCGGGGTACCCCCAATTGATGTGCCACTGCTCGTGACATCCGCCAAATCTAGTTGCCGTTATCCCGCCAAGGCGGATCGGCAACTCCTCTGTTGCGCTTTTACATCAATTTGCGGCGCCGTGTCACGCGAATATCGAGGTCTGTGATCTTCTTGCGCAAAGTATTGCGGTTGATGCCGAGTAAATCGGCACATTTGGCTTGATTTCCGCCGGTTGCATCAAGCGCGATTTCGATCAGCGGCAGCTCAACTTCCCGCAAAATACGCTGATACAGGCCCGGGGGCGGCAAAACCCCGCCGTGCAGGTCAAAGTAGCGCCGCAGGTGTTTGCCCACCGACACGGACAGCTTTTCGCCCTCTCCCCCGCCGGTCAGTGGCTCCATCGCCGGTTGATTGCCAAGCACGAACTCCGCTTCCGAACGCCCGATCTCTTCTTCCGCGCCGGTGACCACCAGACGGCGAATCGTGTTCTCCAACTGACGCACATTCCCCGGCCAGCTATAGGCGCGGATCAGGTCCAGCGCGCCCTGATCGAACTGACGGACCGGCAGGCCGTCACGCTCGGCCCGGGCCAGGAAGTGATCCGCCAAGAGCGGGATGTCATCGACACGTTCACGCAGCGAGGGCACGTTCACCGTCACCCCGCCCAGCCGATAGAACAGATCCTGGCGAAAATCGCCCGCGTCCATCTTGCGCGACAGATCGGCCTGGCTGGTCGCCATGATCCGCGGCGCATTGTCGGTAAAGCTGTCGAGCATCCGCACGATGCGCGCCTGTGCGTCATCGTCGAGATCGCCCACCTCGTCGAAAAGGATCGAGCCGCCCTTGGCCCGGCTGATCACCGTCGCCGGCCCATCCATCGTCGCCAGATCCGCCGCGCCTGCGACCACATAGGGCAGCGTTCGCCGGTCGCTGAGATCGTGGATGGCGCGCGCGATCAGCGATTTGCCGGTGCCGCTTTCGCCGGTTATCAAGACTGGCAGATCGGTATTCATAACCCGTGCAACAAGCCTGTAGAGTGCCTGCATGGCAGGTGTGCGCCCAACAAGCGGCAGTTCGTCCGGTCCGCTCGGCTGCACCGGGATCGACCGCGCCGACACCCGGCGCTTCACTTCCAGCGCCCGCGCGGCGCGCTTCATCAGATCAGGCAGATCGAAGGGTTTCGGAAGATAGTCGAACGCGTCCGCTTCTGCCGCCTGGATCGCGGTCATGATCGTGTTTTGTGCCGAGATGACGATGACGGGAAGGCCGGGCCGCTCATCTGCGATCTTCGGCAGCTGATCGAGGCCGTTGCCATCGGGCATGATCACGTCCGAAATCACCAGATCGCCCTTCCCCTCTTCCACCCAGCGCATCAACGTCACCAAGCTTGAGGTGGCGTGCACCTTGCAGCCCGCGCGGGTCAGCGCCTGGGTCAGGACGGTTCGGATCGTGCGATCGTCATCGGCAACAAGGACGGTTCCATCCATGGCTAGGCTCCACTCTCCTTGGGCGCGACGGGCAGCGAAATGCGGAAGATCGTCCGCCCCGGCACGCTATCGACGGAAATCCAGCCGTCGTGGTCAGATATGATTTTCGAGACCAGCGCGAGGCCGAGGCCCGTCCCGTTCTCACGCCCCGACACAAAGGGCTCGAACACTTCGCTGGCGATCTCGGACGGCAGTCCAGGACCATCGTCGATGATTTCGACCTGCAACGGCAGCGTCGCGGTGCCGTCCTTGCGGCGCAAACGCAGCGACATGTCGTAGAACGTGCGAATACGGATCTTGCCGCCGCCCTCGCCCGATGCCTCCGCCGCGTTCTTCAAAAGGTTCTGGAACACCTGCAGCATCTGGTCGCCATCCACATAGGTCGGCGGCAGGGACGGGTCGTAGGCCTCCTGAATGTCCATATGCGCGGCAAAGCCCACGCTTGCGCTTTTGCGCGAGCGCTCCAACAGGTCGTGAATATTGATCGCGCGACGCTCTGGCGGGCGCAGGTTCCCGAATTGCTCTACCTGGTCAAGAAGCGCCAGGATGCGGCGTGTTTCAGCCACGATAAGGTCTGTCATTTCCTGATCTTCGCCGGACAAGTTCATGCTCAGCAGCTGCGCCGCCCCGGTAATCCCCGCCAGCGGGTTCTTGATCTCATGCGCCAGCATTTCCGACATACCGATGGCCGATTTTGCCGCCGCCTTGACCGATTGCGCGCGCCCGAGCCGATCGGCCAACTGCCGCGGCTCCATCAGGATCAGAACAAACCCTGGCATGGCGAGCATCGGCGCAATCTGAACATTGCACTCAATGGGCTTTCGCTGCCCCGTGCCCACATCCACGTTGTTGATAAAGAGCGAGGACTGGTCTTTCCGCACGCGCTTGAACGCATCGTCAAGCGGCGCATCGATCATCAAACGGTCAAAGACCGGTGCGCTTTTCAGCGCGCGTGCCGAGGCATTGAGAAAGCCCTCTGCCGCCGGATTCACCTCGGCAATCATATCGCCAGGATCCAGCAAGATCGCAGGTACGGGCAGCGAGGCCCAGATCGCTTCGCCAAAATGTGCTGGTTTCATGCAGCCACCGCCATCGGCGCAAGCGCATCGGGGAGGAGCGCAAGGGTCTCTCGCGGCGTCCCGCTGGTCAGCACGCGGCGCCGTAGATCCGGCGGTGTTCCCGCCCGGTCCATGTACCAGCCCAGATGCTTGCGAATGACCCGCCCCCCAAGCGCCGCCCCGTAGAAGGCCAGCGTCTCCTCGTAGTGGCCGGACACCATATCTGCGAATGCAAGGCCGGTTGGGATGTCCGGCGCGCCAGTGCCGTAAATCTCGTGCGCCACAAGGGCGGGCAGCCAAGGTGCGCCTTGGGCCCCGCGTCCGATCATGATGCCATCCGCACCGGACGCGGCGAGCGCTGCACGCGCGGATCGAATGTCCACGATATCGCCATTTGCAACCACAGGGATCGATACGGCCTGTTTCACCGCAGCGATCGCCGCCCAATCCGCCTGCCCCTTGTAGAACTGGCACCGGGTCCGTCCGTGGATTGTGATAAGCTGCACGCCCGCCGCCTCGGCCCGCCGCGCAAGCTCGGGCGCGGTCATCACGGTGTCGTCCCACCCGAGCCGTGTCTTCAGGGTCACTGGCACATCCACGGCGGCCACGACCGCATCGATCAGGCGCAGGGCAAGGTCGAGGTCGCGCAACAGGGCCGAACCTGACAGGCCGCCTACGACCTTCTTCGCCGGGCACCCCATGTTGATGTCTATGATCTGCGCCCCGTTCGCCGCCACCATGCGTGCGGCTTCCCCCATCCAGTACGGGTCGCGGCCCGCGAGTTGCACCGCCGTATCCTCGGCCCCAAAGCCAAGCTCTGCACGTTCGCGCACCCCGGGCTTGGCCTGCACCATCTCTTGACTTGCCACCATTTCGGACACGACGCGCCCTGCCCCGAACCGGCGCACCAGCCGCCGAAACGGCAGATCCGTGATCCCTGCCATCGGCGCCAGGAAAACCGGGGGATTGGGAAGGCACTTCGCCCTAGGTTTAGACATCTGCTCAATCATTGTGCACACGGTCCACAGCTAGCCTGCCTGTGTCATAAGAGCAATTTAGCGCCGGTGTCGAAGCTGCCCCCTGCGACCGATTGCCTATTTTTTGTGCGTCAGTGCCCGGCTTTTGGAACCGATTGTCACCGCCGCCGCCGCATCCTAGACAGGGGCCAAAGGAGACCCGTGCGATGACGGCCAGCCCCGCCCCTGTCCAGCACTTGGCCGCGATCATCGTCGCGGCCGGACGCGGCACACGCGCCGGGGGCGATCTTCCCAAGCAATGGCAAAGGCTTGCAGGCCGGCGGGTGATCGACTGGACGCTTGATGCGTTCCGCAAAATTCCAGACGTGGAACAACTCCTCGTCGTCACCCACCCCGACGATGCGGATCAAATAGCGGATCTGACCGATGTTCGCTGCGTGCCCGGCGGGGACACCCGCGCCGCGTCGGTCCGTGCGGGGCTTGAGGCGCTGACGGATGACAAGATCACCCACGTGCTGATACACGATGCCGCGCGGGCCTGCGTGGACACTCAGGTCATCGCCTCCGTCATCGACGCCCTGGTAAGCGCCCCTGCTGCGGCGCCCGGTGCGCCGGTCACGGACACGCTTTGGCGGACCGAAGCGGACGAGATTTCGGGCACTGTCGATCGAGACGGCCTGTACCGTGCGCAAACCCCCCAAGGGTTCTACTATCCCGCGATCCTTGCCGCGCATCGCGCCCATGATGGAACGGCCACCGACGATGTCGGCGTCGCGCGCGCCGCCGGGATTCCGGTGACCCTGACCAAAGGCGACCCCGACAACCTGAAAATCACCACGGCCGGCGATTTCGCCCGCGCGGAACGCATTCTCAAAGGCACCATGATAACTGACATCCGCACCGGCAACGGCTTTGACGTACACCGCTTTGGGCCGGGCGATCATGTGATCCTCTGTGGCGTCCGGATCCCCCACAATCGCGGGCTACAAGGGCATTCGGATGCCGATGTGGGCCTGCACACCATCACCGATGCGCTCTACGGCGCCTTGGCCGAGGGCGATATCGGTCGTCATTTTCCGCCGAGCGAGGCAAAGTGGAAGGGGGCGGACAGCCGGATTTTCCTTGAACATGCGGTGGCGCTTGCACGCGAACGGGGCTACGTGCTGAGCAATATCGACTGCACCTTGATCTGCGAGGTCCCGAAAATTGGCCCACACGCCCCCGAAATGACAACCACACTCGCAGAGATCACCGGGATCGCCCGTGACCGTATCTCGGTCAAGGCCACGACGTCCGAACGCTTGGGATTTACCGGGCGCGGTGAAGGCATCGCTGCGCTCGCCACGGTCACGTTGGTGGGCCAATGAGTACGCTGATCGCTTCGTTCTTCTATGTGGGCTACCTGCGGCCCGCGTCTGGCACCTGGGGCTCGCTGGCGGCACTGCCCGTTGGCTTTGTCCTACACGGGCTCGGTGGCTTCACGCTATTGGCCATCGCAACGCTTGCCACCTTCGCCGTTGGCACCTGGGCCACCGCACAGCATATGGCCGCGACCGGGGGGGACGACCCCTCAGAAGTCGTGATTGATGAGGTGGTGGGCCAGTGGGTGGCGCTCTGGCCGCTTTCAATCGGGCTTGGCCAGGCGGGCGTCGACCCTTGGGTCTTCCCCTGGCCCGGCTGGGTGGCGGCGTTCTTTCTTTTCCGCTTCTTCGATATCTTCAAACTGGGCCCGGCCAAGTGGATGGATCAGCGCCACGATGCCTTTGGCGTCATGGCCGACGATGTGTTTGCGGGGCTCTATGCGGCCATCGCCGTAGCGCTCGGCGCAGCACTGGCCCACGGGGTATTCGGCGTATGACACCGTCAGAGATCCTCGACCGCGCCCGCGCTGCGGGGGTCATGATTTCCACGGCAGAAAGCTGTACTGGCGGGATGGTCACGGCCGCGTTGACCGATATCCCCGGCTCTTCCGATGTCGTCGACCGCGGGTTCGTCACCTATTCCAACGCCGCCAAAATCGAGATGCTGGGGGTCGCTCCGGCGACGCTGGACGATCACGGTGCGGTGTCCGAGGCGGTTGCCCGCGAAATGGCCGCAGGGGCGCTGGCCCGGTCCGCCGCGCAGATCGTGGTCTCGGTCACCGGCATCGCGGGCCCCGGCGGGTCCGAGCACAAGCCCGAGGGCCGTGTCTGTTTCGCGCTTGCATTGGAAAGCTTTCCGACATCGACGGAAACGGTCGAGTTTGGCGCATTGGGACGGGATGCCGTTCGCCTCGCGGCACGCGACCACGCGCTGGCAATGATCGCCCGCGCGCTCTAGGCCGTCGTTTTGGCCCAGCTGCGCCGCTCATCCGTAGAGCGTCTGCGCCCGCCGCTCAAACGCCCGCACGATCCGCAGCATCGCATCGTTGAACACCACCCCGATCACCGACTGCAGGATCGCGTTCTTGAACTCAAAATCGACAAAGAAATCGACTTCGCAGCCGCCGTCGATATCGCGAAACGCCCAGGTCGAATGCATATGGCGGAACGGGCCGTCGAGGTAGTCGGTGTCGATCCTGGATTCTGTGGGATGAAGCACAACGCGGCTGCCAAACCGTTCGCGAAACACCTTGAACGAGATCACGAGGTCGGCGGCCATGACCTGTGCCGCGCCCTTTGGCGTGACCGACCGGATCCGCGCCGCGGCACACCAGGGGATGAACTCGGGGTATTTCGCGACGTCCGACACCAGATCGTACATCTGTTGGGCTGTGTAGGGCAGAGACCGGGTCTCGGAATGGGTGGGCATCGCGCGCTTCGCTCTGGTCTTTGGTGCGGGGGATTTCGTAGACTGTTCGCGCGAAATCAAGGGGGAGCGGCCAAGTGACCCGACCATACGTCATCGACAAGATGATCTCGGCCAAGGCCATCGACGCGCGTATCGAAGACCTCGCGCGGGAGATCCGGGCGGTCTTTGAGGGCACCGATAAGCTGGTGGTGGTGGGGCTTTTGCGTGGCTCTTTCGTCTTTATCGCGGACCTGGTGCGCGAATTGGGCGATATGCCGGTGGAAGTTGATTTTTTAGAAGCCTCCTCCTACGGCGACGCCATGGAAAGCTCGCGTGAGGTTCGAATACTGAAAGACCTGCGCGGCGAAATTGCAGGCCGGGACGTGCTCGTGGTCGAGGATATCGTGGATACGGGCCACACGCTGGCCCATGTCGTGAAGTTCCTGGGCAACCGATCCCCGCGGCGGCTGGAAACCATCGCGCTGCTCGACAAACCCACCCGCCGCGAGGTGGATGTGAAGGCGACGTGGACGGGTTTTGAGATCCCGGACGAGTTTGTGGTGGGCTACGGCATCGACTTTGCCCAACGCAACCGCAACCTGCCCTATATCGGGAAGGTCCGCTTTACGTGACCGGTTGGTTCCTGCGCATGGCATTGTGGGTCCGCAACCCGCCATCGGCCAAGCGCGTTCAACTGGTGCTGATTGTCGTCGGTGTTTGCCTGGGTCTTTTTGCGCTGGAACGGGTTTTCGGCTGGCCAGACTGGCTCACACCCAACCGGGTACCCGGCGGGCGTGTGCAGTGACCTCAGCTTTCCAGCTCTGCGTCCCAGTAGAGGAAGTCGACCCAGGTCTCGTGCAGATGGTTCGGCGGGAACTTGCGCCCCTGATTGCGTAATTCTTCCGCGCCGGGCTGGCGCGGCGGACGGCGCAGGCTGAGACCGGACTGCGCCAGACTTTTGGACCCCTTCCGCAGGTTGCACTTCGAGCAGGCGGCCACCACGTTTTCCCAGCTCGTCACCCCGCCCCGCGCGCGGGGGATCACATGATCAAAGGTGAGATCGCCTTTGGCGCCACAGTACTGGCAGCTGAATTGGTCGCGCAGAAACAGGTTGAACCGCGTAAATGCAACGCGCTTTTGCGGTTTGACGTAGTCTTTCAGCACAACCACGGACGGGATCCTGATCTCGGTCGACGGGCTGCGCACAACCTCGTCATATTCGGCCAGGATCGTGACGCGGTCCAGCCAGGCGGCTTTCACAGCCTCTTGCCAGGGCCAGAGCGAGAGCGGGTAGTAGGACAACGGGCGGTAGTCGGCATTAAGTACCAAGGCCGGGTTATGCCGCAAACTGTTCGGCTCCCGCACAAAACTCGTCCTAAAGTCTCCGTCCATTACCGCACTGCTCCCGGCCTGCCCGCGTTTTTTCCGGCGGCAGCGCGGGACTTGGGGTGTCACCGCACCGCCTGCTCCGGACTATATATGGCGCCTTCCGCCTGACAAGCCCCACGATTTGCGAGGATGTCGCACGGATCGTTAGGGCGATTCCGTCACAGAGTTATGACAGTTATCCACAGGCCAGCTGCGCCTGGGATTTGCGCGCAAGCGGCCAGGCCAGCGTCACGATCCAAGCCAGCGCAACGTACTGCGCCGCCAGATGAAACCAGTCATCAAGGTCCGCTGGCCAGGCCAGAAACGCGATACCGGCTGCATAGGTTGCCGCGATCAGGTTCAGCCAACCCACAGCACGCGCAGTCAGGGCTTGTGTCAGCGCGATGGCCCAGATCGGCAATTGCACGATCAGGGCGCCCAGCAAGAACAGCTCTTCCGTAAGCGGGGTACCATTGTACATCCCGGTACTGATTTCGTCCAGGAATCCAGGCGCGACAAGGGCGTGTATATCTTTGAAAATGATCTGTAAAAACACCACCAGCCAAAGGGTGGATATTAGCGTGCGCGGTGCGGCGTCAACGTGTGTCATCGGGGTCTCCTTTTGGGTCCTTCGGCCGTTCCAGCCGAAGCACCGCCCTCGTAAGCGATACGAATTTAGAGGAGAATTGGTGAATTCTTCAGAGTACCCATGCATCTGCGCATGGCACTCTGCGTCAACCGATCCGAAGCTTGTCGCGCATGAACGCCACCGCCACCGACAGCCCGTCCGGCGCAATTCCGTGGCCGGTGCCCTTCATCACATGCGCGTAAACCTCGAAACCCGCGGCGGTCAGCGTCTGGCCCGCTGCGTCCATCGACGCGAAGGGAACAACCTCATCGGCGTCGCCATGCACCAATAGCACCGGTGGCTTGGACACAGCCTCAGCCGCTAACGTCTGGGGAACTAACAGCCGCCCCGAAAAGCCGACAACGCCCGCGACCGCCGCGGCGCGCCGCGGGGCGAGGTGCAGGCTGAGCATGGTGCCCTGCGAAAACCCGAACAAGATCACTTGCTCCGGCGTAACGCCCTCATCCTGCATGACCTGATCGATCAGCGCGTTCACATCCGCGACCGAGCGGGTCATGGCCTCGGCCGCCTCGTCTTCGCTGGACCCGTCGATCCAGGGAATGGGCGACCACTGAAACCCCCTCGGGTTCATCGCCGACCGATCCGGCGCGTCGGGGGCCAAAAACAGCGTCTCAGGCATATGCGGCGCCAGGGGTTCGGCAAGACCCAACAGGTCCTTGCCGTCGGCGCCGTAGCCATGCAGGAACATGACAACAGACGTGGTGGTTCCCGCATCTGGGGCGCGGCGGTGGAGGGTAAGCTCGCGGGTCATCGGATTCCTTCGCGTTCCTTGGCCACCCGGTAGTAGGCCCAGAGCAGCCGCGCCGCAACGCCCCGCCAGGGTGACCAGTCTTCCGAGATTTCCCGCAAAGCACGCTCATTGGGGCGCTCGTCCAGTTCAAAGAGGATCCGCGCGGCCTCTTGCAGCGCCAGATCGCCCGGTGCAAAGACATCTGCCCGACCGAGCGAGAACATCGCGTAGATCTCTGCGGTCCATGCGCCGATGCCAGGCACCTCGACCAGCGTTGCAATCACCTCTTCAGTCGGCTGCTCGCGCAGTGCCTTGTACCGGATCCCAGCGCGCGAAAGCTCGCGCGCATAGCGGATCTTTTGGCGCGACAGGCCGCAGGCGCGCAGATCGCCATCGCTGGCCCACTTGATCTTGCGCGGCCCTGTCAGACCCGCTGCCTTCAACCGCCCCCAGATCGCATCCGCCGCGGCAACCGAGACCTGCTGGCTGACGATTGCATCCAGCAGCGCCGCGAACCCATCCGGGCGGCGGCGCAAAGGCAACGGGCCGGTAAGATCCAGGGCGTAGGCAAAACGCGGTTCGCTCGCCGCCAGATGCGCGGCACCTTCCGCCACGCAAGACGGCGTCTCAATTAGACGACCGACGCTCACAGGCGCCGCCGCACCCAGGACAACGCCTCGGCCACTGTCGAGATCCGCGCGATCTCGGGCTGTGGCGGGCGGCGGATCATTGCAACGCTCAGGCCAAGGCGACGGGCGGCCTCTAGCTTGGCCATACCGCTCGCACTGCCACTGTTTCTTGCAACGATCCAGGTCACGTCCAATGCGTGCAGCAAAGCCTCTTCGGCTGCAACCGGCATTCCTGGGGGCCGGACCACATATCCACCGTGTGGATAGGGAAACGGCGCATCCGGCAGGAAAGGCACACGGGCATAAAGCACCCGGTCCGCCAGCGCATCGAACCGCTCAAGCCCGCGCTGGCCCGTGGACAGCAATACGCGCGCGTCTGCCGGGATCACTTTGGCCGCATCTGCCTCGACATTGAGAAATTCCCATCGGTCGTCCCGCCCCGGGGTCCAACTGCGGCGCAAGAACTGCAGTAAAGCCACGCCCTCGTCGGCACAGACACGTGCGGTTCTTTCCGTAATTCCAACGGCAAAGGGGTTCGTGGCATCAAGAACGGCGTCGATCCGTTCGCGATGCAACCAAACGCGAAAGGCCTCTTCGCTGCCCCACCCGCCGATCCGCGTTGGCAGGCCAAGCGCCATGGGCGTCGGCGTGGCGCGCGCCAGCGAAGCGGTGGCGACCACACGCTCTTCCCGGGCAAGCGCCCGCGCAATCTGTGCCCCCTCCGCTGTCCCGGCGAGCAAGAGCATCCGCATCTTATGTGCCTTCCGACCGGCGACACCGTTTGGGTGTACCGGACCTTGTTTCCTGTTCCGCTGTTTCGGCGATATAGGGCGCGCGCGCCGGTACGCCATCGCATGCGACGGAATGCACACGTGGCGTACCTTGTCGCGGACGTGCCTGCCGACTAGGCATGTCGCATGCAAAAGGCACAAACTATGGATCGCGCGCGTCGGAACGTTGCTGTTCTTGTGGCCGCACAGGCACTGCTGGGCAGTCAGATCACGATGGTATTCGTGATCGGCGGGCTTGCCGGGCAGCAACTCGCGCCGAACCCCTGCCTTGCGACATTGCCGATCTCGATGGTGGTCTTCGGATCGATGTCCACGGCGCCCTGGCTTTCAAACGTGATGCAGCGGTACGGGCGGCGCGTGGGCTTTCTTGTCGGCACGCTTGGCGGGCTGATGGGCTCGTTCGTGGCCGTCTACGCGTTGATGCTGAACAGTTTCCCGCTGTTTCTGTTGGGCAGCTACATGACCGGCATCTATATGTCGGCACAGGGTTTCTATCGCTTTGCCGCCGCCGACACGGCATCTGACGACTACCGGCCGAAAGCGATTTCATACGTTATGGCCGGTGGCTTGTTGTCAGCGCTGACAGGCCCGCAACTGGTCTCCGTCCTCACCAGCGCGTCGCCGATTGCGACGGTCGACCGGTTCCTCCCCGTCTACTATGCGGCAATCGTGATCAACCTGGTCGGCATGTTGATCTTTCTGCTGCTGGACATCCCGACCCCGCCAAGACGCACCGCGCAGTCACAACCGCTGCGGTCCCGGATCGAGTTGCTGTCTACACCCGCAATCCTCGTCTCGGTCGTGTGCGGTATGGTCGCTTACGCGCTAATGAACCTTGTGATGACCTCCACGCCCTTGGCGGTGGTGGGGTGCGGATTTGCCGTGGCTGATGCTTCCAACGTGGTGTCCGCGCATGTGCTGGCGATGTTCGCGCCGTCCTTCTTCACCGGCCACCTGATTGCGCGGTTTGGCGCAGAGCGGATTGTTGGCGTTGGTCTTTTGATCCTGGCCTTCGCCGGGGCGGTGGCGCTGCAGGGGGTGGAGCTGGGCAACTTCTTTATCGCCCTGGTGCTCTTGGGCATTGGGTGGAACTTCGGCTTTATCGGCGCGACCGCCATGCTCACCGCCGCCCACGCCCCGGAAGAGCGTGGCCGCGTGCAGGGGATGAACGATGCAATCGTCTTTGGCTGCGTCACACTGGCATCGCTGGCGTCGGGCGGTTTGATGAACTGTTCCGGCGGCGATGTGGTTCAGGGGTGGAACGCCGTAAACCTCGCCATGGCGCCGCTTTTGATGCTGGCCGGTGGCGCCTTGATTTGGCTGATGATGCGCGCGCGCCAACCCGCCCAGAGCGGCTAGAACATCACGCCGACGAGCCAGAGGGTGATGCCGGGGAAGGCCACCAGGATCACCACGCGGATCAGGTCGGACGCCACAAAGGGCGCCACACCGGCATAGGTTTTCGAGATCGGGATGTCGCGCGCCACCTGGTTGATGATGAAGAGGTTCATCCCGACAGGTGGTGTGATCAGCCCGACCTCAACCACGATCAGCGCCAGTATCCCGAACCAGATCGCCGTCTGCTCGGGCGTTAGGCCAAAGTCGAGCGCCATGACGATCGGAAAGAAGATCGGGATCGTCAGCAGGATCATCGACAGCGAATCCATCACGCAGCCAAAGACCAGATAGGCACACAGCATAACGGTCAGAACCATCAGCGGGGCAAAGCCCTGCCCCGTCACCCAATCGGCCAGTTGCTGGGGCGCTTGGGTAAAGGCAAGAAACGAATTGAACAGCGTTGCCCCGAAGATGATGAAAAAGATCATCGCGCTGGCGCTGGCCGTGGACAGGATCGAGTCCTTGAACGCCGCCCAGTTGAGCCCCCCGGTGGCCAAACCATAAAGCCCGGTCGCAACCGCGCCCACGGCGGCCCCTTCGGTCGGGGTGAACAGGGCCTGAACCCCGGGCTGCACCCAATTCCAATCCCCCGCGATGCCGCCCATCACCAGGCCAAAGATCAGCACCACTGGCCAGATGCCCAGCAAGGTCCGGAACCGCTGGCCATAGGGCTTTCGTTCGGCCCGGGTGGCTGCGTCAGGCTTGACGCGCACATAGATCGCCACGGTCAGCATGTATCCGAGCGCTGCCAGGATCCCCGGCACAAGGGCGCCGATGAACATCTTGACGATGTTCTGCTCGGTCAGAATTGCGTAGATCACCAGGATGACGGATGGCGGGATCAGAATGCCCAGCGTGCCACCCGCCGCCAGAACCCCGGTCGACAGGCTGTCGGCATAGCCGCGCTTGCGCATCTCGGGCAAAGCCACCTGCCCCATCGTCGATGCGGTGGCCAGTGATGATCCGCACACCGCCCCAAACCCCGCACAGGCGCCCACGGCGGCCATCGCCACCCCGCCCTTTCGATGGCCCAACCAATCCGAGGCTGCCTCAAACAATGCCGAGGACATGCCGGACTTCGTCGCAAACTGACCCATCAACAGAAACAGCGGCACAATCGACAGCGAATAGCTTGAGAACGTGTCGTAGGTCAGCGTCTTCATTTGGGCCAGCGTGGCGTTGGGATGGCCGAGCACGGTCCACGTGCCGAAAAACCCCGTCAGCCCCATGGCGAGCGCAATCGGAATACGCAGAAAGATCGCAATCAGCATCAGCCCGAAGGCGATCAGTGCCAGCTCAAGACCGCTCATGCGCGGCCCTCGGCGCCCTCAAGCGTCCAGTTGAGGCTGCGCCAAACGGTATAGAGGGCGACGACAAAGAACACGGTTGCCCCAAAGGTTGCAGCGGCAAAGGGGATCCAGACCGGCAATTCGAGCTCGTAGGTCGTCTCGACAAAAAACGGTCTGCTGCCGAAACCAATGGCCTCGCGGAACGCGTCGCTGCCATAGGGGAACTTCTCGCCCAGACCCAACCAGATGCGCCACAGGATGACCCCGGCGGCCAGCGCAATCAGGATGTCGCCCACAAATCCCAACGCCGCCTGCACCCGCGCGGGAAACCGCGCCACCAGGACATCGACGGTCACATGGCCGCGCCGCAACTGGCACCAGGGCAGAAAGCAAAAGATCGCGATGGCACAGCCCGCTTCGACCAGCTCAAAGTCGCCGGTGATTGGCGAAAGACCGATAAAAATCAGAGCGCGCCCGGTGATGGAGGCAACGGTCAATACCGCAATCGCGACAAGGATGATCCCACCGCACCATGCCAGGACGCGGGCAATCCATTCCAGTACGGCCCCGACGTGGGCCTGTGCCTCTGGCGCGATTGCCATGCCCCCTCCCTTACACCGCGATCAGCGGCGGCCTCGCGTTTAGCGTGGCGATATCCATGCCTGCAACCTGCTTATAGCCATCGGCAAAGCTTTGACGCTCTTCAAGCGGCATCACGGTTTCAATGTCGTCAAATCCATCCGGCGCCCGCTCGGCCACGATGTCGAGGATCTGGTCCGGCCCATCGCCGCGATTGGCCAGCACAAGCGCATTCACATCCGGGCGCCGCGCCGCGTCATAGGCTGTGAGCGCCGCCTGGCCCACGCCCTGCTCGCGTAACTCCCGCGCCAGCACGCGGGCATCCAGGATCCCCTGGCTCGCCCCGTTTGACCCGATGGGATACATCGCGTGCGCCGCATCGCCCAGCAGCGTGACGGACCCATGGCTCCAACGCGGTAGCGGATTGCGATCGACCATCGGGTATTCATAAACGCCCTCTGCCCCGCGGATGACCTGCGGAATGTCGAGCCAGTCGAAGGACCAATCCGAAAAGGCGGGCAGAAAGTCCTCCAGCACGCCCGCGCGGTTCCAATCCTGCTGCCGCCAGTCATAGCCTTCCGGCATGGTCAGATCGGCAATCCAGTTGATGACACTGTGCCCGTCGCCCGCATCGCCGATGGGATACGCCACAAACTTCACATCCTTGCGCCCGGTCATCGTGACGCTCCGGCCCGTCAGAAACTGCGGTGCCTTAGTGACCCCGCGCCACATCATGGTGCCGCCCCACTGCACCTCGTCCTCTACTGGATAAAGTGCGGCGCGGATGGTCGAGTTGATCCCGTCAGCGGCGACCAGAACCGATCCGGACGCGGTTCCGAGCGACGCCCCGCTCCTGCGGTCGGCAAGAGAGATCTCGACGCCGTTGTCTGCAGCGTTCCATCCGGTCACGGCGCTCCCCGTCTGGATGACGTCGCCGCATCGCTCAAGGACCGCGCGATAGAGCAGCATCTGCAGGCCACCGCGGTGGATCGAGAATTGCGGCCATTGATACCCCGCAAGCACACCGCGCGGTTCGCGCCAGATCAGTTGTCCGTGCTGGGAAAAATAGGCGACTTCCTCGGTCCGCAGGCCCACTGCATCCAGCTCGGCCTCAAGCCCAAGCTCGAACAGTTCGCGTACCGCATGGGGTTGCAAATTGATGCCCACCCCCAAGGGACGCAATTCACGCACAGCCTCAAAAATCCGGAACGGAATACCGACCTGGTGCAAGGACAGGCCCAGCGTCAAGCCGCCAATTCCGGCCCCGGCAATCAGCACGGTCATCTAAACATCCGGTCTTGGTAAGTTGCGTTGGGCGCCTGCCAGCCCAGCCAGCAGGCGCCCAGGACAGGGTTAGCTGCCTTCGCTGTGCTTTGCGACCAGCGCGCGGGCATCTTCGACCATTTGCGCGCCGGGCAGGCCCTTGGCCTCCATCTCGGCGGCCCAAGCGTCGGTCTGCGCCTCACCAATCGCGCGCAACTCGTCCACCACGGCGGCATCCAGGGTGTGGATCTTGTTGTCCGTTCCGCCCACCAGCTCTTCGCCAAGCTGATCACCCTGATCCATGGCGGACCCGGCCCAAGCCGAGGTCTCGATGCCGGAATTGGCGTCGATCACCGCTTTGAGATCATCGGGCAAACGATCATAGGCTGCCGGGTTCATGCCCCAGATGAAGAAGGTGTTATAGAGCGCACGGTCGCCACCGATCTGCGTATGGCTGTCGGCCAGTTCGTGGACCTTCAGCGGTGGCACAATCTCCCATGGGATGACGCCGCCATCCACGACGCCTTTGGACAGCGCCTCGGGGAAGGCTGGCACCGGCATGCCGACGGGGGTGGCCCCCAGAGTTTCAAGCAAGGCATTCGCCTGCCGCGATGGCCCCCGCAACTTCAGCCCGTCGAAGTCACCCGATGCCATGATCGGATCGCCCTTCTTGTGGATCACCCCAGGGCCATGGACGTGCACGGCAAGCACTTTGATGTCGCCGAACCGCTCCATCGCGTATTTCTCGGTGAACTCCCACGCCGCCTTGGACGAGGCTTCCGCGCTCATCGATGTCATGAACGGCAATTCGAACGCTTCAGATTCCGGGAACCGGCCAGGCGTATAGGCGGGCAGCGCCCAGCCACAATCAATGACGCCATCGCGGATCTGGTCATAAAGCGCGGGTGGGCTGCCGCCCAGTTGCATGGCCGGATAGATCTCAACCTTAATCCGACCGTTTGAATCCGCTTCGACCTTTTCCGCCCAGGGCTCGATAAAGAACTTTGGGACCGACCCTTGCGGGCTCAGAAAATGCTGACAACGCAGGGTTACATCCTGCGCCGCGACTGCACCCGCCGACAGGCCAAGCGCCACCGCTCCGGACAACGCTGTGATCAGCGCGTGTTTCATGGTTTTTCCTCCCTTTGACATCATGTGTCTGGGCAAATCATGCAGAGCACCCAGGTCATTTCAAGTGAAATGACTGTGCGCTCGCGTGCCACTGTATCTTTTTTCAACCATACGGTCGGTTTTTCCAAGACCCTTTTCCTTCTTCGATGTCCGACGCAAGCTGCGCCCGCAAAACTGGCGGAGCGGCAATGGCACTTACACTGACGAAAGTCCTCAACCTGGGCTTGCTTGTGGCGTTTCCCGTGGCTTGGTTCGCGCCCCTGATCCGCACCGGATTGCTGCCGGAATGGACGATGCCCCGCTGGTTGGGTGGCACGACTTTGTTTGAGGCGGACACGATCACCGTGATCTCGGGGCTGCAAAAGCTGTGGGAAACGGACGTATTTCTGGCGCTTGCGGTCACGTTCTTTGCCCTCGTGGCGCCAATGGTCAAATGCGTCGCACTGGCCTTGATCCATTTCGGGCTGTTGTCACAGGCAACCCAACCGGTGATCGCCGTTCTGGGCAAGCTCGCCATGGCCGATATCTTTATACTCTCGCTCTACATCGTCATCGCGAAGGGCATCGGGATCGGCACGATCGAGATTGCGTGGGGCCTCTACCTCTTCACCGGCGCTGTGATTGTGTCCTTGGGGGTCTCGCTGATGCCGAAACAACTGGCGTAACCAAGGGTGTGTTTGCCACTGAGGGGCACCACGCAGCCCCGCACACTTGATCGGTCTTGACGGCAGCCGCGCAGCGTGACCTTTGGGCGGGAAAATCAGGACGAGCAGCCCGATGATCCGACGCCTGTACGACTGGACGATATCCCTTGCCGCGACCAAATACGCGATGTGGGCGCTGGCGATCGTGTCCTTTGTGGAAAGCTCGGTGTTCCCGATCCCGCCCGATGTGCTGATGATCCCGATGATCATCGCCCAACCGCGCAAGGCTTTTCAGATCGCGGCGCTCTGCACCGTGGCATCTGTTCTGGGCGGGCTCGCGGGTTACTGGATCGGGCTCGGGCTTTTTGACACGGTCGGGCGCCCGGTGCTCGAGTTCTACGGCAAGGACGCGTATTTCGAAGAATTTGCCGTGCGCTACAACGAATGGGGCGCCTGGGCGGTGCTCTTCGCGGGCGTGACGCCATTTCCCTATAAAGTCATCACCATCATGTCGGGCGCGACCGGTCTGAACCTGACCGTGTTCATTATCGCAAGCATCATCGCCCGCGGGCTGCGCTTTTTCATCGTCGCAACGCTTTTATGGAAGTTCGGCGAACCGATCCGGGAGTTTATCGAAAAGCGTCTGGGCCTTATGTTTGTGCTGTTTTGTGTCCTGCTCTTTGGCGGGTTCTATGTGATCCGGTATCTGTGATGTCTCGAAAAATGGTGATCCTGATCGCTGCGGGCGGCTCTGCAGCGATGCTTTTGGCGGCCTGGGGCTTTCAATACCTGGGCGGACTGGCGCCCTGTGCAATGTGCATCTGGCAGCGTTGGCCACATCTGGCCGCCGCGGTGCTGGGGCCTGTGGCCGCCGTGACGGCGGGGCCCGCCATACCGCTCTTGGGGGCTGCAGCCGCGGCGACCACGGGCGGTATTGGCGTCTTTCACACCGGGGTCGAGCGCGGCTGGTGGGAGGGGCCGTCCACCTGCACCTCTGGTCCCGTTGATGGCCTGACACCGCAAGAGTTGATGGATCAGATCCTGGCGGCGCCGCTTGTGCAATGCGATCAAGTGGCCTGGGAAATGCTGGGCTTGTCCATGGCCAGCTGGAATGCGGCAATATCGTTCACATTTGTGGCGTTCTGGCTTTTTGCCGCCCGGCAAACGTCAAAGGACTGACGGTACCGGGCCAAACTATCGCCGAAGTTTTTAGAGAAATCCTCTGCAACGACAGTGACCGACTGTAGACACGCAGAGGAAGAGTAATGGGTATCACCGCACGTTCGCGCAAGCCGGCCAATGCCATGAGCATGGTCGATCAGATCCGCAACGATAATCCCGCAAATTATGAGATGTCGTCGCCCGCCAAATGGGCCTGGCGCCTCGGCATTTACCTGCCGCTGGTTGTTCTGCCCGCCGTTTTGATTCTGGCAAGCCCGTTTTCACCCCCTGTCGCCGCAAAACACTGGGCGACGGCCGCGGGTGGATGCACGGTCGGCAGCTGGATCGGGATGTCACCGGCGCAGGAAAACGATCCTGGCTATCACCGTCACCTCGATGACGACAACGACGGCATCGCCTGTGAACATGTCCGCCGCAGCATCGGCAGCTCAAGCAACGTGAGCTCGTTTGCAGGCGGAGCCAAGGTTATCCGCCACTAGGGCCAAACCTAATCCGGTTCGAGTTCACGTAGCGCAGCTAGTGCAGCGTGAACTCACCACGCACGTTTCGCCACTCGCCGGGCGAGATCATCTTGCGATGGGTGAACCGCACCGAGTGCAGCGGCCCCTCGATCTCATCCTGCCAGTATTCGATGAAGTGGAAGAGCCTCGGATGGTCCGGGGCGAGGTCATAGTCTTGCCAGACAAAGGTGTTCAGGACGCTCTGAAAATCCGGCATCCGGTAAAAGAACTCTGCCGTCGTCAGACCATACCCTTTCAGCATCAATTCGGTTTCGTTTGTCTCCATGGAATGCCTCTGCGTTGATTCTGTGCTCAATTGAGCCAACGCAAAAATGGCTTTTCAATGAAAACAAGCTGTTAGCACTCTATCTGCTCGGCTGCTGGTGCCAGGGCGCTTGCGCCATTGCACCCCATATCCGCCATCTGGTAGAGTGTAGACAACAAGATGTAGAGCAGCACACGAAAGACGCACTTCCACGTGAGCGATACGCCTGAACCCCCTGAAAACACGGGGGAAACCCCGCCACCTGAACGCCCGATCCACGACGGGCCCACGATTTCGATCTCGGACGAGATGCGAAATTCGTACCTCGACTACGCGATGTCGGTCATCGTGTCGCGGGCGATCCCGGATTTGCGCGATGGCCTAAAACCTGTGCACCGTAGAATCCTCTACGCCATGCACGAGACGGGGAATTCCCACGACAAGTCCTATCGCAAGTCCGCGCGACCGGTGGGCGATGTTATGGGGAAGTACCACCCCCATGGCGATGGCGCGATCTATGACGCGCTGGTGCGGATGGCGCAGGATTTCTCGATGTCGCTGCCCCTGCTTGATGGCCAGGGCAACTTCGGCTCGATGGACGGGGATAACCCGGCGGCCATGCGTTACACCGAAGTGCGTATGGACAAGCCCGCCGCCGCGCTTTTGGCGGATATCGAAAAAGATACGGTCGATTTTCAGGACAATTACGACGGCAAGGATCAGGAACCCACGGTTCTGCCCGCGCGGTATCCGAACATGCTTGTCAATGGCGCGGGCGGCATTGCCGTGGGCATGGCGACCAACATCCCGCCACATAACCTCGGCGAAGTCGTCGATGCGACGCTGGCGCTTATCGACGAGCCGGACCTGACGTCTGAGCAGCTGATCGAATACGTCCCAGCGCCCGATTTCCCGACGGGCGGTGTGATTTTGGGCCGGTCCGGCGCCCGCAAGGCCTATATCGAAGGCCGCGGCAGCGTCATCGTGCGCGCCAAGACCCGGATCGAGGAAATCCGCAAAGATCGCTTTGCCATCGTCCTCGACGAGATCCCCTATCAGGTGAACAAGGCCGCGATGATCGAAAAGATCGCGGATCTTGTCCGTGAGAAGAAGCTGGAAGGGATTTCCGGTGTTCAGGACGAAAGCGACCGGGTGGGCGTGCGGGTTGTCATCGAGCTAAAGCGCGACGCGACGCCCGAGGTGGTGCTGAACCAGCTCTATCGCTTTACGCCCATGCAGACGTCCTTCGGCTGCAACATGCTTGCCCTAAATGGCGGGCGGCCTGAGCAACTGACGCTTCGGGACTTTCTGACCGCGTTCATCGCCTTCCGCGAAGAAGTCGTCGCCCGCCGCACGGCCTTCGACCTGCGCAAGGCCCGCGAACGCAGCCACATTCTCTGTGGTCTGGCCGTCGCCGTATCGAACGTCGACGAAGTCGTCGCCACCATCCGCGCCTCTGCCGATGCCGCCGAGGCCCGCAAAAAGCTGATGGAACGCCGCTGGCCCGCCTCTGACATTGCCGATTACATCCGGCTGATCGACGACCCCAGCCACACGATGAACGACGACGGGACCTATAATCTCAGCGAGACGCAGGCCCGGGCGATCCTTGATCTGCGCCTACAACGCCTGACCCAGATCGGCGTGAAGGAAGTCACCGACGAGTTGGAAGAACTCGCTGGCAAGATCAAAGACTACCTCGACATCCTGCGCTCGCGCGCCCGGATCATGTCGATCATCTCAGATGAGCTGCGCGACGTGCGCGATCAGTTCGCCGTCCCCCGCCGCACCGAGATCGTCGAATGGTCCGGCGATATGGAAGACGAAGACCTGATCGAGCGTGAGGATATGGTGGTCACCGTTACCTCCTCGGGCTGGATCAAGCGCACGCCGTTGGCTGAGTTCCGGTCGCAGAAACGCGGCGGCAAGGGTCTTAGCGGCATGGCGACCAAGGACGAGGATGTGGTCACCACCCTCTTCGTCGCCAACACCCACACCCAGCTTCTGTTCTTCACCACCGATGGCATGGTCTACAAGCTGAAGACGTGGCGCCTGCCCCAAGGCGGACGCACGGCCAAGGGCAAGGCCATCGTCAACATCCTGCCCATTCCGACGGGCGTCTCCATTGCTGCGATCATGCCGGTGGACCGCGATGAAGAGGAATGGGATCAGCTGCAGATCTTCTTCGCGACCTCTGAAGGTGACGTGCGCCGCAATGCGCTGAGCGATTTCACCAACGTCAAGGCAAACGGCAAGATCGCGATGAAACTGCCCGAGGGTGTTCACATGGTGAACGCCCGGATCTGCACCGAAGACGACGATGTGATGCTGGTCACGGCCATGGGCCGCGCGATCCGCTTTCCAACCACCGAGGTTCGGGTCTTCAAGGGCCGCGATTCGACCGGCGTGCGCGGGATCAAGCTCGCCGACGGCGACCGCGTTGTCTCGATGTCAATCATCCGCCACTACGCCGCCTCACCGTCCGAGCGCGCCGCTTATCTCAAGATGCGCCGCGCTGTGGCTGGTCTGACCGATGATGCCGAGCTTGATGACGAAGAGGTCGCCGAAGAGGCCGCGGAATTCACGCAGGAGCAATATGCCCAGATGTCCGCGGCCGAGGATATGATCCTCACGATTTCTGCCGGCGGCTCAGGCAAGCTCAGTTCCTCGCACGACTATCCCGTGCGCGGCCGTGGTGGCCAGGGCGTGATGGCGATGGACAAGGCCATGCGCGGGGGCGCCCTCGTCGCCTCGTTCCCGGTCGAGATCGACGATCAGATCATGCTCGCCACCTCCAAGGGGCAATCGATCCGCGTGCCTGTGGACGGCATATCCTTCCGCTCGCGCAGCGCGGGCGGTGTCAAAGTCTTTGACACGGGCGAAGGGGAAGAGGTCGTCTCAGTCGCCTGGATCGCCGAACAAGGCGAGGATGAGGATGGCGGCGAGGAATAGGCTCGCCCTCGTCACCTATCTTGCCCGAGACTATGACGAGGCGATCGCCTGGTTTCGCGACGCTCTCGGCTTTGTTTTGCTGGAAGATAGCGATCAAGGCGGCGGCAAACGCTGGGTCCGCATGGCGCCAAGCCCCGGGTCCGAGACCGCGTTTCTGATTGCCCGCGCCGTCGGGGCGCAGGTCAAAGCTATTGGCCAGTCCGCCGGTGGCCGCGTCACGTACTTTCTTCACACGGACGATTTTGCGGCGCAGGCCGCCCAGATGCGCGCAGCGGGCGTCACCTTTGAAGAGGACCCGCGACATGAGCCCTATGGCACAGTTGCCGTTTTTCGCGATCTCTACGGCAATCGGTGGGACCTGATCGAACCCGCAGGCGACCGTTAACCACTTAAGAACATAAAGCTTTATTCAAAGCATAGCGACCGGCTAAGACACCGTCACCGCCGAGGGGGCCGGCGGTGTGTTGTAACGAGTACTGCCGGAGCCCTGCCATGGCGCATATCATATTCATGGTCATGTTTTTTACGGTGACCTTGTCGATTGGCCTCTCGGTCTTTCCGGGCTAGGCCGATCCGACACCTAAGCCAATCCACTCCGGGCAGGCGCTTTGGCAGGGCTCTGGCATCCATGCCTGCGATATCGTAGATCGCAGGCATGGAAGAGCTTCACATCATAGGCGGCGGCATGGCCGGGTCCGAAGCCGCCTGGCAAGCGGCAAACGCGGGCGTCAACGTGGTGATCCACGAAATGCGCCCCGACGTGGAAACCTTTGCCCACAAAACCGGGCACCTAGCTGAGATGGTGTGTTCCAACTCGTTTCGTTCAGACGATGATGAACAAAACGCCGTAGGTCTTCTGCATTGGGAGATGCGTGCCGCGGGCGGTCTCATAATGGAAATGGCGGACGCGCACCGGCTGCCTGCGGGCGGCGCCCTAGCCGTCGACCGGGACCCCTTTGCGGAGGCTGTCACCGCACGGCTTATGGCGCACCCGCGGATCACGGTATCGCCGGGCGAAATCACCGCGTTGCCCGAGCAGGGCCACTGGATCATCGCCACAGGTCCGCTGACGTCGGGCGCATTGGCCGCCTCAATCCGTGCGGCGACGGGTGAAGATGCGCTGGCCTTCTTCGATGCCATTGCACCCATCGTCTATGCCGACAGCATCGACATGGCGCAGGCGTGGATGCAGTCACGATATGACAAGGGCGAAACCGAGGAAGAGCGCACGGCCTACCTCAACTGCCCGATGACACGCGACCAGTATGAGGCGTTCATTGACGCGCTGCTCGTGGCGGACAAGACCACATTCAAACCCGGCGAGACCGCGGGGTATTTTGACGGATGCCTGCCCATCGAAGTGATGGCCGAGCGTGGTCGGGACACCTTGCGCTTTGGCCCGATGAAGCCTGTCGGTCTGACCAATCCGCACCGGCCCGAGGACAAGCCCTATGCCGTGGTCCAGTTGCGCCGTGACAACAAGCTGGGCACGCTGTTCAATATCGTCGGCTTTCAGACCAAGATGAAATACGGCGCGCAAGCCGATGTTTTGCGGATGATTCCCGGGCTACAGGATGCACGATTTGCCCGTCTCGGCGGGATCCACCGCAACACGTTTCTCAACGCGCCGCGCCTGTTGGATGCCGAGATGCGGTTGAAATCCCATCCGCATATCCGGTTTGCCGGGCAGATCACGGGCGTCGAGGGCTATGTGGAAAGCGCCGCCATGGGCCTTTTGGCCGGGCGTCTCGCCGTGGCAGAGATCACGGGCCAGCCTATGGCCCCGGTTCCGGATACCACGGCGACAGGTGCGCTTGTCACCCACATCACCGGCGGCGCGGATGCCAAGACTTTCCAGCCGATGAATGTCAATTTCGGGCTCTTCCCGCCGGTTGAGGCCAAGGGGGGCCGCCGGGGCCGCAAAACCCGCTACAAGGCCTATACCGACCGCGCAAAGGTAGACTGGCAGGCATGGCTGGGTCAATCCGCTCTGGACGCGGCCTAAGCGGGGCCGTTAGCCTAAACACATGACCGGTAAGTTCTTCGACGAAGTCTACGGCGTAGAGACCGCGGAAGAGACGCGGGCGCTCTATGACAAGTTCTCGGGCAGCTATGACGATGAGGTGGCCGAGCAGGGCTATGCCACGCCCGCGCGGATTGCGACGGCCTTGTCTGCGCAAACGCGGGACCACGCGCTCCCCGTTCTCGACTTTGGGTGCGGCACCGGTCTCGCTGGCCTCGCCCTGACCGAGGCGGGGTTTCAGACGATCGATGGGCTCGACCTGTCGCGCGAGATGCTTGAAGGGGCAGCGGCGCGGGATGTGTACCGCGCCCTTGCTCAGATCGACCCGGACGTGGACTTGCGGGGAACGGCTGAGAACTATGCCGCAGTAGTGGCCTGCGGTGTCATAGGTTCGGGCGCGGCACCGCTGACGACCTTTGACACCATTTTCTACGCCATGGCGCCCGGCGCGCTATTTGCATTCTCGTTCAACGATCACACGCTGGAAGACCCGGCGTTTGAAGAACGCGTCGATCTGGCGATTAGCGACGGCGAGGCCCGTTTGCTCAGCCGCGAATACGGCCCGCATCTGCCGGGCCTCGACATGGGCGCGATCGTCTACGTCATTGAAAAAGCGTGACATTCACAACACGTTTCGCGCCATCGCCCACCGGTCCATTGCACCTGGGGCACGCCTTCTCCGCGTGCCTCGCCGACGATATGGCGCGTGCCGCCGGGGGCCGCTTCCTGTTGCGGATCGAAGATATCGATCAGGGCCGTGCACGCCCCGAGTGGGAGGGTTTGATCTACGACGATCTGGCGTGGCTGGGCCTTGGCTGGGAAACGCCGGTCATGCGCCAGTCAGAGCGGATGGCGGCCTATCGGACTGCGCTGACAAAGCTTTGGCGTGAGGGCCTTTTGTACCCCTGCACCTGCAACCGTCGCGACATTGCCGAGGCGGCCTCTGCCCCGCAGGAGGGTGGATTACCCATAGGGCCGGACGGCATCGTCTATCCCGGCACCTGCCGCCCGACGCCCCATAGCCCCGCGCCTTGGGGAGAACCGCCACAGGACATCGCCCTGCGCCTGAACATGGCAACGGCGATGGCGCGCATCGGTGAAGCCGTGTTCTTCGAGGAAACGGGTGGAGCCGAGACAGGGCAAACCGGCTGGATCGCCCGCACCGCCAGTCAACTGATCGAAGAGGTGGGCGACGTCGTGCTGGCGCGGCGCGACATGGGCACCTCGTACCATCTTGCCGTGGTGATCGACGACGCGGATCAGGGGATCAGCCATGTTGTGCGCGGCGCCGATCTGTTCGAGGCAACCAGCATCCATGTGATCCTGCAGCGCTTGCTTGGCTTACCGACACCCATCTATCACCACCATCGGCTTATCCGCGATGACGCCGGCAAACGCCTCGCGAAACGCGACGACGCGCAGGCGATCCGCACCTATCGCGAAACCGGCGCCACGCCCGCCGAAATCCGCCACATGGTCGGTTTGCCTGACTAAACCTCCGGCGCCATAAGCTCGACCTCCTCACCGTCGCGCACCGCCGTATAGAAGCAAACGCGCCGGTTTGTGTGGCAGGCAGGCCCGGTCTGCTGCACCTGCAAAAGCAGGCAATCCCGGTCGCAATCGACGCGCAGATCGACAAGCTCTTGCGTGTGGCCACTGGTCTCCCCTTTCACCCAAAAGGCCTGGCGCGAGCGCGACCAGTAGGTGACACGGCCCGTTTCCAGGGTCCGCGCGACGGCATCGGCATTCATCCAGGCCATCATTAAAACCTCGCCCGTATCCGCCTGCTGAGCGATCGCGGGGATGAGACCATTGGAGTCATAGCGCAACGTTGCGGGGTCAAATGGCATCTGGCATGGTTTCCTTATCGCGTCGGGTGCCCTACCTAAGCGTGGCGGCGGCAAAGGGAAAGCCATGGCTGAGACCGATTTGATCAAGCTTTACTCCGGGCGCATCCTGGAATTGGCGGCAGATATCCCCCGGACCGGCGCGCTCGATGCCCCGCAGGCGCGGGTCACGCGGCGCTCTCCTCTCTGCGGCTCGAACATAACCGTCGACGTCTGCGTGGCCGATGGCCGGATTACCGATTTCGCCCAGGATGTGCGCGCCTGCGCGTTGGGACAGGCCGCGGCATCGGTTCTTGGTGCAAACGTGATCGGGCGCACGCGGCCCGAGATCGAGCAGGCGCGCGATGCCCTTGCCGCGATGCTGACCGAGGACGGGCCTGCGCCCGCGGCCCCGTTCGATGCGTTAGAGGTGTTGATCCCGGCGCGCAGCTTTCAAAATCGCCACAAGTCGATCCTGCTTGCACTGGAGGCGACCGCGGAGGCGATGGCACAGGCCGAACGCGCCGCCTGCGCCTAGGCCGCGGCAACCAGATCGATTTCAACCAGAGCGCCAACCGCCAAACCGGTGACACCGATGCAGGTGCGCGCTGGCAGCCGGTCTGCCGCGAAGTAGCTGGCATATACCGCGTTCATCCGATCAAAATCCTGGAAATTAACAAGATATACCCGGGCAAAAACCACCCGCTCCAGCGAAGAGCCCGCCGCCACCAGCACCGTTTTGAGGTTTTCCATAACCGCGCGGGTCTGATCCTCGATATCGCCGGAGACGAGCGTCGTTGGATCATCGGGCAACGTCGGCATCTGCCCGGTAACAAACAGAAAATCTCTGGCGCGGACCGCGTGGCTGAACGGGCCAACACGCTCGGGCCCCTTGGCAAAGGTTAGATGTTCGATATCCATGGGCGCACCCTACCGGATGCAGCCCGGCGCGCCACCCATCTTCATCTTGGCACAAATACTCCCGCCGGAGGCGCAGCTATCCCGGCGTCATGCGAAACGCGGTCCCCTCGCCCACACTCAGAAACCACAGCGCGCCATCGGGCGCCTCGACGATATCGCGCACGCGCAGGGTCTCATCGCCCTCAATCCGCTCCATCTCACGCAGGCCCGTGCCATTGGCCTCCAACCGCGAAATCATATCGAATTTCAGCGAACCCACGAAGAAGTCCCCCTCCCACTCGGGCCAGAGCCTGCCAGAGTAGATCGCCATTCCCGACGGCGCGATTGACGGATCCCAGTAGAAAACCGGCTGCTCCATACCTTCTTTCTCTGTCCCCTCACCAATGCGCAGGCCAGAGTAGTGTCGCCCGTAGGAGATCACCGGCCAGCCATAGTTCGCGCCCCGACGCACCGCGTTGACCTCATCACCCCCGCGCGCGCCGTGTTCGTTGACCCAAAGATTGCCGTCCCGATCGAGTGCCGCGCCTTGCGGGTTGCGGTGGCCATAGCTCCAGATCTCGGGTTGCGCACCTGGCTGGCCGACAAACGGGTTGTCTGCGGGCACCGTTCCATCGCGGTTCACCCGAACGACCGAGCCATTGTGCACAGTCAAATCCTGTGACGACGGCCGTTCGCCCCGATCGCCCATGGTCAGAAAGATCGTGCCGTCGCCCGCCTCGACGATCCGGCTACCGAAGTGCCGCCCGCCATCCGAGCCCTCTGCCATCTCAAAGATCACGCGGACATCTGTCAGCCCCGCGCCATCCTCGTCCAATCGCCCGACCGCCATCGCCGTGCCGGACCCGCGCCCTTGCGGGATCGCGTAGCTTAGAAAAACCTCCCGGCTTTGCGCAAAGTCCCGGGGTATCATCACGTCAAGAAGGCCGCCCTGCCCCGCATCGACCACCGCGGGAACGCCCGTCACCGTTTGTTGGGTCCCGCTAGCGGAATAGTGCAACAGCCGCCCACCCCGTTCGGTGATCAACCAGCCCCCATCGGGCAAAAAACCGATGCCCCAGGGCTCTTCCAGCCCTGTTGCCATCGCCTCGACTTCTAGGGTCCCGGCAGAAGTCTCCAGGGCAAGGGCCGGTCCGGACGAAGCAAGCGCAGCTGCAAACGCGAAAATGACGGGAAAACGCATGGGCACATCTCCTGAGATTTTACACTCACAAATAGGGGATCACGCGCGCTCTTCCATGACCTCACCACGATCACGCTTGTGTGACGCGGTGCGACACTGAGGCCTTTTCTTTCGCGATTTTTCCTTCTAGCTTTTTGCCGCAAAGACAAAAATTGTCAGGGAGACATCAATGAAGACCCTTCTCACAGCGACAGCCGCATCGGCTTTGCTGGCCGGATCCGCGTTCGCGGCAGGCCATCTCGACATCAAGCTGGGGATCATCCTCGGCTTCACCGGCCCGATTGAATCGCTCACGCCCTCTATGGCGGATGGCGCGGAACTGGCCATCACCGAAGTCAATGAAAGCGGCCTGCTTCTGGGCGGCGAAACGGTGACGCCGGTGCGCGGCGACTCGACCTGCATCGACGCTGGTGCCGCAACCGCCGTGGCAGAGCGCCAGATCACCGGTGACGGCGTCAACGGCATTGTCGGCGCCGACTGCTCAGGCGTGACCGGCGCGATCCTGGCCAACGTGGCGGTGGCGAACGGCGTTGTGATGGTCTCGCCCTCGGCAACCTCGCCCGCGCTGTCGACGGCCGAAGATGACGGGTTGTTCTTCCGCACCGCCCCGTCCGATGCGCGCCAGGGCGTCGTGATGACCGAAATCCTGCTGGAACAGGGCATCAACGAAGTTGCAGTGACCTATACAAATAACGACTACGGCAAAGGGTTGGCCGACAGCTTCCAGGCAGCCTTTGAAGCTGCTGGTGGCACCGTGACCATCAACGCCGCGCATGAGGACGGCAAAGCTGATTACTCGGCTGAAGTTGGTGCGCTTGCCTCCGCGGGTGGGCAGCGGCTCGTCGTTGCCGGATACGTCGATCAGGGCGGCTCGGGCATTGTCCGCGCGGCGCTGGACTCCGGCGCGTTTGACACGTTCCACTTCCCGGACGGGATGATTTCCGCGGCGCTTGAAGAGAACTTCGGCGATGAGATCGACGGATCGACCGGCCAGCACCCAGGCACCGACAGCGAAGGTGTTGCCCTGTTTGCAGAGCTTGTGGGCGACAAGTTCGACGCCACATCGCCGTTCACGCCGGAAAGCTATGACGCGGCGGCTCTGATCATGCTGGCCATGCAGGCCGCAGGTTCGGCCGATCCAGCAGACTACAAGAACTCGGTCATGGACGTGGCCAACGCCCCGGGCGAACAGATCTTCCCCGGTGAACTGGCCAAGGCGCTCCAGATCCTCGCCGATGGGGGTGACATCGATTACGTTGGCGCAACTGCCGTCGAATTGATCGGACCCGGTGAAAGCGCGGGCAACTACCGTGAAATCGTCGTCGATGGCGGCGCGATCACCACGGCATCGTTCCGCTAATCGCCAACTGCACACACACTAACAGCCCCGGGATCTTCCCGGGGCTGTTTCGCTATCGTCGGGGGACGGGGCGCACATGATCGTAGTCGAAGACGTGCACAAGCATTTCGGCGGGTTCCACGCCGTTGATGGCGCGTCGCTTGAGATCAAAGAAGGATCGATCACAGGACTGATCGGCCCTAACGGCGCAGGAAAAACAACTCTTTTCAATGTGATTGCGGGCGTTCTTCAACCAACGTTCGGCAAAATCACGATGGCGGTTGAGGATATCACCGGCCTTCCGCCGCATGACCTGTTCCACAAAGGCCTCCTGCGCACTTTCCAGATTGCGCATGAGTTCAGCTCAATGACCGTGCGCGAAAACCTGATGATGGTACCCGCCGCGCAATCGGGCGAGACGCTGTGGAACGCCTGGTTCAAACGCGGTCGGATTGCCGAGGAAGAGCGGACGCTGCTTAAGAAAGCCGACGAAGTTCTTGAATTCCTCACAATCGATCATTTGAAGGATGAGCGCGCTGGAAATCTGTCTGGTGGCCAGAAGAAGCTTCTGGAACTTGGGCGTACGATGATGGTCGACGCCCGGATCGTCTTTCTGGACGAGGTCGGTGCTGGGGTGAACCGCACCCTGCTGAACACCATCGGCGACGCCATTGTCAGGCTGAATCAAGAGCGCGGCTACACCTTTTGCATGATCGAACATGACATGGATTTCATCGGGCGCCTGTGCGACCCGGTGATCGTGATGGCCGAAGGTAAGGTTCTGGCGCAGGGCACGATTGACCAGATCAAGGCCAACGAACAGGTGATCGAGGCTTATCTGGGCACAGGGCTCAAAAACAAAGACAAGGTGGGCGCGTGAAGCGGCGGCAAAGACACCCATCCCCGCCCGCAACGGGAGCATCGCGCAAATGAGCGGCAACCCCTATAGCGACGATCGCGGCAACAAGGATTTGTCGATCACCAATCCGCATGGGCGGGGGACGCTGACCGCCTATGGCACCGAAACGCAGGCCAGCCCCGCCAGTGGCGAAGGCCCCTATCTGATCGGCGATACCATGACCGGCGGCTATGGCAGCGGCGCCGACATCCTGCACGACTGCACCATTGCGGTTGATGAGGGAAAGATCGCCGTGATCGTCGGCCCGAACGGTGCGGGCAAATCGACCGCGATGAAGGCCGTTTTCGGCATGCTGAACGTGCGCAGTGGATCGGTGCGCATCGGCGACAAGGACATCACCCACCTGACCCCGCAGGCCCGCGTAGCCGAGGGGATGGCTTTCGTGCCCCAAACCTCGAACATCTTCACCTCGCTGACGGTCGAGGAAAACCTTGAGATGGGGGCCTTTCTGCGCCGCGATGACATCAAGGGCACGATGGAACAGGTCTATGACCTCTTCCCGATCCTGCGTGACAAGCGGCGCCAGGCGGCGGGCGAACTCTCCGGCGGCCAGCGCCAGCAGGTGGCGGTCGGTCGGGCGCTGATGACGCAGCCGAAGGTGCTGATGCTGGACGAACCCACAGCAGGTGTTTCGCCCATCGTTATGGATGAGCTTTTTGACCGGATCATCGAGGTCGCTCGCACCGGCATCTCGATCCTGATGGTGGAACAGAACGCCCGCCAGGCGCTTGAGATCGCCGATACCGGCTATGTCCTGGTGCAGGGCAGAAACGCCTACACGGGCACAGGCGCGGAACTCCTCGCCGATCCAGAAGTGCGCCGCAGCTTTTTGGGGGGATGAAGACGTGCTTGTGGCCTTCATCCTGACGACGTTGCTTGAGACGCTCGGCTTTGGGCAACAACCGCTTGTCTGCCGCTTCCCGCCGCCGCAGATCGGGCACGAGACGATCAAGATCGCCACGGTGGAGCGCCCGAGCCTGAAGGACATCCCCGGGCTGTTCCGTGTTGAGGTTGAGGTGAACGATACCATCACCCTGCCCGGCGCGGCGCAGCCGATCACCACGACGACACAGCGCGACGCCATGGTCCGCGCGGTCCATGGTGACACGACGTTTTACACGCTGGGCTTTGACGAAACCGGTGCAGCGGCGCTGAACGTCCTCTGGGCCGAAGCAACAGACGCCAAGCCGCGTGAAATCACCCGCATCGGACGGTGCAGGAACCACGACCGTCATCTGGATCGGTGGGCGCCGTAATGGCCAAGGAAGAGACAACAGGACACACCACATGATCGACTTCCTGAACGCCTTTGTCGCCCTGTCGAACTTCGTCCTGATCCCGGCGATCAGCTATGGCAGCCAACTGGCGCTCGGCGCCTTGGGGGTCACGCTGATCTACGGCATCCTGCGGTTTTCGAATTTCGCCCATGGCGACACGATGGCCTTTGGCGCAATGGCCACGATCCTGTTCACCTGGTGGCTGCAAAGCCTTGGCGTCTCGCTGGGCCCGCTGCCCACAGCACTTTTGGCCCTGCCTGTTGGGATCGCGGTCACAGCGGCGCTTTTGCTCGGCACGGACCGGCTGGTCTATCAGTTCTACCGACGCCAAAAGGCGGCACCCGTGATCCTGGTCATCGTCTCGATGGGCGTGATGTTTGTCATGAACGGCATCGTTCGTTTCATCATCGGGGTGGACGACCAGCGCTTTGCCGATGGCGAACGGTTCATCATCTCGGCCCGTGACTTTCGTGAGATGACAGGGCTGGCCGAGGGGCTCGCGCTGCGCAGCTCAACCGTGATCACGGTCGTGACCGCGGTCATCGTCGTCGCCGCGCTGTTCTGGTTTCTCAACAACACCCGCACCGGCAAATCGATGCGCGCGTTCTCTGACAACGAAGATCTCGCGCTGTTGTCGGGCATCAATCCCGAGCGTGTGGTGGCCATCACCTGGATCATCGTGGCCGCGCTGGCCACGGTGGCAGGCGTCCTCTACGGGCTCGACAAGTCCTTCAAACCATTCACCTACTTCCAGCTTCTCTTGCCGATCTTCGCCGCGGCGATCGTGGGCGGGCTTGGCAATCCTATCGGCGCCATTGCCGGGGGGTTCGTCATCGCCTTTTCCGAAGTTACGATCACCTATGCGTTCAAGAAGGTGCTGACCTACGTCTTACCCGAAAGCCTCGCCCCCGACGGCCTCGTCCAACTCCTGACAACCGACTACAAATTTGCGGTTTCCTTCGCGATCCTCGTTGTGGTCCTGCTCTTCCGGCCCACGGGCCTCTTTCAGGGGAAAGCCGTATGAGCATCCCCGTCAAAAACGCCCTCCTCTTCGTTCTGGTGTTCTGCCTGATTGCGTCGACCGGCTTTACCAGCAGCTGGAACGTCGCCCTTGGGATCTTCAACATGGGGCTGATCAGCGCAATCATGGCGCTGGGGGTGAACATGCAATGGGGCTATGCGGGCCTGTTTAACGTCGGCGTCATGGGGTTTGTGGCGCTTGGCGGGTTGGGCGCGGTCATCGTGTCGATGCCGCCTGTGGGCGACGCCTGGGCAGCGGGCGGGGTTCGGATCATCCTGGGGCTGATCCTCGGCGCCATGTCGATCATCGCCGCGATCCTCTATTACAAGCGCATGCCGCCCGGCACACCACGCACGCTGGGGGTGATAGCGATCCTGATCGTCGGGTTCGTCATTTACCGGACGGTCTTTGATCCGGGCAAAGCCGCGGTCGAGGCGGTCGATCCAGCCTCGACCGGCTATCTTGGCGGTCTCGGGCTGCCGGTTCTCTTGTCGTGGCCTGTGGGCGCTGCGCTGGCCGCGGGGGCGGCGTGGATCGTTGGCAAAACCGCGCTCGGCCTGCGCTCGGACTACCTCGCCATTGCGACGCTGGGCATCGCAGAGATCATCATCGCGATCCTGAAGAACGAAGACTGGCTGTCGCGGGGCGTCAAAAACGTGATCGGTATCCCGCGCCCGGTGCCCTATGAGATCGACCTGCAAAACGATCCCGGCTTTGTCGAGCGCATGACGGCCTGGGGCTACGATCCTGTCATTGCCTCGTCGATCACGGTCAAGCTGGCCTATTCCGGGCTCTTCATCGCAATTCTTGTGGGCCTGCTCTGGCTCAGCCAGGCCGCGCTGAATTCCCCCTGGGGCCGGATGATGCGTGCAATCCGCGACAACGAAGTGGCCGCTGAGGCCATGGGCAAGGACGTCACAAAGCGGCATCTGCAGATCTTTATCCTGGGATCCGCCGTCTGCGGCCTGGCCGGTGCCATGATGACCACGCTTGATGGCCAGTTGACACCGGGCACGTACCAGCCCTTGCGCTTTACGTTCCTTGTCTGGGTGATGGTGATCGTTGGCGGATCAGGCAACAACTTTGGCGCTGTCTTGGGCGGGTTCCTGATCTGGTTCTTGTGGGTGATGGTCGAACCCTATGGCCTCACGCTGATCGAACTGATCACGGCCAACATGGCGGACGGTTCGGCGTTGAAGGACCACCTGCTCGACAGCGCGGCGCATATGCGGTTGCTGACGATGGGGATCATCCTGCTGGTTGTGCTGCGGTTCAGCCCGCGCGGCCTGATCCCTGAACGTTAAAGCACGCCTCGCGCGTGCTGCGCGCGGGCGTAGAGCCAGATCAGCACCGACACCGCCGCACCGGCGCCAACGATCACATCCCCGATCACCCCGGTCAGATCCCGCATGGGCGGGTCAGACACGAACATCAGCCACACCGCGCTGTAGACCATCGCCGCAGCAGCAACCGCAAGGACCGCCGCGGCAAGTGACGCCCGCGCCGCCATCATCAGCGCCCCAAGGATCGCGGCAACCGCACCGACGGCCCAAGGCCCGTCAAAAGCCGCAGGGAGCGTCGTGAAGTAAGCCACCTGTGGCTCGGAGAATAGCGCGATGTAGGGCGGATAGGCGAACTGGGTCATTAGGTAATCGGCCGCCGTGCCCGCCCCCCATCCCAGGGCGAAGATTGTCATCGGCCAGTAATGCCAAGGCGTGGACATCGGGCTTGTCCAAATACGAAATGAATACGCCATCAACCTGCCCGGTTGCGCGTCAGAGGTCGAGTCCGATTGAGGCGTCAGTCGTAAAACGACCCGCCGCGCGGCCGCTTCAGGCCCGGAAAGAGCTCTAGCAGCTCGGTCCGTTGCGCGTTGCCATTGGGCTGCCCCGGCTGAAAGCTCTCTGCCCAGACACCGTTGATGCGGACGGTCTGCTGACGGTCGAACATCAGGCGCACATAGGTCACCCCCAGCGCGTCCACTTCGTAGATCCCACGGTGGTTCACCAGATGCTTGGCCGCAATCAGCGCCTCTGGCGCGTTGACGTCCAGGCGCGAGCGATCACCGCGCACCCAGAGCCTGTGGTTGGGGCTGACCTGCATATCGCGCGTCGGAAGATCATCGCCCAACGCCCCGCGCCGGATCAGGATCGGGCGCAGATGCGGGCTGGTGCGCAAGGTGTCCCAATCGAGCGTGGAGTGGCCGACCCATCGCAGCGGCTGCAAACCCTGATCGCGGGTCAGAACCATATCGCCCGTGCGCAGCAGTTCGACCCGGCGCTGGCTGTCAAGCAGGCTGACATAGGTGCCAAAGGCAAAGGACGGGACGACACGGGCAAAATCACCTACCGCCACGCGGTCCGTGCCGGCGCCATCGGCTTTTGGGAAATCGACATAGCCCGGGCTGCCGTCATCGCCGGGGAACTGAACCTGAAAGGCCCCCTGCCCGCTGAGATCAAGCACATCCCGCGTCGTCATCTTGCGGCGGCCTTCGGGCGCATCCCACAAGGTCACGCGGTGCACCATGCCATGGAAGAACGGCGCCTCGCCGGCCGCCGTTGCCCCCACCACAAGCGGAAAGTGCCCGCCGTGACCAAGCGATACCGCGCCGGGCAGCGCCAGATCGGCAATCGGACCGCATCCATCTGCCCGCTGTGCTTTCAGGCGATTGGGTTGGCCCACCGCCCCCCAGGACAGCGAGATGTCGAGCGCCTCACCCGGACAAGCCAGGCCATCGGGCGATGTCACCTGGTCCATCTCGGCCCCGGCGCGGGCAAAGCGCAAGGTAACGGCACCCGCCTCGGACAGGCCCAGACGGAACGCGCCGGGCTCCGACCCCTTCGGCCCGCGAGCGGCCAATGTCATCTCGGCCAACCGATTTGGTGTCACGCTGATGACCAAACGGCCCGCATCGCGTTTCATCACGCCACTGCTGGCAATCTCGGCGTAATCCGAGAAACCGTTGAAGACGGTGTCGTCCCCAAATTCCCACTGAGCGACTTTCCCCATCGCACACCTCACACACGCTGGCGGGCGCCCCGTGCTGCGGCGCCTCACTGATTATCCTTGCGCGGGATGTCGGGCCCCCACCCGGCGCCGCATCGGGCCTCACATTCGGCCCGACGCGGCGCGACGGAAGCAAATGGTCCCAGAGCCATCGCATTCCGTCTTGCGATTGCCGCACCCTTCCCCAAGGCCGCGACAATGCCCCCACTCCGGAAAATCTATGCGGGCTGGCGGCTGGCCGGAAGAGAAACAGGCGAAATGATGGCGAGAGCGGGGCAATGACAGGCCGAATGCTGCGGTCTTTTTGGGCCCCTGGCGGGCGTCTCAGGCCCTGACTGATCCCCAGAAGCAAACAGTCCCGGCCACGGACGACAATTCTTAGGCGTTTCCGGTGCGATCGTTGCCAATGGGGCGACAATCCGTAGATAGATCGACCGCCCTTGTGGTGCTGACTCATTGTTCCGAGCGAAGACGCAATCGCAAGTGCCCCGCTCAATTACCGGGGAGCCCATAACAGTGATACGAATCGGGCCCTTTTTGGCGGATCCGCTACCGCAAAACCGCCTGCAAAACTGTGAGCCACAGCTCTTCGCCCTCGCTTGGCCGGCGGCGGTCCAGCGGGCTGCCGGGATCGACCGGCAAGGCCAGATCCTGGCCGTTCACGCGCAAGCGGATCAATGTCCCCCCTGCCTGCGCTCCGAGGGACGTCACGTGTGCCTGCAGGACAGCCAAAGCAGCACTGTCGCCCGGATGCTGACGCGACAAGAGGACCCCATCATTGGGCAGGGAGATCTGGCGTGCGTCCCCAGGCGTACCGAAGCCCGCCAAGGCAAACTCGGCCCCGCCGAGCGACAGGAGCACCCGCCCCCCCGACAAATCCTGAACCACAGTCACCGCGAGCCGCGGTGGCACGGGCCCCCAGCCGGTGATCTGACCGCCAGCCACCAGCAGGACACGATCAGCCAGGTGTGTGACCTCGGCCTGTGCATGGGTCACGTAGAGCACTGGAATGCCCAGGCCCACGACGGCGCGGGCGATATAGGGCATGAGCCGCGCTTTCGCGCCATCGTCGAGTCCCGAGAGGGGTTCGTCCATAAACAGGATGTCCGGGCCAGAGGCCATTGCCCGCGCCAGCGCCACGCGCCGCGCCTCTCCGCCCGACAGGGTCGCTGGGCGTCGCGCCAGCAGATGTCCAACGCCCAAGGCATCGATGATCCCTTGCACGGCCGGGGCGGGCACGCGGCGGCGTTTCGCGCCGTAGCGGATGTTGTCGGCCACGCTCAGATGCTCGAACAGGCGCCCGTCCTGAAAGACAAGCCCAATGCGTCTGTCGCGGGGTTCAAGTGCGGCGCCGCCGCCCATCCACCGCTGATCCCCAAGGCGTGCTGTCCCCTGCGCATCGGGTTCAAGACCCGCCAATGCCCGCAAGAGCGTGGTCTTGCCACTGCCGCTTGGCCCCATGATCGCGGTAATCCCGCGCGCGGGGATCTTGGCGGCCATCTCAAACGCAAAGCCCGGATGCGCAAGCCGCAGGTCGAAGGAAAGATCAGCCAAGGGTTCGCGCGCCCCGCCCGTTCAGGACATAGACCGTCAACAGCACCATGAACGAGAACACCAAAAGCCCGGCGGACAGGATGTGCGCATTGCGATAGTCCAGCGTCTCGACGGCAGTGAATATCTCGATCGCGATCACCCGCGTCTCACCCGGGATGTTGCCACCCACCATCAGGACAACCCCGAACTCGCCCATCGTGTGGGCAAAGCTCAGCACGGCGGCTGTCAGCACACCCCGCCGCGCAAGGGGCAAGGCAATGGTCCGAAAGGCGTCGCGGCGGGTCGCGCCCAGCGTTTCAGCGACGGCGATGGTGTTTCGGCCGACCGCGACAAAGGCGGTCTGGATCGGTTGCACGGCAAAGGGCAAGGAATAGAGGCACGAGGCAATCACAAGCCCCGTAAAGGAAAAGGTCAGGGTCTGGCCGGTGAGCGTCACCCACAGCGCCCCAAGCGGGGCATTCGGGTTGAAGAGCACCAAGAGATAGAATCCCAGAACCGTTGGCGGCAGTACCAGAGGCAACGTTGTGATCGCCTCGACGATCGGACGCAGGCGGGACCGCGTTGTGGCCAGCCACCATGCCAGCGGAATGCCCAGTGCGATCAGGATCACTGTCGTCAGGGTCGCGAGCTGCAGGGTCAGAATGACCGCCGGCCACAGCGTCATTCCGGCACACTGTATCCCGAAGCTTCGATGATGGTGCGCGCTTGATCGCTGCCCAGCCAGTCAAAAAACGCATGCGCCGCCGGGTTGTCGTCCCCCTGGGCCAGCAACACCGCGTCCTGACGCACCGGCGCATGCAACCCCGTCATCTCGAACGCCGTCAGCCCCGGTTCCAGCATCGCCAGTTGCGAGGCCGCCAGAAACGCCAGATCGGCATTGCCGGTCGCCAGAAACGTCGCCGCCTGTCCGACGCTGTCGCCCAGCACCGGGTCAAAGTCCTTACCCATAACACCAAGCGCCGCCAGCGCCTCAAACGCCGCGGCCCCGTATGGCGCCACATCGGGGTTTGCCAGCGCCACACGATTGCCGCGCACAAGCTCGGCCGGGCGCGCCGCGCCACCGTCGCGCGCAACAAGCACCAGATGGCCCACGGCGTAGGTGCGCTGCGCCACAGCGGCGCCGCCGACCTTCAGCGCTTCGGGCCGGGCCGCATCAGCTGCCAGGAACAGATCGAAGGGTGCCCCATTGATGATCTGCGCATAGAGGCGGCCTGTGGAGCCGTGGGCGAGTACCAGATCGAAACCTGTTTCGGCCTCGAAAGCCGTCTCCAAAGCGCGTGCCGTCGTCAGGAAGTTGGCGGCAACCGCCGCCATGGCCCGTTCTGCCGCAGCCTGACCGGCGAAGCCAAGGGCCAGCGCAACACCCGCGAGATATGTCCAAATTGGCCGCATAGCGTAGGCATTTAGCCGTCGCGCCCTGCGCAATGCAAGGCACTCACACGGCATCAATCGCCGCAAGCCAAAGATCTGCGCGATGCGCCCGCCCGATTGCCGCAAGACCAATCACCTGGACGTCCGGCGCAGCAAAGGTCGCTGGCATTTCCGGACGACTTGGCCGGAAGTCCATCAACGGCAAGGTTACCTCCCGCCAGTCCGACCCCGTATCGAACGGTGCACGATAGTAATGCCAGGGCCGCTGACGTGCCGGAGTGCGCAGATGCACAAAGTAGCGCTCGCCATTCCCGCGCACCGTTAGCCGAAGCGCCGATGTGTTTGATGGCAAAGCCACTTCCAGCGTCCGGCGCATCTGGATAAAGCCGCCGTTATTTTCGGTTCTGACCACGCCGGTCAGCCGAAGCGTCAGCGATCCTTCTGCGTCTACAGCGCTCAGATCCCCCTCAGAGATGCCCCCCATCACGCCATCCGAGACAAACATCCAGGCCGCGGGGTCAAACAGGTCAATAGGATCGGCCATCGGCACCTTTGGGTGGTTCGTTTCGCTCGCGCAGGGCTCACACATAAATGATCCCCGCTGCGCACCCTGCGTACTACCTTTCGTGCATGATCAAAATCATTGCCACCGTCTTTGCACTTGCGCTGTCCACCGGACCGCTATGGGCAGCGCCACAGGACTATGCGCTTGACCCCGATCAGTCACAGGTGCGCTATGAAGTGAATTTCGGATCGGATGTCATTCATGGGACCATGCCGGTCTCCTCCGCCGATGTGCAGATCGATTTTGCACGCGTGAGCAACAGCCGGGTGGACGTCACGCTCAGTCCCGGCGCCGCAACGGCGAACTTCCCCCTTGCGGCGCAGGCCCTGCGCGGCCCGCGCGTCCTGGCAGCAGACGCTTATCCGGCGGTGTCCTTTGTCTCATCCAAGGTCCAATCCGCCGGGACCGGCGCAGTAATCGAAGGTGATATTACAATCCGGGACGTCACCCGCCCGATCGCACTTGATGCCGCGTTCTTCAGGCCCCAGGGCACGACGGCGGGCGACCGGTCAGAGCTGTGGATTCGCCTCACCGGCGCGATCAGCCGGGCGGCGTTTGGCGCTGGCGGTTTTGGCGATCTTGTCGACGATGAAGTCCGCCTCAACATCCTTGCCAAGATAGACAGGGTTGAGGGCTGAAACCTCGCTTGCATCCTTGAGCGGTGCGTGTGTTAAGCGGCCAGAGCCTGCTCCACCGAACGGGACAGTTTCCCGACAAGCTCATCAATCTGCGCCTCTTCGATTATGTACGGGGGCGCAATCAGCACGTGATCGCCGGATTTCCCATCGACCGTCCCGCCAGCGGGATAGACGATAAGCCCCTCGGCCATCGCAGCGGCCTTGATCCGGGCATGCAGTTTGCGCGCCGGGTCGAACGGGCGCTTGGTCTCGCGATCCTCAACAAGTTCGATGGCGCGGAACAGCCCGCGTCCCCGCACATCCCCAACATGCGGGTGCTGCCCGAACGCCGCCTGCAAGGCGGTGTGCAGCGTCTCGCCCCGTTCCTGCACCTGTGGGATCAAGCCACGCTCCAAAATGGCGCGGACTACGGCCTCGCCAGCTGCGGCGGCCAGGGGATGTGCGTGATAGGTGTGGCCATGCAGGAAACTGCCTGATCCCTGCGCGATTGCCTCATAAATGCGTCCCGAACACAGCATCGCGCCAATCGGCATGTAGCCTGCACCAAGCGCTTTGGCGACGGTGACGATGTCGGGTGCGATGCCATCTTGTTCACAGGCGAACAGACTGCCGGTCCGCCCAATCCCGCACATGACCTCATCAAGGATCAACAAAATCCCGTAGTGATCGCAAATCTCACGGATTCTCTTGAAATAGCCAGGCACGGATGGCACGGCCCCCGCCGTTGCCCCGACAACAGGCTCGGCCACGAAGGCCATCACGGTTTCCGGACCAAGACGCTCAATCTCGGCCTCAAGGGCGTTGGCGGCGCGTTGGCCATAGGCCTCGGGCGTCTCGTCTGGCTGGCGCTCGCGATACTCAAAGCACGGGTCAATATGGTGGGTCTCAACCAGCAGGGGCGCATATTTTTCGCGCCGCCATGCGTTACCGCCGGTGGCCAGGGCGCCCAAGGTATTCCCGTGATAGCTTTGCTGCCGCGCAATCAGCCGATGCCGCTTTGGTTGCCCAATCTCGAGGAAAAACTGGCGCGCGAGCTTGATTGCGGCCTCTACCGCCTCGGACCCGCCCGACACAAGGTAGACACGGTCGATCCCCTCTGGCGCATTTGCGACCAGAAGATCGGCCAGACGTTCAGCCGGGCCGGAAGTGAAAAAGCCGGTATGGGCAAAGGCAACCTCATCAAGCTGGGCGTGGATCGCCGCGCGCACATCCTCATCCGAATGTCCGAGACACGACACCGCCGCCCCGCCGGAACCATCGAGATAGGCCTTGCCCTCGGCATCATAGAGATAGCACCCCTCGCCCCGTGCAACCCACGGCAGGGGGTTCGTCCCCCGCCCGAACACGTGGCTTGGCGCCGTCATGTTCCCCGCACCACGAAAACCGATTGCTTCGCATGGCGCACCACGCGCGCGGCATTGGGGCCGATGAGGTAATCGGTCAATTCGGGATGATGGGAGCCCATGACGATGGCGTCCACGTCCAGCTTGTCTGCCGCGCTGATGATCTGATCATACACCCGGCCATGCATGACATGTGGATGCACGTCCGGACCTTCTGGCACGTTCTCGGCAATCCAGGCGGCCAGTTGTTCGCCCAGTTGATGCAGGGCGTTATCCTCAAACCCCGCCTCGAAATAGCTGCCAACGATGGACATTCCGAAATCCGGCATCACGGTGATCACATGCAGCGACCCGCCATCGCCCGCGCCCAACAGGTTCAGCGCAGCAGGCAGGGATTTCGACCAACTCGACGGCTCATTCAGATCGATGGGCAGAAGAACCTTGTTGAACATCTCTTCGCCTCCTTAAAACGCGGGCTGTGTCTGGCGCCGCCGTTGCAGCATGATCACGACCCCTAGCAGCAACAACGCCGGCAGGTAAAAGACCTGCGCGGGCATCCGATCCTGCGGCACCTGGATCGAGGCCAGCGTCACCGGCTCGTCGGTGTAAAAGTCAAAGTCGATCAGCGCCTCGGCGGCTTCCGACCCAAACATTGGCTCATCCAGGCGGGTGACGCCGTCCTCAGGCAGCAGCAACAGCCCGGTGTTGGTCAGGCGTTCGGCGGCCGAGGCGCCTTCGGCATTGACCATAAGCGTCAGCTCTGCCGTTTCGCCGGTTTCGAAATCGGGGCCTTGGATCAGCAGGCGCAGTTGATCGCCCTCGGCCATTTCGCCCAGCACCGTCTCAAATTGCGATCCATCGACGGACCGGAACGGCGATTGCACCATATCAAGCCAGACGTTGGGCACAAAGAGCGTGAAGGCCACGAGCAACAGCGCAAGCGTTTCGTGGATCTTCGAGCGCGCGAGGAAATACCCTTGGGTCGCCGCGGCAAACAACAGCATGGCAAAGGTTGCGACAATGAACACAAACACCGCCTCAAGCACCCCCGACCACGTGCCAAGATCGATCCCGTACAGGATCAGCGTGGGGTTGAAGATAAACAGGAACGGCAACGCGACGGTCCGCAATGAATAGAAGAAAGCGGTAAAGCCCGTCCTGATCGGGTCACCGCCCGAGACCGCCGCCGCGGCGAAACTCGCGAGCCCCACCGGGGGCGTCACATCCGCCATGATCCCGAAATAGAACACGAACAAATGCGCGGCGATCAGCGGCACAATCAGCCCTTCTTGGGCGCCCAGCGACACCACCACCGACGCCATAAGTGACGACACAACGATGTAGTTTGCGGTGGTTGGCAGGCCCATCCCGAGGATCAGAGAGAAGATACCGATCAGCACCAGCATCACGAACAGGATGCCACCCGACAACTGTTCGACCAGCCCGGCAAGTTCGGTCCCGATGGGGGTCCGGGTCACAGTTGCCACGATGATCCCCGCGGCGGCGGTGGCCACTCCAATGCCGATCATATTGCGCGCGCCGGCAATCAGCCCCTCGCGCAGGTCGACAAAACCGGCCATGAACTCGGACCCGATCCGCGCCGCTTCGCCGCGGAACATCGCCTTGAGCGGACGCTGCGTGGCAATGATCCCGATCATCAAGGCAGTCGCAAAGAACGCGGAGCGTGCAGGGCTTTGGCGTTCGACCATCAGGAACCAGACCAGAACGACGATGGGCAGGATGTAATGCAGGCCCGTTGAGTAGATGTCCTTCACTTCCGGCAACTTGATCTCGGTAGCATTCGGATCGTCGACCTCAAGATCCGGCCGCCGTGCCGCAATGGCCACCAGCCAGACATAGACAGCCGCCAGGACCGCCATCATGATCGGCCCGGTGAGGTCCGGCACCGCGCCGCGCAGCGCGTCAACGCCATAGATCAGCGCCGTGAACGCCGCCCCGGCGATGGCGAAGCCGATGAAGAACTTGGCAATCATCCCGGCAAAGCTCTTGGCCTCGCCCAGCGCCGGCATCTCTTTCTTCAGCGCCTCAAGGTGCACGATATAGACCAGCGCGATGTACGAGATCACGGCCGGAATGAAGGCGTGCTTGATCACCTCGACGTACGAGATCCCGATGAACTCCACCATCAGGAACGCCGCAGCGCCCATCACCGGCGGCATGATCTGGCCGTTCACCGAAGACGCCACCTCGACCGAGCCTGCCTGTTCGCTGGTAAAACCCACGCGTTTCATCAAGGGAATGGTGAACGTCCCTGTCGTGACCACGTTGGCGATGGAGGATCCCGAGATGAGGCCCGTCATGGCCGAGCCCACGACGGCGGCCTTCGCGGGGCCACCGCGCAAGTGCCCGAGCCCTGCAAAGGCCAATTTAATGAAGTAGTTGCCTGCCCCCGCCTTATCGAGAAGCGAGCCGAACAGCACGAACAGGAACACAAACGCGGTCGAGACGCCAAGCGGGATGCCAAACACACCGCCCGTGTCGAGCCATTGCGCGTTCATGAGAGAGGTAAAGGACAGCCCCTCATGTTCGATAAGATCGGGGATCAGCCAGCCGGTGCCCATGTAGGCGTAGAGCAGGAAGATCGACCCAACGACGGTCAGCGCAGGCCCCAGCGCGCGACGGCTGGCCTCTAGCAGAACCAGAATGCCCACGGCGCCGATGATCACCTGTGTCTGCGTGGGCAGGCCCGACCGGGCCGTGAGGGCCAGCGTGTCGGCAAACCAGAAGATGTAGAACGTACAAAACCCACCGATCGCCATCAGCACCCAGTCCATGATCGGAATGCGATCGCGGGGCGAGTTCTTGAAGGCCGGATATGCGAGGAAGGCGAGAACGATGGCGAAGAACAGATGCAGGGGGCGCGTCTGGGACGAGTTCATCACTGGCAGGTACTCGCCAAACCACAACATCGGCTGGGCGATCCAAAGCTGGTAAAGCGACCAGACCAGCGCCAGTCCCGCAATCAAAAGTGCAACCGTTCGGTTTTTGGGATCGCGCGCACCGCTGTCGGTGCTGGCCACCAGATCCTGAAGCTCTTCGTCGCTAAACTGGCGTTCTTCACGCGCATTCTGTTCGGCCATGTCGCTGTCCCCTCGCGCGGCGTCCCCGTTTTTTTGGTCCCGGGGCGGCGTGGTAGCCGCCCCGGGAGGTGTTTTGGTGCCCGAGCGTTATTCGATCAGGCCGGCCTCACGGTAATACCGCTCGGCGCCGGGATGCAGCGGGGCCGACAGGCTGTCATTGGCCATCTCTGACGGGTCGAGGTTGGCAAAGGCTGGGTGCAGCCCTTTGAACTGATCGATGTTCTCAAACACCGCTTTGACCACCTCGTAGACCACGTCTTCCGAGACATTGGCAGACGTCACAAAGGTTGCGCCCACGCCAAAGGTCTGCACGTCGCCGTCATTGCCACGATAAAGCCCGCCGGGAATGGTCGCCGTCCGGTAGAAGCTGTTGTCATTGACCAGCATCTGGGTGGCGTCGTTGTCGACGCTGACCAGCACGCTGTCGCAGGCCGTGGTCGCCTCTTGGATCGAGCCCGACGGATGGCCCACAGTGTAGATCATCGCATCGATGTTGTTGTCACACAGCGCCTGCGATTGCTCGGCGGCCTGAAGCTCGGATGCGACGGCAAAGTCGTCCATCGTCCAGCCCATGGCCTCCATCAGCACTTCCATTGTGCCGCGCTGACCGGAGCCCGGGTTGCCAACGTTCACGCGCTTGCCTTTGAGATCCTCAAAGGTTGCGATGCCGGCATCTGCGCGCGCGACAACCGTGAAGGGTTCCGGGTGGACCGAGAAGACGGCCCGCAGTTCCTCGAAGGGCCCCTGCTCTTCAAAACGCGATGTGCCGTTGAAGGCGTGGAATTGCCAGTCGGACTGTGCAACGCCGAACTCAAGCTCGCCATTGCGGATGGCGTTGATGTTGAAGACCGATCCACCGGTGGACTCAGCGCCGCAGCGAATGCCGTGTTCGGCCCGTCCGGGCCGCAGCATCCGACAGATCGCGCCCCCCGTCGGGTAGTAGACGCCGGTGACGCCGCCTGTGCCGATCGTGATAAACGTGTCCTGTGCGACGGCGTCCCCAGCGCCAAACGCGGTGGCCGCCGCAACGACGGCCCCAACGATATGCTTGTTCATGAGTATCTCCCTGTTTTAATGGTCAAGATGACCTCGATACGGTGAACCCAGCGCGGCGCGCGCGTCAAGAGCGAGACGCACGCGGTCGCGTTACCGGATGTCGGAAATGACCGTTTCTATGCGGGAACGGATGCGCTGAAGCGGCACGTGCCCCGCGCGGCTCCGGTTAAAGCGCGTCGGTCAGGGCCCGACCGCCGATGGCACACGACAGGACGGCGTGGGCGTCTGGGCATGCGTCAGCGGCCCAGGCGACGAAACCGTCGGGTCGCAGCAGGATACGGGATGCGCAATAGGTCTTCGCCACTTCCGGGGCGGGCTCGGACCGAACGTCTAGCGGCACATTCAGCGCACGCGCGGCTTCCGTGAAATCGCGAGTATCTTGGCCGAGATTCACCAATGTAAAACCCGAGGCGTCCAGGCGCCCGGGGAGCTGTTGCCCGCTGGGCAGCACTTGGGGCGGCAGGTGCTGACCGGCCCGCGCGGCCATATCATGTGCGCCAACGGCGGAGGGCGTAGCTTCAGTTGCGCCGCTGATCACGGGCGAACCACAGTAGTGAGGGCGAAAACTGTCGATCCCTTGTTGCGCCCCGCCCTCAGACCGCTCGGACCACGCCGCCTCAAACGCGCTCAGATCCCGCGCGGGGTCATGTGCCCTGACAAAGGCCCGGTCGTCGCGAATGAACCGCTCAATAAAGCTCTCTGCCGTGGACGCGAAAACGGGCCTGCGTTCCGCCTCGTAGCTGTCTAGGAGGCCACCGCCGCCCCACCCGTCCAATACGGCAGCAAGCTTCCATCCAAGGTTGCGGGCATCCTCCAACCCGGTATTGATCCCATAGCCGCCATAGGGTGGATGGCTGTGCGCCGCGTCGCCTGCGATGAACACGCGCCCCGTTCGATATTGATCCGCCAGCGTAATCCGCAGATCCCAGAACCCGATATATTCGGTCTCAAGCACCACGGGGGCACCAATCGCGCCTTGGATATAGGCCGCGAAGTCAAAGGTCTCTCGGTCAGTGTCCGCCGGAATCGGCGCATGGAAAAAGAACGTCTGCCCCCATTCCACCATCCCGAAGAACTGCCAATAGCCGTCAAGATTGGGGTGAAGGACGTTGTAGAACTGCTTGTCAGGAAAACGGTCTTGCAGAAGTTCGAAGAACTCGGGCGAGCGGAACACGACCAGAACCATCAACTTGTCATGGTCCTGTCTGGTCTCGGTGATCCCCGCGGCGTCACGCAACCGCGAGTGGCTGCCTTCGCAGGCCACGCCATAGCGGCCCTGAAGGCTGCGGGTCTCACCATTGCGCGCGGCTTGCAGCGTCACGCTGCCATCATCCTGCACGTGGCCCACGGTCTTCCAGCCAAAGTATGTCTCGACCGAGCCCAGTTCAGCGACGCGGTCCCGCAGCACAGCCTCGGTGGCGTATTGCGGCAAACGCTCATTCGCTGCGCTGTAGAACGGGGCGACCGAGGCCCGCTTGAACCAATCGTAGTGATAGCCGGAGGTCAGCGTGCCATAGGCCGTCAACCCGCCCAGTCCCACGCCCTTTGGAATGGTCTTGGCCGCGCGGATCGCGTCTTCCACGCCCCAGGACGCCATGTGTTCCATTGTGCGCTGGGTCAGGTTCTGGCCCTTGGGGATCCGGGGCGGTGTCTCGTTGCGCTCGACCACGGCAACATGCCGCCCGCGCTGGCCTAGCTCGATCGCCAGCCCCAGCCCGACAGGGCCCCCGCCCGAGATTACGACGTCATACACGGCAAGGTCCCCGGCTTGACACCCGGCCCACCCCGGCGCAGGCAGCGGCCATGCCCGCGCTTGATCCGCTCTCGTACCTGGCGATCTTTGCCGCCCTTGCCTTGGGCGGGATCCTCAAGGGCGCGACGGGGGCTGGAGTCCCGGTGATCGCAGTGCCGGTGATCGCCGCGGTCGTGGATGTGCGCTTTGCCGTGGTGATCATGGTGATGGTCAACCTTGTATCGAACGTGCAGCAACTCTGGCGCTTCCGCAGCCATCGCATCGACGGAGGCTTTGCGGCGCGCTTTGCAATCGCCGGTGCCCTGGGCGCGTTGGCGGGCACGGCCCTGCTGGTTGCGCTGGACGAAGATGTGCTCTCCGCGCTTTTGGCGGGTGTGGTCTTTGCGTATGTCGGCCTCAGGTTGGCGCGCCCATCCTTTCGCCTCGCGATGGATCGGGCCTGGCGCTGGGTGGTGCCCGCGGGCTTTGTGGGCGGTGTGTTCCAGGGCGCCGCAGGGATCTCAGCCCCGGTTTCCGTCAGTTTCCTCAACGCGGTCCGGCTGGAACGTCCGACCTTTATCTTCACGATCTCGGCCTTCTTCACCAGCATGGGTCTGGCACAGCTTCCCGCGCTGCTCGCCTCGGGCCTGATGACCCTGCAAATCCTCGGCCTCAGCTTCGTGGCCATCCTGCCGGTGCTGGCCTTCATGCCGCTGGGCGACTGGTTGGGCAAGCGCGCCTCACCCGAGGTGTTCGACAAGGTCATCCTGGTTTTCCTGAGCCTGCTTGCCCTGCGGTTAGCCTCGCAATTGATCCTGTAGCCGCAGCCAAACGCCCTAAACCCGCGTCACCTTGAGCTTGGTCTTCAGGTCCGTCCGGCAAAAGGCGTGCAGAAAGCAGGTCTGCTCGGACACGTCCAACATATCGCGGGCCACATCGTCACCTTCGGTGGTGGTCAGGTGCACGTGGGTTTCCACCGGATCAGCCTCCCCCGCCTTGCCCGTACCGCCCGACGCGCCGCCGAGGCTGAAATGCGTATCCTGCACGATGGCGTATTCCGGCAGGTCGAGCTTTTCCATCGACGCCATGCGCCCGAACTGGGTCATGAAACAGAACGCAATCCCCGCCGAGATGTAGCTCACGGCATCCGGCGCACGACCCTCTTCATCGCTGAGGAAGCGAAAGATGCTGCCGTGGGGCGAGTAGAGATGCTGCTCAATCTCTTTCACGCCGTCCTCGCGCAGGGTGCAGATACCCGCTGGGTTCAGCGTCCGATCCTGGTGGTCGCTGAGGCTCGACGCAGCGGCTTTGGTCCCCTTCGCCACGGCCTTTTCGGGCGACATGCCAAATCGCTCGATCAGCTTTAGATCGCCCTGCGTCATTTCAATGGCCGCTGGTGCCGGGACAGAAATCACATCCGCCGCAAGCGCCTGGGCCTGCCCGGTTTCGATCTGCGCGCCGTTCTTGGTCAGCGTAAAGAGCGACGGTAGCTGCCCGCGCATCAGCCCGTTCAGCGGCGAGGCATGGACGGCGTTCATCAAAAGCTCCTGCAGGGCCGCATCCTCGAGGTCGCAATCGACCTCAACCTCCAGTTCCACCGGCAGCGCCCCGCCAACCATTGTCCGCTGCCGCATCGACCCCTGCATCGTGTAGTAATTGTTTTGGATCAGCCGCAGCTTGCGAAGCGCTACGCCCTGTTGGGCCGCCAAAGCCGTGATTTCATTCATATACGCACTGACCATGCCGGTCGTCAGAAACGCCAGCGGACAGGGCGCAGCATCGTGGCCCGACAGATAGGCCCCTTCGTCGGACACCAGCCGCCAGGTCTGGCGCGACCGGGCCGACGTCACCAAAGCCTCTTTCTGGAACCCGGAGAGCGACCGCACGATGGTGCGCACCTCATCGCCCTTGCGGTTGTCGGGTGCTGTCAGGCCCAGCTCGCCGGCATTGGCCACGCGAAAGAACGGGGCATTGCCGGATGCTCCAATGATGTCTTCACCAAGTTTCATGGGGTCACTCCATAGGTAGGCGGCGCTAACCGAACATTGTGTTCGGCAGAACCAGCGCGATTTGCGGGATCAGGTAGACGAGGATCAAAGCGGCCAGCATTGCGAACCAGAACGGCCAGATCCCCCGAAAGATCGTGTTCAGCGAGACGTTGTTTGCGATGCCCTTCACGACAAACACGTTGATGCCCACCGGCGGGCTGATCAGCCCCATCTCAAGCGCGATGACCATCATCACGCCGAACCAGATCAGATCGACGCCCAGCGTCTCAAGGATCGGCTGGGCCAACGGCACGGTCAGCACAAGGATCGCGAACCCGTCCATAAACATGCCAAGGATGATGAACCCCAAAAGGATCGCCACCACCACCTGTGCCGCGGTAAACCCCTGTGCCTCGACCCACTGGGTCAGGGCAAAGGTGATGCCGGTGAAGCCCACGAACGTCTTGAAGACAAAGGCCCCGAACAGGATCAGGAACACGGTGCCCGTGCTTTTCAGCGTGCTCAGCGTCACCTCGCGGATGTTCTGCACCGTCAAGGCTCCGCGCAGGATCGTGACGCACAGCGCCAGGAACGCCCCGACGCCAGCGGCCTCAACCGCCGAAAACACGCCGGCATAGATCCCGCCAATGGTCAGCACGATGATGCCCACGATCCAGCTTGCCCGGCCGAGCGCCCGAAACCGCTCCGGCAACGCCACGCGGTCCGCCGATTGCGGGGCGTAGGCGGGCTTGCGCAGCACGACAATCCAGATCGCCAGGATGAAGAGCGAGGTCAAAAGCAGGCCCGGCAGAACCCCCGCCATGAACAGCCGCCCAATGCTCTCCTCGGTCAGGATCGCGTAGACCACGAACCCCGCCGAGGGCGGGATCAGAATGCCCAGGGTGCCGCCCGCCGCAATGGCCCCGGTCGCCAGCCCGTTGTCGTAATTGTAGCGCTGCATCTGGGGCAGGCTCACCCGCCCCATGGTCAGCGCCGCCGCAAGCGACGACCCCGACAGCGCCGAGAACCCCGCACAACCCACGATCGTTGCCGAGGCCAGCCCGCCCTTCATATGGCCAAACCAGCTATGCGCCGCGTCATAGAGATCGCGCGACATGCCCGAAACGCCCGCCAGGTTTCCCATCAGAATGAACAGCGGCAGGATCGTCAGCGGATAGTTCGCCGCCTCACCAAAGATCTCGCCCGCGATCACCGGCAGCGCGGCGGGCGGGCGGATCATGTAGATCCCCAGCCCGCCAATGGCCATCATCGCCAGCCCAACGGGAACCCGGATAAACAGCAGCAGGAACAGCCCCGCAAACCCAAGCGCGGCAATGGTTTCGCGATCCATCAGTCGGTGACCTCATGCGGGTCAACGCCATTCCAATGAACAAGGCCGATCAGGATCTGCATCAGCACCCAAAGCGCGGCAAACCCCATGGCTGCCGACAGCACAAAGTAGAAAGGCGGATGCGGGATCGACAGGTTCGAGGTGATCGCCCCACAGGGCAAACCGCAACTTCCCTTTACGGCCAACCCGTAGGCGGCGATGGCAAGAATGGTGAAGGACACGATGCGACCCATCAGGTCGGTGAAGCGCGACACGCCCCGCCCGGCCACCATCGGCAGCACATTGACCGATACGTGCCCGCGGTTCGCCGCGGCCCAGGTGATCGAGCCTGCGACGACAATCGTCATCGTCATGGTCGATACGTCCTCGATCCCAAAGATCGGATCGCGCAGGACATAGCGGTAGAACACGGAGAAGATCGTAATCCCGGCCAAGGCAAACAGGGCCACGCCCCCAAGGATGGCGAAGAGGCCCGCAATCCTGCGCAGCCCCTTCTCCAGTTTTTCAAAGCCGTCTGGCGTGTCAGCCACCTGGCTTACATTCCCTTGCCTTGCATCAGGTCCATCACCTGCTGCCCGGTCATGCCCTGCCCCACTTCGGAGGCCAGCCATTCATCCAGCGCAGGCTGGATCGCCGCGTCCCAGCGGGCGCGTTCCTCGGCGGGCAGCTCGTAGACGTCAACGCCATTATCGGCTGAGACCGCAATGCCTTTCGAGCCGATCTTGTTGTAGGTCTCGGCCCCTTGCATCGACAGCCACTTGCCCGATGCCTCTTCGACCCAGGCCTTTTCCTGATCGCTCAGGCTGTTCCAGACATCATTGCTGAGCAACATGACAAAGGCCGACCCAGCGCCCGGTACGTTGGTCGTGATGTAATTCGCCGGTTCATACAGCCGGAACGACAACGCCCCGGACGAGCCGATCGAAATCACATCAACCACGCCATTTGTCAGGTTCTGGTTGATCACGCTCACGGGCTGCGACACGGCTGATGCGCCAAGCGATTCCACAAACGGGATGTCCTGTGCCGAAGTCACACGGACAACCTTGCCTTCCATGTCCTCCATCACGCGGATCGGCGCGTCCTTTGAGAACAGGATCGGCATCTCATTGGCCCACAGCGCCAGGATCTTGGCGTCAAACTCCTTGCTAATCGGCTCATAGGCGCGCCACATCGCTTCGGTGCATTCGATCGCGCTGAAGCACATGCCAGGCGTCGTCACCGATGTGGTGATCGGGAACAGCGGCTGGGTGTAGCCCGGCAGGTGAAAAACGATGTCCGCCACGCCGTCCAATAGGATCGAATATTGCTTGGGCGGAACCGAGTTCAGCGCGCCGCCGGGGAATTGCGCGACCGTCAGCTCGCCCCCTGACACTTCGGCCAGTTTCTCGGCAAAGGGCGTGAAGACCGCTCCGTTCATCGGATGGTTCGGCCCCATGAAATAGGCCAGCGTCAGCTCGCGCGCCTGTGTGGCCGCCGCCATCGCGGCCAATGCCACGGCGCCCGCCATAAGAGTATTGGTGAGTTTCATTTCCGTCCTCCCTGATCGACGTCTGCGGCAGTGAACCCGGTTTTGTCCGGGTGTTTGATTCGCCGCCTGACAGTGTTCTAACTGCGCCCATCATCCGCATTTTGGATACAAAGTTAAGCCGAAACTTGCGGACACAGCCTCAATTCTGCTCGACAGCGCAGATTATGTATCCGATATTGAACGCCGGAGGTATGCGGAATGGGCTCCAGCGCAGAGCATGTGCTTGCCGTGGTCCGGCGTCAGATCCTGGCCGGGGACCGCGCGCCGGGCGACAAGATCACCGAAGTCGGCGTGGCCGCCGACCTCGATGTCTCGCGCACGCCCGCACGTACCGCTCTGGCCGCGCTTGAGGCCGAGGGGCTGATAGAAAAGCGCGACGGGCGCGGGTTCACGATCAAGTCGATCTCGGTCGCCGATGTTGAAAAGTCGATCAAGGTGCGCGCCGTTCTCGAAGGGCTGGCAGCGCGGACCATGGCCGAAAACGGGATGTCACCCGAGACCGAGGCGAAGCTGCGCCGCTCCATCGACATGTCGCAAGAGATCCTCGACACCGAAGAGCCCGAGATTGACTACATCGGCCAGTACCAAGAGGCGAACCGCATCTTTCATGAAACCATCATGTATGATTGCGGGAATGAACTGGTCGGCCACGCTTTTGAGCGCATCGCGCGATTGCCGCTGACCGCGCTTGGGACGCTGGCCTTTGATCGCACCACGCTCAAGCGCGAACGCATGCGGCTCACCGTTGGCCACTCCCAGCATGTCATCATCCTTGACGCTCTGGCCAAACGCGACGGACAGCGGGCCGAGCGGATGATGATCGAGCACAGCAATGCGACGCTCAACTACGAGCAGCTCTTCGTGGACAAGGGCAACGAAGCGCCGCTTTTGCCGCTTTATCAACGATATGGGGGACCCAATGGACGCCGCGCAACATTGGATTGACGGCGCCTGGCGGACGGACGGGTCGTTGCGCGAAACGGTGGCGGTCTATACCGGCACACGCCACGCGACCTATCACAGCGCTGGCGCCGCGCTTGCGGAAGAGGCGATTTCCGTGGCGCGTCGAACCTTCGACCGTACATCCTGGGCGCATCAGCCGCGTTTGCGGTCACAGGTTCTACTGGAACTGGCCGACGCCATCACGGCCCGGCGGGACGAGATTGCGCGGCATATCGCCGTCGAAAATGCCAAGGTCGTGGCGCATTGCTTGCACGAAACGAACGCCGCGATCTCTGAGGCGCGCTACTACGCCGGCCTCGCGCGGGCGATATTCGGGCGCGTGACCGAGATTGACGCCGGCAAGCAATCGATCTTTGCGCATGAGCCCATCGGGGTGACCGCGATCATCGTGCCCTGGAATGCCCCCTCTACCCTTTTGCTGCGCTCCCTCGGTCCGGCCCTCGCCGCAGGCTGCACGGTCGTTCTGAAAGGCGCGCATCAAACATCCAGCGTCAACCGGCTTTATGCCGAGGCTTTGGCCAACTGCCCCTCCCTGCCCGCGGGCGTCGTGAACATCGTCCACGGTGATCTTGAGATGTCACAAACCCTGTGCCAGCACCCCGAGGTTGATGTCGTGTCCTTCACGGGCTCCTCGTCCACGGGCAAAGCGATCATGGCGGCAGGCGCACCAACGCTGAAACGCCTGTCATTGGAACTTGGCGGCAAGGCCCCGGCCATCGTGTTTGACGACGCAGACATGGACGTCGCCGTGCGCGAGATCACAAACGGGTTGATCCCCCATGCGGGCCAGATGTGCACCGCCATCGCGCGGATCATGGTGCAGGACAGCGCCTGGACCAGCTTCGTGCCAAAGCTGGCAGAGGCGCTTGGCGGGATCACCACGGGCGACCCTCTGGACGAGACCGTGCGCATGGGTCCCCTCTTCACCGAAGACGCCGCCCAGCGCTACGAAAGGGACATCGCTTCGGCCCGACAGGCTGGCGAGACAATCTTGGACGGCGCGATCCAATCCGGACACCCCCTGGGAAACGTCGTATCTCCGGCGCTCTATGCCATCGAAGGCACCGCGCACCGGTTGGTACAAGACGAACTCTTTGCCCCGATCGGCATGCTGGAACGGTTTTCAACCGAGGAAGAGGCTACGGTTTCCGCCAATGCAACACGCTATGGTCTGGCCGCTTCGGTTCATTCGCGTGACCATGCCCGCACACGGCGGGTAGCCCGCGCGCTCAAATCCGGAACCGTCTGGATCAACTGCCACAACCGGCTGTTTGCCGAGGCCGAAACCGGTGGCTACCGCGAAAGCGGGCTGGGCCGGCTGCACGGGCTTGAGGGGCTGGCGGACTTTATGGAGACCAAGCACATCTACGCCGAGTACGGCCAACTTCCGACCGGCTGATGGCGGGACGGCTTTCCGAAAAGGTTTGCATTGTTACCGGCGGCGCCAGGGGCCTTGGGCGCGTGTTCGTCTCTGCGCTTCTGGCGGAAGGGGCGCGGGTTGCGGCGCTTGATGTCGCCCTTGCCGATCCCGTCCCGGGCGCGCTGCACCTCACCTGCGACGTAACCGACGCGGCGGCCTGTCAAACAGCAGCGGCGCAGATCGTGGAAGAGCTTGGGACCGTCGATGTCCTGATCAACAACGCGGCACTTTTCTCGACACTGCCAATACAGAGTTACAGCGACATCGACCCTGACACGTGGGACAAGGTGATGGCCGTAAATCTGCGCGGCGCGCTCAACATGGTGCAGGCCGTCGGCCCGGGGATGGAGGAGCAAGGCGCGGGACGGATTATCCAGATCACGTCTGGCACGGTCTACAAGGGGCTGCCCGGCATGCTGCACTACATCACATCAAAGGGTGGCCTTGCGGCGATGACCAAGGCGCTCAGTCGTGAGCTTGGGCCAAGCGGCGTCACCGTCAACGCGCTTGCGCCGGGGCTGACGCTGTCCGACAGCATCCGCGCCAATGCTGGCCATCTGGAGGAAACCCGCGACAAGGTCATCGCGTCGCGCGCGATTCAGCGGGATGGCTACCCCGAGGATCTGATCGGCGCGCTGATCTTTCTGGCAAGCGACGACAGCGCGTTTGTCACCGGCCAAACCTTGGTGGTGGATGGAGGCTCGGTGAACACCTGACCGCTCTTTGGGTGCCCGACACGCGGAAACGCCGCGCAGCCTAAGAGATCAGAAACCCCGCCGGACCAGAGATCGAATGCGGCTCTGCAAAGGCCAGAACACCATCATAGCCAAGGTTCCGCCCGACGCCGGAATACTTGAACCCGCCAAACGGGGCGCGCCCGTCCTGTGCCATCGGACCGTGGCCGTTGAGATACGTGTAACCCGCCTCGATCTGCCGCGCGAGCGTGACCGCCCGTGCCCGGTCCCGCGTCCAGATCGACGAGCACAACCCATAGTCGGTACCGTTGGCCTGCAGGATCGCCTCGTCATCGGTCTTGAACTTCATGATCGGCAAGGCCGGACCAAACTGTTCGTCCTTCACGACCGAAAGCGCCGGATCGGCGTCATAGACCAGCGTGGGCCTTTGGAAGTAGCCGCCGCCGTCATACAGCGCCGTATCAGGGACCTGACCGCACTCTTTCACATCAGCACCTTTGGCGCGCGCCTCGGCGATCATGTCTGTCACAACCTTGAGCTGGCGCGCATTGTTCACCGGACCCATCAGGGTTTCGGGCAACAGCCCATCCCCAACGACCGCCCGCTCGCACGCGGCGGTCAGCCCGTCGACGACATCGTCATACCGGCTCTCGGCCACATAGAGCCGCTTCATCGCCATACAGACCTGCCCCGAAGACGCAAATGCGCCCCAGTACATCCGAGAAAACACCTCGTCGTTGAGTTCCGCGTCTTCAAGAACGATGGCCGCGTCGTTGCCGCCGAGCTCCAGCGTCACCGGCGTCAGGTGCTCGGCCGCGGCCCGCATCACCATCCGGCCCACCCGCGTGGATCCCGTAAAATTCACGCGCCGCACCAGCGAGTGACCGGTCAACGCATCCCCAATCCGCGCACCGTCGCCGGTGAGCACATTCACCACCCCCGGCGGAAACATGGCGGCGATCTTATGCAGCGTGAGCGCGGGCGCCAGGGCCGAATACTCCGAGATCTTCACAACAACCGTGTTGCCCGCAACAAGCGCCTGAGGAAGCTTGGCGCCCAGGATCGACAGCGGCCAGTTCCATGGCACAATCAGCGCGGAAACACCGGCAGGCTGGCGTGTGACAATCGTGTCGAACGGTGGACCCGCGATCTCTTCCTCGATCGCCATACGGTCACCGTAATCCGCCGCCTGTCGGAAACGATCGCCGAGCCGCGACATCTCCATCAACGTCTCACGCGCGATCTTGCCATGCTCGCGGGTAAACAGGCGCGACCGAAACTTGATGTCCTCTTCATCGGTGACAAGCCTGTCGGCGACCTGCCTGAGAAGGTTTGCACGTTCTCCCAGCGACAGCTTGGCCCAATCGCCAAACGCAGCATGCGCCGCGCGCACCGCCTCATCGACATCGCGCTCGGTCGCCGCCGCCGCGTGACCCACCAGCTCCGACGGTCGCGCGGGGTTGAAGATGTCGTAGACGGCATTGTTCGACGCAGGCCGCGCCGCGCCATCGACATAGATGCCTGTTGTTATGGTCTCATCCGTATCGGCCATCGGCCACCTCCCTAGTCACGCGGCCTCACTTTGCCCAATGCCCGGCGAAGAACTTTCGTGGCGCCGGGCTTGGGGTTGTTGAAGCTCTTAGTCTTTACAGGGTCTTATCATATCGCCGGCCCAGGAAATGGCATCTGCAAAAGTCCGCCAAACTCCGGGTCTCAATCGCCTGAACCCTTCTCTTTGCCTGACAGGCTCTCATCCAGATTAAGTCCAACAACCTCACCGATCTTTTTCATCGCCGGCAGTTGCACCGCAAGATCGAGGATCGTGTCGACGGTTTGGTTGACCGGAGCCGCCGCTTGGCCACCGCCCCCCAACCCGCTGACATGATTGATGGAGATACCTTTGATCTTCTCTGCCGGTTTCACCATCTCTGAGACGATCTTAGGTAAGGCTTCGAGCCGCGATTTTTCAAGCTCCATGGCGACAAGCGCATCCGAACGCGCATTCTCGGCCTTGATACGCGCAAGATCTGCTTCCGCGCGGGCAAGTTCAACCGCCTTCAACGCTTCGGCCTCTTCCATCTTGGCCGCTTTGCGGTCCGCGGCCGTCGCCTTGTCACTGGCCGCAGCGATCCGCGCGCGGGTTGCGGCGCTTTCCGCCTGTTCCTGGGCTTGCACCAAGGCAAGGGATTTCCGGCGTTCCGCCTCTGCCATCTGGCGCGCGGTTTGCACCGCCTCTCCGGCCTTCACCGCCTCGGCACGGGCGACATCGGCATCGGCCTGCGCGCGGCTTTCCTCTTGCGACTTCGCGGCGATCTGGATCAACCGATCCCGTTCCGCCAGTTCCAACGCGCGGGACTGGGCGATCTCGGCCTCTCGAATGGCCTGTTCGCGGGCAATGTCTGCGGCCTGTATATCCTGCTCCATCCGGATCCGGGCATGGGCACTCTCACGTTCTGCCTCTGCCTTGCGGGCGGCGACTTCGGCCAATTGCGCGGCAAGCAGCGTTTCTAGCTCCTGGCTTTGGGCGATCTCGGCGCGGCGCTCCTCTAGGTCGATCTCAAGCTTGCGCTTGGCCGCCTCCATGGCGGCGCGGCGCACGCTCACCTCGCTGTCACTTTCGATCTCGGCCCGTTCCTTTTTCGATTTCGCAATCACCTCCGCAAGCTTGCGCATCCCAACCGCGTTGAAGGCATTGTTTTCATCGAGCGCCGCAAAAGGGGTTTGGTCGAGCGCAGTCAGCGAGACGCTGTCGAGTTGCAAGCCGTAGTTCGACAACGGCTCCAGCAGGTCGGATTGCACGTCAGCGACAAAGGTTGAGCGGTTCTCGTGCAGCTCGTCCATGGTCATCTTTGCTGCCACCGATCGCAGAGCATCTATCATCATGCCGTCGAGCAGGGATTTGAGTTGATCAGGCTGGAACAGACGGTTGCCCAATGTCTGCGCGGCACGTGTAATCGCGTCTTCATCGGGGCGGACAGAGACATAGAATTCGGCGCCGACATCAACGCGCAGCCTGTCTTTGGTGATCAACGCGGCCTCACCGGCGCGAGCCACGCTCATACGAATGGTCTGCATGTTCACGCGAGTGATCTCGGTGAAGTAAGGGACAGCAAGGGTTCCGCCATCGATGACAACCTTGCGCCCCCCGACGCCGGTCTTGACGAGGCTGACCTCGTTGGTCGCACGCTCGTAGAACCATGCGGCCAGCACAATCAGCGCCGCCGCAACGACGATCAGAAGAATGATCCAACCAAGGGCTGTCATAGACGTCTCCTCCCTTTTAGAGACCGTGCATGTCGCACAGGATGTTTGACGACATTCCCCCGTCGGCGGGGATGTTTGCCCCGCGGATCCAGGATGTCATGTCGGACAACAGGAATGCGACCACGGGGGCCACATCCGTGGGCAGGCCGGGGCGATCCATCACGCGCGCGTCCTCTTCGGCCCGCGCGCCCAGCGTCTCCAGGAAATCGCCTAGGATCGGTGTGTCAACCGGACCGGGGCTTACGGCGTTCATGCGAATACCCCGGTCGCGCCAGGTCCAGCGGTTCTGCATCGTCCAAACGACCAGCGCTTCTTTCGAGAAAAAATAGCTGCGACCGCCCTCGTTCGAGATCTCAAATTTTTCCAAGAACGGCTGAACGGCGTCCATATCGACATGTGCGGAGGCTTTGATCGCCTCGACGCTGTGCTGCCATCCGAACCCGGCCAGCGATGCCAGGTTCACGATTGAGGCGCCGTCATTGAGCTTGCCGATCATGCCAAGCGTAAACCGCTGAAGCCCCAACAGGTTCACTTGCACCACCTTATCAGCGGGGGCTGTTGGCGGGAGCCCGGCAATATTGGCGAGGCCATCGATCCCCGATGGCAGCGTCTCGACCAAAGCGTCGATCGTCCGGGCGTCGCTCAGATCGGCGCGGTAGAGTTCATCGACATGGTCAAACGCCTTGTTGACGTCGACGCCCAGCACCGTCGCCCCCATTCGTGAGCATACGCGCGCAGTTTCTTTGCCGATCCCGGAAGACGAACCCGTGACGACGATTGTCTTTCCGGCAAGGAGTTTCTGATCTATCCAGGCCATCAGAACACCGGCGGGAAGGCCCGATGGCCGCGCTCGAGCGTGATCCATCGCGTCTCGGTAAAGGTTTCCATCGACCACATGCCGCCGTGACGACCAACGCCGCTGGCTTTGGTGCCGCCAAACGGCACATGCGGTTCGTCATTCACGGAAGAGCAGTTGACGTGGCACATGCCGGTCTCGAGCTGCTTTGAGATCGCCAGCGCGCGTTCTTCGTTCGCCGAGATGATGCCCGAGGACAATCCGTACTCGGTATCGTTGTTCATCGCGATTGCCTCGGCGTCCGTCTGGAACGGAACCACGACGGTAACAGGGCCAAAAGTTTCATCCCGCCAAACCACCATATCAGGGCTGACATTTGTCAGAATTGTCGGCTCAACGAACCGACCGGATACCCCACCCCCTAGCGCAATCCTTGCGCCTTTGGCTCGCGCGTCGTCAAGCTGGAACTGCACCCGCTCAACCTGCCGATCATTGATAAGCGGACCGATCACGTTTGACTTGTCAGCCGTGTCTCCCACCTTCAGCTTCGCTGCGCGCGCTACAAACTGGCGCAAGAAATCCTCGTAGATGCTGTGATGCACCAGCACCCTCTCGACGCTCATGCAGATCTGACCTTGGTGCATGAACGCACCAAAACTCGCCGCCGCAGTTGCCCGGTCCATGTCCGCATCTTCCAGCACGATAAGGCTGTCCTTGCCGCCAAGCTCAACACAGGCCTTCTTCAGATGCGCACCGGCCTTGGCGGCGATATGGCGGCCGACGGCCGTTGAGCCGGTGAATGAAATACCCTTGACCAGCGGGTTTTCGACCAGTTCGTCACCCATCTCGCCCACATGGTCGCGTGCGCAGGTAACAACGTTGAAGACACCCGGTGGTATCCCCGCCTCTTCCAGCACCTCGGCAAAGAAGATGCCCCCGGCAAAGGGGGTGTCCTCCGATGGTTTCAGGACAATCGTGTTTCCCGCCGCCATCGGAAAGGCAAACCCGCGTGACGTCAGAATGCCCGGCATGTTCCATGGCGATATCACGCTGACAATGCCCATTGGGACACGCTGTGCGGTCGATACCTTGCCATGTTCCGAGGGGAGCACTTCGCCCACAGCATGGTAACACATCGCGGCAGCGGCCCGAAAAACCTCGGGCACATATCCTGCCTCAAACATGCCCTTGCCGAACCATCCACCACCTTCGGCCTGCGCGGCGGCGACGTAGTCTGGCGCCCGCTTTTCCCAAACTTCGGCGATCTTGAGCAGAAGGTGCGCGCGCTCTTGAAACATCAGCCCGGACCATGCCGGGAACGCGCGATGGGCGGCTTCAATCGCGGCCCGCGCCTCGGCCCGGCCGCCGTTTGGCGCTCTGGCATAGACGCTGCCGTCCGAGGGGTTTGTATCGTCGAACGTGCCCGCAGGCGTCGTCCATTGGCCACCAATATACATGCCTTTCAACGTCTTGGGGGATGTAGCGGTATCGAGCATTCTTACTCTCCTCAATCGCGCTCAAACGCGGTGCTGCCGGGGCGACGGCGATAAACCTCAACGCGCGGTGCGCGGTAAACCTCAATGGTCACAGGCGCGGTTGGTTCGGGTGCAGGGATTGGGTGAGAGGCGCCCTTGGGAACTGCTGCGGTGGTCCCTGTCGACATCGGGCCTCCCCGCCGGGCGCCCCGCGCCGTCCGCGCCCGCGCGGCGGCATTCTCAATCTCTTTAATGGCCGCACGCAGGCGGTCCGTTTGATCCACCCCGTTCGGTGCTGCGACCGACGTGTCCGTGCGTCTGAGGTCGGTTGTTTCGGTCGCCTGGCTCGACGCTTTGGCCACAAGGTCAGACACGGATGTCCCAAGCACCGCATCGGCCGACTGGGTCGCACGGCTGGGCGCGCGGATTGCAAATGGCGCGTCGGACGAGACGGTCGCCTCGGCCCCCACCTCGTCCACTTCGTCGTCATAGGTATGCGGTGACGCGGCGCCACCGGCGCCGAGATAGGCCGCCTGCACCGCGGGATCGTGGGCCAGCGCATCCGCACTGTCTTCGTGAACGATATGTGCGTTTTCGAGCAGGTAACCGCGATCTGCAATGGCCAGGCTTTGCCGTGCATTCTGCTCCACCAGCAAGATCCCGATACCCAGGTCGCGCACGGCTTTCAGGTTTTGAAACAGCTCTTTGCAGAGCAAGGGCGAGAGGCCAAGCGACGGCTCATCCAGTGTCAGAATCTGCGGGTTCGACATCATGGCCCGCCCGATGGCAACCATTTGCTGTTCGCCGCCGGACATCGTCCGGGCTGTCTGACGCCGCCGTTCTGTCAGCTTCGGGAACAGGCTGTAGACGCGCGAGAGATTGGCACTCTCATCGCCACGCGCACGGTCTGCGAAGGCGCCGAGGGTCAGGTTCTCTTCGACGGTGAGGTCGCCGAAGATCCCGCGTCCCTCAGGGACAAGGGCGACGCCTTCTTCAACGATCCTGTCGGGGCTTTGGCCGACAAGCTCGTGCCCGTCCAGCAGGATCGACCCCGCAACCGCTCCCTCGCAGATACCTGAGACCGCCTTCAGCAGCGTTGATTTGCCCGCACCATTGGCGCCAAGGATCACAACGATCTCACCCCGATCCACGCGGAGATGGGCGCCGTCCAACGCGCGATGCTGGCCATAGGCAACGGACAGGTCCCGCACCTCAAGCATCGTCGTCCCCCAAATACGCGCGGATCACTTCGGGGTCCGATAAAACCTCGGCAGGCGTGCCTTCGGCGATCTTGCTGCCCGACGACATCACCACGCAATGATCACATAGCGAGCGAATGGCATCCATGACGTGTTCGACCAGAACGATGGTGCGCCCCTCTTCCCGCAGCGAGCGGATCAGCGTTATCCCGATCTGCAATTCCGTGGGGTTCAGCCCGGCCAACCATTCGTCAAGCAGCAACACTTCTGGGTCTGAAGCAAGAACGCGGGCAAGCTCGACCCGTTTCGTGTCGATATAAGTCAGCTGGCCCGGACGCAGATGTCCCTGTCCGCCAAGCCCGACGCGTTCGAGAAGGCGCTCGGCCTCGGCCCGCGCGGGGGCGCCCCAACGACGTCGATGGCCAAACACCGCTCCGGCAACGACATTTTCAAGCACGGTCATCGACGGCAGCAGACGGACAAGTTGGAAGGTGCGCGACACGCCCTTGCGGGTGATCTTCTCAGCGGCAAGCCCGGTGATTGGAACACCCCGCAAAGAAATCGTCCCCGCTGTCGGCTTCAAAGCACCTGATATCAGGTTCAGCGTGGTCGACTTGCCCGAACCATTGGGTCCGATCAGGCCCAAAACCTGGTGTTCGGCGACATCAAAATCGATGGCATTCACCGCCACCAAGCCACCGAACCTCTTGGTTGCGCCGCGCAGCGACAGGACAGGCGCGCTTTGCCTCATGCCAGCGCCTCCTGCCGGTTCACGCGGGCGCGAAACTCTTCAATCAGTCCGACAAACCCGCGTGGCAGGACGTAGACAATGATCAGAAACGCAACGCCCAACAGAAGCGTCGTCTGGTTCGGAAAGCTCGCGTTGATCGTCTCCCACAGAAGCGTGAACGGGATAACGCCGACGAGGGGCCCCCAAAGACGGTGGACCCCGCCAAGCAGTGCCATGATGACGACCTGGAAGGACAGGATCGGCGTAAAGGCGAGCGATGGTTCGATATAGATGTATCGGGGGGCGAGAATTGCACCGGTGATCGCGGCGACGGCGCCCGGGACCATAAAGAGGATCACCTTGGCCGCCGCGGTATTGATCCCGGAATGCGCCGCTACGGTTTCGTCATCCCCGATAATGCGCAGGGCAAATCCAAGGCGTGAACGCCCGATCAGCCACCCTGCAAGGAACACCAGCCCGGTAAGCGCGACCAGCATCCAGTAGATATGCGTCTCGGTCACATCGGTCAGAACATAAAGACCCTTCTGGCCCGTCATGTTCTGTCCCCAGGTGATGACTTGCCGAATAAGCTCGGCAAGCCCCAGCGTGAAAATCACAAAATACACGCCCGACAGCCGCAAGGTCGCAAGGCCCACCAAGGCGGCAATCACCGCGCCCGCGATTCCGGCCAGAACGACAAGCGACCAAAACGGAAGGACCTCAAAACCCAGCCCGGTCACATAAGTGCCAAGGCCAAAGAATGCGGCTGTTGCCAGCGATATCAGATGCGTTGGCCCCGAAAAGATGGCCCAGGACGTCGCAAGCGCGGTGAACATGGCAATCGTCAGTCCGATTGAGAGCCAATAGTCCGATCCGGCAAAAGGCAGGCAGGCGGCGATACACAGGGCCAGGACCACAAGCACCAGATTTCGGATTTCGGTCGCGCTCATGCCGGTTTCTTCCCGAACAATCCCTGCGGGCGGAAGAGCAGGATGAGGATAAAGAGCGTATAGGCCGCGGCCAATGTGAGGCCCGGGTCGATTACCGCAGCAACGAAGGTCTCGACAACGCCCAGCAGAAGTGCCGCCGCGATGGTGCCACGCACATCCCCGACGCCGCCCATGATCACGATGATCAGCGCCTTCAGCGTGAAGATAACGCCCGTTGACGCATCAAGCGTCAGAAAGGACGAGATCAGCACGCCACCCACCGCCGTCACAGCACCACCCAGAGCAAAGGCTATGGCCGCGAGTTTGCGGGTCGAAATGCCCACAAGCTGCGCGCTTTCCGGCGATACGGCGATTGCGCGGATCGATAGGCCAGCCCGTGTCCGGTTGAGCCAAAGATAAAGCAGCCCGCAGATCAACACTGCGGCAAGGAAGGCCATAACCCGGTTAAGCGCGTAGGTATCCCCCAATAGGTTCACCGGGACGGCAAGATAGGCGTAGTTGAAGTAGTCGCCGCCAAAGACCGCGAGCATGATGCCCACCGCGACAAAGGACAGCCCAAAGGTCGCCAGGATGGAGTCCACCTCAAGCTGACCGCGGTTTTTCGCGCGCCGGACCAGCGGCTCAAGCATCACCCGGTAGATGACCCAATTCACCGCAAACGCGAGTGGCGCGGCAACGAATATCGTCAAAAGCGGGCTCAGCTGGCCGGCGGTATAGAACCAGAACGCGGTGAAGCCGCCCGCCACCAGAATCTCGCCGTTGGCGAGGTTCATGATGCGGGCAACGCCGTATTGCAGGTTCAGCCCCATCGCGATGAGCGCATAGGTTCCACCCAGCAAGAGCCCTGTGATGAAGATGTCCATTCCCGTCCCTCAATAGCCGCCAGCCCCGCACGGGGACCGGCGGCAACGTCACAGCTTCAGGCGGACCAGCCCTGTTTCACGCGTACCGTCTTGGCACCGTCGCGATTGCGCGAGGCAACGCCCTGGAAGACGCCGTCCTGCCACTGGCCGACCGTCCAATAGGCCTCGTTGAAGTTTTGGTCGTTGAAGGACATCGGTCCGAGAACGGTCTCGAAACGCGCACCCCTAAGATGCTCTGTCACCGCGTCGCGATCCAGCCCGACGGATTCAATCGCCTGCTCAAGCACCTGCAGCGAGGCATAGGTCGTGGCCGAGGCCCAGTGATCGGGCGCGGCTTCGGTGACGGCCATATGGGCCGCCGCGTAATCCTTGAAGGCCTGACTATCGGGGTCCACGCCGCCAGCCCCAAGTATACCTTCCGCCTGCGCACCGAAACGCGCGCCGAAGGCAGGGAAACATGTTGCAACAGCGGTGTAATACGCTTCGACTTGCAGGTCCTCGATCACGGCCTGTTCGGTCAGCCCAAATGTATCCGGCGGATAGGACCAGGCGACAAACGCATTGGGCTCCGCCGCCTTCGCACCTTTGACCACGGGCGAAAGGTCCTGGGTGCCAAGCGGATAGGATGTATCGTAGACAAGCTCGAAGCCCGCGCTTTCCATGAGCGGACGTGCCGCCGTCGCAAGCTCAATCCCAAAGGCATCCGCCACGTTGACCATCGCGACCTTGCTGCCGGACAGCTGCCCCGCATCACGCATGTCAGACAAGATGCCCACGACATCTTCCACGAATGTCGAAGTCGAGCCCAGCGTGAAGAACATGCCCGGGAATTTCGACGACAAGTCGGCGACCTGATCGGTGATAGCAGACACCGCAATCTGCGGGTAACCGTAGCGCGCAAAGATGGGGGCGGACGCAATGTTGAGGCCGGTACCGTAGGGCGCGATGATAAAATCGGCCTCGTCCTGCGTGGCAAGGCGCTGAACCGCCTTGATCGTTTCACCGGGATTGGTCTGGTCATCATATTCGATGATCTCGACCATCCGCTGCCCCCCATCGACCATGAGACCGCCCCGCTCATTCACCTGTGCCGCCCAAAGGCGGACGTTGGGCCAATGCGTGACGGCCGATCCACCCGCGAGTGGCCCGGTCTTCGGGGCGACTGCACCAATCTTGATAGCGTCGGATGCGAGTGCCGCTCTTGCAAGAAACGGCGTTGCAAGGGCCGCACTTGCGCCAAGTTTTAGAACGCTTCTTCTCTTCATGGGTCTCCTCCCTAGCTGAGCAATTGGTCGAGGCGCGATGGACCACCGGCCTCGTGTTGCGCGATCCAGCGCAGTTCAGTGAATTCATCGATCGACGCGGGACCGCCAAAACGGCCGTAGCCCGACGCCTTCATTCCACCAAAGGGCATCGAGGCATCGTCATAGACCGTCGGCCCATTGATCTGGCAGATCCCGGTTTCAAGTCGGTTGGCGATATCGAGGCACCGCGCCTGATCGGCACCAAATACCGCGCCAGCGAGGCCGAACTCGGTGTCATTGGCGATCGAGATCGCTTCGTCAGTATCGGCGACGCGCATCACCGAGGCGACGGGCCCGAAACTCTCTTCGTGGTACAACCGCATCGCTGACGAAACGCCGTCAAGCACAGCCGGTTGCATCACAGCGCCTTCCACTTCACCGCCCACCAGCAGACGCGCGCCTTTCGACACCGCATCGTCAATCATGCCGCGCACACGGTCCGCCGCCGCGTGGTTGATCAGTCGCCCAAGGGGTGCATCGCTTTCCGCCGGGTCTGCCGCGACCAGCCTGGCGGTGCAGGCCAGCAATTTTTCGACAAACGCGTCCGCCACCGCCTGCAGCACGATGATCCGCTCAGTAGACATGCAGATCTGCCCCTGATTGAAGAATGCGCCAAGCGCCGCCGCCTCCGCCGCGGCATCAAGATCTGCGTCCTCAAGCACAATGAGCGGGGCCTTTCCGCTCAACTCCAGCAAGCATCGCTTAAGCTCACGCGCGGCGGATGCGGCCACCAGGCGCCCCACGCGGGTGGACCCGGTAAAGTTGATGCGGCGCACCGCCGGGTGCCGGATCAGCGCCTCCATGACCTCTGCGCTGGTCTCCGGCGTATTACTGACGCTGGTGGCGACGCCCTCGGGCAATCCCGCGGCGCGCAACACATCGATTGTCGCCTGGTGGGTTTCGGGGCAGTGCTCTGACGCCTTCAGAACAACAGTGTTGCCACAGGCAAGTGGCGCTGCAACCGCGCGCACGGCCAAGGCAATCGGCGCATTCCAAGGTGCAAAGCCGAGCACAACCCCGACAGATTGCCGTCGTAAAACCGATCGCGTCCGGCGTTCTGCATTCACGATGACCTCGTCCGTCATCAATGCGGTAAGTTCCCCGGCACGCCGCAGCACCTGTGCCGCGACATCGATATTGAAATCGATCCATGCGGGCGCTGCGCCGATCTCGCGCGCGGCGATGTCGGCCAGACGCTCTGTCGCACCGATCATCTCGTCAGCCGCGCGATTAAGGACTTTTGTGCGCTCTTCCGGGGGCGTTGTCGTCCACGACCAATAGGCCTGTGCCGCCTTGTTGGCAGCCTGCTCTGCGGGCGTCGGCCCGCCAAAGATGCTCTGGACAGAAGCAGCTTCAAGCGCTGCGCCTTGGTCGCCAGACATTGTTCCTCCCTCGTGCGGTCATTATCGAGACCGTCACGCCCCGTAAAAGATAGGCTAGAGCCACGGGAAAAAATGTGAATATCTGGGAATATGTTATCAGAAACTGGCAAAATTCCTATCGATGCGGGATTCCATACCGAGCTCATCCGATGCGGCCTTCAGGACCGCGTTATCGGCGGACTGGTCGATCTCAGCGCGCAAAGCTGGCGCATCGTCTATCTGCAAAGCGGCGCAGCGCGTCTAACCGATGGCGACTCCGAGTTAGCGATCGAGGCGCCTGCACTTATCTGGCAGCCGCTCAACCAGGACAGCCAGATCCGCGTACGCGCCGGTTCCGTCGGCGCCTTCCTCCAACTCGGCGACAACAGCCTGACCAACGCCATAGGGCGCAAGCCGGAAGCGGCTGAAATCCGGATGATGACGGGGATGCGTGTCGCCCTGCCGCTTGAAAGCGGTGGGTCTGACGATGCCGATATCAGCCGGTCTTTCGAGCTTATTTTTCGCGAAGGACGCACGACAAAACCGGGGGCCGAGACAATCGTCGAAGCACAGGTGCGCGTTCTGCTGGTGCTGCTTTGGCGCTACGCAAGCGAGGTTGGACACCTGTTGGGCACAAAGGCCATGTCATCGCACGTAGTCCAGAGGTTCAGGCACCAGCTCGAAGTTCACTTTCGCGAGCGGTTGGGCGTCGCCGACTATGCAACGCTTCTTGGGACATCATCGGATCGCCTGCACGACGTTTGCACCCGCATGCTCGGCCGCCCCCCTTTGCGCCTCATCCACGAGCGCACGCTCTACGAGGCACAGGTGCTGCTTGAACGGTCGACACAAACGGTTGACCAGATCGCCGCCCATCTTGGCTTTCGATCTGCCGGCCAATTCACCAAGTTCTTCAAATCCTACATGGGCGTGCCGCCAAGCACTTATCGCTTGTCTTTACGAAGCGACGAAAGCGGCGACCGCCCGGTGCATGAGCAGCCCAGTCTGGCGGACTGGCCCTGAGGCTTGCGGACAACACCCGCGTTTGTTCCAGAGCCTGTGGTTCAGGCGCGTCCGTGTCCGCAGAGGCAATGGCGACGCAAATGGTTCGCCGGGACCCTCGGCGGTGTTGGTGCACGCACCCAACATAAGCCCAGGCAGTACGGTTACCCCACCCACATCAGCCATCCGTTACGCGCTCGCCACAGCCAGAATTCCCACCAGCGAAAATCGTGACTGGACATACAATTGCAACCCAGATCAGCATAGCAGGGCGTATCGGACGACTCTAGGAACACTCAACGTATGGAAGCCGCAGCCCTCATTCTGAGTATCGCGAAAATATGGCTGTGGATCGGGGCGGGTGTTTCGGCTGTCTTCTTGACAGTTGGTGTGGGGCGCATTGATGACGACGCGGCCGATGCGTTTGTGTTCCGCGTCCTGCTGATCCCCGGCATTTTGCTGATCTGGCCGCTGGTCGTGTGGCGATGGTGGCGGCTGGAGCGGGGCGAGCCCTTCATGTCGCGGTATCGCCCCCTGCTGTCGCATACACCGGCGGCGGTGATCATGGCGGTTCTGATCGTCACCGCCCTGGCACTGTCGCTGACCGCGCGGCAGGAATGGCCCGCACATATTGCCCCCGAACAACTCTCTGAGGCGGGGTCATGAGCGTCAAATACGTGCCGGTTCAGTGGAACGGCTTCAAGTGGGGCTATGACGCGGTTGTGCTGATCGCGGTGGGCCTGTTCGTGTGGGTGTTTCTGCGGGTTGACGCCGATGCGCTGGGCCATGAGCGTGCCGTGTCCGGTGCGATCCGCAACGCGCGTGCTTTCGGGGCCTGTGCGTTTGTGCTGATGACGATGATCCTGTGCATCGGGCCACTGGCGCGGCTTTTTCCGCGGTTCTTGCCCTTGCTTTATAATCGCCGGCACTTTGGTGTGATCACCGCCGCGGTGGCCACCACGCATGCCTATCTTGTCCTGGGGTGGTATTTCGCGTTCTCGCCCGTGGATCGGTTCGAAACGGTCCTGTTTGCAAACACCAGTTTCACTAACGGAGTTGCCGGTTTTCCGTTTGAGGCCTTCGGGATCTTTGCACTGCTGTCTTTGCTCGTGCTGGCGGCAACCAGCCATGATTTCTGGATGAAATTTCTGACCCCGCCGGTGTGGAAAGCCCTGCATTATCTGATCTATCCCGCCTACGCGGCGGTGGTGGCGCATGTTGCGTGGGGGGCGCTGCTTGATCGCGACAGCTCTGCCTTTGCGTGGATCGTCTATGCGGGCGCAGCGGCGGTTGTCGGGTTGCATCTGGTCGCAGGATTTCAGAAACGCGCGCCGGCGACCGACGCCCTGGCCGGGTTGGTGGCGGTGGCCGATGCATCGACGATTGCAGAGGGGCGCGCGCGCATTATCAAGCTGCCGTCGGGTGACCGGGTGGCGATCTTTCGCCATGACGGCGCGCTTTATGCCATTGCAAATGCCTGCGCGCACCAAAACGGGCCGCTGGGCGAAGGGCGGGTTGAGGCGTGTCTGGTCACATGCCCCTGGCACGGCTTTCAGTACGACCTGCGCAACGGCCAATCGCCTGCGCCGTTCACCGAGAAGGTCCCCACCTACAACCTGACGCGGAAAGACGGTGTCGTACTTTTGGACCCCGAGCCCAACCCGCCAGGAACACCGACCACGCCGCTGCCGTTGGAGACGTAGAGATGAGCGAAAGACCCTTCTTTGTCGGATACCTCGGCCTGCCCAAGGGGCTGCGTGGCTTTGTCTTTTCGGTTGCGGCAATCCTTGTTGCCGGAGCGGGCCTCGTGTCGGCTACAATCGCATTGACCCAGGATGACCCTGGCGAGGGCGCCTTCCGGTTTGATCTGGCGCGTCAGACGGTGACGGGCGTGGTCGAGTTGACGCCAACGCCGATCCTTCATGTGACCGAAGGCAGCGAACATGTCGCGGTGGGCCACACGCTGATGCTGTCGGGGGGCGGCAAGAACGGCGCTTTGCCGCGCGCCCGCGCGCTTGAAGGACAGATGGCGACGGTCAGCGGGATTCTGTTGACGCGGGGTGCGCTGGACATGATCCAGCTGCGCGGCGGGAACAACGGATTGAGTGCGGCGGAAGAGGCCGATCCGGTGGCGCCGCCACCGCCAGAGCCGCTGGGCCGTTGGCGTCTGGCGGGCGAGATTTGTGACGGAAAATGCGCGGCCGGCGCGATGCGCCCGGGTCGCGGTATCGGGCACAAGGCCTGTGCCAATCTGTGCATTGTGAACGGGCTGCCGCCGGTATTTGTCAGCACGCAGCCGGTGCACGGCGCGGAATTCATGTTGATCGCTGGTGAAGGCGACAACCCGATGCCCGCGGCGCTGTACGACTGGGTTGCGGAATACGTGACGCTGGAAGGCGACATTACCCGGCACGGTGATCTGCTGGTTCTGACCGTCGACACCGAAACTATCGAGCGGACCCCATGACACGTAAGATCGTCGGTTGGAGCCTGTTCGTGCTGCTCGCAGTCATCCTGCTGTACGTCAGCCGGTTCTGGGACTTTCGGTTTTGGTCCGGCGGATTGTTTGGGATCGACATGTTGCGCCCCCAAGGGGGGCTGGTGGCGCAATGGCTGCGGGGAACGCCGCTGGCCCCCTATGAATTGCTGGTCTGGCTTGTCGGCGGATTCTTGAGCCTGAGTGCCTTTGAATGGCTGTTCTCGCGGCTGTGGCCCTTGCGGGAGCAAGGCGGACAGGAGGACTGAGGCTCGGCCTCACCTGGTCGACCGGGGTCGCGGTGTCCGCGACCAGAACCCGGCGATCCCATAGCCGTTTACACAAGCTCCGCGTCGGTCATGATTTCAACCAAGGCCGGACCGTCCACAGCAAGCGCATCCGCCAGCGCCGCTTCGACATCCGCGCCCTTCGTCACTTTCGCACCATGGGCCCCGCAGAGCCGCGCGAAGGCCGAGAAGGATGGATTGACCAGCGAGGTTTCCCAAACCGGCCATTCGCCCGAACGCTGCTCCTTGGAAATCTTGCCAAGCTCATCATTGTGCAAAAGCACATGGGTGACATCCATGCCGTATTTGACAAGCGTGGTAAGCTCCATCGCGTATTGGCCGAAGCCGCCGTCGCCGGAGACGGAGATCACCTTGCGGCCCCGGAACGCCTCGAAATCCTGCGTAGCCGCCCAGGCGCCCATTGCGGCGGGCAGGGCAAAGCCAATGGAGCCGAGATAGCCCGACATCATCACCCGCTGCCCCTTGGTTTCAAAATAGCGCCCGAAGGAGTAGGTGTTGTTGCCCACATCCACCGTGATGAGGGCATCGGCGGGCGCCACGCGCGAGAGCGCCTCGAAGACGGCGACGGAATGAACGCCGCGGCTGCCTTCCTCGGCCAGGCGGCCCTGCTTCTCTTCGCGCCACATCCGCCAGCGTTCGGCAAGTTCGGCGATCTGGTCGGGCCCGTCGCCCCGCGAAACCTGTGGTGTGATCGCCGTGCAAAACGCCCCGATCTCGCCCCAGACGGGCAGGGTCACCGGGTGGAACTTGCCAAGTTGCATCCGCTCGAAATCCACCTGGATCGTGGGTTTGCTGCGGTTGATGCCGGTGTGGTTCGAAAATGACGCACCCAGCACCAGCTGCAGATCGCATTCGTTCATGAACCAGCTTGCAATCGGCGTGCCGGAGCGTCCGAGCACGCCCGCGGCATTGGGGTGGCTGTCGGGGATCAGCCCCTTGCCCTTGAAAGTGGTCACCACCGGCGCGCCAAGCGCTTCGGCAAGCTTGATGATGCCCTCCCGCGCCTCCCACGCCCCGTGCCCCATGATGATGATCGGGCGCTTGGCGTTCGCGATCATCGCAAGCGCCGCCTCAACATCGCTGTCGGAGGGTTTCACGACCGGCCCGCTCATCCGGCCTTCGGGTGATCCGGCGGGCGCGTCGCTCGGCTGCGTCTGCACATCATCGGGGAAGATCAGATGCGTAACGTCGCGTTCAATCAGCGCCGTCTTGATCGCGAGCGAGGCGAGTTCGCTGTGCCGCGATGTGCTGAGCACCGGCTGCGAAAACCGGGTGACGGCATCGAAGGCGGATTTGAGATCGATATCCTGAAACGCGCCGGGGCCAAACACTTGGGTTTGCACCTGGCCCGTCAGCGCCAGCACCGGCGCGCGATCCACCTTGGCGTCCCACAGGCCGGTCAGCAGGTTCGTGGCGCCGGGCCCCGCAATCGTCAGGCAGGCGGCCGGTTTGCCCGTAAGCTTGCCATAGGCCGAGGCCGCGAAGGCCGCCGCCCCTTCATGCCGGATGCCGATGTAAGACATCTCGCCATCAACCGTGCGCCTGCGGATCGCATCGGCCAGGCCCAGGTTCGAATGGCCGACCATCCCGAAGACCCGCGTGACGCCCCAGTTCACCATGGTTTCGGCCATGGCATCGGTCACGGTGCGCGCATGCGGGGGCTCAGCCTCAAGGCCCACAAAAACCTCGCCGTCCCGCACGTCTACCGGGTAGGTTTTTTGCCCCGTATCTTCATGCCCGCCCGGCGGCGCGCCCGTCAGCGGATCGAAATCCCAGCCGTGCCAGGGGCAGCGGATCCAGCATTTGTCATCGATCCCGCGCTCGATCGTGCCCTCGCCGAGCGGGCCGCCCTGATGCGGGCAGTGATTGTCCATCGCCGCCCATTGGCCATCGAAGTGCGAAAGGCAGAGGTAGAGGTTGCGGGCGGAGACCGTCTTTACGCGACCCTCCGGCAGGTCCGCCGGGCCGACACTCACCCAATCCAGATCGCTCATGCCACCCCTCCGTAGGCCACGCCCGACAGTGCAGCCATGTCCTTTTTCCACGTTGTCAGATCATCCCGATTGAACTGCGACAGGTGGTCATGCCCGCATGCGCGCGCCATCACCTGCATCAGCTCAACCGAGGCTTCGAAAAAGTTCGCCAACTGCCGGGCGGATTTTTCAACCACAAGGCGGCTCACCAGATGCGGCTTCTGCGTGGCGATGCCCACGGGGCAGTTGTTTGTATGACAGGCACGCATGGCAAGGCAACCGATGGCCTGCATGGCAGAGTTCGAAAGCGCGATGGCATCGGCACCAAGCGCCATCGCCTTGATGAAATCGGCCGGTTTGCGCAGGCCGCCGGTGATCACCAGCGTCACGTCCGGGTTCGTCGAATCCAGATGCCGCCGCGCGCGGGCCAGCGCCGGGATGGTTGGCACGCTGATATTGTCGCGAAAGAGGATCGGCGCCGCGCCCGTCCCGCCACCACGCCCGTCCAGGATGATGTAATCCACGCCCACCTCAAGCGCGGCATCGATATCCTTTTCAATATGCTGGGCCGAAAGCTTATAGCCTATGGGAATGCCGCCTGTGCGATCGCGCACCTCGTCGGCGAATTCCTTGATTTGGGCCGGTTCCGTCCAATCGGGAAAACGAGGCGGAGAGATCGCGTCTTCGCCCGCCGGGATGCCGCGCACCTCGGCGATCTTGCCCTTGTTCTTGGCGCCTGGCAGGTGCCCACCGGTTCCTGTCTTGGCCCCCTGACCGCCCTTGAAGTGGAAGGCCTGGACGCTTGCGAGCTTGTCCCAGCCAAAGCCAAACCGTGAGGACGCAAGTTCATAGAAATAGCGCGAGTTGGCTTGCTGTTCCTCCGGAAGCATCCCGCCTTCGCCCGAGCAGATGCCAGTGCCGGCCAGCTCCGCGCCGCGGGCGAGCGCGACCTTAGCAGGCTCCGACAAGGCGCCGAACGACATGTCGGACACAAAGAGCGGGATCTCCAGACGCAGCGGCTTTTGCGCGTTCGGACCGATGACGACATCGGTCCCGACCGGATCTTCATCGAGAAGCGGCGCCGTCTGAAGCTGAGCCGTCAGGATCTGCAGATCGTCCCAGCTTGGCAGCGCGTCCCGCGGAACGCCCATCGACTCCACCACGCCGTGATGGCCGGTTTTTGACAGGCCATCGCGCGCATATTGTTGGATGAGCCCGTTATGCGGTTCTTCGGCCGTTCCGTGCGACGTATCGGCATAGAGGCCCAGATAGGCGTCACGATCGAAGGGTTGCGGATTCTCCTGGCCCCAGGCCGCAATCTCATCCTCATCAACCAGGACCTGGTCTTTCTCGATCCACGAGGTGAACTTGGGCAGCTTCTCCTCGTTGGCGTATTCCGAAACACCGGTGTCGAGCCGGTAATCCCAATTGTGCACTCCGCAGATGAGGTTGCGTCCCCGCACGTGCCCATCGGCCATCAGCGCGCCGCGGTGCAGGCAACGGCCGTAGAACACCACAACCTCATCGTCGAACCGAACCAGTACAAGATCGACTTCCGAGACCAAGGCGTATTGGGGTTTGCGATCCGGGATTTCGCTATAGGTGGCGACAGCTACCTTATTCACGGAGCCCTCCTGTTTTGTCGTACGAGTTCTGAGCGACTCGTTGGTCCTTTGCGTGGGTGCATCTCAGCGCAGTTTTTGGCGCTTGTCACCAATTGGGAACCAGCGTCGAAATTCATCGTCGCGGGAGACAGTCCCTCAAACACCGATAGTCTGATTCACAGCGTAGCTCTTGAAACGACGCTCGGGACTAAAAGAAAGGGCGGCGTCCAACCCAGTCGATGATCTCCGAGGGCGACCAGATTAGGCAAACAATTACACCAGCTGCGAAACCTGCGATCTTAAGCAAGCGGGCAAAAGGCGATGTTTTCGCCTCCGCTTCCTCTGCCGCGTCAATGCGTGCACGGGTTTCTTCGGGATTGGCAGTAAACTGTGCAAAACCGCGTAGAATTGCGGAGTTACCGGCGCGACCGGCCCAATGATCGAAGAGAAGAAGCAACGGAAAACCAGCGACTAGTATCAGAGTCGTGACACCGACACCTACCTGAAGCACTTGCAGAAGCGCCATCACAAACACACCAAGCAGGAACCCTAGCGGAACGGCGATCAGAGCTTTCATTCGTTCAATGCGTGACACGGTTTAACCCCATGGACTGCGCAGGGGTATCTGGACCACAGTTTGATGGCAGAAGTTTGGCTCCTTATGGCTGTCCCTTATGCACTGCATCGTCGCGATGCATGACTGAAATTTTGAGATTTGGGCTTCGTGCGCTCACCAGGCCCCGGCTTTTGGTCTAGCCCAGCCCACTCTATCCGCGCCGGAAATGCCGCCCGACCAAGTGCCTTAGATAATTGGATCGAGACCGAAAGCAGCCGGACAGGGCCTATCCCTGCGCCCAGCGTCCAAAAAAGGACCTGCCAATTGAATCACACCATTGTCTGCGCGCCGCACCATTGCTGATCATCGTGTGCCAGCAAGCAATTGCTAATAATGTGGTACCCGAGGCCGGACTCGAACCGGCACGCCTTGCGGCGGGGGATTTTGAATCCCCTGCGTCTACCATTCCGCCACTCGGGCCCGCAGCGGGCACGGTCTAGCGCGTCCACGGCGCGTCTGAAAGCAGAAAATGCGCGGGGGCCGGAGGTTACGTTGACATCATATCGCCCAATTCGCGTGGTCTTGTTATGCCCCGAAACGACAGGCTGATCCGCATTTTTGCATGGCGACCACTTCAGACCCTCTGACCCCAGCGACGCCCACGATTGTCTACGACGATGACTGCCCGTTTTGCCGCAACTACGTCCAGATGCTGCGGTTTCGTGAGGCCGTGGGCCCCGTCACGCTGATCGATGCGCGCGCGGGAGGTCCGGTTGTCGCGGCGTTGCAGGACGCAGGTTACGATCTTGATGTAGGCATGGTCCTGATGATGCAGGGTCAGGTGCATCATGGGGCCGAGGCGCTGACGCGCATGGCGCTTTTGTCGAGCGGCAGCACGGCGTTCAACCGGTTGAACGCGTCGATTTTCCGGCATGCGGGACTGTCGCGCGTGCTCTACCCGGTCCTGCGGTTTGGTCGGGGAGTCACGCTGCGCCTTTTGGGCCGCACGCCGATACAGGATCAAACTCCGGCCACCGCCGGTTCGTCACAGTCAGCCGCATCTGCGTCCCCACGCTAAGGCGCTACCAGCGACCGGTTGCCGCCAGCCAGAGCAGCCCGGCACGTTTCGAAAACTCGGATGGCGCAAGGTCGCCCTCTCCCACGCGATGGGGCGACATCGCGGCGCGGCGGAGGATGCCGTCGGCCTGCCATCCCGCAAGTAGCGCCGCACCTGCCGATTTCGGGACGGCATGTCGCGACCGACGCGCATGCGCCAGACGGCGCAACCCCTCGCGCGCCATGGTCTGGACGGCGCCGGGGCGTCCGTCAGGCAAGGGGTGGCGTCCGCGCGCCTCAAGGGTGGGGATCGCCAGAAACCAGGCCGCGAGCCCCGCGCCCCAGGCGAAATCGCGGATGACGGGCTCGGTCTCGGCGGGCGCGCCCAGCGCGCGGGCCGCGGTCCAGTTCAGGCCGCCGGCGGTTGCGTCGAGATAGCCCTGAAACGCGGCCATGTCCTCGAAGGGATCGCGGTAGATGTCCCAGCGCCGGGCCGCGACAGCGGCGTCCAGCACGCTAGCGGCTTGTGCATCTACTGCCTCGGCCAAGCGGGTCACGACCTCATGGCGGCGCACCGGCCCCCCTGCCCCGATCTCGCCCAGCGCATCGCGCCACCACTGCAGGCGCATCTCGGCGATAATCGGCTCTTCGGTCACCCAGGGCGCGCGGGCGACCTCGAGGTTGAAGGCGTAGAGGGGAAACAGAACCTTGCGCGCCGCAACCGGTGCCGCCATTGCCGCGGCAAACCGGTCCGGATCACCGCGCTGGACCAGATCGGCGCAGGCCTGCAGGCTCATGCGTCGCCCTCCGGGTCGGCGAGTTGGAACACCTCATGCACACTGACCTCCAACACCTCGGCAAGACGCAGCGCCAGGACGGTCGAGGGTACGAACACCCGGTTCTCGATTGTGTTGATCGTCTTGCGCGAGACCCCGACCTGATCGGCAAGCGCCGCCTGGGTCAGACCACGGGCGGCGCGCAAGTCTTTGAGGCTATTCAGAAGTTCGCTCACACACCGCCCCGGACGTTCAGGATTGAAAAGGACAACAGGAACGCGGCCGCCGTAAACGTTCCCATGGCAGAGAACGCGACCGAATAGCTGATCAGCTCATACCCGATCGCCAGCCCGAACACGGGATACATCAGGACCGCGACCCAGAACCCGATGATCTGGGCCCGGCAGGTTTCGCTGAAGTACAGCTCGTCGGTCGCAATCTCGGCATTGCGGTTGCCGGCGGCAAAGGCGCTGAGCGCGATGGTGAGCGCCGCGCCAAGGCCAACGGCCACGGGGATCCACGGCGAAAACGGATCGGGCCGGGCTAGGATCAGGGCAGACGCGCCGAAGGCCAGGCACACGAGACCTGTGAGGGCCAGGCCAATCAAGCGCACGCGGGATAACGAAGAGGCAGAGATCAAAGCCATAGGACACCTCGATATGCAACCTTAAGGTGATATATGGGGTGGTCCTTTAGTAACGTCAAGGTTACACATGGATTAGTCTTCCAGCGCCCGCGCCGTCACGGAAAGGTAGCCGGTTTCCGCGCGCGCCGCAGCCCAGTTCGCCGCCTCACGACGGACGGCTGCGATCACCTCTTGGGTTGCCGCATCCGCAACCGGGGCAAGTTCATCGGCCTTGGCGAGCGCGGGCTGATAGTAGGCGTCCCATGCGCTGTCTGGCAGCGAGAAATCGGTCAGGATCTCAAACCCGGCGGCTTCGACCGTGTTCAGAATATCCCCGCGCAGACTGGGGCGGCCTTCCCCCTCCCAAAAGGCGGTGACGGCGGGGCTCGGTGTGTCGCTGTGCACGACAGGTTCGGAAAAGACCAGAATGCCACCCGGCGCCAGCGCCTGACGCATCGCGGCGAGGCCCGGGACAAGGCCCAGGAAATAGAGCGCCCCTGCGCACCAGATCAGATCGTAGGGACCGGTCAGCGCGGCCATATCCGTTGCCGCGGCCGTCACCCGTGGGTCGCCGCCGTAACGCTGTTTCAGAACGTCAATGAACGGCGCGTGGGTGTCGACCGCGTGGACGGTTCCGTTGGGCGCGTGCTGCAACAGCCCAGCGATATCGGCGCCGACGCCGCACCCCGCGTCCGCCATCGCCGCGTCTGGCGACAGATGGGCCTCGTCCAGCGCCTGCGCCATGCTGACTGAATCGCCCGGGCCCTGACGCGGCAGCTGTTCGTAAAACCTTAGAAATGCGGCGAAATCCGTCATACCTCAGGCGCCTCATCGCGGATCAGTTTCCAGGTGATGGCATCCAGCAGGGCCTCGAACGAGGCATCGACGATATTCGCCGAAACGCCAACGGTGGCCCAGCGCCGACCCGCGCTGTCTTCGCTGTCGATAACCACGCGGGTCACGGCCTCGGTACCGCCCTGGGTGATGCGGACCTTGAAGTCCACGAGCCGCAAGTCATCGATATAGCTTTGGTACGGTCCAAGGTCTTTGGCGAGCGCTTTGGCCAGGGCGTTCACCGGGCCCCGGTCGCCCCCGCTGTCATCCATCGACTCGCTGACCGACAGCATTTTGCGGTCGCCGATTTTCACCACGACCACGGCCTCAGACAGGCTGACCATGCGGTTGTACTTGTTCTTGCGGCGCTCGACCGTGACCTTGTAGCGCTTGACCTCGAAAAAGGTCGGCAACTGCCCCAGCTCTTCGCGCGCCAAAAGCTCGAACGAGGCCTGCGCGGTGTCGTAGCTGTAGCCTTCTGCCTCGCGCGCCTTGATACGCTCGAGGATGCGGGCCAGGGCGGGATCGCCCTTTTCGGCCTTCAGACCCATCTCGCCCAGGCGACGGATCAGGTTCGATTGGCCCGCCTGGTTTGACATGGGCACGATACGGTCATTGCCCACGGCGCCGGGGACGATGTGTTCGTAGGTCGTGGGATCCTTCAGGATCGCGCTGGCGTGGAGGCCCGCCTTATGCGCAAAGGCCGAGGCCCCGACATAGGGGGCGCTGCGCAGGGGCACGCGGTTCAGGATGTCGTCAAGCTGGCGCGACGCGCGTGTGAGCCCCGCCAGCGCCTGGGACGAGACGCCGACCTCGTATTGGCTGGCATAGGGCTCTTTCAACAGCAGCGTAGGGATCAGCGTGGTGAGGTTCGCATTGCCACATCGTTCACCTAACCCATTGAGAGTGCCTTGAATTTGCCGGGCACCCGCGTCGACGGCGGCAAGGGACGCGCCCACCGCGTTACCGGTATCGTCATGCGTGTGGATGCCGATGTTGTCGCCCGGGATGCCCGACGCGATCACCTGCGCGGTGATATCGCCCACCTCGGAGGGCAGCGTTCCGCCATTGGTGTCGCACAGCACAACCCACCGCGCGCCCGCCTCGTACGCTGCGTGCAGACAGGACAGCGCAAAGTCGGGATTGGCCTTGTAGCCATCAAAGAAATGCTCGGCGTCAAACAACGCCTCGCGCCCATTGGCGACAAGATGCGCGATCGAGGCGCGGATGTTTTCGCGGTTCTCGTCGAGGGTAACCCCAAGCGCGGTTTCGACATGGAAGTCGTGCGTCTTGCCCACCAGGCACACATGGTTCGTCCCCGCATTCAGGACGCCTGCGAGAACCTCATCATTCTCGGCCGACCGCCCAGATCGCTTGGTCATCCCAAAGGCCGTGAAGGCCGCGCGGGTTTTGGGCGGGGCGGCAAAGAAGGCGTCGTCGGTCGGGTTCGCGCCGGGCCAGCCGCCCTCGATATAGTCGAGCCCGAGCGTGCCGAGCATCTCGGCGATCAGATGCTTTTCCGACGGCGAGAACTGGACGCCCTGCGTCTGTTGCCCGTCGCGCAGGGTGGTGTCGAAAAGGGTCAGGCGGGTCTTTGTCATGGTGTTAACCGGGCTGATTGGCTGGGTCACAGGGCGTACACAGGCTGTACACAGGCCGTACACCGCATAGTGCGCTTTGCGCGGGTTAAGCGTGCGTACGTTGCGCGCGGTGCCGTCCGCTCGTGCCGCTGGGCACTTTTTAGGGATGCTGCAAAACGAGGGGTCATTTCAGGGCCTCCAGCTTCGCGGGGTCGAGTTTGGTCGAACCAGTTAACTGCGCCTGCGGTCCAGTACCTGACGAGCGCACGACCACGCCCATTTCGGCAAGTGCGGCACGAATTGCATCCGCACTCTCGTAATCTTTGCTCTCGCGAAGACTGTGCCACTTGATTAGGACATCGTTGAGCAGCGCCTGTGCAAACTCCAGATTGCCTTCGCCGTCCAATGCAACTCCTACGGTTGCCGGCTGACGCGCACGAAACCAGTCAACTGCCTCAGCATCTGGAAAACCTAAAAGGCGCATTGCCGCCTTTAGGCTCGGAGCACTTAGCGAGTTCATCTCCGACAGCGCCAGATGCGTGTTGAGGTCGTCAGATAGAGCCTCCACAATGACCGAGGGTACAGTCGGTGCTGGATCGACATTCTCTGTCTTTCTAAACCAGCGCGTGAGCCTCCTCTCTGCCTCGTCCCGCTTCTTCTCGGTCCAGTCCATCGGCTTGCGGTAATGCGTCGACAGCATCACAAAGCGGATCACCTCGCCCGGCACCCCCTGCTCCAACAAGTCGTGCACTGTGAAGAAGTTGCCAAGCGACTTTGACATCTTCTTACCCTCGACCTGCAGCATCTCGTTATGCATCCAGACCTTGGCGAACTCTCCCTGCGGGTGGGCGCAGCGCGATTGTGCGATCTCGTTTTCATGGTGCGGGAACTGCAGGTCCATGCCGCCGCCGTGGATGTCAAATGTCTCGCCCAGAAGGGCATGCGCCATGGCCGAGCATTCGATATGCCAACCCGGCCGCCCGCGGCCCCAGGGGCTGTCCCACCCTGGCAGATCGTCGTCCGATGGCTTCCACAGAACAAAGTCCATCGGGTTCTTCTTGTAGGGCGCCACCTCGACCCGGGCGCCGGCGATCATATCCTCGACCGACCGGCCCGACAGTTTGCCATAGCCCTCTTTCCAGCTGTCCACGGCAAAGAGCGCGTGGCCTTCGGCGGCGTAGGCATGGCTCTTGGCGATCAGATCCTCAATCATTGCGATCATCTGCGCGATGTATTCGGTCGCGCGGGGTTCATGGTTGGGCCGCAATGCGCCGAGGGCGTCCATGTCGGTGTGAAACCACTCGATGGTTTCGTCCGACCGCGCGCGGATCAACGCCTCCAAACTGCCCGAGGCCCCCGCCGCCTTGCGCCTTTGAGCCGTCTCGTTGATCCGGTCATCGACATCGGTGAAGTTGCGGACATAGGTGACGTGGTCCGCGCCATAGTGGTGGCGGAGCAACCGGTAGAGCAAGTCAAAGACCAGAACGGGCCGCGCGTTGCCCAGATGCGCGCGGTCATACACCGTGGGCCCGCAGACATACATCCGCACGTTTTGCGGGTCGAGGGGCGTGAACACCTCTTTCTGGCGGGTCTGCGAGTTGTACAGGCGGATCATGGGTCGAATGCGTCCTTCCAGGGGCACGGCGCCCGCGGGCTTTAGCAACTTCGACTGTCAGAGAAAAGTGAACCGGCCCGCGTGACGTATGTCAGCAGGTAATGCAGCAGATGATTGCGGTTTGGCGGTTCATGGGGGTCGTTTACCGGAGACCTGCCGTTTTGCAAAGTCGTTTATTCCGAGGTGCCGTTTATAAAGGCCACGTTGGCGCGCCCCAAATGGTAGAGCCCGAAGGTCTGGTTTGTTCTGCGGCCCGACGCGCTGAAGCTGCGCAGAAGCGATCGCCCCGCCTGGCGCGGCCGGCGCGGCGAAAATACGCTCGCGTGGCGGAGGGCCTTTCGATAAGCCGCGGCGCCCGGGGCGGTCGCGTGGGCCGCAATCTGGCGCGCACCTGTCCGGCAACGCATCCCGTAATCCAGCCAAAGCTGCTCATCCCATGCTTCGTCATGTTGCAAATGATAGACGCCGATGCCGTCGGCAGAGATTGGCGTAAGGCCGTTGAGGCGCGCGACGACGGGCAGAAAGTGGTCCCACCACGGGACGCCCAGCACGAACCTGTCCGCATCCAGGCGGGCCACGTCGTCGGCATGGAAACAGAACAGATCGAACCCGAGGTGATGCGTCGCGCCGTCGCGTGCCGTCGGTGCGGCGATGTCGACACGGTTGAAGAAACCGCACTCGCCCGGTGTCAGCTGGGTGAGCCTGGTACGCGCGTCTTCGGTTAGTTCAACTAGGATGTCGGCATTGACAACGGCAAACGGGCCCTTGGCCACCGCACCCGCCGTCTGCAGGAAATCGGTGATGTAGACCAGCGGTTTGCCCACGGCCTCACGCGCGTCCCGCGCGGTGGTCAGCCGCTCAACGCCCAGCGCCTCGGGCAGAGTGCCGAGATCTTCGTGCTGGGAGTTGATGGTGTAGGGCTGAGACCCCGCGTCGCGCCAGCTTTGGACGCACATGGCCAGGTAATCGGGGCCCAAATCACGTCCGTCTGATTGGGTGCGCACCATGCGCGGCGGCAAGGATGTGAAAATGGGGATCATCAGAGGCGTGGCGCGGTCTTTGGTCGTCTTCAGCCGTCCATAGGCAGATAGACCGCGCGCATCAAGGTGAAGCACCCTTGAGCGCCTGAATAGGCCCAAACCCTGTCCGGCATTCGATGCCGCCCTATCTGCGCCCCATGACCGAACGCCCGACCCTCAGCCGCCCTGTTGCCGTTCCGCAAAGCCGGTTGTCGCGGCTTGCGCGTTTGGGTGGCATGGCCTCGGGTGTGGCGGGGGGCATGGCGGTTGAAGGGGTGCGGCAGATCGGGCGGGGGGCGCGGCCCGAGCTGCGTGACCTTTTGCTGACGCCCGCGAATATTGGACGGGTCACCGATCAGTTAGCGCGGATGCGCGGGGCGGCGATGAAGGTTGGGCAGCTGGTGTCGATGGACACGGGCGAGATGCTGCCGCCGGAGCTGGCTCAGATCATGGCGCGGCTTCGGGCTGAAGCCGATCACATGCCGCCCAAGCAGCTCAAGACCGTGCTGACGGCGGCCTGGGGGCCGGATTGGGTGAAACGCTTCCGGCGCTTCGATGTCCGTCCGATCGCTGCGGCGTCAATCGGACAGGTGCATCGGGCACAAACGCGCGATGGCCGCGATCTGGCGCTGAAAGTGCAGTACCCCGGTGTGCGCCGCAGCATCGACAGCGACGTGACCAATGTGGGCGCGTTGATCAAGGTTTCGGGCCTGTTGCCACCGGGGCTCGACATGGCGCCGCTGCTGGATGAGGCGCGCAAGCAACTGCATGAAGAGACGGACTATCTGCGCGAAGGCGCGCAGCTGGCGCGGTTTGGCGCGTTGATGGCCGATGCGCCCGATATCCGTGTACCGGCCCTCGCCGAAGATTTCACGACTGAGACGGTGCTGGCCATGGGCTTTGTCGCGGGCGTGCCGGTTGAGGAGATGACGAGTGCCGCGCAGGCCACGCGCGACCGTATCGGCGCGCAACTGATCGATCTAAGCCTGCGCGAATTGTTCGCGTTCGGCGTGATGCAGACGGACCCGAACTTTGCGAACTTCTTCTACGACACAGAGGCCGAGACGCTTGTGCTGCTTGATTTCGGGGCGACGCGGGAGGTGCCGGCGGAGATCGCCGCGCAATACAGGCGCGTGATGCAGGCGGGCATGGCGGGTGACCGGGCCGCGCTGGAACAGGCCGCAGAAGAGATCGGGTTTTTTGCCCCCGACAGCGCGCCGCATCACCGCGCCGCGGTGCTTGAGATGATCTGGGCGATTTTCGATGCGCTGCGCACGCCCGGCCCGTTCGACTTCGCGGACCCTGCCCTGCAGGACCGGCTGCGCGCGGCGGGCCTGGCGCTGGCCGAGGATCGCAGCTTTGCGCATGTGCCGCCGATGGATGTCCTGTTCGTTCAGCGCAAGTTTGCGGGGATGTTCCTGCTTGCCGCGCGGCTGGGCGCGCGCGTCGATGTGCGGGCCATCGTGGCGCGGTATGTGTGACCGGATCTTTGGCGCATCGCCTTAGCGCGACATCAGAAACTCGGCGACGGCCTGGTATGCGGGCAGCGATGTGGGATCGATGAAGCCGTTTTGCGCCTGCGGGAAGGACGCAAGCCGCACCAGCACCATTTCGGCCGTTGGATCGACATAGATCGTCTGGCCGTGCACACCGCGGGCAGCGTAGGCCCCGTGATCGTTGTGGAACACCCACCACTGGCTGGTGTAGCTGCCCGTCGGGATGGTGGGGAAGCCGCCGAACTTGGACCGGTCGCCACCCTGTCCAATCGCCTCGACCACCGATGCCGCAAACAGGCGGTCGCCATTGATCTCGCCCCCGTTCAGCATGAGCTGGCCCAGCCGCCCCAGATCGCGCAGGCCGGCGGTGATGCCGCCCCCGGCAAAGGGCACGCCCTTGCCGTCCACGGTTTGATAGGCGTCCTGCTCGGCCCCGATGCGGCGCCATAGGCGTTCGGAGGCCAGCTCGGTCACGGATTTGCCGGTGACCCGGCTGATCATCCAGCCCAGCATGTCCGAATTGATCGTCTTGTAGTGGAACGCGTCCCCATGCGCGCCTTCGGGCGGCACCTGCTGAAGGTATTCCCAGTACCCGTCGGGGCCGGTGTAATCAGGGGCTTTGGGCAAGGGGCTTGCCGCGGCGGAATACAGCCAGATGTCGGCGTTGCGGTCGGAATAATCCTCGGAATACTGCACGCCCGTGGTCATATCCATGACCTCTCGGACCGTTGCGGTGGCAAAGGCGCTTGTTCCGATTTCGGGGATCACGTCGCGCACAAGCGCCGTGTCGTCGAGCACACCTTCGGCCACCAGGATTTCACCGAGCAGGCCGGTGATGGACTTGGTCATCGACATGATCGCGTGTTTGCCATCCTCTTCGAGGCAACCGAAGTAACGCTCATACACCACCTCGCCGCGATGCAGGATGAGCATGCCGTCCGTGTAATTGGCAAACAGCGATTGTTCCCACGTCATCGTGCTGTCACCGCCGATCGGCGTGAAGGTCAGCGCGTCGATATCTGCGCGCAACTGGGCGAAGTCGGCGGGGCTTGGGTAGCTGAGCGGCACCGGCGCGGCGAGCCCGCGGCTGATCTGTTCGGTCGGCAAAAACTCCCGCAGGTGGCAGACCGACCAGCGCAGCTTGGGGAAGCTGAAGTAGTTCGAATCGGGCTGGGTGATCAGCTTGTCCGCTTCGGGGGGAAACCCTTGCATCCAGCCCATCACGTTGGGGTCGGACTCTTGGGCCGACAGAACGGTCGTTTGCGCCGCGGCGGGGTGAAAAACGGCAGCGGCGCAAAGGGCCGCGGTACAAAGGGAAGTCAGGGCGTTCCGCATGTCGACGTCCTTTCAAAACGGGCGATGTGACCATCTCTGAGAGATTTAAAGATATGTGGTGAAGGTAGCCCGGATCGGGCGGCTGTCGCGCAAAAGGGCGAAAGGTTGCGGAATTTTGAAGCCTGCGGTCCTTGGCCTTGCCATCGCCCTATGGCCTGCCGCACGATCCCGCCATGATCCGCGATGATGTGAACGCCTATTGCACTACCCTGCCCGGTGCAGAGCTGAGCGACCCCTGGGGCGGCGGGCATGATGCCTGGAAGATCGGGGGCAAGATGTTTGCCTGTATCGGCATTGCGAATGTCGGCGTGTCGGTGAAAACGCCCGATATCGAGACCGCGCAGTTGCTGATCGAAATGGGGCGGGCCGAGCGGGCGCCTTACTTTCACAAGAGCTGGGTCTTGGTGCCCTGGGGTTCGGTCGCGCCAGCGGAAGTGAGGCAGCGGTTGCATACCTCGTACAGCATCGTCCGGGGCGGGTTGACCAAGAAGCTTCAGGCAACCTTCGATCCGGTGCCGCCACCCCCGCAATCCGATTGACGGGACCCGCGCGCGGGGGCATCGCTGCGCCATGGATCTTTCGCAGCGCATAACCTCGCTCACCACAGGCCAGACCCACGGATGGGAGGTGCATATGCGCGCCGCCCAAATGGCCGCGGCCGGAACCGATGTCACCTTTCTGACCGTGGGCGAGCACGATTTGCCGCCGTCGGACGGCACGCTTGAGGCGCTGGCTGAGGCGGCGCGGGCGGGGCACACCCGCTACACCCCGATCTCGGGCCAGGCCGAATTGCGAGACCTCGTGGCCAAGCGGATCATGGATCAGTCCGGGGTGCCCACGGCGCCCGAAAACGTGCTGATCGTCCCCGGCGCTCAGGCGGGGCTGTTTGTCGGGCACATGGCGCTGGCCGATGCGGGGGATACCGGGCTTATCATCGATCCCTACTATGCGACCTACCCCGGCACGCTGCGCGCCGCCGGCCTGCGGCCCAAGCCGGTCGCGGCCCGGCCCGAGAACGGATTTGTCCCGGACCGCGCCACGCTGGACGCCGCGGCGGACGGCGCGCGCACGCTGTTGATCAACTCCCCCAACAACCCGACCGGCGCCGTCTATGGGGCACAGGTGCTGGACGGGATCGCCGAGGTGGTGCGGGATCACAATCTGTGGCTGATCTCGGGCGAGGTTTATGCCTCGCAGGTGTGGCAAGGCCAGCACCTGAGCCCGCGCGCCCTGCCCGCCCTGCGCGAGCGGACGCTGGTCGTCGGCTCGGTCTCGAAAAGCCATGCGATGACGGGGTTTCGTGCGGGTTGGGTCGTAGGGCCCGACCACGCCATCGACGCGATGTCGGATCTGATGATCAACGTGACCTACGGGATTTCGGGCTTTGTCCAGCAGGCCGCGCTTTATGCGTTGAACGCAGGCGCCGCGCTGGAACGCCAGTTCTCGGAACCGTTGCGCACGCGGCGGGATCTGGCGGAAACCCTTCTTGCCGAACAAGACACGCTGCGCGCGGTGCCTGCGGCGGGTGCGATGTATGTGATGCTGGATGTTCGGGCGACGGGGTTGAGCGGTGTGGGCTTTGCCGAGGCGCTGCTTGAGGCGGAGCGGATCGCGGTGATGCCGGGCGAAAGCTTTGGCAGCGCGGCGGCGGGCCACATCCGGATTGCGCTGTCGGAAAGCGATGACCGGTTTGCCGCCGCCCTGCGGCGCATCATCGCCTTTGCCGAGCGTCAGGCGCCGCGGTGAACCGAACGACGGGAAAAGGGACCGCGCCCGCCCGGGTGGGGGATAGGCAGCGGGCGCGATCCTGGGCCATGGGCCCCCGGCACGCGATCAGAAGCGGAACGATGCGCGTGCGGTAAGAGTGGTGGCTTCGATGTCGATGCCGGTATCTTCGAAATCGTCAAATTCGTGGTAGAGCAACTCGCCCCCGATGATCCATCCGGTGCCGGTGTCAAACCCGACACCAGCGCCGATGAAGGCACCGTTATCCGTGCCAAGGCTGGCATCGGCCCAGGCCAGACCGGCGGTGCCGTAGATAAGCGTATCGCCCACATTCGTCCCGGCGCGGAGCTTGAGCCGGGTCACAGAATCGATGCTTTCGGCGCCGTCGCCCAGCTCAATATCGCCAAAATCAATGTCCAGCTCACCGCCCACCACGGCGGTGCCCAGATCGACGTCGTAGCCGACATGGCCACCGAGGATGAAGTCATCCCCGTCGATTGACGCCGCGCCGGAGGTGTCGGCCGACAAATAGCCCAGCTGAAGACCCGCATAGGGGCCGCCTTTGTCCTGTGCAAAGGCCGGTGTTGCCGCTGCCGCCACGGCGGCAAGTACAACAGGTTTCCACATGGATTTTCTCCGAATTGCTTAATTGCTGCTTCGTAATTGGTATGTGGGGGCGGATGACGCGCCGGACACCCCCGGCGCGGGATTTCCGAAAATCAGGCAGAATGCCGCAAAATCGGGGGGTTAACGGCAGCTATGGATTGCCGTCACGAGACTGTGATGGAATAGAACCGCTGCGGGCTGACACCTTTGGGGGATTTTGCGCCATGGACCTATCGCAAAGCTGCGCTGTCGTGACCGGTGGGGCGTCGGGCCTGGGCGCCGCCGTCGCGCGCCACCTGGTAGATGCGGGCGGCACGGTCATGATCTTTGACCGGGACGCCACGCGCGGCGCCGAGGCGGCGGATACTATTGGCGCGGGGTTTGTGCCCGTCGATGTGACCGATGAGGCCTCGGTCACCGGCGGCATCGCCGCGGCGCGCGCGTCGATGGGCAAGATCTCGGTCCTGGTGAACTGCGCCGGGATCGCGACCGGCGAAAAGACGGTGGGGCGCGAGGGGCCGCACGCGCTGGACAGTTTCCGGCGCACGATCGACATCAACCTCGTGGGCAGTTTCAACTGCCTTCGTCTGGCCGCGGACGTGATGGCAGCCAATGACCCCAATGAGGATGGCGAGCGCGGGGTTGTGATCAACACCGCCTCGGTGGCGGCCTTTGACGGGCAAAAGGGTCAGACCGCCTATGCCGCGTCGAAGGCGGGCGTTGCGGCCCTGTCGCTGCCCGCCGCGCGGGATCTTGCGCGTCTGGGCATTCGCGTGAACGCCATCGCGCCGGGGCTGTTTCTGACGCCGATGCTTGAGGGTCTTGGGCCCGAGATCGTCGATGGGCTTTCGGCGGATGTGCAATTCCCCAAGCGGCTGGGCCGCCCGGCGGAGTTCGCGGCGCTGGCGGGGCATATCATCGAAAACGCCTATCTCAATGGAACGACGATCCGGCTGGACGGTGGCCTGCGGATGCCGTGAGGGCCCCCTAGCCTTCTGCCTTTTCCTCAAGCAGCAGCCATTCCTCTTCGGCGGCGGTGAGCGCGGTCTGCCGGGCCACCAGCGCTTCGCTGGCTTTCTGAAATTTCACAGGTTCGCGGGTGAAGAGACCGGGATCCGCCAGAAGCCCCTCCAGCTTGGCAATCTCGGCCGCGAGCCGATCAATCTCGGCGGGCAGTTCTTTCAGGCGGTGGGTTTCGGTGAAGCTGAGCTTGGTCGGGGCGGCGGCGGGTTTTGGTTTCTCCGACGGCGTTTTCGCCTTGGGTTTTGCTCCCGCTCGGGGCGCATCGGGCGCCTTGCGCTGCGCCTGATAATCGCTCCAACCGCCCGCATAGACGGTGGCGGTGCCGTCCCCCTCCATCGCGACGGTGACCGTGGCCACGCGATCCAGAAAATCGCGGTCGTGGCTGACCACGATCACGGTGCCCTCATAGTCAGAGATCAATTCCTGCAAGAGATCCAGCGTCTCGATGTCGAGATCGTTGGTGGGTTCGTCGAGGACCAGCAGGTTCGAGGGCTTTGCCATCAGCCGCGCCAAGAGCAGGCGGGCCTTTTCGCCACCCGACAGCGATTTGACCGGCGCGCGGGCCTGTGCGTCGGAGAATAGAAAATCCTTGAGGTAGCCCACGACATGGCGGGGCTGGCCGCGCACCATCACCTGATCGGCCCGGCCCGAGACGCGCATCTCGGGGCTGCCCGTGAGGCTGTCCCAAAGGCTCATCTCCGGGTCGAGCGCCGTTCGGTTCTGGTCAAAGACCGCGATCTCAAGCGCGGTGCCCAGCCGCACGGTGCCCGCATCGGGCGACGTCTCACCGGTCAGCAGTTTGAGAAGCGTGGTCTTCCCCGCGCCGTTTGGTCCGACAAGCGCGAGCCGATCCCCGCGCATCAAGCGCAGGGAAAAATCGCGCAGGATCACCTTCGCATCATAGGCCTTTGAAATCTCGCGCGCTTCGGCGACGAGACGCCCGCTTTTCGGGCCACCGTCAAAGGCCATGGCGGCGGTGCCCGCCCGTTTGATCATGTCGCTGCGTTCCTGGCGCAGCGCCTTGAGCGCGCGGACCCGGCCCTGGTTGCGTTTGCGGCGGGCACTGATCCCTTCGACGGCCCAGCGCGCCTCGGCCTTGATCTTGCGATCGAGCTTGTGGCGGGCCAAATCCTCTTCTTCCCATGTCGTGTCGCGCCAGGCCTCGAACGCGTCAAAGCCTTTGTCCTGACGCCGCATCACACCACGGTCGAGCCAGAGCGTCGCGCGGGTGATGGCGCGCAGGACGGCACGGTCGTGGCTGATTAGGACAAAGGCCTGGCGGCTGGCCTGGAGCGTGTCCTCCAGCCAGGCGATGGCGGCGATGTCGAGGTGGTTGGTGGGTTCGTCCAGCAGCATGAGATCCGGCGCTTCGGCCATCAGCTTGGCCAACGCCGCCCGGCGCCGTTCCCCGCCCGAGGCGGTTTCGGGCGCTTTCGCGGGATCAAAGCCGAGCCCCTCTGCCGCGGCCTCCACCCGGTAGCCCTCGCCCGGGTCAAGATCGCTGGCGGCGTAATCGCCCAGCGTGGCGAACCCGGCCAGCGAAGGGTCCTGTTCCATATAGCCGACCGAGGTTCCGCTGGGGAGCACGCGGGCGCCGCTGTCGGGTTCGACCAGACCGGCCATCAGCTTCATCAGCGTGGATTTTCCCGACCCGTTGCGCCCCACGAGCGCCAACCGATCCCCCGGCTGCACCACCAGATCGAGCCCGGAAAACACCGGGTCGCCGCCGAAAGTCAGCGAGATGTCCGAGAGTTGAAGCAGCGGGGCGCGGGCCATGGCGGGGCGTTAGCGGGCGGGGCGTTTGGGGTCAAGCAGACCGGATGTTGGGTGGTACCAGAGGTCCAGCAACCTTGCCGGTTGGAAGCCGGAATCCACACTCGGCGCATAGCTTTGCCTTCGGCGTCCGAAACGGCCGGGTACAGTTTGGACAAGGTGCACCGTAGTTCTGCATCCGCACGGCAAAGACCTCGTCGGGATGGCCAAGCTGGTCACCCGTTAGTTCCGCGTATCTCTCCATTGCCTGGGTGCGGACGTTTCCCTGACGATATGTTTGCCAGGCTTCGCTCAGAGAGGTCCCGCTGGACGCGCGCAGCGCGTTGACCTCATCAATTGGGCCGCCGACATCAACAAAGCTCCACTCTTGCTCGTCGAGCAACGCAACTTCCCGTCTCAGCCTGTAAGAATAGGCGCGGTATGGCATGGGTTAGACGGCACTTGCCCGCAAAAGCCGTTTGCGCGCGGGCGGGATGGCCGAGATCTCGAGCCCCGTGAACACGTGGAGCGTGCCCAGATCGCGGTCGACGACCGCGTGGTCGCTGACCCAGCCGCCCATGGCCAGGTACCCGCGCAAGAGCGGCGGCATCGTCAGCATTGCGCGTTTCACATCGGCCTTCTTGCGCAGGAACTGGGCAAAGCGGAACACGTTGGGCGCCTTGACCTGGGGCAGCCAGCGTTTGGGCGCGAGGTGGCGTTCCTTCAGCATCGCGAAGGCGTCGCGGTAGCCATCGGCATCCGTGCCCTGGAAGGACGAGCAGCCGAAGAGCATATCGGTGCCGGTCTCATCCACATACCGGCTCATCGCCGCCCAGGCGACGCGGATGATGTCGGGATCCTTGAGCCCGGGCTCGATGCAGAAACGCCCCATCTCGACCATCCGGCCCGCATAGCCTTCGAGCGCTGAGAGTTCGTAGTACTGTGCCGCATAGCTGCGCGAGATCTGGGCGCCGTCTTCGAGATCGAGCAGGCGGAAGCAGCAGACGAGGCGCCCGCTTTTGCGTTCCTCGATCAGGACATGGCGGCAGATCGCATCGAAGGGGTCGGCGTCGCGCCCGTCGCCCCCGTCGCGATCGACAAAGGCGCGATAGCGCAGCCGCTGCGCCGCTGCGACATCCGCCGCGGCATTTGAAAATCGTGCGGTATACCGCCCGTTTGATCCTAAACCCATTGGACAACCCTGCCCTACAAGAAACCACTGCCTCGGATGTGAGCCATGGTGAACGCCGCGACGCCCCCTAGCTTTCGTTTCCATACCTATATAGCAGGCGTAACGTCTGAGCGACAAAGAATGCGGGGAACCCATGGAAAAGATCGAAAAATCCGAAGCGGAGTGGCGGGCGCAACTGTCGGACCTGGCCTACAAGGTCACGCGCAAGCATGGGACCGAGCGCGCCTTTACCCATGACGACTTTCCAAAGGATGCGGGCACGTTCCGCTGCATTTGCTGTGATGCGCCGCTGTTCGACCAGGCGCATAAGTTTGAGAGCGGGACGGGATGGCCGTCATTCTACCAGCCGCTCGACCCAGAGATGGTGGGCGAACAGGAAGATCGCAGCTTTTTCATGCGACGCACCGAGGTGCATTGCAATCAATGCGACGCGCATCTGGGCCATGTCTTCCCGGACGGTCCCGCGCCCACAGGGCTGCGCTATTGCATCAATGGGGTGGCGCTGAACTTTGATCCCGAAGAGGACTAGTTCAGAAGATCACCGGCGTTGAGGTTGCCGATATTGCCGAAGGCCTGACGCAGAAAGCCGATGCCTTCGGTATTGCTGTCGGTGACACGGCGCGACAGGCGGACCACGCGGCCCTCTTCAAGCCCGAACCGCTCGATGTTCGACACCGTGCCGTTTGAGGCAAAGCTGATGGCCAGCACTTCGCGGTCGATCTCTTCGGGGGCGTTCCAGGTGTAGTTTCGCACGGTCGAGCGGATGTAATACCAGCCGCTGGCCTCCGCGATGCCGCCGACGCCGGGTTTGCCGATCGAGCCCTCGACCGAATCCCGGGTGTCGACGCCCACGATGATATTGGCCAGCTCATCCTCGGGCGGCATGTAGCCGTGATTGCGGAACGTGGCGGCGCAGGCCGCAAGCAGGGCCAGCGCGACGACGAGTGCGGTGATCCGGATCGGTGCCATGGCCCCCCTCTTGTCAAACGGTCCCGGCGGTGACACTCCGCATACATGGCGGCCTCGGAGGGTTCAAGAATGCAACAGAGACGCGAGGATCCCGGCATTCGCTTGCGGGTGGCCGACCTTTCGACAGCCGCGCGCACGGGGTTCGACATCGTCCCGGATGCGAACTGGCGGGCGGCTTTGGCCGCGGAGTTGGGCATTTTGGGCGTCCGCAAGCTGCGGTTTGCGGGGCAGATCGCGCCGGCGGGCAGCGCGGACTGGCAGTTGACCGGATCGCTGGGGGCCACGGTTGTGCAGGCCTGTGTCGTCACGCTGGACCCGGTGAGCACGCGCCTCGACGAGGCGGTTCAGCGGACATATCTGGCGCAGATGCCCGAGCTGCCGGAGGCCGCTGAGGTCGAAATGCCTGAGGATGACAGTTTCGACGCCCTGGGCGAGCATATCGATCTGGGCGCGGTTCTTGCCGAGGCTCTGGCGCTGGCCCTGCCGCTTTATCCGCGCGCCGAGGGTGCCGACCTTGCGCAGGCGCAGTTTGCCGGCCCGGGCGTCACCCCGATGACCGACTAGGACGCCCGCCCGTTCGCCGGGTTGAAAGACCTGCGCGACAAACTGGATAAAAAGGGCTAATCTGGTCTGAAGAAGGGGGTTGCGCGCGGGAAAAATCGCAGTATGTTCCGCGCCTCTCCCAGCTTGAGAGACATGACACCGGGGCGGCCATTGACCGCCGGCCCCACAGGATGAAATTTAGGGGCCATGCGCCCGCCAGACCGAGGTTGAGACATGGCTGTCCCTCAGAATAAAGTCACCCGCTCGCGCCGGAACATGCGCCGCGCCCATGATGCGCTGGTTGCAGGCAACCCTGCCGAGTGCCCGAACTGTGGCGAGTTGAAGCGCCCGCATCACGTTTGTGGCGCCTGCGGTCATTATGGCGATCGCGAAGTCATCGCCCAGACGGATGAGATCGACCTGGACGAAGAAGACGCGGCATAAGCGTTGATGCTGGGATGCGGTGATGGCTGACACGCCCGAACGAGCTTCCCCTACGTCAGGCCGAACCATAATATCTGTCGATGCGATGGGGGGCGATCTTGGCCCCGCAGCCGTGGTGGCGGGCATCGACAAATCCGCGCATAAAAATCCCGATATCGGCTTTATCGTCCACGGGCCCGCGGACGAGCTGCGCCCGCTTTTGGAGCGCCGCCGCCTGATGGATCGCTGCGAGATCCGCGATGTGCGGGAAGTCGTCCAGATGGATGACAAGCCATCGCAGGTGATCCGCACCGGGCAAAACACCTCCATGTGGTCGGCGATTGAGGCCGTTCGTAACGGCGAGGCCGAGGTCTGCGTGTCCTGCGGCAATACCGGCGCGTTGATGATGCTGTCGATTGTCCGCCTGCGGAAACTGCCGGGCGTGAACCGGCCCGCCATTGCCTGCCTCTGGCCCTCGCGCAACGCGGGTGGGTTCAATGTCATGCTCGACGTTGGCGCCGATATCAGCGCGGATGCGCATGACCTGCTGCAATACGCGCTGATGGGCATGTCCTATGCGCGCAATGGTCTGGGCATTGCCCGGCCCCGCGTTGGGTTGCTCAATCTCGGGACCGAGGAATTCAAGGGACGGCCCGAACTGAAAGAGGCGACCGCCTTGATCGAGGCGCAGGCGGCACCGGCCAATTTTGAGTATCTGGGCTTTGTCGAGGGCGGCGATATCCCGTCGGACCGGGTCGACGTCATCGTGACCGATGGTTTTACCGGGAACGTGGCGCTGAAGACGGGCGAAGGCACCGCCACGCTGATCCGCGACTTTCTGAAAGACGCGTTCAAAGCCACCCCGCTTAGCCGGATTGCGGCCTTGCTGGCCGTCACGTCGCTGCGCCGCCTGACCAAGCGGATCGATCCGCGGCGCGTCAATGGCGGCGTCTTTCTGGGGCTGAACGGCACGGTGGTCAAATCCCACGGGGCGGCCGACGCGACGGGCGTCTCGGCGGCGATCAAACTGGCCTTCAAGCTTGCCCAATCCGGCTTTACCGAACGCCTCGCCGCGCGGGTTGCATCCGCCCGGGCAGCACGCCAAGATGCGCCCCAACACGAGGTTGAGAGCGGGCCACAGGAATGACGATACGCGCCGTTGTGCGGGGGGTCGGGCATTATCTGCCCGAGCGTGTTGTGCCCAATGCCGAGTTCGAAGCATGGGTGGATACCTCGGATGAGTGGATCCGCAGCCGTTCGGGGATTGAGCGCCGCCATTTCGCAGCCGACGGCGAAACCACATCGCAGATGGCCTGCCATGCCGCCCGCGCCGCACTGGACCAGGCGGGGCTGGAACCCAACGACATCGACGCGGTGATTGTCGCCACATCGACCGCCGATCTGACCTTTCCCTCTGCGGCAACGATGGTGCAGGACGGGCTGGGCATGACGCGCGGCTTTGCCTTTGACGTGCAGGCCGTGTGTGCGGGGTTTGTCTATGCGCTGACGAATGCCAACGCGTTGATCGTCGCCGAACAGGCCGAGCGGGTGCTGGTGATTGGGGCCGAGACCTTTAGCCGGATCATGGACTGGTCGGATCGGGCCACATCCGTGCTTTTCGGCGATGGTGCGGGGGCGCTGATCCTTGAGCGTCAGATTGGCGACGGCACCGCCGAGGATCGCGGTATCCTGGCGACAGATCTCAATAGTGACGGGCGGTTGCGCGACATTCTTTATGTTGATGGCGGGGTCTCGACCCAGACCACCGGCTACCTGCGCATGGAAGGCAAAGAGGTGTTTCGCCACGCGGTCGAGAAACTCGCCGCCACCGCGCATCATGCGCTGGAGAAGATCGGCAAAAGCGGCGAAGACATCGACTGGATCGTGCCGCATCAGGCCAATTTGCGGATCATCAAGGCCACGGCAACCAAGATGGGCGTGCCGCTGGACCGGGTGGTGATTACCGTCCAGGACCACGGCAATACGTCAGCGGCGTCTATCCCATTGGCACTGTCGGTGGGTGTGGCGAACGGCCAGATCCAACCCGGCAACCTGATCGTGACCGAAGCGATCGGTGGCGGGTTGGCTTGGGGTGCGGTTGTGATCCGCTGGTAATTGCCGATTAACGCCTTCTTCCAAGCACTTGATATTGACTCGGAAAATTTCTCGACCCTATTCTCGCCTCCAGACAGCGAGGGATAGCATCATGGGCGAAAAGACTTTGACACGCATGGATTTGAGTGAAGCCGTGTTCCGCGAAGTGGGCCTCTCGCGCAACGAATCCGCCCAGCTTGTCGAAAGCGTTCTTGGCCACATGTCCGATGCGCTGGTGCGCGGCGAGACGGTCAAGATTTCGTCCTTTGGCACGTTCAGCGTGCGCAACAAGGCGGCCCGGATCGGCCGCAACCCCAAGACCGGCGAAGAGGTGCCCATCCATCCCCGCCGGGTTCTGACCTTCCGCCCGTCGCATCTGATGAAGGATCGCGTTGCGGCGGGCAACAAGCGATAAGGCCCATGGAAAAATCTCCGGAGGCGTTCCGGACAATCTCGGAAGTGGCCGAGTGGCTGGACGTGCCCACGCATGTGCTGCGCTTCTGGGAAAGCCGGTTTGCGCAGGTGAAACCCGTGAAACGCGCGGGCGGGCGGCGGTATTACCGCCCTAGCGACATGCGCCTTATCGGCGGTATCAAGAAGCTTTTGCACGAAGACGGCATGACGATCCGCGGGGTGCAGCGGTTGCTGCGCGAAGAGGGTGTCAAATACGTCTCGGCCTATTCGCGTCCACTGGACAGCGATCTAATCGATGAAACCACGCTGGCCGAGATGCCATCCTTCCGGCACGCGGCGCCGGCCGAGGCCGCGCCTGAGCCAGAAGTGGCCGCAGCGCCAGAGGTCATCGCCGAACCCGAGCCCGAGGCGCCGGTTGAGCCGGAGCCGCCCTTTGAGCCGGCGCCTGCGCCCGAGCCGGAAGTCGCGTTCGATGCGCCCGCTATGCCGGAACCGGAGCCTGAGCCCGAGGTGGTGCCCGAGCCAGAGTTCACGCCCGAGGAACCCGAAACGGTCGTTCAATTCGATTCGATCCGGCGCGAGCCCGAGCCTGCTGAGGCCGCCGAAGCGGATATGCCGGAACTGCCCTTTATCGGGTCTGCCCGCGATCATCCGCGCCCGGTGGATGCCGAATTGGCGTCCGAACCAGAGGTGTTCATAGAACCCGAGCCCGAACCGGCGCCCCCTGCCCCGAGCATTCCGCCGACACCCGAGGTGCCCGCGCACGACGCCGCAGACGACGCGCCCGAGCACGCGCGCGGCGCCAGTGTCGGTGCCCGGCTGATCGCGGCAAGCAACCGCAGCCTGATGGATATCGGCGTGATGGCCGAGGCAGCTGCCGCGTTGCGCGCGGTGCGCGACCGGACGCAGCCCTGATTTGCCACGGCCCCCCTTGTGGCTTGCGACACTTCCTGTATGTAAGGCCAGCGTCGGGCTATGGCGCAGCCTGGTAGCGCGTCCGTCTGGGGGACGGAAGGTCGCAGGTTCGAGTCCTGCTAGCCCGACCAAACCACGAACGCCCGCGCCGATCCGGCGACGGGCGTTTCGTTTGCCCACAGCACGTTAGGACGAGGGGCCCTGCATGATCGGAGTGCTGCCAAGCCAGGCCCTGACAACGCTCATCACCGATGGCGCGATCACGGCCAGCCCCGCGATCCTGCCAGAGCAAATCCAACCCGCCTCGCTTGATCTGCGCCTGGGCAAAACCGCCTATCGTGTCCGCGCGAGCTTTCTTGCGGGTCGGGGGAATACCGTGGCCGCGCGGCTGACCGAGTTCACCATGCATGAGATGGACCTGAGCCACGGCGCGGTGCTGGAGAAGGGCTGTGTCTATGTGGTGCCGTTGCTTGAATCGCTTGCCCTGCCCCCTGATTTACGCGGCGCCGCCTCGGCCAAGTCGTCCATTGGGCGGCTCGACCTGCTGACCCGGATCATCACCGATGACGGGGTCGAATTTGATCGCGTACCCGAAGGGTATCACGGCCCGCTTTATGTCGAGATTTGCCCGCGGTCGTTTTCGGTGGTTGTCCAGACCGGCCAGCTGTTGAACCAGATGATCCTGCGGCGGGGGCATACCCTTTACGCGGATGCCGAACTGGCCGCGCTTCACGCGGACACGCCCATTGTCTCGGGCGATCCTGTGATCTCTGAGGGGCTGGGTTTTTCGGTCGATCTGCGGCCACAGACTGGCGATCTCGTCGGCTACCGCGCCAAGCCCCATACCGGAGTGATCGATCTGGGGCAGATCGGGGCCTATGACCCGGCCGAGTTCTGGGAAGAGGTGCGGTCGAGCGAGGGGCGCATCATCCTTGACCCCGGCGCGTTCTACATCCTGGTCAGCCGCGAGGCGATCACCATCCCGCCGCAATGCGCCGCCGAGATGGCGCCTTACATCGCGATGGTGGGTGAGTTTCGCGTCCACTACGCGGGCTTTTTCGACCCGGGCTTTGGCTGGGCCGCGGCGGGCGGGGCCGGATCGCGGGGCGTACTAGAGGTGCGCTGCCACGAGGCGCCGTTCGTGCTGGAACACGGCCAAGTCGTTGGGCGGCTGGTCTATGAGCGGATGTCAGAGGTGCCCGAGACGCTCTATGGGCGCGAGATTGCGTCGAATTACCAAGGCCAGGGCCTGAAGCTGTCCAAGCATTTTCGGGCCGCGTGACGCCGCCCCGGCCTGCCTGCACCCCAGTCGGTCGTCTGACTTAGAAGCGTGTGATCCGCCGCGCCATCCGCGTTGACTGTCGCGCGGTGCGCATGGATTGCCGAGCCGCCTTTGCCTGTGCGCGCTCTTCGGGCGTCAGCTCGGCCTGGGGTTTGCCGCGGTTCACGGCATAGTCGATCCCCGCGTTCACGCCGCGTCCGATCACGCGACGCATCACCATGCGGGTGATCATGTTCACCAAGTGATTGGCGTTCATTGTGTTTGCTCCTGCTCAGAGTCCTGCCCCGGATTTTCCGGTGTTTCTTCGAACATATCAGTTTGTTCGTCTTCTGTCTCGTCCTCGGGCGCATCCGCCGGGTTGGGTCGGTTTTCAAGCAACCCTGCCGAGCGCAGTTCCTTCAACCCCGGCAGGTCGCGCGCCGATTCGAGCCCGAAGTGGTCAAGGAACCCCTGGGTGACCACGAAGGTCACAGGCCGTCCCGGCGACATCCGGCGGCGGCCCAAGCGGATCCATTCCAGTTCGAGCAACTGGTCGATGGTGCCCCGGCTGACGCTGACGCCGCGGATCTCTTCGATCTCGGCGCGGGTGACGGGTTGGTGATAGGCCACGATGGCGAGGGTTTCGATGGCGGCCCGGCTGAGTTTGCGGATCTCAACCGTTTCTTTCTGCATCAGAAAGCCAAGATCAGCGGCGGTGCGAATGGCCCAGGCCTCGCCCACTTTCACAACCTGGACCCCCCGCCCCTCGTAACGCTTGCGCAGGGCGACCAGGGCGCTGGCGGCATCCGCGCCATGGGGCATCCGGGCGTTGAGGTCGGACACGGTCACGGGTTCGGCGGAGGCAAACAGGATCGCCTCGACCATACGCTCTTGTTCGGCCTCGGGCGGGGCCTCGAACAGGCTTTCATTGTAGGGTGCGGCGTCCGTCATGGGTCTTTCCTGCGGATCTGGAGGGGCGCAAAGGTTTCGCCCTGGCGCAATTCAACCTGGCCCGCCTTTGCCAGTTCCAGGGTCGCGGCAAAGGTGGCTGCCGTGGCTGACCGGCGGCGCACGGGATCCGCCTCCCACCCTTCGGGCAGGAAGCTTGAGAGATCGGCCCATTCGCCCGCAAAGCCGATGAGATGGCGCATCCGGTCAAGCGCCTCTTCCATCGTGAGCACGTCGCGGCGATCCATCGTGTAGGGGCGAAATTCGTCCTTTGTCCGGATCCGGGCATAGCCCTGCATCAGGTCGAGCAGCGTGGCGGTGTATTTCACGCGCCGGATGCGGGTCACATCCTCGGGGATGCCGCGCACAAAGAAGTCGCGGCCCTTCTGGTCGCGCGCCATCAGCTTGGCCGCGGCCTCGCGCATGGCTTGCAGACGTTCCAGTTGAAAGGCCAGGTGCGCGGCCAGTTCATCGCCGGACGGGCCGTCATCCTCGGGGTCGGGCGGCAGAAGCAGGCGCGATTTGAGAAAGGCGAGCCACGCGGCCATGACCAGGTAATCCGCCGCAAGTTCGATCCGTAACTCGCGCGCGTTGCGAATGAAGCCGAGGTACTGTTCGGCCAGGGCCAGAACGGAGATTTTGCGCAGATCCACCTTTTGCGTCCGCGACAGCGTCAGCAGCAGATCGAGCGGGCCCTCGAACCCGTCCACGTCGATGATCAGCGCCTCGTTGGCCAGGCGCGTGTCGAGTGGGATGACCGTATTCTCTTCAGCCTCAGACATAGACCTCGCCGTGCAAGAGCGCCTCAAGCTCTGCCTCGGCGGCGGGGATGTCAATGGCTGGCGGCGCGGTGCGCAGGGCCAGCGCCGCCTCTGCGCGGGCCTTTGCCGCATCGCTCATCGGGCCGGCCACGGCGGCAAGCCCCTGCATCTCGTCCAGCGCCCCGTTGCAGTGCAGCACGAGGTCACACCCCGCCGCGAGCGCCGCCGCTCCGCGTTCCGAGACGGTGCCGCCCAGCGCCTCCATCGAGATGTCGTCGGTCATGAGAAGGCCAGCGAATCCCAGATCCTCGCGGATGAGGCGGATCATGACAGGGGAGATTGTGGTCGGGCGATCATCGTACGCGGTGAAGACCACGTGGTTCGTCATGCCCATGGTCAGCTCTGCGAGCGCCTGGAAGGGTGCGAAATCCCACGACTGCAGGCGGTCGCGCGACGCGTCGACCTGCGGCAGGCCCACATGGCTGTCCACACCCGTCGATCCGTGTCCGGGGATATGCTTGAGCACAGACAGCACGCCGCCCGCACCGTTGCCTTTGGCCACGGCACGCGCCAGCAGGGTGACCCGTGCCGGTGTGTCGCCATAGCAGCGGTTGCGGAGGACGGGATGGGTGTGATCGGACGCGATATCGCCCAGCGGCGTGCAGTTCACATCGATCCCCATGCCGCGCAGCTCGGCCGCGATGAGCATGGAGCGCAGATACAGGCTGCGCTCTGCCGCTGCGTCGTCGAGGGCCGTCACCTGATCAAGCGCCGGGCGCCAGTTGCGCCAATGGGGGGCCCACATCCGCTGGACGCGCCCACCCTCTTGATCGATCAGAACCGGGGCCTGCCAGCCGACCGCCGCGCGCAGATCGGATGTCAGCGCCGCCGTCTGGTCCGGCGTTTCGATGTTGCGGGCGAAGAGGATGAAGCCCCAGGGTTGGGCCTCGGCAAAGAATGCGGCCTCGTCTGGGTTGAGGCGCGGCCCGGCGCAGCCCATGATGTATGCGCCGGAGCCTGCCATCGTGTTACCGGCGGATCACGGGGATACAGTTGGCGCTGTCGGCGATCAGTACGGCGCAGAACCGGCGGGCATCGCTGAGATCCTCGAACCCGCTGGCGCGCAGGCGGTAGAACGTGGTTCCCCCGGCGCTGGCCTCTTGCACGACGCGGCCCTTGCCGTCGAGGAAATCACCGAATTGGCCTGCGAGCGCGTCCCAGGCGGCGCGTGCCTCGTCATCCGTGGGAAAGGCGCCGAGTTGTACCAGGCGGGTGCCCGAGGGGATCGAGGCGGGGTCCACATCCAGGCTGCCGGTGGGGCGGGCCGACATCGCGACGGCGTTGATCACCTGTGCCTCGGGCGCGCGCGGCGCAATCCGGGCGGGCGGGCGCGGAGACTGAGCCACGCCTTCGACAGTGGCCGGTACGATCTGGGCGCCCGCGGCAGGCGCTTCGTCAGATGCAGAAAGCTCAGGCGCCGTTGCGGACAGCGCCTCGGCAATGGCAAGCTCGATCGCGCTTTTGGGTTCGGGTTCGGGCAGAACCGGCTGCGCGACGGGCGACGGGTCGGGATCCGCCAGCGGCACGGTTGCGACCGCTTCGGGCTCGGGCTCGGCGGTTTCGATCACGATCAGCGGCTGATCTTCTTCGGCCAGTTCAAGCGGTGCAGGGGCAAGGACCACCCGCTCTGCCGGGCGTTCGGACGTTCCGTCAACGGCCACGCGCGTGACGCTGAGCCCCTGATGCTCGGCCTGAAGGCCGCCGGGATCCTCGGGCGCGATCCGCATCGGGCCTTCAAGCGCCCGCACCACCGGGACGCCCGTCACATCGCGCACCAAGAGCTGGTAGCCCCAGATGCCCAGTCCAACCATCAATGCAAAGGAGATTGCCGCCCCAGCCCAGTTGGCCAATGTTGCCATCTCGCTGGATGCGCCGCCGTCATACGACGCGTAGTCGCTTTCATAATAGTAGTTTGCCATGTCCGCCTCAATTTGGCCGCGCTTCGCTGGCGCGACATCTTTTTTCCTGCTCGTGACAGCGGCGGGGCCTTGTTGATCAGCGCATTTCCTCGACCGGTGTCACACCCAGAATACCCAAACCTGCTGAAATAACAACGGCTACGGCACGGGGCAGCGCGATTTTCGCGGCGGTCGCATCGGGGTCGTTCTCGTGGACAAAGCGCAGGGCCGGATCGTCATTGCCCTTGTTCCAGAGCGCGTGGAATTCCGACGCCAAATCATAGAGATAGAAGGCGACCCTGTGCGGTTCGTGGTTGCGGGCCGCAATCTCGACCAGGCGCGGCCACTCGGCAATCTTGCGCGCGACGGCGTATTCCTGCGCATCGGCCAACACGGGATGGTCCGAGATTGGCAGATTTCCAGCCTCGGCCCGGCGGATCACCGATTTGACCCGCGCATGGGCGTATTGCACGTAGAAGACCGGGTTATCCTTTGATTGCTCGGTCACCCGGGTGAAGTCAAAGTCGAGCGGCGCGTCGTTTTTGCGGGTCAGCATGACAAACCGGGTGACATCAGACCCCACCTGATCGACGACATCGCGCAGGGTCACGAAGGTGCCGGCCCGCTTTGACATTTTGAAGGGCTCGCCGTTCTTAAAGAGCCGCACGAGCTGGGTCAGTTTGATGTCCAGCGGGACAGTTCCATCGGACAGCGCCGACACCGCAGCCTTCATCCGCTTGACGTATCCACTGTGGTCCGCGCCGAAGATGTTGATCAGCGCATCGAACTCGCGGCTGACCTTGTCGTAGTGATAGGCGATGTCGGGGGCAAAGTAGGTCCAGCTGCCATCGGATTTCTCGATCGGGCGGTCGACATCGTCGCCGTGATCCGTGGACCGAAAGAGCGTCTGCTCGCGCGGTTCCCAATCCTCGGGCAGCTTGCCCTTGGGCGGGTCGAGCTTGCCGCGATAGATCAGGTTCTTTTCCTTCAGCAGATCGATGGCGCTTTCGATCCGGCCTGTGCCATAGAGGGACTTTTCGCTGAAATAGACGTCCATCTTGACGCCCAGCGCGGCCAGATCGCCCTGGATCAGCTCCATCATCGCGGCGGTGGCAAAGGTGCGCACTGGCTCGAGCCAGACCTCTTCGCCTTTGTCGAGGAAGCTGTCGCCGAACTGGTCCTTCAGCGCCTCGCCAACGGGCACCAGGTAGTCGCCGGGATAGAGGCCTTCGGCAATCTCGGGGCTGAGCCCATGCGCTTCGCGATAACGCTCGTAAGCCGAGCGGGCGAGGACATCGACCTGCGCCCCGCCATCGTTGATGTAATACTCGCGCGTCACGTCATAGCCCGCGGCCTCAAGCAGGTTCGACAGGGAGTCGCCGAACACCGCCCCCCGGGTATGGCCCACATGGAGCGGGCCGGTGGGGTTGGCCGAGACGTATTCGACGTTCACTTTGACGCCTGCGCCCATGCCGGAATGGCCAAAGGCCGTGCCCGCATCGATCGCTTCGGTCACCACATCGTGCCAGACCTGCCCGTCGAGATGCAGGTTCAGGAACCCCGGGCCTGCGACCTCGGCCACCGCAACGCGCGGGTCCGATTTCAGCCGCCCGGCCAGATCGTCGGCGATGTCGCGCGGCTTCATGCCCGCGGGTTTGGCCAGCACCATGGCGGCATTGGTGGCCATATCGCCATGGGCCGCGTCGCGGGGCGGCTCGACCGCGACATTGCCGTAGTCGAGCCCGGTCGGCAGCTCTCCGTCGGCGACCATGGCGTCCAGCGTTTCGATGACAAGCGTGCGGATATCAGCGAAGATGTTCATGAGGGCGGGTCATATCACTCGCGGGGCGCGGGTCAACGTGTGCGGCCCGTGTCATCCTGACGTCACTTAACTTCGCGAACGGTGCTGGAATGACCGATTACGAACTTGAGCAGGCCTACGACATCAACGGGCCCGAAGATGCCAAGGCCTTGTATGGAAACTGGGCCGCGTCCTACGACACCAGCTTTGGCGAGGCCTGGGGCTATATTGCCCCACGCGAGATTGCGGCGATCTACCGGGCCGAGGGCGGCGTGGCGGAACCAGTGCTCGACATCGGTGCGGGGACCGGTCTGGTGGCCGAGCATCTGGCGGGGATGACGGTGGACGCCATCGACATCACCCCCGAGATGCTGGCCATCGCCGAGGGCAAGGGGCTTTATCGCGAGCGTATTGTGGGCGATTTGACCAAGCCGCTTGGCTTTGGGGATGCTGTCTATGGTGGCGTGATCTCGTGCGGGACGTTCACGCATGGGCATGTGGGGCCTGAGTGCTTCCCCGAGCTGTTTCGTGTGACGCAGCCCGGCGCGCTTTTCGTCTGCGGCACGATCCCGAAGGTGCTTGACGGGCTGGGCTTTGGATCGGCCTTGGCGGGGCATGTCGCAGCTGGCCGGATCACACCGGTGCGCTTCGTGGATATCCCGATCTATGAGGGGAAGGATCACCCCCATGCCGGTGACCGGGGCCTTGTGATGGTGTTTCGGACGCTCTAGCCGCCCTGCCCCAGCACAAAGCGCTTGTGGCACTGGATGGCAAACCGGTCCGTCATCCCCGCAATGTAGTCCAGGACGATGCGCGCGAGCGCGGTTTCGCCTTGGGCGTCGGACACGTCCTTGCGCCACTGCTTGGGCAGCTCTTCCGGGTTGGCGAGGTAGAACGGGAAAAGCGCGTTGACGACCTCGGTCACCTCGGCGCGCATCTCAAGCACTGTGGGGGCGCGGTACATCCGCTCAAACAGGAAGGCGCGGATGGTTTCGAGATCGGCCCATAGGCTGTCGGTAAAGCGGATCACCCCGCGCCCGGCCTGGCGGATGTCATCGACGCTTTGCGGGGCGATCTCGTCCAGGTTGCGCCGCGCGACGGCGATCACATCCTCGACCAGGATGCCAAAGAACCGCCGCAGCGCCTCGTGCCGGCGACGGTAGTAGTTGAGGCCGGGATAAAGCCGATCCACCTCGGCAAAGCAGTCCCGCAGGATCGGAAGCTCGGCCAGTTCATCCGTCGAAAACAGCTCGGCCCGCAACCCGTCATGCAGGTCATGGTGGTTGTAGGCCACGTCATCGGCGATCGCGGCGACCTGCGCCTCGGCGCTGGCGTGGGTGTCGAGTTCCAGATCGTGCCGCCGGTTATATTCGGCCAGCGCCCAGGGCAAATCGCCGGTGACGGGCCCGTTGTGCTTGGCCAGACCTTCCAGCGTGTCCCAGGTGAGGTTCAAGCCGTCGAAATCCGCATAGTGCCGCTCAAGCGCCGTGACGATGCGGATCGCCTGGGCGTTGTGGTCAAACCCGCCATAGGGGGCCATCAGCTCTTGCAGCGCATCCTCGCCGGTGTGGCCAAAGGGCGGGTGCCCCAAGTCGTGGGCCAGCGCCAACGCTTCGGTCAGTTCTGGGTTGAGCCCCAGCACGCCCGAGATTGTGCGCGCGACCTGCGCCACCTCGAGCGAATGGGTCAAGCGCGTGCGGTAGTAATCGCCCTCATGCTCGATGAAGACCTGGGTTTTGTGCTTGAGTCGCCGGAACGAGGACGCATGAATGATGCGGTCGCGGTCGCGCTGGTAGCACGTGCGAAACGTGCTTTCTTCTTCGGGATAGAGCCGTCCCCTGCTCTGCCCGGCATGCGCTGCGAAAGGCTGCATGGCCTGCCGCTCCTTGTCCCCGCCGAGCCTGTCCCGGCCCGATCAGCGCAGTGTGACCCGCGCCATGTGTCGCTTTTGTGTCAGGCCGCCTCGGCCGCCACCGACCGGATCCGTTCCACCATCGCCCGCACCCCGTTCGAACGCTGCGCCGACAGATGTTCGTTCAGACCAAGCCGCGCGAGGGCCGCGGGCGCATCCACGCCCGGCACCTCGTTCACCGCCCGGCCATTGTAGAGCGCACGCAACACCGCGATCAGCCCGCGCACGATCATGGCGTCACTGTCGCCTTGAAACGAAAACTGCCCGTTGTCGATCCGCGGGTGCAGCCAGACCTGGCTGGCACAGCCATCCACCTTGGTGGCCGGCACCTTGAGCGCCTCGTCCAGGTTCGGCATATCGCGGCCGAGTTCGATCACATAGCGATACCGGTCTTCCCAATCGTCGAGAAACTCAAAGGTTTCGGCAATCTCTTCAAAGGCCTCGGTGCTCATCTCGGTGTCCTGCCAGCGCATCCCTGTGTCACTTAGGCGGGCCCGTGCGCAAGGTCCAGCCTTGGCGGCCTTTTCAGCGCCCCGACGATGGGCTAAGCGCAGGGCGGTCGACACGGGGGGCACTGATGGGCCGGATTATCGTTCTTTTTGCGCTGGTCACGCTGACGACAGGGTGTGCGCAGTTTTCAGAAAGCCGCGTCAACCCGTTCAACTGGTTCGGTGATGATGAAGAGGTGACGCCGGTCACCACCGTGACGGTGACCGACCCGCGCCCGCTGATCGACGAGATCTCGTCCCTGTCGCTCGACCCGGTGCCCGGCGGGGTGATCCTGCGCGTGGTCGGGCTGCCCGAGCAGCAGGGTTACTTTGCGGGCGCGCTGGTGCGCGAGACGACCGAAGCCGGATTGCTGAGCTATGCCTTTCGGGTGATCCCGCCCGCCGAACCCACGCGCGTGTCCACCGAGGTGTCGCGCGAGGTCGTGGTGGCACTGTTTTTGTCGGATCAGACACTGGCGGGTGTGCGCCAGATCCAAGTGCGCGGAGCGAATAACGCGCGTGCGGTGCGGCGGTAGGGCCGGATTTCTACAACTCGATAATCCGCACCTTGCTGCCCTGGGCGGCCAGGGCGAGCTTGCCGTCGCACAGCCGCAGCGCATCGCGCCCGAACACGGTTTTGCGCCAGCCGCGCAAGGCGGCGACGTCGCGCATGCCAGCGGCGATTTCATCGAGTTCTGAGGCAGTTGCGATCAGTTTTTGAGCCACCCCTGCCTCTTCGGACTTGGCCTTGAGCAGGACGCGCAACAGATCCGCCAAAGCGGGATTGACGTTCAGTTTCTCGCGCGAGCGATCAACCTTTGGAAAATCCTCGGGCTCGGTGGCAAGGCCCGCCTCGACGGCCGCCAGAATACCTTCGGCCACCTCGCCCTTGCGCGCCTCGCGCAAGAGCAGGCGTGCCCGGCCCAGATCGCCGACACTGCGTGGCTTGGTTGAGGCAAGCTCAAGCAACGCGTCATCCTTCATCACCCGGTTGCGGGGAATATTGCGGGACTGCGCGTAACCTTCGCGGAACCGCGCCAGCTCACGCGCGATCGCCAGAAACCGGCCCGAATGCGTCCGTGTCTTGAGCCGCCGCCAGGCATCTTCGGGCGCCACGGTGTAGGTTGCCGGGTCGGTGAGAACGCCCAGTTCCTCTTCCACCCAGACGCGCCGCCCGGATTTGTCCAGCTCGGCCGCCAGATAGGTGTAGATGTCCCGCAGGTGGGTCACATCCGCCAGTGCATAGGTTTTTTGCGCATCCGTCAGCGGGCGCCGCGACCAGTCGGTGAAGCGCGAGGTTTTATCGAGCTGCGCCTTTGCGATCTTGCGCACCAGCGTCTCATACCCCACCTGTTCGCCAAATCCGGCAACCATTGCAGCCACTTGCGTGTCAAAGAGGGGTTCCGGGATCACGCCCGCTTCGACAAAGAAAATCTCCAGATCCTGCCGCGCGGCGTGGAATACCTTGACCACGGAGGTGTCGCGAAAAAGATCATAGAGCGGGTCGAGCGACAGATCCCCGATGAGCGGGTCTACCAGAACGGCGTCTTCCTCGGCATCGCCGGGAACCGCCAACTGCACAAGGCAGAGTTTAGCGTAATAGGTGCGCTCGCGCAGGAATTCGGTGTCGACCGTGACGAAAGGGTGCGACCGGGCCCGCTCGCAAAACGCTGCCAGCGCCTCGGTCGTGGAGATTGTTATCATGAAGGTATTTTATCCAATCCTTCCGGGACGTTCCAGTGAGATAGGCGCAAGGTCTATTCCGGCAAGAAAACCGGCGTTCTGTCGCCGGCGGCAAACCGCTGCAAGACCGCCGGGTAAAGCTGGTGTTCCATGCCAAGAACCCGCGCGGCAAGCGTATCGGGCGTGTCCGAGGTGTGCACCGGCACACGCGCCTGGCCAAGAAGTGGCCCTGCGTCCAGTTCGGCGGTGACTTCATGCACGCTGCACCCGGCGTGGCTGTCGCCTGCGGCAAGTGCGCGGGCATGGGTGTTGAGGCCGGGATATCTCGGCAAGAGCGAGGGGTGGATGTTCAGCATGCGCCCGGCCCAGTGCTCGATAAACCCGGGGGTCAGGATGCGCATGAACCCCGCAAGGCACAGAATGTCGGGGGCGGCTCTATCGAGTTCGGCCTGCAACACACGCTCGAAAGCTGCGCGGTCGCCTTTGTGGGGGCGGTGGTCGACGGCGGCGGTCGCGATGCCCATGGCCTGCGCCTTGTCGAGGCCCTGCGCGGCGGGATCGTTCGACACCACCAGCACGGGCCGCGCCGGATGGTCGCCCACCATGCTTTCGGCCAGTTTCACCATGTTCGATCCGCCGCCCGAGATCAGGATGGCGACCCGCTTCACCCAAGCGCCCCGCTGTAGCTGACGCCCTGTCCGGCGACCACCTCGCCGAGGGTGAACACGGTTTCGCCGCTGTCGCGCAGCGTGGCGGCGACGGCATCGGCGGCGTCGGGGGCGACGACCACGACCATCCCGATCCCGCAATTGAAGGTCTTGAGCATTTCGTCGCCGTCGATCCCGCCCGCCTCGGCCAGCCAGCGAAATACCGGTGGCAGGGTCCAGGCCCCTAGGTCGATCACGGCCCCCTGCCCGTCCGGCAGAACGCGTGGCAGGTTCTCGGTCAGTCCACCGCCAGTGATATGGGCAAGCCCCCGCACGCCACCCTGGCGGATCGCCTCGAGCGCCGGGCGGACGTAGAGCCGCGTCGGCGTCAACAGTGCGGCGCCAAGCGATTGCCCGTCAAACGGGCTTGGAGCCGCCCATGTCAGGCCAGAGACCTCAACCACCCGGCGCACCAGAGAGTAACCGTTGGAATGCACCCCGTCCGAAGCCAGCCCCAGCAGGACATCGCCCGCGGCGACATCGCGCGGCAGGTCCTGGCCGCGTTCCATCGCGCCGACCGCAAAGCCCGCAAGATCGAAATCGCCCGGCGGGTACATGCCCGGCATCTCGGCCGTCTCGCCCCCGATCAGCGCACAGCCCGCCCCGGCGCATCCCCGGGCGATCCCTTCGATCACCTGCGCCGCGGCGTCCACCGACAACTTGCCCGTGGCGAAATAGTCGAGAAAGAACAGCGGCTCTGCGCCCTGGCAGACAAGATCGTTGACGCACATCGCCACCAGATCGACGCCCACCCCGTCCAGATGGCCCGTGTCGATCGCGATCCGAAGCTTGGTGCCCACGCCGTCGGTGGCGGCCACCAGCACCGGATCCACAAACCCCGCGGCCTTTAGATCAAACAGTGCGCCGAAACCGCCCAAACCGGCCATCACACCGGGGCGCGCGGTTGCGGCGGCGGCAGGTTTGATCCGGTCCACAAGCGCGTTCCCGGCGTCGATATCGACCCCGGCCTCGGCATAGCTCAACCCGTTTCGTTTTGCGGCCATCGCTGTCCCCCAGGCGGCTCTTGCGCCGTGCCTAGACCAACACCGCGGCGCAGGCAATCCGATGGCTGCGCTTGACCGGGCCGGGCACTCTGATAAGCCCAAGCGGGGCGGGCCTGTAGCTCAATTGGTTAGAGCAGAGCGCTCATAACGCTTTGGTTGGGGGTTCAAGTCCCTCCGGGCCTACCACAAAGATGCAAAATCAAAGGGTTACAATGGCTAACCCACCCAAATTCGGGTATTGATCCCAAAAGGGAATATTGCGGCGTGGCTAACCTCTTCGGGGGTGATTCATGACAGACTTGCCGCCGCCAATGTTCCCGAAGCTTGAGGTAACCTCGATCAGCGAATTCTACGGCAAGCCGGTGCCTGAGCGCCGATGGCTCGTTCGCGATGTTTTTCCATTGAACACGGTATCGATCGTCTCCGGCCCCGGCGGTATCGGCAAGTCGGGTCTACTATACCAACTCTGCATCTCCGTTTCACTCGGCATGAGCTTCATCGGGAGAGAAGTGACCCGCGGTCGCGCTCTCTATCTCACATGTGAAGACGACCTATCAGAACTCAATATTCGCGCAGATGAGATTGCGCGGGGCCTCGGTATATGCCTGGCTGAAATAACAGACGTCGATGTTTTCGCCATGGTTGGGGGAGACTCAAGCCTTGGAAAATTTGACAAGACAAACAAGCTCACGCCAACCTTCTTCTTTTACTCACTCTTCGACACCGTTGATTTGAGAAAGTATGACCTCGTTGTGCTGGACAACGTCGCAGACCTGTTTGCTGGCAACGAAAACGACCGCGTTCAAGTGAAGGCATTCGTCAAGCTTCTAGCCAGTATTTGTGAGACAAACGATTGCACCGTAATTCTTGTCGCGCACCCATCGGTGTCGGGAATGGCAGAAGGTTCTGGTCGATCGGGCTCGACCGGATGGCCTAATGCCGTGCGGTCTTTTTGGTATTTGAAAAGGCCCGACGACAGGGGCGCCGACCGCGATCTCAGAGAACTTGCGAACCAGAAAGCGAACCGCGGTCCTGATGGCGAAACTATCATTCTACGCAGGGAGAAAGGGATATACCGGCTCGAGGGAGGCGGCAGTTTCCTCGATTTGGCAGCGCATCGCTCCAAAGTCCGCCAGGTCTTTCTAAGTCTGTACCGCCAGAAACGAGCACTCAACTATGAGTTGACCTCTACGCAGTCTCGCACCGGCGCAGTCACTGTGTTCGCAAGCGACCCCGAGGCAGGCGGCATCAAGAAACATGATTTCGAAGTCGCGCTTCGCGAACTCATCAACGACGGCACGCTCAAACTCAAAAGCGTCGGGCCCCCGTCGAAAACGAAGACAGTCATCGTGTGGCCAGAGGAGGTCGACGAATGACCCGCCATATCGACTTCCGAACCCCTTCCGAACTCCCTGCCGAACCCCTGTTCTTCCGAACCCCTAGTACCCCAGACTTCGGAAGAAACCCTACGTTTAAGGGTTCGGCACAACGGAACTTCAGAGACCCTGAAAGGACCGCGCATGCCGCGTTTTGAGGAAATCGGCAACCACATCGTCAACCCGGAGCACGTTGCAGGCGTTACAGAAGATGACAACATGGACGTCTTCGTCATCCTCGTTTCTGGCGATCGCTTTCAGATCCCGAATTGGCAAGCCTGGCACCGGTTCGTCGACAATGTGCGGGTCGACTGGGAATGAGCTCAATCGACTGCTCGATCAGAGATTACGTCCTCGGTGGATATTCGGAGCGTTCGTTGCAACGCCACCTCGGGAAATAGGGCCGCAGCTTTTCAAGCGAGTTACGCCGGGCGCGGATGCGGGAAACAACGCACCTACTGGCCGAGACGGACAGCGATGGTCCAACCGGCGATTTCTACCGGGACCGAGAGGATATTGTTTGGTTAGAGTTGCCCAAAGCCGCGATTGGTCAAGTATTCAAACTTCTGCAGTCGCAGCCCGCTTTGCAGTCATTCGCTGCAAGCGCGAACTCCAGGCCCGGTCGAACTCACACATTCCGGACGGAGCTGTCTCTAGCGGGACGGCGATTGGGAAAATCGTGGCAGCTTCATCGTTTGCACGATGCCTATCAGTGCTTCGAGACTAAATGCGACTTACCGCGTTTTGTCCCGCGTCAAAGGGCGCGTTCACTGACCGGGTGTTCGCGCGCGCAGGCCGATGCTCGCCGACGGCTTTCCAGTTCTGGGTTCAGCAACCCGTCTCGCGCTTTATGTGACATGCATTCACAGCGGGATGATCTTGGCCCGGGCGGTGGTCAACGGCCTTACTCAAACTGTGCTGAGGGGGCCTAGATGCCGGGAGCCCTGCGGCCTACCGGACTGATTGCTTCAAGGCCTCGCCGCTTCAGTTCAGCAGGATCAGCAGGACGAACAGCCCCCAGAACATCACCATGAAATGGTTCGATTGCGCCCATTGGTGGCAGTACCAGTAGGCGAAGTAGTTGCCGCCAATCACGAACCCCCCCCAAATGCAGGCGAAGAATGCAGCACTTGCGACGCCCGCGGCCTGCGCCACTGGCGCGGCAAGGGCACCGAAAGCCGCACCGATCAGCAACAGCGTTGCCACGACCAGACCGACCGCCGCCACAGTTTCGGCCATCCGCATTGCGCGGAACAGCAGGCCAATCTGTTTCGGGTCGGCGATCCGCCGGTGGGCGAGCGGCGCAAACTCGTCCGGGAATTGCTCGGCCAACAGGTCAAACCGCACCACCATCGCCACCGCATCTTCGTTCAGTTTCGGGTGGCGCCAGTTGTCAGCCACCGCCACAACCATCCAAACCGCCAAACCCGCAACAAGGGCCGCATCCACCAGCAAAAACAAGACCTCCATCCCCTAGCCCCCCTGCGGATTGGGGCGCATGGCGGCCAGCCCGTCTTCGGCCCGGACACTGGCGCAGATGCTTGCCAGTTTGCGCGGTTGATCATAGGGCCAGGGTGTCCCACGATGCAGGACGGCACGCTGATCCCACAGAAGGACGTCGCCTACCTGCCACCGATGCGAATAAACAAACTGCGGCTGCGTACAGAATGCGATCAGATCCGCCAGAAGGGTCGCGCTGTCCGCCTCGGAATAGCCGTCGATCCGAAACGCATGGCTGGCGACGTAAAGCGCCTCGCGCCCGTTCATCGGATTGGTCCATACTGCTTTCCAGTGCTGATCGGGCCACTTATTGAACATCGGGAGGTCGGCGAGTTCCTCCGAGATCTGGCGGCGCGAATGGCTGTAGCGATGCCAAATCCCGCGGCCCGCCACTTTCGCCTTCAGTGTCTCGGGCATCGCGGCCCAGGCCGCGCGGGTGCTGGCCAGCTCGGTCGCGCCGCCTTCGGTGGTGACGATCTTGGCGGTCAGGATGTTCACCAGCGCCGGCACCGGCAGGAACGTACTGTCCGAGTGCCACAGGAAATTCGCCTTCAGGTTCAAGGTGTGCAGATCCATCGCGTCGCTGGTGGTGCCGTCATCGCGCACATTCGACACTTCGGGGATCTTCATCGCCTCGCCCGGCTTGCGCTCGTCCGCGGTGCGGTCCTCCACCGGGCCAAACAGGCGCGCCAGCCGCATGTGGGTCTCTTCTGTCATTGACTGGGCGCGGAACAAAAGGGCGGAGTGCTCTTCGAAAAGGGCCCGGACATCGTGGAACAGAGCATCGGCTTTGACCGCGTTTAGATCGAGCCCCGCAATCTCGACCCCGAACGCCGGCGTCAGCGCTGATACCGTGATCGTGTTCATTCCGCGGACTCCTTCTGGCTCATGGCTTGGATCTCCTCCGCGCTGAGGTGGCGCACATCGGCCCAGGCCTTCGACTTGCCGGGGTTTAGCAGGCCTTTCGGATCAAGGCGTTTTTTCCAGGCCAGGTGGCGGTAGTCGACGTTCTTCAACCCGCCACCCTCGACATAGAACGTATGCGCATCGGCCACCGAGAACCCGTCCGCCTCATAGGTCGCATCGATCTCGCGCAGGCGTGCCTCATCGCGAAACCAAATGATCGGCAGGTCGAAGGCCACGATTTGCCCATCCACCCGCGCAAACTCGTGGTGGGGCCAGACATCCGTGCCCAGCCGCGCAGCCATATCGGCCACGCGATCTGCGTCCGAGGGGTCCGGCACGCCGATTTGCTGATAGGTCGCGCTGCGATCCGCCTTCAGCACCTGCAGCGTCGTATGGTTGTAGGCGAACTCGAAGACATGCGGCAGCTTCAACGCCTCGCGTTCAGCATCGTCCATGGCAAGGTAATTCGTACCGCCTGCAGTCGTCATCAGATCGCGGAACGCCCCCATATCCTCACGCGGGACCAGCGCGACAAGCAGGTTTGCACCCTTGGGTACATGCCCCTCAAGCCGCGGGAAATAGTCCACGATCCGCGCATCCACCGTGCAACACAACTTGCGGCCGATCTCGGTGGACGACGCCAGCGCATAGCCCGCCGCATAGCAGTCACGATAGCTGTCAAACCCGGTCATACAACCGATCCAGTCGCGCGTGGGCACCGTGCGCAACGTCACCTCGGTGATCGCACCGTTGAGCCCCCAGGCGTGGTGGATTTGGAGCGAGGCTTCGGCGTCGAAGACATGCTCAGCAGGGCCCGCCTCGACCGACAACGCCTTGAGTTGAATGATATTTCCCTTCTCTCGCAGCGCCCCGTTCGCAATCGACCCGATCCCCGCCGAGCCGCCGGCCACAAAGCCCCCAATCGTCGCGATATCCTGGGTGGAGGGGAACATTGCCATCTCCCACCCCTTGGCGACCAAGGCCGCATTGATATCGGCCATCAGCGCCCCGGCCTCGACCCGCACAAAGCCATCGCCGATCTCAAGGATTCGGTTCATACCCGTCATCTCGACAATCAACCCACCATGCAGCGGCACCGCCTGCCCATAATTTCCCGTACCGCCGCCCCGCAGAACCACCGGCACCTCTTCGGCATGGGCCACCGACAGCACATGGGCGAGTTCCTCCCGCGTCTTGGGCCGAACGACCAGATCGCCGAACGACCGGCGCAGTTGCTCATTCAGGATCGGGCTGTACCAGAAGAAATCGCGCGAGCGCTTCTTGATCGTCACGGGATCGTCGATCACCTCGACGGGGGCAAGGGCGGCGGCGATGCGGGGCCAGTCGGGATCAGCCACGGCAGGTCTCTCCTTTCACAAAGTCGGTCAGCGGTTGCGGCGCAGGCGCGCCGGACAAAAGCGTTGCGGTATCGGGGGCGTCAAAGCAGATCAGGTCGGTCAGCGGCGCTGCGTCCACCGTGTGAACCGGCAGGCCAAGCGCCTTGCGGGCGGTGGTGGTGATCATCGGCAAATGATCGGCGAACGGCGGGTCCAGATGCGCGGCCAGCACCCCGACCGACAGGCTGTGGCGCGGGTCATGCACGCCAATGGGGCAAAACGCATCCCGCACGTTGTCCGTGCCGATGATCACGTCGACGCCGCGGGCCATCAACTCATGGATGCGGGTCAGACCGCGGCGGACTGGCGTCCCTGACCTGCGCCCCTGCAGGTAAAGGTTGGTTGTGGGCAAGGCCGCGACCGCAATACCTGTTTCGGCCAGACCGTCGGCCAGGCAGGCCACGTCGTCGTCGGGCCGTGACGCCAGACTGCATGCGTGGCCGCAAACTACCGGACCCTCGTGACCACACGCGCGCGCGGACTCGATGATCAACTCCAGCCCGTCGAGGTCGGGCTCCAGCCCCTCATCCACATGGAAATCAAGCGCCAGCCCAAACCGGTCGGCCAGCGCGAACAGGTTTCGAATACCCTCGCGCCGATGGGGATGGTTCAGCACAAACCCGCCCAGCACGCCGCCATCGCGGGCAACTTCGCGCGCCACCGCCTCAGCCGTGGCAGGATCGGCCATCCGGTCAATGCCGGTCAGCGCCGCCGGTTGCAAAACGATTCCGTCGGTGTCCGAGACCAACGCACGCGCCACCTCCCACGCCAGCGGCACGCCCATGTCCCAGTCGATATGCGTACGCACCACCCCGCAGCCCGCGCGAACCGCCTCTTCCAGACCACGCCGCATCCGCCGCGTCAGATCCTCGCGCGTCCAAAGCGCCCGGTCCGCCCTTTGTGCCTCCGCCGCCGCGGCTAGATCGCCGCCCACATCGCTCAAACGGTCAATGGTGTGGCATTTGTCGAGGTGCACATGCGCCTCAGCAAGACGCGGCAGCACCATCATGCGTGCAGCGTCTGGATCGGCGCGCATCCCCATGACCTGCCCCCCCGACACCAAGAGCGTACCCACGCGACAATCCCCAACAGGCCGCCCGCCAAACGCCTCGGGTCGGGCCAGCAGGGTCAACGGAACAGCAACAGCCGCGATCTCGAAGATCGCGCCGCCACTGCTTTTGCCTTGGGTCGTCAACACGGCATGCCTCATCCTGCGCCCTGCAGATGCAGCGGCGGGTCGGCCCTATCCGATCTGTGCCAGAGATTGCCCGAAACATCCCAAATCGAACGCTTTCGAGCAAGGGTTAATCAGACAGCCGGGGGCACCAAGGCCCCCTTACCTCAGGCATCGTCCCAATACATCTCGTCGATGCGGATCTCTTGGGCCACATGGACGTTGAAGCCCACCAGCCCCTCTTTGCAGTGATTGTACATCGACCGCCAATAGGGTTGGATGATCACCCCTTCATCGACCATCAACTGCTGCGCCGTGGCCATCAGTGCGCGACGCTTTTCCAGATCGGGCTCGCCCAGCGCCTCGGTCACAATGGCATCGAATTCAGCATTCTCAAAGCTCGATTCATTCCACGGCTCGCCGGTACGATAGGCGATGGCCAGTGTTGTGACCCCCAGTGCGCGGTGGTTCCAATTGGTGACCGAGAACGGGTATTTCGACCAGTCGTTCCAAAAGGTGTTTGACGGATAGACCGTCCGCTTGAGTGGGATCCCCGCATCGCGGATCTGCGCGCCGATGGAGTCTGCCGTATCGCGCCAGAACCCACCTTCGAGCGAGATCAGCTCGTGCTCGTAGTCGGCCATCCCAGCCTCGGCCATCAGCGCGGCGGCGCCTTCGGGATCATACGGAATGCGCTCCACATCGGCGTGTTCGGGATGGATCGGACAGACATGGTGATTGTGCGCCGCCTGGCCCAGCCCGGAATAGCCCAGCTCCAACACGGCTTCATTGTCCACAGCCATTGCCAAGGCGCGCCTCACCCGAACATCGCCGTAGGGCCCTTCTGTCTGCTTGGGTCGGGCGAGGATCGTACCCGCCGACACCACTTCGTTCTGGCGCCAGCCGTCGAGGGTCTGGAACAGGAACACGAACTCGCCCTCTGTCGCATGCACCGCATCGACCTCATCGCTTTCAGCGGCGTTGAAGTACGCCGAGGGATCAAGCCCAAAATCATAGTACTCGATCCGATCAAGCCATGCGCCATTGCCCTCGTTCCACCAGGCATGGTTCTCATTGCGCACCAGCACGCCTGACACCCCGGTGGAATACTCTTCGGGCAGGTAGGGGCCGGTGCCGATGGGATTGTCGAGCATGGTGTCGGCATCGAAGCCTTCGGGCACGATGGCCGCAGGATATTCACCAAAGCTCGCGATGATCGAGATGTCGGGCGCAGGCAGGTTCAACCGCACCGTCAGATCATCAACCACCTCGATCACGCCGGGGATCGCGCGGTTGGTGGTGTCGTCGATCATCACGCCAAACCGCGAGGCCATCGAATTGCCCTCGAAATCTTTTTCGCAGAAGCGTTCGATATTGCGGGCCACGTCGGCTGCGGTGAAGGGCGTGCCGTCGTTCCACATCACTCCGGGCCGCACATTCAGGGTATAGACGGTGGCATCGTCGCTTACCTCCCAGCTTTCCAAGAGCTTGGGTGTGAACGTCCCGTCATTTTCATATTGCACGAGGTATTCGAGCCATCCGCGCGTCATGTTGGCCAGCATGTTGAAGTCAAAGGTGCGCGGATCCTTCATAGCGCGCAGTTCACCCTGAATGCGCACAGTGCCACCACGCACCGGTGTGCTCTGTGCCAAGGCCGGACGGGCCGCACCCAGCATGGCATAGGCGGTCACGGCCGGTGCGCCAAAAGCCGTGGCGGTAGCCAGGAATTCCCGCCGCGAGACACCATCGCCCTTAAGGCGCGCAACTTCGGCCGAGCGGGCGACGTGTTCGGGCAAAAGGGCCCCGGTTTTGGTATAGTAGGTCATATCTTGTTCTCCTGTCGGACGTGGCGCGGGGAGACGACGACTGGCGTTTGGCCATGTCGATCCCGAGCGAGCCCGAGTGCTGCTTGCAGCGAGCACGGCGCCCCACGCAAATTACGTGTCAGGCCCTGTTTTTAAGGTCCTGTGCCAGAAGACATTTGAGTGTGTGCCGGGCTGGCGAACTGCGCAACAACAATTTCGGGCACAAAGCGCACGCGCCGGGTCAACGCCCAAATCTTGGGCATCGGAGTACGTGCAGTGCTGGCTCTATCAACGCGGTGCGCTACGCGTTGCAACCTTATGGACGCTCGGAGGCCAAGGTTAGCGCTCGATGACTGGGGCCTATCGGCCTGTTGCCCGGAGCGGCGACGAACGGCCTTGGGATATGCGCTGTATGGTGGCAGTGCCGTCAGACTTATGCGAACCAATCTATGGTGGAGCAGTGACATATTCCTTAGGCGGTTCTGGCCGGTACTCTGCCAGCGCCTGCGAAATCAAGTACTTGATCTAGTTGGAAGTCCGCATAGGGCTCACAGCAGACCCTAGAGCGATCGCAGCATATGCAGCATCGTGCGGCCAGGCAGGGTCGAGAACGGCCCAAACCTGCCGTTCGCTTGACTGCGATTATGCTGCCTTGCAGCCATACAAAGCCGACACTGACGAATTCTCAAAGTAGGACATTCTATCGCCGCGTCAGCAAACCATGACAGTCCAAGTGTAGTGCCCGTGATATCCAAAGGTCGCATGAGCGATAGAGATACCACCGTTATAGTTTTTGATACGGATTGCGTTCTTTGTAGCCGATGGATCAGGTTCGTTCTTCGGTATGAAGCGGTGGAGAATTCTCTATTCGCCTCCTCCCGGAAGCCGGCAGGAAAGAAGCTTGCCGGGGAGTTTGGTGTTGATCCGGACGCGCTGGACCTCACCTATGTGGTTATCGACCGTGGCGAGGCTTGTACCAAGTCGGGCGCATCGCTGGTAACTCTCCGGCAACTCCGCCCCCCTTGGTCCTGGCTGGGTATCCTTTGCTTGGTTCCGCGCGGCCTGCGTGACCGCATTTACGACATCATGGCTAGAAATCGACTGCGTGGGTTTGGTGAAAAATGGGATTGCTTCCTGCCATCACGAGAACGCGACACCGTTTCCTAGATTGACTGCCATGACATGGGGAGACCGCCAGCCGGTCGAAGAGAGAATTTGGCCTGCGGGCGCGGCAGTTCATTTAGTCTTTTCGGCGACATGTTCTGCAGGATCGTAGCCGCAACAAGACAGCTTTCCATCAATCCAAAGTTTTGCCCGATGCAGACACGCGGCCCTGCCCCGAAGGGAAGGTAGGAGAACTGAGGCCAAGTCGGCTCACTCAAGAAGCGTGTCGGATCAAATTCCGTCGGTTTCTTGAAGAACCGAGGATCGCGTTGGGTCGTGAAAGGGACAATCTGCGCGAGGTCGCCCTTTGCCAAGTGTATTCCGAGCAGGTCGATCGGTTCAGCCGCTTCGCGCAGAAACAGCGTGTAGGCCGGTGGATACAATCGGAGTGTTTCGTTGATCGTCGCGCGCAGAGTAGGGAGTTCCGCAATTGCGTCGGGCGTAGGGGCATTGCCCGACAGTGTCTGGCGAAGCTCATTCTGGATTGCCGTTAGGCAGTCGGGGTAGACGGCCAGACAGGCAAACAACCAACTCAGCAGCGCGCCGGACGTTTCGTGCCCGGCAATGAGAAGGCTCATGACATCATTGCGAATGTCGGCAAACTTCCCGTTGTGGTGTTCGATCAGTGAGCCAAGCAGATCGGTGCACGTTTCTGTGCGCTGCAGCCCCTTATGCACCAGACCGGACACGAGGTCGTCCATGACAGCCATCGCCCAACGTTTTCGGCGCTTGCGCCCAATTGGCAGCCAATCCGGCAAGGTTACGGGCGATGTGGATTCAGAGAATGCTGTGTCAGACAGCGTCTGGATCGCGCGCTCTATATCGAAGCCGTTTGGTTGTGGGTTGGCACCGAACATGGTTCGCGTGGCAATATCTAGCGTTAGCTTTGCCATGACCGCGTCGGTGTCGAAGCGAAGTGTGTCCGATCTTGCGGTCTGACGCAGTTCTTGGCAGAGGCGTTCGGTTTCCCGGACGGCTTCGTGACCATAGGCCGACAGCCGCCGTGTCTGAAACGCTGGCAGGACCTTGCGGCGCCGTGTCCGCCAGCTTTCGCCCTCTTCGACAAGTAAGCTGTTTCCGTTCCATTGCCGGACCACGTTTGTAAGTTTTTTGAACCGGATAAATGACCGCGAGTGCCGCGCCAGAAGGGCTTCGATATGATCGGGGTGAAAGAAGAGATGTGATCTGTAGGGCCCAAGGCGGAGCACCACGTGATCGCCATGGGCCGACTTCATCCGCTCGTAGAACCCAAGCTGATCGGTCCTGATGGCATGCAGACTATCGACGCCCAAAAGCCACGTACTGGGGTTTGATGCAAGCAGCCGAGGCTTACTCATGGGTGCGCCTTGATCGGGCGTGAGACCAATGCACTGACATGCTTCACTGCTAGCACCACGAGCAAAGCGGCATGTGCTGCCACCGCCCAGGCGAAATTGGTATGTGTCATTGCGAATAACCGCGCCTCAAGGCCTGTGAACGCGCGCGGTTCTTCGGCCAACTCATATCTTGGCGGACCGTTGCCGATTTCGATCTCAAGACCCGTGGCCCGTCGCAATGGCGGCCAAAGGTCCGCGTCGCGTATCTTTAGCTTTGCGGGCGCGGGAACCCATGGCGTCCAGCACGGCACCCATTCCGGCACATTTCGCTTGTAGTCTGGCCAGCCGCTGGGGAAGCGCGCCAACAGGTCATTGCGATGATGCCAGCGCACCATGCCTTGTACAAAGACCCAAGCCATGCCTGCGGCAGCGACAATCCAAACGTTTTGCAGGTAAAGGCCGAGTATGATCCAGATCAGCGCTGCCGAAAGCTGCATTGGGTTTGAAACGTAGGCGTAGATTCCCGAACGCACCAGCCGCTTAGTGGGGTCGAGCGGAATGGGTGTTCCTCCGCCCTGCAGGCACAGCATCTGGTTGGCGGAAAGCCCGACCACCGACGCCAGACCTATAAACAGGGCCGCCACGATTGTGCTCCAGATCGGACGTTCAGACAGCGCCCATTCGCCACCCATCGCTTGCATAATCAACGCCGGCAGAACCGCGAGGATCATACCGCCTGTCATGATGGCGAGCAGCGCGCATCGCAACGGCAAATGGCGGTCCTCTGCTGTCCAATTGGCAAGGTATATAGCCGGAATATGGGCCGTCACAAAAACGAAGACCACACCGGCGAACCAGAACGGCCCGGCATAGACCAGCGGTTCAAGAGAACTGAAGACTGTGGCGTGAAGACCGATGATGATTGGCAGGCAGATCATCAGCGGGCCAACCTTGGGAAATGTGAAATACAACCCGGGCCCGAACAAGATCGCGCCGCCAATGATGATATCGACCGGGAGACCATCCAGCATCAGAACGTCCCATCCGTAACGCCACCACCCGAAATGCACAGCAATGGAATGCGTTATGAAAATCACCGGAACGCCGTAGAGCAAAGCAAAAAGCCCGCCGATTTTGGCGCGCGTGCTGGTTCGGCGGACAAAGGTCATGAAAACGACCAGGCAGATCGGCCCGATCAATAAAAGCCAGCGAAGCGCCAGCATGAGAGGTTCGGGAAGGTCGAGGTTTATCACGCGATGACCCTCGTCTTGATCCACGTCCGGAACGGTGCGGGCGCTCGCGTTTCGAACAATTCGATCACCAAAAAGACCACCGGGAACCCCAATGCCAGGTAAAGTGCGAAGCCTGGCAGCGAGATGATGAGAAGCAGCTGGATCATTGTACCGACCTGCATCAACACCCCTTCCGCAGACAACATGTTCTTGCGCGTCGCCAGAAAGAGAAAGGCCAACGCGGGTACGAGAACTGTGAGTGGAAAGGCCAGAAACGCCGTTTTGTCAGTGCTCAGTGATCTGATCGCGTCAAACGCACGCTGCCCAACCGCCAAAAATGCACAAGCCGAAAGAACCCATATAATCCAAGATTGTGAACTGAACTGCATCTCAATTCTTGCCTGATTTTCCGAATGATTACGAACCGTATGGAAGCGCAGACATTTTGGAAAGCCGGCAGGGTGATTGGCGAAACCTTTGGGAAAGCGCGGTGTGCGGCACAATCTCAAGACTGCGACGTGCTTGCTCTTGGCCAGGTGGTATCGGCTCACTTACGGCCCAAAGCTGCCGTTGGACGAAGGCGATCGCCGCTGCAGTGCGGCCCGTCGAACCTGCCACACGCTGCAGGAGCACAATCGAGATCGCGGCGAACTCACAGTCTGCGGACTTAGCCGCCTTTGAAAAAGAACCGAACTGGGCGCCTTCCCCAACGTGAATCCGACAGATGAGGGGAGTGTCGCAACCGAGCAAATCACTCCGGTTCCTGCAACAGTTGCGCGCAGGTGCGCCCGCGTTTGCTCAATCAAGATCGAAGGATTCAACGCTCCGCGCAGGGATTAGTCATTTCTTCCGTCAACAGCGCCAGTCCAGCTGCGAGAGCCTTCCGTTGTTCCGGCTCGAGACAGCCTAGCAGCTTCTCCAGATGGGCACGCTGCATCTCAGCTGCCCGCAAGAAAACTGTTTCGCCCACTTCAGTCAGCTGAACACACTTGGATCGTCGGTCGGTAGTGTGTGGCCTGCGCTTCGCTAAGCCATCTTTTTCTAAACCATCTACAAGGGTGGTGACATTGCGCTTGGTTACGGACAGGCGCTCCGCCAGTTCGACCATTGTCAGCACCTCGCCCCCTGCGAGCGCTTGAAGCGTTTGAAACCGCGCCGTCGACAAGTTCACTTTTGCGAGCCCCAGACGCAGGTGTCGTAGGAAAGGGGGAACGAAAGCGCAAATTGCTTCACCAGAAGAGACTGTCACTTGCGGCCTCCATTTAGTGTATATATACACTATATTTGCACACACTTTGATTATCGAAAGCCTTAGGCGATGACGACAAGCAATGCAAATTGGGCCGTTATTACGGGCTCAACCGGAGGTATCGGCAGTGAGATCGCTGAACTGCTGGCGGCTCGTGGCCAGAATATGATTTTGCTCAACAGGTCGGTGTCGAAGACGGATGCGCAGAAGGCACGGCTTCTAGCAAAACATCCGGGATTGCAAATCGAGGCGGTTATCGCCGATCTGATGGATGCGTCGCAAACGGCGCGTGCTATCAAAGCCATCAACGCGATACCCGGGCGAGTAGATGCTCTTTATAACAATTCCGGCGTTCTAACGTCCGAGAAGGTTCTCAGTAAACAGAACTTTGAATCCCAATTCGCCGTGAATGTCCTGGCACCCTATCAACTTACGATAGGTTTGAAGGACAAGATGATGCGTAATGCAACGGATACACCGGGTATGGTGGTTCTGTTTTCTTCTAGCGCGGTCAATCCGCAAAAGTCGTTGAAACTGAGCGATTTGCCCAATCCTGAAAGAGTTGGTGGACTTATGGGAACCTATGCGCAGTCCAAGCTGGCGGTGACCACGCTCGCGCCAGCGTTGGCTGGTACGCTCAGATCAGACAATATTCTAATCCGCGCCGTCGACCCAGGCGCGACAAAGACGGCTATGACATCAGGCAATTCCGCGATGCCCAAAGCCCTTCAGTGGCTTGCGCCGCTGCTTTTTAGCCCAGCAGATAAGCAGGCAGCTAAGGTCGTAAATAGCGCTGATCCAGCTGCATTTGATGGACAGACCGGGATATTTGTTGCGAATGGCAAGAGAAAGCGAATGCCGAAACCCGCCGCAGATACACCTACCCAAGCCGAGTTACTCTCGTTGCTTGAACGTGCGCTCATAGTACTTGAGTGAATGCCATTGGGCTGGCAACACTTCGTCGACGGTGGTGCGGGGTTTCTTCCTACAATTATCAAGTTTTAGCATTGGCCAGACCAGGCTAGTTTCCGATGGTTGCTGCCGAGCTTGCCGGACGAAGCGGACGCGCGCCGCGATTATGACCGTAAGCCGTTGCAATGGCAGGCTCTATAGTGTGCTCAACGCCTTGAAGCGGATTGCTGGGATGCATGACCAGGCGATCAATACTGCGAAGTACGCAACCTCTGGAATCCAAGCGAACTGATGCATCGCTAAAATCCCTGCAATCATGATTACGTGAGCGACCAGCCCCCACAGAATACTTGCAAGTATCTGACCCGTGGACGCCAGATTTGCCCTCAGCAGCCAGACATAGACCGCCACGCCCAAGGGGAGAAAAACTAGAATGCCGGTCACCAAGCCCGGATTGTAACTGCCGCTGATGAAACCAGCACCAACATGGCTCACGGCGTTGACGACAACAATCGCCGTCATGCACAAAGCCGCGAAGACATGATTGCTTCCACGCCAAATACCTAAGGCTCCTACCAGCCATACGAGCGACGTGTTGATCACGAAGATCGAAGTCGGCGACATAAACTCAGTCTTGCGCTCGCTTCCTGTGAGACCCGATAAGAAGTCGTTCAAGTAGGGATAGAACGCATAGGTCCGGCCAAAAACGTCGATCCAGTGCTCCTCAAACTGATGAACGATGTAGGCAACGAGCAGGATGAGCGAAAGGAAGCGCGGGTCAGTGCGCAGGTCATGATTTCTTGCGAAGTTAAAAGCTACAAACAAAAGAAAAGGGGCCATGAATGTGCCCAGCTTCATCCAATGCTCGTGTAAAAAGGCATGCTGCCCAAGCGGCACCCAAAGCATCGCGAAGGCGAGTACTAGAAATGATGTCGCCGCTCTCTCACTCATCCCCTGAAGTGTCGCCATGCAGTTTCGTTGAGAAGCCGAGCGCAGCAAGGAAGAGCACGCTGACAACTGAGAATAAGAACAAGTTTGATTCGATCCCTAAAATCCTTTGCTCGAATCCGTTTGGGTCAACAAGGCCGCCCCCGTAAGCAGACTGGAAGACTGTCGCGACCCAGAAGCCCCCGGCGAACATCAATCCGAATACGATCGGCAAAACGACTTGGTTTCTCACCCAGATCAGAAAGAGTGCGGTCAGCGCGATACCACCCGCGAAAGCCAAAAACCAAGCGCCATGAAAGCGGGCGTGTTCGCTCCACATCGGATTGAGCAAGTGAGTTTCATTTAGGTCCGCAACCGCAGGGACAAGACCGTAGAAGACCGTCAAGAGACTAACGACGACCTTTAGAACCAGCTTGCCAATCATTGGGTCCTCCCCTTACACGCTTTTTCTTAATCGTCTGTCCACTATATTGGAGAACAGCCTAATCTCACATCGCGGACTCGCTAGTAGAGCAAGAAAATCGGGCCATCGCGATCGATCGGAGCGGCACTACTTGGTTTGAGCAATGCTAGACTCAACTAGGTTGCGAAACCAAGCCAACATCGGTGAGCGTTCGGCTCCACGGCCCCAGATTAGCTTGGCTTCAACGCTCGGCAGCTCAAATGGGAGATCAAACATTGCCACGAGTTCTTCTCGATCTCCGATTTCAGCCAGCCGACGTGGAACGACGGAGATGTAGTCTGTCATCGACACCAGTGGCGGCACCGATGCCAAATTGGCAACACCTACGGCGACGTCCATTGTCTTGTTCAAATCGGCAAGAGCCTTGTCGATGACACCTGTGGCGCCAAAGCGATGGCACACGGCGACATGTTTGCACCCAAAGAACTTCTCCACGGTGATGTCCTCAGACAGGATATGGTGCCCGATGCGAGAAATACCGCTGAATGGTTCGTCGAAGAGAACAGTGTAGCCGAACCTTTTCGGGACGTCTGCGGGTGCAGCGATTGCAAAATCTGACATCCCAGAATCAAGGTCCTCTTCGAAGGCTTCCTTCACAAGAGGGCGGGTAAGAAGTTTGAGCCGCGGTGCCTTTTGCGCCAATGCTTGAATGACCCTTGGCAATATCGTGAATTCAATGAGGTCGTTTGTGAGCACTTTGATCGTCCCTTCGGCGGTTTCTGGCAGGAAAGGCGCGCCACTCACGTTCAGCGCTTCCTCGGCCGCATAGATTGCGGCCCTGACATGCTCGGCCGCTTGGATCGCGACGGGCGTAGGAACCATCCCATCAGGCGTCCGAACGAACAACTCATCATCAAAAAGGGCGCGAAGTCGGGTCAGCGCATTGCTCATAGAGGGCTGTGCAAGACCTATGCGCTCGCCAGCCCTCGTCACGCTCTGCTCCGAGATCATGGCGTCGAACACAACTAGCAAGTTCAAGTCGGCGGTGCGGATATTCCTCATAGCCATGAGGAATATTAAAAAAATCAATTGGAGCAATTCACACTTTGGTGGGACGATAGTGCTTAGCCGAACTCAGTCAAGGATGCGGCAATGTTTGAAATCGATCGACTACGAGTGAGCATTGTCGGAAGCGCGGCAGCATTTGTTTTTGGCTGCGTATTCTATTCAGCGCCCGCCATCGCGGAAGAGGGAGGTTCCGAATGGGAAGAGTTCTCCTACGATGCTTATCCACTAGCGCGCATTTCTGTTGATGCAGATCGTTATCCCGAGGCTGCCCCGCAAACTCTAAGGGTTAGTCGGCACGGCGAGATTGAGCATCTTGGTATGGGCGTGTTTGGCACGCACTGGTTTGTCGATGCGGATGGTCCCGTTTGGCATTTCGTGACGGCAGGTGACCCCTCCGACGACGTCGTTTTGATGGTTCACGGATACCCTGACACGTGGTGGGCCAATGCCGACGTGATGGCGCTTTTGGCAGACGACTACTATGTGATCGCGGTGGATGTTTTGGGCTACGGCCAATCCGACAAGGGCCCTGAGGTCGATGTCAGCTATGCCGGCGCGGCAGCCAGCCTCCTGACCCTGCTCGACAAAATCGGCGTCACCAAATTCAATCTGATTGGCCATGATCGAGGCACGATTGTGAGCGAGAATCTACTGGCCATTGAGGGCAGTAGCGACCGTGTATCGGCGTTTGTCCGCATGCAACAATCCTTTGATCGGCCCCACGGCCTGCCACGTCCGCCCCACGCGGCAATGGCAACGGTGGAGTTCCAAAGCCAAGCAAAACTAGCGAGCACAGCCTATTCAGGAGCCTATAGCTCCGTTCAGTTCCCGGAGCGTTTCTTACAACGTCTGGACTGGGAATTTGGCTTCCCGGGGACCCCTGAGGCCGCGGCACGAACGTTTCAAGGAACAAGCTTTGACATCGAGCTCGAGTTCCGAATGGCGAATGTCATCCCAAAGATGACGATGCCCGTGCTTTTTATCCAAGGCGATCATGATCCCGGTCAAAAGGCCGAGGAATACATGACCTCAGCCGATCTTTCGCCAGATGCCCGCGTCGCCATCGTTGGCGCCAATCATTTCCTCCATGCAGAAGATCCTCGCATGGTCGCTGATTTAGCGCGCGAGCTCTTTGAAAGCGGCAACCAAAACCGACCAGAAATGGTCTTTTCCTACCCCGTCAACTTCCAGTTTCCGGCCAAGAACTAGGATCAACCAAGGCACGTTCGCAAGGTCCGCTGCGGAAAGCGAACGTCCTCCACAACATGAGCCACCAATCCCGCATGCCAGCGGAGCGTCTGGCATCGCTGGTAGCGCTTTGTCAATCAAAGAGGATCACATGCGTCTAACACCAATTACATCACTCCCGACTTGCCTGGTGGCGGTCGCTGGCCTCGCAGTTCTGGTCGACCCATCGCCGAGCGCCGCGCAGGAGAGCAATCCGTTCGCGCCGCCCACGCGGGCTTGGGAACAAGGGGCAATCTACAAGAATTCCGTGCCGACGGATTTTGAAACTCACATACTTGCAGAAACGGACGCGGAGCTGGAAATCGCTCAGCGCGTCCTTGATATCTATGAGATCTTTGTAAATGGCGCCACGAACGAGAACCTCGCTCCGTACATCTCTGACGAATACATCCAGCATAGTGTCTTCCTCCCCAACGGTCGGGCACCGTTAGCGGAGCTTTTCGGCGGATCGGTCGAGGAGCGTGACATATCGATCGACATCCACAGGATCATCGTCTCGGGTAACTACGCCTTCGCCCATGTGAACTTCCGAAACCTTGATCACGATGATCCGCGCGATCTCGGGATTGCGGCGGTCGACATGTACCGCTTTGACGAAGAGACGGGGCTGTTGGAGGAGCATTGGGACGTGCTCCAAAACGTGCCGTCGCATTCCCCAAATCCGAACACGATGTTCCTTCTGGCCGATTGAGGAGGTCACCCATGCGTTTGAAAACACTTCTCCTGAGCACTGCGCTGGCAATTGTGTCCCTTGGCCCGCAATTTGCGCGCGCCGACGTGGCACCCGAACCACCTGCCGCCGACAGCGCCATGCCATTTTACGATCGACACAAGATCGACATCAGCAATCTGCGGGACTTCTACGAGGGTTTAATGACCGCGGATGCGATGATCCATCGCAGCGCTTTCTTTGACAGCACGACTAAGTGGATGCTCACGCTGCGCCAGATGATCTTGTCGGAAAGTGGGCATCACACCGCGCGCAGTGCCTACCAGCTCTCTCTGATGGGGGTGTCGCTGGAAGATATTCAGGCGGTTTTCGACCCGGGTTATGTCGACACGCTAGACGACCCACGGCTCAAAGCTGCGTTCACCTATATCGATGTCATGGGCCGCTACCCGATCACCTCATCGGCAGACATCCATGCCCTCCTGCGCACAAATTACACCGACCGCGCGATTGCAGAGCTGATGCAGCTTGGAGCCATCAACCACGCCTCGGCAACCCATGACGCGATCTTGCCTATCGTCACCGATCAGGAGACCGTGGATTGGGCGAGCGAGAATCTCTCAGCAGTCGGCTGGGAGTTGGGCCATAACGCCCCGACCTCTCCTGAGGAGCAACGCGCAAACCCGTTCGTGGGCGACGCCCAAACCGGCGTTGTCGCGGAAATAGATTCTACCTGGGTGCGGGGCGATTATGGCGCCGTCGATCCCGTTCTCGAAACCGATTGGCTCAACTTTGTCACGGGCTATGAAGTACCCATTGTGACCTTTGACGGCGACGGCGACGGTATCGAGCAGCCCTTTGATGCCTTCCCGAGCACACTGCTGCAATGGCAGGACGAAGAAGCCGTCACCGCGAACGTTCCGGCAGAGGGAACCCCGGCCTTTGACGTGGCCGCCTATGACTACGACTACTACACCGGTCCGCCAGAGGTGACCTCGACCGTTCCCTATAGCGATCGCAACATGTTCGATACTTTCTGGGATCGCGGAGCTGCCATGGGCACCCTGGCAATGGACGAATACCTTCTGCAAAGAGAGCGCAGCATGGACTTCCCCGAGATCTGGTCCCTCTTCTTCGTCTACCAGCTGGCTTCGGGTTGCGTGCACTGTCAGGCGCATGGCGCGTTCGGAATCTGGGACTACACAGAAGCCGACAATTTCTGGTCAGAAATCCCAGAAGCCGAGAAAGCCCCGCTCATTGCCTACATCCAGTCCCTCATGGACTTTGAGCGGTCGGAGCAATTGGAGGGCGACCCAGCATTCAAAGCTGCACTTCGATTTGCTCGTGATGCGGGACGGTTGCCGGCACGCGTCACAGCCGCTCACATCGAGGAGCTTCGGCGCCACTATTCCGATCGCCAGGTTCAGGAGATCCTCGCGATCCCTGTGGTAACTGCGTGGCTTTCGGGCTCCATGCAATCCGTGGCCGTTGTCACAGACCAGCTAAGCATGTCCTGGACATTGCGCAACCTAGGGCCTCTCGGTTGGAAGCCTGGCGTTCACCTCGGTCTTCCTAGTGAGCAACGGCCCTACCACATGAGCGAGTTGGCCGATCTTCTCCTCTCCGAGATTAATAACGGCAAGGTCCCCGATGCTGCCAGCGAGTGGAACGGAGCATTCACGCCGCCTGCCTTCGATGCGGATAATGACGGCGTCGAAGACGCCTTTGACGGATTCCCCGATGATCCCAGCCGATGGGCGGACACCGATTTCGACGGCATTGAGGACGCTATGGATGACGACATTGACGGCGACGGCTTAGATAACGCCGTTGAACTGGAGCAAGGCACTTTCCCTTACAAGGCGGATTCCGATGGTGACGGCGTAGATGACATGGCCGAGCTATCTGCGGGTACAGACGCAATGGATCCTCTCAACTACTAGGGATCCTCTCAACTACTAGGGCGGCATGGGTCTCTCTGCGCAAGCCGCAGAGACCCCGCCATTCGCACACCTCTGAAACTCTTGGAAGGCGAGTTGCCCCCAGCGAGGCTCGGGCGCAAATCGAGAAGGCACGAAAATGTATCTTGCGCAAAAGCTAGTAACACTGAGTTGCCTCGGGCTAGGTTGGTTTTCGACGCCCGTCTCGGCGGAAGATGCCTCGGACAGCATTTACCCGAGACTTGGCGGCAATATCATTACGAGGCTGGGCTACAACGGCGACTATAAGTCGGACCCACCACTCGTCGAAGCAGATGATATCTTTCTCCAAGTCATCGCGAGCCCAATCTTCCGTTTCAGTGAGAGGCTTCGGTTCGTCACGGAGGTTCGGGTTGAGAACATCTCGCCACCCTCGAATGACCGCTTTTTCGAAGACCAAGGTCTCTTCGCGCGCATTCTACTGGCGGAGTACTCCGCCAGCGAAGAATTCACTATCCATGCGGGGAAAATGACACCGTCCTTTGCCTTGGCCTCCTTCGCCATTCCTGGGATGTTTGGAAACAGTTACAACAAAGAAATTGAGCTCATCGACCAGGTTGGTATTGGAGGATCATACTCCTTTGGGCTCCCCGATCGTGGTAACCACACCCTAACGCTTAACACATTCTTCGAAGACACGGGCTTCACCTCTGAATCCTTTGGAAACAACCGAGGCCGCACGTCCATTGAGGATGGGGGCGCGAGTAACACCGAGAGCTTTGAATCCTATGCGCTATCACTTGAAGGAAGCGACTTGGACGCCTTTCCCGGCCTTACCTACAAG
>JBCCWO010000002.1:0-364965 GCA_039193455.1 Pseudomonadota bacterium
CAAACTTCGCCGCATACTCCAGCGCCTTCCCATCCCCCCCGGCCTCAATATCGTCCAGGATCCCCTTCACCGTCTCATGAACCCCGCTCGCACCACTCGTCGGCGTCAAGCTCGCACGCTTTAGATACTCAATCGGCATGATGCACTAATTCCTATCGTTTATCGGCGGGAGGGGCAGGCGGGAATGCGCCAGCATGGAGCTTGTAAGCGCTTACATTTTCAGGCGCAAGGGGTATACTCGCGACAGACCGTGCCAAGGACCCACCGAGATGGACACCACGCCCAAAGAGCCGCCTGTTGCCACGCTTGCCGATGTTGCGCGCCATGCGGACGTGTCGACGGCAACCGTATCGCGGTGTCTCAACTCGCCAGCGCAGGTGGGTGCGCGGACGCGGGCGCGGGTGATGAAGGCGGTGGCGGAGCTGAATTATGCGCCAAACTTCGGGGCGCGCGCGCTGGCGGCCAAGCAAACCAACACGGTGGGCGCGGTCATCCCCACGATGGAAAACGCAGTTTTTGCGCGGGGCATCCAGGCGTTTCAGGAAGAGCTTGGGCGCCACGGCAAGACGCTGCTTATCGCGTCATCGGCCTATCAGGAGACGCTGGAGGACGAACAGGTGCGCGCGTTGGTGGCGCGGGGCGCCGATGCGTTGTTGCTGATCGGCTATGACCGGTCACCGGCGCTTTATGAGTTCCTGGAAAAACGTTCGGTGCCGACGCTGGTGTGCTGGGCGCATGAGACCGGCAAGCCGCAACCGGCCGTCGGCTTTGACAATGCCGCGGCCATGGCGGCGCTGGCCCGGCAGGTGATTGCCGAAGGACACCAGCATATCGCCTGTATCTCGGCGCCGATGGGGGCAAACGACCGTGCGCGTGCCCGCGTTGATGGCATCCGGCAGGCCCTGTCCGAAGTGGGGCGCGATCCCGACGCGCTGTTCGTGACCGAGGTGCCCTATGGCATCGAGACAGGCGAGCTCGCGCTCGAAAAGACACTGAAGAGCGCGCCGGACACCACGGTGGTCATGTGCGGCAACGACGTTCTGGCGATGGGGGCGTTGCGGGCGGCGCGGCGGATGGGTCTGCGCGTGCCCGAGGATCTTTCCGTGACCGGGTTTGACGATATCGAGATTGCGCTGTTGGCAGACCCGGCACTGACGACCGTGCATGTGCCCCATCGCGAGATGGGGCGGCAGGCGGCGCGCACGCTGGTTCGGATGATGGGGCGGGACGGGGCGCCCGAGAGCCTTGTTCTGCCGACCGATATTCGGTGGCGCGGTTCGCTGTGCCCGCCGCGGCGATCAGTTGATGCGTAGCGTGACCGGGTCGTTGCCGTCTTTGGAGACCAGCACCTCCTCGGTGCCAATGTCCACGATCTGCCAGCGGCCTAACCGGTCGCCTTTGCCAACGCTGTAGAGGTCGGGCGCGGTTGAGATGCGGACAAAGGCGATCTTTTCGCCGGAGTCGCTGATCACACCCATGAGGCTGAGCACCGGTTCCGGCGCGGCGGCCGGGGCCGCCTGTGCGATTGGGCGGCGCGTGCCGTGGAAGACGGGGCGGGTGTCGGTCGCTTCGACAAGCTCGGCCAACCGTGTGTTGCGGTCGGTGAGGCGGCGGTCGAGCGTGGTGGCCGGCGTGGCCGAGGATGCGGTGGCCACGTCGCCCCGGGGAAGCCAGATTGCGAGCGCGCCCAGCGTAAACGCGCCGAGAATGGCGATGGGGAGCAGGGCCTGCAGGCCAGAGATGCCGGCGGGGAGCGTGACGCGTTTCATGGTCTTTGCGCCCCATAGAGACTGGCAGTGAACGCGATGCGGCGCTCGGGGTTCGTTCGGCTGGTGCGGGCGGGCCGCAGGCTCAGGTCTTCGACGATCACGATGGGCTCCATCGTGGCCAGACCGGTGAGAAAGCTGCCGAGCTCAACCTCGGGGGCGACCCCGTTGATCGTCAGGTTCAGCCGGACCAGACCATCGATCTGCTCGATCTCGTCGGCGCGGATCATTTCCACGTCGATACGGTGGGATTCGGCCAGCGCCTGCAGATCCGTCTGCAAGGCGGCCTGTGCCAGCTGCGGCGTGTCGCCTGAAAAGAACGCATCGTTGGAAAGCCCACGTGCGCTGTCGGTGCCGAGCGTCTCGGCCCGTGTGATCAGCGCCTGCTTGTCGGCGATGGCGGCGCGCCGGTCATTGGCGAGGCCGACAATCGTCACGGCGATGAGCGACATGAGCCCCACGACCCCCACCAAAGCGGTGGTGCCCACCTGGCGTGGCAGGTCGGGTTTGGCGAAATGGAACGTGCTCATTGCGCGGGCCCCGGTTGCAATACTGCTGAGATGCGGAAGCGTTCGATGGATTGCGAGTTGTCACGGACGACCGGCGAGGCGAATTGGACATCGCTGAGCGCAGGGACGGTGGCCAGAAGCCGGGTGACGTCAGCCGCCGAGGGACCGAAGCCCACGAGCGTCACCGTCTGGCCATCGACGATGATCTGGTCGAGCCAGACGCCGTCGGGCAAAAGCGCGCTCATTTCGCCAGTGATGGCCAAAACCTCGGTGGACTGCGCGATTGCCGTATCAAGGCCGCGCAGACGCGCGGTGGCCCGGGCGCTGGCGCCGAGTTCGGCGCGGGCGGCGTCGGCGGTGCCCGTCAGGCTCCAATCGCGCAGGGTGGTTTGTGCCCAATAGGCCGTGGCAGAGACTGTCAGGATCGCGGCGCCCAACAGAGCCGCACGCATCGACGGGGCGAGCCGTTGGAAGAGCGCGAGAGGCGAGGGTTTTGGCGCGGCTTCCTGTGCCTCCCACGGCGGTGCACAGCGCAACTCGCCGCCGGCAAACTCACGGACGACCGATGCGACCGTCAGGTTTGCCTGCTGCAATTGTTCCGCCATCTGGAGAACCGGGTCTTTCAGCGTCACCGCGGCCCGCACCCGCCAGCCATGATCGGGGGCTTCGTGCGCCTGCCAAAACGCAAGGGTGGCGTCTTCGGCGAAGGGTGACTTGAAGCTGATCTCAGAGGCGATCATCCCGCGCACCTCTTTCAGCGGGCCGGGCGGAACGTAGAAGTTCAGGTCGATACAGCTTGCTTCGGCGAGCACGATATCGACGGCGCCGTCCTTGAGAAGCGATGCCATCACATCGAGCCCGGCATTGTCCGCCTCTACCGAATCCGGATCGCCCAGGGCGCGGATCTGTGGGGATCCATTGCCGATCTCAAGGTAGAACCGCGATCGCTCGGCCGGGAGCGATGGCGGTTCCATGAGTTCGGACACACTTTGTGAGAGCAGCGCCCGAGCCCACGTCAAGCGCTGGGTGAGCGGCAAGGCCTGCCGCTCGATCCCGATCCCACCTGTCTGCTCTGTCACGGTCAAACGCCCCTGGCTGGTCCCACGTGGTCTTGGGGACACTGCAACCAAACTGTGGCGTTACCTAGGCAGAGGCGTTGAAAAGTTGGTAGTTCTCGAAACTGTGGTTCGGGAAGACCGTGGACACCAGCTGATCGGACATGCCCATGTGACGCACCATGATTTCGCCGACGATGTTGCGATAGTTGGTGACCGTTGGCAGCCAGTTGCGGTTGACCACGGTGTCGTCGATGGTCGACACGTCGGGCGCGATCGAGCGGACGGTGGGACCGCCAAAGGCAAACCAGGCGCCGCCTTCCCCATGGTCGGTGCCGTCTGAGCCGTTTTCCTTCTTGGTGCGGCCAAACTCGCTGCCGACCAGGACGACGACGTCGGACATATCAGCGCCCATGTCGCGGTAGAAGGTCAGGAAGTCCGATGCGCCTTCGACCATGCGGCTATGATAGCGTTTGCTTTGGTCGGTAAAGCGATTGGTTCCGGTGGCGATCTGGTCGGAATGGGTATCCCAGCCGATGTTCCAGTCGAGCGCGGCCACCTCGAGCGGGACGCCCGCCTTGAGCAGCTGGGCGCACAGGCGCAGACCGCGTCCGAGGGACGAGTTCGAATAGTCGAGACCACCGGCGCTTGGGGTGTAATCCATGCCCGCCGCCTGCACCTCGGCGATTGAGTCGAGCATCACAAGCTGGCTGTCGCGCACCTGGCCTTCGACGGCGGACAGGTCCACGTCGTGGCTGTTGATTTCGCGCATGATGTCGGTGAGCTGGTTGTCGGCGCAGCCGCTGCCGGAGCAGAAATCGCCATTCTCAAGCTCGAACCCGCTGGCCGAGCTGATGGCGGGAACGCGGATCTGGCCGCGAATTTCGGTGCTGATCGAGGTTTTACCGGCCACCATGCCGCGCAGTGGGTGATCGGGACCTGCGGTGTTCTGCATATAGCGGTTCAGATAGCCGTCGATCAGGTTGTTGCGGGCACCGGTGCCGATCCAACGCTGGCAGTCGAAATGCGAGCGGTTGTTGGGATTGAACGATGTCGCCGGGGCGATCATCATGTTGCCCGCGTCCCAGATCTCCATCAGCAGTTCGAGATTGGGGTTCATCCCGCGCATGTTGTCGCCCAGGTCGAGGGCGCTGTTGATGTCGTTCGACGGCGGTTCAATCGCAAGGTCGGGGCGGTACGTGTAATAGAACGTGTCACCGAACAGCGGGAACAGGTGCAACCCGTCGGCGCCGCCTCGCATGAAGACCTTGATAAAGGTCTTTCCGCCGGCTTGCTGGGCGAAGGAGAATTTAGGGGCACCGGCGGCGCCGACCATGGCGGCCGCGGCGGTGAGCGAAGTCATAAAGTCTCGGCGATTTTGCATAATGAAACTCTTTGCGGCTTGGCGTTTCTAGCGATTACTGAAGCTGGAAGCTGGGCAGCACGACGATGAGACCCATGGCCCGTTCAAGGGCGCGCGTCTCGTCCTGCATGCGCGGTTCAAAGATACCGTCGTCGCCTTTCAGGGTGGCGATCACGGCTTCGTATTCCTCGCGCGTGAACTGGTCGGCGGTGGCCACGGTCAGCAGATAGCCTGCCACTTCCTCGGCCGTTTCAATCCCGGCATCGGCGATGTCGGCGACCAGATCGATGTCGTAGTCCTGGCGGCGCTCGGCCACGTCGGCAAGCTGGTTGTAGCTTGCGACCATGGTGGCTGAGTTCAGCCATGCGGCCGACACTTCGGGCAGGCCAGTGGGCACCGGGAAGCGCAGGTAGCTTTCGCCCGCGTTTTCAAAGGCTCTGCGGAAGCGCGTGTAGAAGTCGCTGTCGTCTGCGTTTTCTGGCCGTGCACCAAAGGCGCGGATCGCCGAAACCGTGTATTCGAACGGCGTTTTGGCCTTGTTGCGCTGGTAATCGGCGGTGCCGACATAGGCCGGGTCGAGCAGGATCGCCCGCAACATCGGCTCAATCTCGCCACCGGTTGCAGCCCAGGACGCCACGCAGGCATCGACAAAGGACTGCGGCGGGACATCGGCCACCAGAAGCTGGACGAGCTTGCCACAGGTGCGCGACCGGGTTGAGGGGTGGTTGGCCAGGATCGCGACCAGCTCTTCACCTTCCTGCACGCCGGCGGCGCCGGAACGGCCCGCGATCGTGGTGTTCAGGAAGGGGATGAACTTGTCGTCTTCATCATGGCGGTCGGGGCGGAATTCGAACCGGTATTCGCGCGCGACGTTGTCGGCGTTGGGGTTCGAGCGTTCGTAGCCCCAGCCGGTAAAGATGCGCGAAACGGCGATGACATCGTCGGGGCCATAGCCCGCTTCGACGCCTACGGTGGACAGTTCCAGTATCTCTCGACCGTAGTTTTCGTTCAAGTTGCCGCGGCGGTTCTGGTCGTTGTCCAGATACTGCGACATCAGCGGGCTGCGCGCGCTGTAGAGCAGGAGGTCGCCGAAGTTCCCGAATGCGTTGTCGCGGAAATAGGCGCGGTCGGTGATGTTTTGCTGGTACATGTCGGTGTCTTTGGTCACCGCATGGAAGTGGTTGGCCCAGAACCGGCCCATCACTTCGCGCAGCTGCCGTTCGCTGAACGCCGCATAGGCGATATCGTAGTTGGTCAGCGATTCAAGCAGGCGACTGCCGTTTTCGTTGGTGGGGTCGAGGATGTCTTGCGGGTTCATCGCCGCAAATGCCCCGTCGTTGATCGTACCGGGGTTCAGTTGTTCTTCGACATAGGCGGCAAAGCCCATGGCGCGGACACGGGCGTAGAGATCGGGCGTGGCGCCGAAGGTCAGGCGGCTGAGCGCCTGGCCCACGCCGTCTTGTGCGGGCATCCCCGTCAGCGTGTAGCTGATCGGTGTGGCTTCAACTTCGTCACTGGCCGTGGAGGCGCCGGTCAGCGTGACCTGGACCGGGCCGCCCGAGGCAAAGTCTTCCGGGAACAGCCGGACGGCAAACTGGCCGGACTCGGGGCCCACGTCCACTGTGGTGGTGCGGCCGGACGAGGCGACGGACACGTTGACGATGTTGAACATCGAGTTGTCCATGACCGCGCCGAAGAGCGTGCTGCCAGAGGAGGGGACCTGGTTGTTGACGTTGCCCGCAGAGGTCAGCTGGACGGCTTGCGTCAGCTGCGGGTTCGTGGGCGGCGACAGCGGCGACATGCGCACGGTCTCGGGCGTCGGGACGGTGGGTGTGCCAGAGGGGAGCGTGGGCGACGGTGTCGGAAGGCCGGGGGTCGCGACCGGTGTGCCGGGGACGCCGGGCGCACCGGGTGTGCCGGGCGCGCCAGGGGCGGGCATGTTCCCCGGTGTCCCGGATCCGCCCGGTGACGGCACAAAGCCGAGGGTGCCACCGGTGCTGGACGTCGTGGTGCCGCTGGTCTCATTTGCGGGGGCCGAGGCCATGCGCGTGCCACCGCCGGAGCCAAAGCCGCCGAATCCGCCTGCGGGGCCAGAGCCGCCCGCCATGGCGCCGCCGGTCTCTGACGCATCGCCGACCGGGCGCGTTTTGCGGGCCTGTGACGAGGAACCTCCAATGGCGAAGGCGTCGCGGTTTGCGCGGCGATCCATACCGGGCAGCGCACCGGATCCGGGCTCAGCCGCTTGGGCGGCCGGGGCCGGGGCGGGCGAGAGGTCGGGCGAATTTTTAACTGTAAGTTCAGAGGCTTCCGCCTCGGTTATGTCGAGACTTGCGGGTACAAGCGCCTGTGGCTCAGCCCCAATCGGGCTGAAGGTCAGATCCGACAGATCGGGCGCGTCGGCATCGACGCCTTCGATCTTAATCGCATGCTCGCCCGGGGTAAGCGAAATCAGCGCTGTGATCGCCGCGCCAGCGTCGCCGGTGGGCAGGCCGCTGGCGTCAATCACCAACTGGCCGTCGATCGACAACTTGATGCCAGACCCTTGTGGCGCCTCAAACCGGTAGAGACCTTTCGCCGGGATCGTCACCTTGCGGAACAACGCGTCCGAGGTGTCCGGGGCGACCGGGGCCGCAGCCGGGGCCGGGGTCGGACCCAGAGCGGCAGGAATAAGTGTAGGGGTGGGCGGGGTAGCGTCGGTGGCGGCGTCCATCTGGGCCAGAGCAAGCGACGCGCCAGAAATGAGCGCAATGATCGCGACGCCTGAGGCCAGTTCAACCCGCTTAAAGGTCTTAGGCATTGGCTTCCAAATCCCTGTAAGCCCCCACTGCTCGGTGACCGGAGATTGCGGCGATAATGAGCCGCTGTTGTGCGCTAGTTCTGGCAAAACTGGGGTGCTGTTTTCACGCGGCGCTTAGTCTTTGGTTGCCAACCCCCAATGTTTCAAATGCCGACACATTGAAACAGTTTGCCACAATTCAGCGTATTGAAAACGTTGCTAAAATGGCCGACTTCGGCTAATTTTACGCGGGGGCAGACGCTGCGAACGCGGCGCAATCGAGCGGAAGAGTTAGGTGCGGAGACACGCCGTTGTCAGCCGTGTGCGCGGACGGACCGATTGGTTGCTGGACGAGGGTCTGCTGTCGTCCGAAGAGCTGGCCAACGCCGTATCCGTTGCCGAGCATTCCGGCCAGCCGTTGCGGCAGGTGCTTGATCGGCTGGGCCTTGTGTCGCAATGGGCCTGGGCCAGTGCCTCGGCCCGAGCGACGGGGCTGAAATGCATCGAAGCGTCGGATTTCCCCGAGGTGCTGTCCTCTGATCCACGCCTGTCGTCGCATTATCTGCGCCGTCATGGGCTGGCGCTTTTGTCGCTGGACGGGGCCGCGCCACGTATCGCGATGGCCGATCCAACCGATATGCATGTGCGTCAGGCGCTGTCGATCGTGTTTGGCGATGCGATTCACTATGTGGTGGCAACCGAGCGCGATATTGAATCCGCCCTGACCCGCAGCGAAGCGGCCACCCAGACGCCCGAGGTTGGTGAAGATGGCACCGTCAGCGTGGCGGGCGCCGGGGCGTTTGATACCGATCACCTGCTGGAACTGGCCAACAACGCCCCCACGGTGCGGTACCTTGACTGGCTGTTTTCCAAGGCTGTGGAAAGCGGTGCCACGGATATTCACGTCGAGATGCTGGAAAACCAGCCGCGGGTGCGGCTGCGCATCGACGGTGTTCTGGTGCCGACGCAGCCGATTGAACCGCACCTCTATGACGGTGTGGTGTCGCGCCTGAAAATTCTGGGCGGGATGGACATCAGCGAACGCCGCCTGCCGCAGGATGGCAGCATCCGCCAGAAAACCTCTGGCCGGTCGGTGGATGTGCGGGTCGCCAGTGCGCCGTCGGTGCATGGCGAGGTGATGGTGCTGCGTTTGCTTGACGGCACCCAGGCGCGCGCGCGGCTCGATCAGTTGGATATGACCCCGGCGGCGCAAAGCCGGCTGGCCTCGGCGCTGCATCAACCCAATGGCTTGATCCTGATGACCGGCCCGACCGGCAGCGGCAAGACCACCACGCTGCATGCGGGGCTGGCCGAGCTGAACGAGGTTGGGCGCAAGATCATCACCATCGAGAACCCGGTCGAGATTCAGAACCCGGGTCTTATCCAGATGGAAGTGAAGCCCGAACTTGGTTGGTCCTTTGCCAGTGCCCTCCGCTCGGTCCTGCGCCATGACCCCGATGTTCTGATGGTGGGCGAGATCCGCGATGGGGAGACGGCCGAGCTTGCGGTGCGCGCGGCGATGACCGGGCATCTGGTGCTGTCGACCTTACACACCAACCGTGCGTCCGAGGCGGTGATGCGGTTGAAAGACATGGATGTCCCCGACTTTTTGCTGACCTCGGTTCTGCGCCTTGTCGGGGCGCAGCGCCTGATCCGAACCCTGTGCGATCACTGCGCGCGCCCGGTGGATATGACGCAGAACGCGCGGTTCGACCGCCTGTTTGCCGCCTTTGCCGAGGCGGTGCCGGACCTTGGCCCCCCGACGAATTGGACCCTGCGCAATGCCACGGGGTGCGAGGCGTGCAACAATACCGGCTATGCCGGGCGGCGTGCCCTATTTGAGTTCGTCGATGTCACGCGCGGCGAAACGGCGCCGGCGCAGACCATGGGTGCCGAAGGGATCCGGCTGTTTGCGCAAGGCAAGACCACGTTGCGCGAACTTGGCAGCGTGTTTGGGTCCGGCAGGTTCTGGACATAAGCCATGGCCGAGAGCACAGCCACCGCCGAGCGCCAGTTCGACTACAAAGCGCGCGATGCCGCCGGGCGGCAGCGCCGGGGCGTGCTGAGCGCATCGGATCATTTGCAGGCAACGCGGCGGCTGCGGGAACAGGGGCTGTTCCCGATTGAACTGGATTTGGTCGAGGGAGACCGGCCTGCGGCGCAGATCCCGCGCAGAAAGTCCGAGAAGACTAACGGCAAGGTCAAGAGGCTGAGCCCGCGGGACAAGGCCAATTTCATGTCCCGTCTGGCCAAGCTGGCCGGGGCCAAGATCTCGCTCGACCGGGCGCTGCGGATCATGGCCGATGGTGAGAAAAGCACCGTGGCTACGGCGGCGGCGGGGTTACGTTTGCACATCCGCGAAGGGGGTACCCTTGCGGAGGGTTTGCAGAGCATCGCCCAGATCGACGATGCCGCCACGCTCGCGCTGGTGCGCGGGGCCGAGGTATCGGGTGAGGTTGAGAATGCGCTGGCCACCGCCGCGGGGATCCACGAACAGCGGCTGACGGTCGGGCGGCGCGTGACCACGGGATTGCTTTACCCCTCGCTCTTGCTGGTCGTCTCGATCATCTCGATGGGCGTCATCATGATCGCGATCATCCCCCAGTTCCGGCCCCTGGTCGCCGATCGGATGGAATTTGTGCCGATCCTCGGACGCGCCGTTTTCGGGGTCTCTGCTGTCCTGACCACGCTTTGGCCCGTCATCCTTGCCGCGCTTGTGGCCGGGGCGGCGGCGATCACCTGGCTGTACCGCCGTGGGCAGGCCGGTGTGGTCACGCGGGCCCTAGCCAACCGCATTCCCATGGCCCGGCGCGTGATCGCGCGTACGCAGGCGATGATGGTGCTGCACATCCTTGGGGCCTTGCTCAAGCGCGAAGTGACGCTCAGCCAAGCGCTGCGAGTGGTGACAGAGACGACGCCCGCCGGGCCCGCCAGGACGGCGCTGGCGGGGATCAGCGCCGACATTTCCGAGGGGGCGGCGCTGTCGTCGGCCTTTGCCAAGGCGGGCATCCTTGAGCCAAGCGCAGTTGAGATGCTGCGCATCGGGGAGGAAACGGGCGATCTGCATGCCATGTGTACCCGCGCGGCGACCGAGATGCGCGATGCATCGGACCGCGCGCTCGAGCGGTTCCTCGCCCTGTTTCAACCCGCAATGATCATCATCGTCGGATCCCTTGTAGGAGTAAGCCTCTATGCGCTGTTCTCTGCGATCATTTCAGTCAATCAGATTGCGTTCTAAGCGCCGGACGCGGCGCACGGCCGGGTTTTCGCTGGTCGAGATGCTGGTGGTTGTGGCCATTGTCGGGCTTCTGGTGGGCCTAGTCGGTCCCGCCGCGATGCGTCAGCTGCAAGCCTCGCGCGTGAACGCGACCGAGGCGCAGATTGCGCAACTGCGCTCGGCGCTCGATATCTATCAGATCGACACCGGGCGGCTGCCGTCCGAGGATCAGGGCCTTGGCGCGCTGGTTTCGAACGCGGGCGCGTCGGTGCCCGGCTGGAATGGGCCGTATCTGCGGGACGGCAAGCTGCCGCAGGATGCGTGGGGCGGGACGTTCCTTTACCGTTATGATGGTGACCGGGTGCAGGTGATTTCGCTTGGCGCCGATGGCCAGCCGGGCGGGACCGGGCGCAACGCCGACATCGCGGGCTGATCGGGCGCGGGCGATGCAGCGCCGGGGCCAAAACACACGCGGGTTCGCCACGGTCGAGATCCTGGTGGCGATGGCGATCTTTGTTCTGGTCGGGTCGCTTGGGTTTCTGGCGCTTGGCAATGCTGACCGCTGGCGTCTGGCCAATGACACCGCCGAGGTTGCGCTGTTCCTGCAAGAGGCGCGGATGCGCGCCCTGGAAAGCGGGCGCCCGGTGGAGATCCGCATCTCAGCTGAAGACCGGCTGCTGGATGCTGGCGGGCGGCAATACCAATTTGCCCGCGCCGTCGACATCGCCCCAGAGACTGCGCGCATCGTTGTCGATCCCACAGGCCGGTCCGAGGGGCTGGACCTGGCGCTGTCACGCGATGACCAACGGGCAGTCGTTCGGCTTGACTGGCTGACCGGGCGGGTGGCGGTCGAGTGATGCGGCGGGCTGCGTTCTCCAAAGGCTTTAGCCTGATCGAAACGCTGGTGGCCGTCGCCATTGCGGGTGTTGTGCTGGGCGGGTTCTACAATTCCTTGTCGACCGGTGCCTTGCTGACCAGCCGGGCCACGGATCAGGCCCAGCAGATCCAGATCGCAACCGGCGTGATGGACCGGGTTGGGATCGACATCCCCCTGCGGCCCGGCTTGCAGGAAAACGGGCAGGCGGGGCGCTATGCGTGGGAGCTTGAGATTGGAAGTGGCCAGCCGCGGGACATGATGCTTGGGCCCGTGTACCCCGGCGAGTTGCTGTTTCTCTATGTCTCGGTGCGCGACCCGCGCACACCGGATCGCGACCCGGTCGTCTTGCGCAGCATTCGCTATGCGGAGGGCATCCTGTGACACGGCGTGGGCGCGGATCAAAGGGCTTTGCAATGGCCGAGGCGCTGGTGGCGTTGGCGGTCGCGGCGCTGACGCTGTCCCTTCTGACCAGCGCGTCCTGGGGGTTGAAGCTGGCCGCCGAGCGGCGCGATGCGCTTGAAGAGACGGCGCCTGCGGACTGGCTTTTGGCGCGACGGACCCTGCTGGGCTGGGTGGCGAACCTCAACGGGGCAGGCCTGGGCGCGGCGCATGCGGATATGATCGGGACGGCGTCGACGATGCGGATGATCGTGCGCGATGGCGGGGCGCGCCCCTTCGTGGGCGAGTTTCGGGTGGTGCGGGAGGATGCGGGGGATTTCGCGCTGATCGCTGCGCGGCACAACGGGCTGCTTGATGCGCGCGCGGCATCGGATGCCCCGCAGGAATCGCACATCCTGCGTACGCGCGAGCCCATTCGCTTTCTTTACCTGCTGCCGCAGCCCACGACCAACGCGATGGTGTGGCGTTACGAGACCGGCAATGGCGAGGCGTTGCCCGCCGCAATCGGGATCGAGACGGGCAATACGCGTGTCCTTACCGTGCCCTTGGTGGCCACGCGTAGCCGTACCTGTCTGGCCGCGTTGGGCCCTGGCGGATTGGAGGCGGACGAATGCGCCTTGCGCTAGGCCTGCGCCGCCGCGGGCGGCAACGCGGTTTCGTGTTGATCACGGTGCTTTGGACCGGGCTTGCGCTGGTGCTGGGTGCGGCGGCGTTCATGTCGACGGCGCGGCAAGACGCGTTGCAAGTCCGGATCGAGGTCGAGACGGCGCGGGCGGTGGAACTGGCGCGGTCGGGCCTGAATGTGGCGCTGGCCGATCTGGGCCGGGTCGCCGACGATCAGCTGACGTCGCGCCGTGATGGCACACCGGTGCGCCTGCAGATGGCCGAAGGGGTGGTGACCTACCGGATTCAGGACGAATCCGGCAAAGTCGATGTCAACCACGCGCCGCCCCAGGTGCTTGGGCCGGTTCTGGCGCGGATCGGGGCCGCCGAAGGGGTCGATGCGTTCGACGCCGTGAACGTGGCGCAGGCGCTTGAGGCGCAGGCCCGCAGCGCCACGGGTGCCGCGCGCACGGTGCGCGAGGCGCTGGTTGCCGCCGGATTGTCCGATGCGACGGTCCGCACGGCCGAGGCGTATTTGACCACCTTCAACTTTACCCCGCAGGTCAACCCGGTCACCGCCCCACAGATCACGCTTGAGGCGATCCCCGGCCTTGGCCCCAGCGATGTGGCCGAGATCGTGGCCCGGCGCGACGCGGGTCGCCAGATGCCACGGCTGGGCAGTGCGGCCGCCTGGCTGGCCGAGCGCTATGGCCCGGTCTACACGATCACGGCAGAGGCGCAGCTGGCCACCGGTGGGCAGGCGCGACTGATTGCGCAAGTGGCGCAGCGTGGCCTTGCCTTTCGCGGTGGTCTGATGCGCTACGATATCCTGTCGCTGCGGATTGCCCGGTAGGCGGGGATGATGGATCTGACGCTCATCGGGTTTGCGGTTGCGACACTGGGCATCGCTCTGGCAACGGGACCGCTGGCGCTTGCCACCCGGGGGGCGTTGCGGGCCACGACAGATGTTCCGACGATGCGGAGGTTTGCGCCCACGGGCACGGTGGCGCTTGGGGCGGGGTGCCTGGGGGCTGTCGTTTTGGTCGGTGTCTCACTGGGCGGTCTGTCGGCGGTGATAGCCGCACTCCTCGCGCTTTTGGCGTTGCTTGTCGTTATGGACCTGACCTGGCGGTGGCTTCCCATTGAATGGACGATTGCTGCGCTGGTGCTGGGTCTTGGGGCGGCTCTTCTGGTCGGTGATCCGCTGGAGGCCGTTTTGGGTGCTGCGTTGGGTGGTGGTCTGCTCGCGCTCTTGCGGGCGGGTTACCTGTACGGGCGGGGGATCGAGGCGTTGGGATTGGGCGATGTCTGGCTGGCAGCGGCGCTGGGCAGCTTTGTCGGACCAACGCGGATCGGATGGTTGCTGTGCGCAGCCGCCGCCCTTGGTTTGCTGGTGCAATTTCTTTCAGCATGGCGGTCTGAGAAGCCACGAAAGGCGCGCTACGGTGTGGCGTTCGGAGCACATCTTGCCTTATTGGCGCCATTTTTCCTGACAATCTAAGGCGTTTTTTCGACCGCCCGTGCTACAGGCAATCTCAAACTACAGAAAAATTGCGACTTCGGCAGAGACCGCGGCGCAGTGAACGAGGCAGGCTATGAACCAGAAAATCGTGCTTAGCGCGGCTATGGCCGTGTTCCTCGGCGGGTGTGCGGATATTGAGCGCCTCACCGAAGACAACCCCTCCCGCCTTAATGAATGGCAGGCCCGCAATATCCTGGGTGGTGGCGACAATTCGCAGTTCGACCGGTTCGAAGGCCGCGTCACCAGTGGTCAGATGGTCGAGGCCGGTCAGGGCACGATCTATCCCGGACGCCAGCCCTTGCTGCGCCAGACCGACTTTCCCGAGGCCGATAGCGAACGCACCGTGTCGCTGAACCTTGTCGATGTGTCCGTCTCTGATGCGGCAGCCGCTGTTCTGGGTGAGCTGCTCGACGTCAACTACGTGATCGATCCGCGGGTGCAGGGCACGGTCAACATCCGCTCGCGGCAACCGATCAGCCGGATGACGGCGATCGAGGTGTTCGAACTGGCGCTGAAGCAGAACGGTGCCGCCATGGTGCGGCGCGGCGAAACCTTCGCCATTGTTCCGATCACGGCGGATCTGAGCATTGGGGCGTCCACGGATCGCGAAGTGCCCGTGGGCTATTCGATCCGTGTCGTGCCGTTGATGCATATCGGCGCGCAGGAGATGGCGACCATTCTGGAACCGTTCGCGGGCGCCGGGATCGTGGGCATCGACGCGCAGCGCAATATCATCGTGTTGGCCGGCACCTCGGCCGATCAGCGCGCCTGGCAGGACACGATTGGCAGTTTTGATGTGAACTGGCTCGCCAACCGCTCGGTCGGGATATTTCCGATCCGTGGACGGTCGGCCCAGTCTGTGGTCAGCGGGCTGGAGTTGCTGGTGGAGACGGACGAGAACTTTGAACCGATCGTGGCGTTCGAAGTGATCCCGGAAAACAACTCGATCCTGGCCGTCGCCAAGACGCCGCAGGCCCTGCAAAGCGTATCGCAGTGGATCGTGCGGCTGTCGAAAGAGGGCGCAAATGACGCGCAGGTCTATTCCTACGACATGCGCTATGCGCGGGCGTCCGATATCGCCTCGACTCTGTCGAGCATTCTGGGCGTCACCGTGGAAACGGCGGCCCCCGGCGCGGATTCACAGGTGGTCAACGCAAGCCTGACCGAAGGCGCCACGCCCGATATGAACGCCACCCGGATCGTGGCGAGCGAGGCGACCAACACCCTTTTGATCCACGCGACACATGCAGAGTATCAGCGGGTTCTGGGCATCCTGCACAGGCTTGACGTGCCGCCCCGCCAGGTGGCGGTCGAGGCAACCATCGTCGAAGTCGCGTTGAACGAAGATCTGCGCTACGGCGTTCAGTACTTCCTCGAAGACGCGGACAACGTCTTTGGCCTGACCCGCAATACGGCGTCCACGGCCATCAGCCCCTCGGTTCCGGGCTTTACTGCGGTGTTCGACGTGCCATCGCCCAACGTGATCGTCGACGCGCTGGACGAGGTGACCAGCGTCAATGTCGTGTCGTCGCCGAACCTGATGATCCTGAACAATCAGTCCGCGCGGCTGGTGGTCGGGGATCAGGTTCCGATCTCGGTGCAGACCTCGCAGGATGCGACCGACCCGAACGTGTTTATCTCGACCGTTGAGTTCCGCGATACGGGCGTGATTTTTGAGGTGACGCCGCGGATCAATTCGTCGGGCGCCGTCATCCTCGACATCGTGCAAGAGATCAGCACGGTGGGCGAAACCGATGCCTCCACCGGCAACCCGACGATTTCGCAGCGCCAGGTGTCGAGCTCGGTCGCCGTGGACAGCGGGGAGACGATTGCCCTGGGTGGTCTGTTTGAAAACCGCCGCACCCGTGGCAGCGCCGGTATTCCGGGGCTGCATCGCCAGCGCGGGTTTGGCGGTCTTTTCGGCAGCCGGTCGGGGAGTTCGGCGCAAACCGAACTGTTGGTGCTGATCACGCCGCGCATCGTGAACGACACGATGGATGCCCGGCGCATCACCCGCAGCCTGCGTGAGCGGATGCAGAACATCGCGCTGGATGATGCGAGCCTGCGCCGCGCCGCCGCGGGCGGACAACCCGCAACCGCGCCGGCAACACGGGCAACGGGCGCGGCCACAACTGCCGCCGCCCCGGCACCTGCCGCGACGAGCGGTGCGGGAACGCACTATGTCTATCTGGGCGCGTTCAGCACGCCGGGACGGGCCCGGTCCCATTGGGAGACGGTGTCAAAGGCGCATGCCACACCGCTTGCCGGTCTGTCGCCGCAGTTCCCGGAGAACGGCGAATTGACGGCCGTTGCCGTGGGGCCGGTGAGCGCGCAGCGCGCCGATGGGATTTGTGCGGTCATTACGTCCGGTTGCTACAAGAGCCGGGCCAATTAAGGCTCTGGAGCCTGCGGTGGCGTGCGCCGCGGGCGTCCCCCATCTACTTTGAGCCAAAGACCTCGGGCAGCAATCGGCTGAGCACGCCGATCAGGAACGCGGTGGTGATCCCGAAGGAGATCAGCCCGGTGACTGCGCCGAAGGTGGCGACGAACCGCGACTGAACCTCAAGCACGATGTCGCCATAGCCCAGCGTCGTGTACGTGACCGTCGAAAAATACAGGCTCGTTGCCAGATCGGGCATATCGCCGGTGATCAGGAACAAGGCCGCCCAGGCCCAAACCTGTACCGAGTGGCTGGCCAGCAAGATCAGGACGGTCGCCGAAAACACGACGAACGTGCGTTTCATGACTTGATTTTGGTATCGGTGGCCAAGGTGTCTGAGCACGGGAATGCTCGCCACGACGGCTAAGATATGGACGAGCGTGCACCCAAGCAAAAGCGCGCTGCCGATCAAGGTCTGGATCAGCAATACCATTGTCATGCGCAGGCCCTTTCCGGAAGCATCGTCCTATCCGCTGTGGGATAAAACGTAGCCCGAGGCAACCGCACCTGATCTGTCGCGATGGCAGAAAGCTAAGAGAAGAGGCGCCGCTTTACGCCGGCGGGGACCGCCGATCGGCCAAGCCTGCGGCTGCTTCGGTGCGCTACGGCGCGCGCCCCAAACAAAAAAACGCACCGCCCAACGTGTCCCAGACCGTCGGGCGGTGCATTCAATTCTTCGCGCTTTCCAGCGGCCTTACAGCCGCCGAATAGGTGCGTTTAGTCGTCGTTGTCTTCGTCGATCGGGAAGATAACGATGCGGGTCGTCACGCCGAGTTCTTCGATGAACACGGGGAACGACTCGGGTGCGCCCGACACTTCGTTGTTCGACGAACGCTCGCAAACGACGCGCTCAAACGCGCCAACGCTACCGGCCAGAACCTGGCCCTGGATGGCGACATCGTCGGTCATGGCGACAACATAACCCGGGCACGATACCATCGTGGTGTTTGCCATTGCGGGTGCTGCGGTGACCATGGCGGCGACTGCGCCAGCAGCAAGTACTTTGTAGATCATTCTACCTGTCCTTCTTCCAAAGCAAGAAACACACCTGTTTCCTTGATTCGAAGTAACTATACGATCAACCATTTGTAAACTATCAAAGTTGTCCAGAAATTAACCATTTGCTTTGGGTGCGTTGTTTCAATGCACCAGACAAGCACGTTGTAACGCCCCAACCGCCAATTGGACGTGGCGACAGATAATTCTCGCTGGGCCGTGGCAGATTTATTGGGTCCGATCCTGTCGCGGATGGTCCGATATCTGCGCAATGCAGGCGATTTTCGCCCCGCTGCGACGCGCGATCTGGCGGTGGGGCGAAACCGGAAAGAGCCGCGCTCAGACGGCTATGAGAGTTCGGCTCACGAAGTGTTGAGTGCACCCTTGACCGGCTTGCGCGGCGATTCGCTTTTGCTTTTGATCGCCCTTTAGCGGGATGCGTTTGCTACTTTTGGCCAGGCAAAAAAGCGACGTTCCTCTCTGGTGGCCACCTGGGCTGACGGGTTCGGTGGATCTGGGACGCGCAGTGGGTTCTCGTTGCCCGGTCGACGTTGGCGTCGCCACTTGGCAGGGCGATACAGCTATGCGCGTGCCATTCAGATTTTGAGTAAGAACGGTACCAACGCTGAAGCTAGCGACGACCGTACCCGAGTTGATCGCGTAATACCATATCATTGTGCGTCACGTATCACGCGACAGGTGATCCAGTGACACACGCCTGTCACACGCCAAGGCTATCCGAAATTCATCCGGATGAATTGAGCGATGCCAAAAGACACTTGGACAAAAGTACGGGACGCGATTGCAAGCGATCTTTCGACGGGCCTTCTCAAGCCTGGCGCCCGCTTGCCGACGGAGCCCGAGTTAATTGAGCGGTTCGGTGTCGGGCGGCACTCGGTGCGCCGTGCGCTGGCGGATCTGGCGCGCGAAGGGCGCCTGAGCATCGAGCAGGGACGGGGCACCTTTGTGTTGCCGACGCCGACGATCGAATATGCGATTGGGCGGCGGACGCGCTTGCGCAAAAACCTGACGAAACAGGGCATCGATGTTGCGGGACAGGCGTTGGGGGCCGAGCGCGTTCAAGCCAATGAAACTGCTGCACGCGCGCTGGGCATCTCAGTTGGTGCTGACCTTGTCGTTACGCGCCGTCTGACCCACGCCGATGGCGTCCCCGTTTCCTTCGGGTCGATGCACCACGATGCGGCCCGGTTCCCGGACTTCCCGGAACGTCGCGGTGTGATGGGATCGGTGTCTGAGACATACCGATCCTACGGGATCGAGGATTATGTTCGCGGCAGCACCGAGATCCACGCGCGGCCTGCTCACGCAGCCGAAAGCGCGATCCTGCGCCAGCACGGCGAAATGCCGGTTCTCGTTGTGCGCGCCATCGATACACTCTGCGATGGCACGCCCATCGCCTTCAGCGAAGTGATCTGGTCGGCCGCGCGGGTGCGGTTCTCCTTCGCGCCGGATGAGGAGTAGGGCATGCCTGATGCAGCACATACCCTTCCGGGCCGCGATCCATCGGATGTTCTCGCGGTACTTGCGCGCTGCGATGCCGGGCGGCTGAAGGCCTTTGCCGAGCCGCTGATCGCGGATCTGGGCGAGATCGAAGTGATCGAGAACCGCACGGGACTGGTGATGCTGCCCATGCGCGACACCGCCATGGGCACGCATTTCCACCTCGGCGAAGTGTTGATGAGCGAGGCGCATATCTCCGCAGACGGCGTGGTGGGCTACGGAATGCGCCGTGGCCGCGATCTGGAAGCTGCGATGGCAATGGCGGTGGTGGATGCTGCCATCGCCGCAGGGCTTTCACCGCAGAATTGCGAGGCCTTCATCGCGCGCGAGGCGGGTGATCTGGCGCAGCGGGATGACGAAACGCTCCGCGCGGTTGAGGCCACGCGTGTGGATATGGAGACGTTCTGAACTATGGGCCAACCGCTTGCTTCCCCCAGTCCCTCCCCCGCCGAGCTTCGCAGCAACGCGGCGTTCGAAGCGCTCCTCTGGGCGCTTTCGCGGCCCGGGCAGTTGCGGGCGCTTGGGGGCGAGGGCGCCATCGTGGAGGCGCTGATAGATCGGGAATGCACCGTTTATGCCACCGACCCCGCCGTGGCGCGGGGTGCCGAGCGCCTGGGCGCGGCGCTCGTGGGGGCAGGGGAGGCCGATTACGTCTTTGCCGGCGCCCTGCCATCCACAGCGCTTTTGGGCGAACTGAAGCAGGGCAGCGATCTTCATCCCGAAGGCGGGGCGACCCTGATACTCGCGGCGGGGTTCATGGCGGGCGATCGGCTGCGCCTCTCCGGGCCCGGTGTGGATGGTGCGCTTTCGGTCACCGTTGGCGGCGTGCCCGCAGGCTTCTGGGCACGGCGGACGCAGCTCATGCGCTACCCGATGGGCTTTGACATCTTTCTTTGCGATGGCGCGCAGGTGATGGGCGTGCCCCGTTCAACCGCGGTGGAGGCGTTCTGATGGCCTATGTGGCAACCCGCGGCGGCGAGCGCGCCATTGAACAATCTCAGCGCCTGTTCCGGGCCGAAATGGGGGAGATAGCGCGCGAGCGCGTGGCCGAGATCCGGCGCGCGATGCCCTACCTCGTGGATCGCGCGATGGGCGAAGCCTCGCTTTACGATGAGGATCTCGCGGCCCTGGCACTGGCCCAGACCGGGGGAGAGCTTTACGAGGCAATCCTTCTTCTGCGGGCCTGGCGCACCACGCAGCCGCGCCTGCAGGTTGCGGCCCCGGTGCGGCAGGAGGATCTCTTTACTCACCGCCGGATATCTGCGGCATTCAAGGATATCCCCGGTGGCCAGGTGCTGGGGCCTACGCTCGATTACTCCCACCGCATCCTGGAGACGGGCGTTCTGGCGGGCGAGGCCTTTGTGCCGCCACCGGTGGAGCCCGCCGCCGTGCCTGCCCCGGCGCGGCAACCGTCCGTAGCCGCCTGGCAGGCCGAAAACGGGCTTCTGGAGCTTCCGGGTGACGATGCGGCGCTTGGCAACGAGATCCCCGATATCACCCGCGAGCCGGTGATGTTCCCCGCCAAGCGCGCCCATACGCTGCAAAGCCTCGCCCGGGCGGAAACTGGCGGTGTTCTGGCGCTCGGATACGCGGCGCAGCGGGGCTACGGGCAGGCGCATCCCACGGTGAACGAGTTGCGCCTTGCCGAGGCAGAGATCCGCGTGCGGCACCCCCGCGGCACCACGTTCAGCGCAGGGCGGGTGAAGATCAGCCAGGCGGAGGTCGTCTCCAAGTCCGGCACTCAGCTGGGCCTTGGCTTTGCCGCAACGCTGGGCTGGAACGAGGTGAAAGTGATCGCCGCCGCCACACTCGATCTGAACGCGCCCGGGGCCGAGAAGGGATCGGCAACCGAAGAGGAATTCTTCGTCTACCACACCGAGGGTGTGGAAAGCTCGGGCTTCTGCATCCACTTCAAACTGCCTCACTACGTGACCTTCCAGTCGAGCCTCGATGCGATGCGCGATGCCAAGGCCAAGAAGGCGGCCACCGAGAAAGCGCCGGAGCCCGCAGAATGAGCCTTGCCACCCTTACGCGCGCATGGGAGCCGATGAGCTACGGCTTTCTCGACGGGTCCGCCAAGCGCGAGGTCCGCCGCAAGATGCTGAAGGCCGTGGCCGTGCCCGGCTGCCAGATGCCCTATGCCAGCCGCGAGGTGCCGATGGCGCGGGGCTGGGGCACCGGCGGGCTGCAGGTTTCCTGCACCGTTCTGAACCCGAAGATTCGGGTGAAGGTGATCGATCAGGGGGCCGATGACAGCGTGAACGCGGCCTCGATCCGCAAGTTTCTCGCCCGCGTCTCCGGGGCGCCGACAACCACCGATACGCTCGAAGCGGACCTTATCCAATCCCGCCACCGGATCCCCGAAGAGATCCTGCGCGAAGATCAGGTGCTGGTTCTGCAAGTGCCGAACCCCGAACCCCTGCGCCCGGTGCAGCCCAACATGTCCATCGCCCGGCAGATGCATGCGGATGCCGATTACGGGCGAATGTGGCTGCAGCTCTACGAGCAGATCGTGCGCGCGGGCCGGGTGATGCAGGGGGCGAGCTATCCCTCGCTTGTCAACGGGCGGTTCATCATGACGCCATCGCCGATCCCGCGCTGGGATGTGCCGAAGCTGCACATGGCCAAACACCTCACGATCCTCTCAGCGGGGCGGGAGAAGCGCCTTTACGTAGTGCCGCCCTATACGCGGGTCGAGCCGCTCGTTTTCGACGATGTGCCCTACCGGGTGGAGGAGCATGGCGGGCTCACCTGCACGCGGTCCGGCGCAACCGGCTTCTTTATGAACGAGATCCCGCAGGACGACGGCAGTTCCGCCTACGAAATCTCTGACAGTGACTTTGGCGTGAAATCGATCCGCAGGCGCGAGGGCGAAGAGGTGGCCTTTGGCGCCACCTGGTACACAGGCGGCGAGATGGAGGGGCAGGGCAGATGACCATCGCGCTTGATGCCCCGCGCATCGTTAGAACGCAGCCCATCTTGCAGGCCACAGGCGTCAGCAAATCCTACGGGCCGGTCCAGGCGCTGAGTGACGTCTCCGCCGAAGTTTATCCCGGCGAGGTGCTGGGCATCGCGGGCGAAAGCGGCTCGGGCAAATCCACCTTCCTGCGTTGCCTGAACCTTGAAGAAACACCCGATCGCGGGGCCTATACGCTTGATCTGCCGGACGTGCAGGGCAATCTTTTCGAGCTTGATCGCTACGCCCGCCGCATGCTTTGCGCCACGCGGATCGGCATCGTTTACCAGAACCCCCATCAGGGGCTTCTGATGAAGCATTCCTCATCGGGCAATGTGGCCGAACGCCTGCTGGTGGCGGGCGAGCGGCGGTTCGCGGTGCTGCGTGAAAAGGCGCGCGAGGCGCTCGATGCCTCGGAATTCCCGCTCGACCGAATGGATGCGCCCCCCGTTGAGCTTTCAGGCGGGATGCAGCAGCGCGTACAACTGGCGAAAGCCATCGCGCTGGAGCCTGCGCTTCTGCTGCTTGACGAGCCCACGACGGGCCTTGACGTGAGCGTGCAGGCGCTGGTGCTCGATACGCTCAAGCGGCTGCAGCAGGAGCGGCGGATCACCATGATCATCGTCAGCCACGATCTGGGTGTCATCCGCACGCTATCTGACCGTGTCATGGTGATGCGGCAGGGCCGCGTTGTGGAGCAGGGCCTGGCCGATCAGATCTTTCAGGATCCCCAGCACGCCTATACGCAACAACTGGTGCACGCCAAGCTATGACCCCGGTTCTTGATGTTCGCACCCTGTCCAAAGGGTTCACGATGCACCATCTGGGCCGGCATCTGGGAGCGTTCGAAAACGTTTCTTTCTCGGTGCGGCCCGGGGAGTTTCTGCTTCTGAAGGGCCGCAACGGGGCGGGCAAATCCACGCTGCTGCGCACGATCTATCGCAGCTACCTGGCGGATGCGGGGCAGATCCTCTTCGCTTCCGATCACGGCGAGATCGATCTGGCCCGCGCGGCAGATGTGGATGTTGCCACGCTTCGGCAAAACGAGATCGGGTTTGTCACCCAGTTCCTGCGCCCGCGCCCGCGGGTGACGGCGGAGGCGCTTGTGGCCGAGCCGCTGCGCCGCGCGGGCGTTGCAACCGGCGAGGCGCTGGCAGAGGCCCGCCATTGGCTTGGCACCTTCGGCGTGAAGCGCGATCTCTGGGCGGCCTACCCAACCACGTTTTCGGGCGGCGAGCAGCAGAAGGTGAACCTTGCGGGCGCCCTGATCCTGCCCAAGAAGCTTCAGCTTCTCGATGAGCCCACCGCATCGCTTGATACCAGCGCGCGGGGGGCGCTGGTGCGGCGGCTTGCGGAATTGAAGGCGGCGGGCACGGCGATGATCGGCGTTTTCCACCATGCCGCCGATGTGGCCGAGTTGATCGATACCGAGCTGGATCTTTCCCCCGGCGCCGCACCGCAAGAGGAGCGTGACGATGTGGCTGTCTGATTTCACCCTGATCCTGCCCGATCGCGTTCTGCCGCATGGCTCGGTGCTGATCGAAGATGGGTATATCGCCGATATCCGCGAACATGCGGTGGCCGGCGGCCTGAACGGCGCGGGGCGCGAGCTGTTTCCCGGCTTCATCGACATGCATGGCGATATGATCGAGCAGGAGCTTGAGCCGCGCGTTCGGGTCGATTTTCCGATGCCCGTGGCCCTTGCCTCGCTTGATGCCCGCCTGGCAGCGGCGGGAGTGACGACGGCCTATGCGGCGGTGTCGTTCTCACGCGGGGTGCGGGATGGGGAACGGCGTTCCTTCGATCACACGAGCAAGGTGATCCGCGATCTGTCGCAGGCCCGCGCCACCTGCCGGGTGGATCACCGCATCCATGCGCGCTTTGACATCACCTTTGACAATGCGGTCGGCGTTCTGGCCGAGCTGATCGATGAGGGCCGCGTCGATCTCGTCTCGCTCATGGATCACACGCCGGGGCAGGGCCAGTACCGCAATCTTGAGGTGCATATCCAGAACAAGGCGGCCTATCACGGGGTGTCGGAGACCGAGGCGCGCCAGATGATCACCACCACGATTTCGGAGCGCACACGCCCGCAGGAGGTGCTTCTGGCGAATATGGCCGAGGTGTCGCGCCAATGCCGTGGTCATGGAGTGGCGCTGGCCAGCCATGATGACGATACCGTCGACAAGGCGCATCTGATGGCCGATCTCGGCGCGGTGATTTCCGAGTTTCCGGTCACCATGGACGCTGCGCGGACAGGCGTGGCCCGCGGGATGATGAACGCGATGGGCGCGCCGAACGCGATGCGGGGGCAGAGCTATTCGGGGAACCTGTCGGCGCGCGATGCGCACGCCGCCGGACTGTTGCACATCCTTGCGGCGGACTATCACCCCGGTGCCATTCTCGCTGCGGTTCGGATTTTGGCGGATGCCGACCCCGATGGCTTGGCGGGCGCGGCAAGGCTTGCGTCGGCCAATCCGGCGCAGGCGTTGGGTTTGACGGATCGCGGTGCGATTGCCATCGGCAAGAAGGCCGATCTCTTTGCCGCCGACGCCCAGGGCCGGGTCTGTCTCACGCTGCGCTCGGGCGCGGTTATTCACTCAAATGGTACATTGGACGCCGAAAGCCCGGCCCTTCGGACCGTCGCGTAGAAATCGTCAAAGAAGCGTCACATAGCGGTTCGGTAACTGTTACTTCGCGGGCGTAGACATGGCCAAGAAATTCATTCGGATGAATCGCTATGGCTGCCACGCTTTCGCTTTCCGACGTCTCGAAATCTTTTGATGAGACCAAGGCCGTCGACAAGGTCACCCTGACAATAGAGCCCGGGCAATTCGTCGGCGTCATTGGGCGGTCCGGCGCGGGCAAGTCCACGCTTCTGCGCCTGATCAATCGGCTGATCGACCCCACTGCGGGGTCGATTTCATGTGATGGGGTCGAAATCACCGCGCTGAAGGGCAAGGCGTTGCGCGAATGGCGCCGCGACTGTGCAATGATTTTTCAGCAGTTCAATCTTGTCGATCGCCTCGATGTTCTGACGAACGTCCTGATCGGCCGATTGGCCGAGCGCGGGTTTTTGTCGTCGATGACGATGCGCTTTACCGATGAAGAGCGCACCATGGCGATCGAGGCGTTGGACCGCCTTGATCTGGTGGGCCAGGCGCTGCAACGGGCCGGCACACTATCGGGCGGGCAGCAACAGCGCGTTGCGATTGCCAAGGCGTTGGTGCAGCAGCCAAGAATTATGCTGGCGGACGAGCCGATTGCATCGCTCGACCCGGCAAACGCAACGCTTGTGATGGACGGGTTGCGCGATATCAACCGCGAGGATGGTCTGACGGTCCTCGTCAATCTGCACACGCTCGATACCGCCCGCGCGTATTGCGACCGGATCATCGCGATGCGGCTGGGGCGTGTCATGTTTGACGGCACAGCCGCCCAGCTGACCGATGATGTGGTGCGCGACATCTACGGGATCGACGGTTTGCGCGAATTCAACGAGGCGGTGACGTCGACCCAATCGCCGGTCCCTGTCCCCGCCTAATCCACCCTTACGACCGCCAACCAACCAGGGAGATACCCCCATGCGATTTCTAACGACCACAGCGCTTGTCGCGCTGACGGCCACCGGCGCCATGGCCGCCGACTGGAAAGAAGACTATCAGGTGCTGAAGTTTGGCATTCTGTCTGGCGAAAACGAGAAAGACCGTATCGCCCGTTACACCCCCTTTGAAGAATATCTCGAAGCCGAACTGGGTGTTGAGGTCGAGATCTTTACCGCCGGAAACTATGACGGCGTGATCCAGGCCATCGCCGCCGATCAGATCGAGTTCGCGTTCTTTGGCTCATCCTCCTACGCCGCGGCCTATACCGAAACCGAAGGTGGTGTTGAGCCGCTTCTGTCCCGCCTGCAAAACGATGGGTCCACCGGATACTACTCGATCCTCGTGACGCGCTGCGACAGCGGGCTGGAAGATCTGGCCTCGCTCGAAGGCAAGGTTCTGGCCTTTGCGGACCCCGATTCCACCTCCGGCTATGCCGTGCCCTATTTCAACCTTGCCAAGGAAGTGGATCCCAACAGCTATTTCGAGGCCACGCCGTTCTCAGGCAGCCACGAGGCCGGGGTACAGGGTGTTGTAAACGGCACGTTCGATGCCGCCGCCACCTATATGACCAATGAAACCAATGGCATCATCCCCCGGATGATCACCAAGGGCATGATCGAAGAGGGCGTGGCCTGCCCGATCTGGCAATCGCCCGAAATCACCTCGGGCCCCTTCACGGCACGGGCGAACCTGCCCCAGGGGCTGAAGGACGCTATGAAAGCCGCCGTAATGGAGATCCCCGAAAAGAACGCCGAAGCCTTCGTCGAGATGACCGGCGGCGCCGACTCGACCCAGAAGGGTTGGATCGAGGTCGACCACAGCCGCTATCAGTGGATCGTCGACATGCGTGAGTGGCTCAAGAACGAGCGCCGCAACTCGGGCTAAATCGCACCAGCGTGTGACATTGGCGAGGGGGGTTACCTCCCTCGCTTTCTTGCTGCCATTTACTGCGAAATCCTCCCATGACCCTTGTCGCCGACCCCGTCGCCTCGCCACCGCCCCGTGGCGTGATCTCGGATTTTGAAACCGAATTTGCGGCGCTTCGCCGCCGAAGTCGCATCACCTGGGCCGTGGGCACCGCGATCTTTCTGGTGCTCTTCGTGCTGTCCTCGTGGCTTGGGGACTTCTTCAAGGTCACGCAGGTGTCCATGCCCGATGGCTCGCGCGAATGGCGTTGGATCATACCCGCGGGGATCCCGCGGCTGGGCGAATACATCTCGAAAACCATCCCCGATCTGAACTGGGCGACGCTGGGCGAGGATCTGGCAAACTGGTTCTGGCGCTGGAGGGTTTGGATGAACCTTCTGGTCGAAACCATCCTGATCGCCTTTATGGCTACGGTTTTTGGCGTGATCGGCGGGTTCGTGATGTCGTTTCCGGCCTCGCGCAACCTCGCCCCCAACAAGTGGGTGCTGTGGTTCAGCCGCCGTTATCTTGAGATCGCGCGCACGGTGCCAGAGCTTGTCTGGGCGCTGATCTTTGTATTCTGCTTCTCGGTTGGCCCGCTGGCCGGAGTGCTTGCCATCGGGCTTCATGCGGCGGGCGCCCTGGGCAAGCTTTACTCCGAGGTTAACGAAAACATCGATATGCGTCCGCTGGAGGGCGTGAAGGCGGCAGGTGGCACCTGGTTCGATCAGATCCGTTACGGCGCGGTGCCCCAGGTTCTGCCCAACATCATCAGCTACACGCTGCTTCGTTTCGAGATCAACGTGCGCGCCTCGTCGATCATCGGCTATGTGGGCGCGGGCGGTTTGGGGCAGGAGTTCCGCACCGCCATGTCGCTGCAGGAATACACCGATCTCTCGGCGCTGTTCATCATCATCTTCGTGACCGTCATCGTGATCGATTACGGATCGGAAAAACTGCGCCACCGCGTGATCGGACTGGAGGCCAACCCGACATGACCGATACGATCACCCCCGAACGCATCGCCGCCGCGCAGGCCCGGGTGCCGCTCGCGTTTCGCGATCCGCCCGCCGTGCGCGCCCGCAAGATCGCGCTTTGGGCGCTGTTCGTCGGGCTCTTTGCCTGGTGCCTTTACGATTTCAACTTCTCGCCCGAACGGATCTGGAACGGGCTGGGGCGCCTGGGCCGCGTGCTTTCCTTCATGTTCCCCCCGCATATCTGGACAACCTGGGACGCCTGGCAGGAAGTGCTGAAGGGCCTCGGCGAAACCCTCTCGATGGCCTTTCTCGGCACTGTGCTGGGCGCGGTCGTGGCCTTTCCGCTTTCTTTTCTTGGCGCCAAGAACATCAATCGAATCTTCTGGCTGCGGCAGGGCTCGCGCCGGGTTTACGATGTGATCCGCGCGTTTGAGACCCTGATCCTTGCGCTGATCTTCATCCGCGCCTTCGGCCTTGGCCCTCTGGCAGGCATCCTCGCGATTGCTGTCAGCGAGATCGGAACCTTTGCCAAGCTTTTCTCAGAGGCGCTTGAGAACACATCTAAGAAACCGGTCGAGGGGGTCGTCGCGTCGGGTGGCTCGCGCCTGCAGACGATCCGCTACGCGATCATGCCGCAAGTGCTGCCAGTGCATCTTTCGGTTCTGCTTTACAACTTTGAATCCAACGTCCGTTCCGGCACGATCCTGGGGATCGTGGGCGCGGGCGGGATCGGCTTTCTTTTGTCTGACAGGATCGCCGCGTATAAGTGGGATGAGGCGTGGACGATCATCTTTCTGATCATTGCAATGGTCTATCTGATCGATTGGCTTTCAGGCCTCGTGCGCACGCGGCTGATCGGAAAGGCGGATCTGGCGAAATGACCATGCGGGTGTCTTACCGCGCCGCGCTTCCCGAGGGGGCAACGGGCGTGCTGGTTCCCGGCGGGATGGCAACGCCCCATGGCAGTTCTATGCAGGTTGAGGGGGAAGGCTTGCGGCCCGTCAGCGAGGCGGCAACGGGGCAACGGGCGTTCTGGTGCGCCGCGCCGGGCGCAACGCTGGATCTGGCCTTTCACGTCTCTGCCGCCGCGCACGCCTATCCCGATGCGCTCTTTACCCCGCATGAATCACCCTCCACGCGCGCAGGCGCAGCGCTTGTGGCCGAGGTTCGGAGCGTGGCGCCGGAGCGGGCCGGCCTTGCCCGCGCCCGCGCAATTGCACGCCACACCGCAGACCGGTTCACATACGGGCATCCCGAAACGGCCTTCACCGATGGGTTGGAGGAGATCCCCGCCCTGGGCTGCGGCCTGACCGAGGGCTCTTGCGTGGATATCAACACCTACTTCATCGCCGCCCTCCGCGCCGTGGGCATCGAGGCAGGCTATGTAACCGGGTTTTTCTTCCCCGCGGAAAAGCGCGGCACCTGCGAGGATGGGCATTGCTGGGTGGTGACCCGGATCGGCGGCGAGACACAGGAATGGGATATCGCCCACCATCTGAAACTGGGCACGCGCGATATCCATGATGGGCTCAATCCTAAACCGGGCCAGCGCGCGGCCACCTTTCATTCGATGGGTCTCCAATTCCCCGAGATCGGGGCGTTTACGCTGAAGGCGCTGATCGAACCGCTCGCCTTGGTGGGCGGGCGCTTTGCGAAGTTCGAGGCCCCTGAGATCCGCCTCCATGCGCCCGAACATGCTTGAAAGCGCGGGGCGCGCGCCCAGGCAGCGCCAACCCCGGAAGGTGCCATGAGCGGCTCGGGCTCCAAAGCGCATCTGTCGGAAGCGCCGACGATCCACCCCGAGGCGAAGGTTGAAAACTTCGAGCTTGGGATGTGGACGGAGGTGGGCCGCGGCACGGTGCTCAAGGCGGGGTCGATGGGCGACTGGTCCTACATCACGCAGGATTGCCATGTCGTGTGGACGACGATCGGAAAAATGTGTTCGATCGCAAATTCAACCCGGATCAACCCGGGCAATCACCCCACCTGGCGCGCGGTGCAGCACCATTCGGTGTACCGTGCCGAAGCCTATGGGCTGGGCGAGGATGATCACGAGTTCTTCGAGTGGCGAAAATCGGATTGGGTCAGCATCGGCCATGATGTCTGGATCGGCCATGGGGTAACGGTGACCGCAGGGGTCACCGTGGGCACGGGTGCCGTGATCGGTGCGGGCGCGGTGGTTACCCGCGATGTGGCGCCCTACACCGTTGTCGGGGGCGTGCCCGCGCGCATGATCAGGCAGCGTTTCAGCGAGGCGCAGGCCGATGCGTTGCAAGAGATTGCGGTCTGGGATTGGCCTCGCGCGCGCTATGGGGAGGCGCTTCCCGATATCCGCACCCTTGAGATCGATGCCTTTATCGAGAAATACCGCTAAGCGGCCGTAACGGCTTTTGCTACGAAATGCCGATGACCGTACGCTTCACACCGAACGTGGCTCTGCTTCCGGGCTATGTTGACGCGCTGAAGCGCGGCTGGTCGCCCGACAATTTGCGCCCCGCCGTGGCGGCCGGGCAGTTGCAGGCGATCGAACGCGACGCCGACGCGTTTTTGAAGCGCCAGACAGACCTCGCTGGCGATGGCCCGCCGGTTACCCTGCCGGACGGTTCGCAGGTTTCGCGCCTGCCGTCTTTTCGGCGCTGGATCGTGAAGGATGGGTTTGCGGGCACGATCGGTCTGCGCTGGCAGCCGGGAACGGAAGACCTGCCGCCTACCTGCCTTGGGCATGTGGGTTACGCCGTTGTGCCCTGGCGGCGGCGCGAGGGGCTTGCGACGGCGGCACTGATCGAGCTCCTGCCCGAGGCGCGCGCCCTGGGCCTTGGGCATCTCGATGTCACAGCGGCTTGCGATAACCAGTCCTCGCAACGTGTGATCGAGAACGCGGGCGGGTGGTTCATTGAAGATTTCGAGGCCGTCGCGCAACTTGGCGGTGGCCTGCACAAGTTGTATCGGATTCCGCTATAGGCCGCCGGCGTGGCGCAACCGGCCTCGCTCAGACCGCGAGCCCGAGGTTCTTGAGGTAAGCAAACCCGGCCGGAATCTCGGATTTCCGCCGAAGCTCCAGCACAAGATGTGGCGCGCTGCGGCATTCTGCCAGCGCACGGAACACTTCCGGCCAGTGGATCTCGCCCTCGCCCGGCGCCCAGTGGCGATCCGCGTGGCCGTCGAGATCCTGGATATGCACATGGGCGAGCAGGTCGCCCGCATCGCGCACAAAGTAATCCACCGGCGGCGCGTCTGACATCCGGCGCGCCAGATGGGCGTGGCCGGTATCGATGGAAAGCGCGATGGCTTTGGAATTGAAGCTTTCCACCATCTCCCGGCGATGGGCGGGATCGGCGTCAAAGATATTCTCGATCACCAGCGTGATCCCAAGCGCCTCGGCCTGGCGCACAACGGGCAGCATCACGTCATGGATCCGCCCAAGCTTTTCTTCAGGATAGTCCGGTTTGGCGAGGCGGTTTTTGTGAAACCAGCGCGAATAAGGCGAATGCATCACCATCTGCCGCGCCTCAACTCGGTCCGCCGCCTCAAGCGCCTTGAGAAAGCGCGCGGTGATGAGAGGGCGCAGTTCGGCATCCTTGTTATCCATATCGAGCCCTTCGTAAGGCCCATGGATGCCGCGCCGCCCGGCATGCCCGTCTAGCGCGGCCCGGGCGGCGGCAATGCGATCCTCAAGCTCGGTTGTCAGCGCGGTGTAGCTGCCGAAATCCTGCAGCTCGATGTCGCGTGCATCGTCAAAGAGCCAGTCGCGGTGCACAGCGATTTCGTCAGATGTCAGGCAGGCGCCGATCTTGAGCGGGGTCATGGGGTCTCCGAGAGTATGGGATCAGGGGGGGACGTCTTTGCGGGCTAACCGGCCGGGTGGGCGCGATAGGCGGCGCGGCCCTTGACCCAGGTGCCGCGAATGGCGGGCGCATGGCCTTCGGGCCAATCGACAAGCACCAGATCGGCGCGCTTGCCCACGGCAATGTCGCCGCGATCTTCGAGCTTCATCGCACGCGCCGCGCCTGCGGAGACAAGCGACCAGAGCGTCAGCCGATCCGCCCGCCTCTCGCGATCCAGCCGATCCACTGCCGCCAGCATGGCGGGATAGTAGTAATCGGAGGCCAGAACATCGCAGTAGCCGTCCTCCACCATATCCGCCGCACTCAGCGATCCGATGTGGCTGCCGCCCCGCACCGCGTTGGGCGATCCGAAGATGATTGTATCGCCGGCATCCTTGGCGGCTTGCGTGGGTTTCATGGTCATCGGAAACTCGGACACCGTCGCCCCGAGACTGCGGTAATAGGCGCGGGTTTCGGCCTGTGTGTCATCATGGCTGAGCATCGGCACGCCATGTTCCTGCGCCGCGCTTGCGACCTCGGCGATCCCACAGGGCACCTCCTCGCGCCGCTGCCAAACCTCGCGCACCAGAACCTTGTAGGCGTCGTAGTCGAGGCCCGAGCGTTCGGCGTGCTTGCGATGGCGGTTCTCGAACAGGGCATCATCGCCAATGTCCATCACTTCATAGGCCGGGTCATGTTCGAACAAGCGATCCTGAATGCGCGTCTCACCACTGCGCATCGACATCGAGAGGTGATCGTTGAAGGCCAGCGATGGGGTAAGCTCCCAATCCATCGCCCAGTCGAGCACATCGATTGCCTCGGTCGCAAAGGTTTCCCACCGAAGCTGCACCCGGTTTTCAACGGTCAGGCGCGGGCCCAGATCGCGCAAGGCGGCGATCATCTCGCGCCCGCGCTCCACACTGCGCAGCCCCGGTTCAAACCCCAGCGTGATCGAATGATAAGTCGTCGCAATCCCGTTCGCGGCCAGCTGCCTGTCGGTTTCCAGCACAGCCGTTTCCATCGGGAAGAACACGCCGGGGCGGGGCATCACCTGCCGCTCGAACGCATCGCCATGCACATCGATCAGCGCAGGCGCTAGGATCAGCCCGCGCGCATCGATCACCTCGCCCTGAAGCGGGCCGCCGATCTCAACAATCGCGCCGTCGTCCACGCAGACAGTGGTCTCCGCGATCTCGCCCGGCAGAAATACCGTCGCCCCTTCGAAACTCATGGCCGTCATGGATCACAGACGCTCCAGTGTCAGGTGCCAGTGCCAGGAGCCGGGTTTCTCATGCTCATTGTCGTGCAGCGTCAGTGGTTCAAACCCGGAAAACAACGCCAAGAGCTCGGCCGCTGAACAAAAGTAGTGAGGATGGACTTTGTCGCCCTCCGGGCTGTCGAACACCCAGGTATTGCGGCTGATCTCGCGGCCCGGGGCCTTGGTTTGTTCATGGGGCAGGCGGCGCTTTGAGAGCATCGTTCCCAGATAGGTGCCGCCCGGCTTCAGCACCCGGCGGATCTCGCCAATGGTGCGCAGAAGCGCGCGCCTGGGCGCTTCCGGCAAGCGGCGTCAGAGCAGTCCTTTCCCGCCTCAGATGAAAGCACCGCCATGGCCCCCGGTGAGTTCGAGGCGTTCCTGCAACAACTCGATCGCGCCTGAAAAGGAGGCCCGATGTACACCAGCATCCTTGTCCCGGTTGCACCCGATGGCATCGAACACGCGGGGCCTGCCATCGACATGGCGCGCAAACTGCTAAGCCCCGGCGGGTTGCTTCATGTGCTGACCGTGCTTGAGGTTCCGCCGCGCTACCTTGCCGAATACCTGCCGGACCGACAGGCCAACGACGTGATCGCGCTGGAACTCGATCGCCAGAGACAGCAGATCGAGGCCGTGACACAAGTCACCCCGATCATCGTCAACGGCCACCCGGCCGGCAAGATCCTCGAAGAGGCCCGGCGCCTGTCCACCGACTGCATCGTCATCCCCGCACATGCGTCGAGTGTGCAAGAGTTCTTGCTTGGCTCGACCGCTGCACGGGTCGCCCGCCGAGCCCATTGCGCGGTTTTGATCGTGCGGTAGCGCGGCCCGATCGCCTAAACGTGCGAGCCGCCAAGGGCTGCGGAAGGCGATGCGCCACCGATTGTCCGAGGTCGGGTGCAGTCCGCACTAAATCATGGCTATCGCCGGTCGAAAGTTGCTACCGAGGACAGGCGTTACACAAATTTGGGGAGCCGCGAGAAGCTTGCGACGTTGGCCCAAGAGTACTTCGCGAACATGAAAACCGGAATAGGAATAGAGCGACCAAAACAGTGGAGGAAGGGCTCACCGCAAACGCTGCGGGATTCGCAGCGAGCCCGTTGTGCCCGATGCCGCGAGTCGTTTGAACAGCAGCTTCAGGCCAATGCATGGGTAAACCCCAACCCATTCAGAACGGTGGCGAGCGCCCAGAACCGCGCTCTTTCTTTGTTGATCTCACTGGGCATGGCAGCACTCTAGCTCGACAGTCAGATTGTAAGCATCATGAACATGCAACGGCAGAGCGTTTCGCGAAACGACACAGCGTCTGTCTCCCGCCTTTGCCCTGATTCTTCAAAGTAAGGCCAAAATTTAATCGTATTTTGCGTTTACCACTGTTGGTGATCTGCTCGCCGTTTGCGAGCGGTGCGGTCTTTGTCCGGCGTGTTCTGTCGGATGGGACGACTTAACGAGTGAACGACTGAGTACGAGTACATGACCCAGACCTACCTGCGCGCCCGGGCGGCGCTTGCCCCCTATGTTACAAAGTCCCTGGAGCTCTTGCCGCTTGCCTCAACCGCGTTGGGCTTGACCATGGCAGGGAGCATCGCATCGGCTAACCCGCTGCAAACGGGCGACTTTTCGTTCACGATCAATTCCAGCGCCCCTCCATCGGGCAGCTGTACGGGCCCAGGCGATGCCGGATGTATCCATAGTCTGACGTCAGTTACGATTGGGTCGACGACATATATCGATTTCACCTTCCCAAGCGCCTTCTCGGCGAACGGCTTTCCGTCAGGATCGAATGTTCAGTCCCGCATCCAGGGTGTCGCGGGCGATTACGTGTTTTCCAGCCCGAGCTATGCGGCAGACATGCTGGCCAACGTCTTCTCGGACATGGACCTGAACAAGTACCAACAGATCGATTCCAACGCGGCGAGCGGGTTTTTGACCTTCACCTATCCGAACGATGTGCCGGCGACATCGGATTTCTACTTCATCACGACCGAGCGGCACGGCAACAACGATCAGATCGTTCAAGCTTTTGACGCTGGCGGCAATGCGCTTGGATCCGTCACGGTGAACCGGCGGCCTGCGCTGGACTACACCGATACCGGTGTGAATGTCGGGCTCAACCAGAACGGGTACATCTCGGTCATTCCGATGGACAGCTTCAATGTCTCATCAGATCCCCTGAACCCCTCCCAGGTCCGGTCGCTGCGCATTTCCTACACAGGCTTTGATGGCGCCGACCACAAAACCTTTATCATCGGCGCCCAGACGATTGGCGATGTCGTCGCTCTGGATGACGACTATGCGGGCACCCCGGTGAACGGTGTTACCGGTGGCGCGGTTGGTTCGGTCCTGGCGAATGACGATCTGAACGGCGGCGACGCTCCCGCCGACGGGTCTGCCACGACGATCACTGTCACCGATGCGGACGGCCTGACAGGCGTATCGATTGCCGATAACGGGACGATCACAGTGCCCGCAGGCACGTCGGCGGGCACCTACGACATCGCCTACGAGCTGTGCGATGAAGCCGATCCGACGACCTGCGACACGGCGACGGCGACGGTCGTTGTCACTGTGCCCGTGATCGATGCGGTCAATGATGACTTTAGCGGCGCCCCCATCGCGGGCGCGAGCGGTGGATCGGCAGGGTCGGTTCTGGCCAATGACACGCTGGGTGGCAGCGCGGTTGCTACCGACGGGTCTGACACCACGATTTCCATCACGGATCCCGACGGCCTGACCGGCGTAACCATTGCCGATAACGGCACGATCAGCGTACCGGCCGCGACCCCGGCAGGCACATACGACATCGTCTATGAGATCTGTGACGAGGCGAACGCAACGATGTGCGACACCGCCACCGCGACCCTTGTCGTCAGCGCTGCCGTCATCGCGGCGGGCAATGACGATTTCAGTGCAAGCCCGGTCGTGGGCGCCACGGGCGGCAGCGTCGGGTCGGTTCTGATCAATGACACGCTGAATGGCAGTGGCGTGGCCACCGACGGGTCAGAAACCACCCTGACCGTGACCGACAACGACGGCCTGACCGGCGTGTCCATTGCCGATGATGGGACCGTCACCGTGCCCGCGTCCACGCCGATTGGGACCTATGCGGTCGAGTATCAGCTGTGTGAAGAGCTGAACCCAACGAACTGTGCCACGGCCACGGCAACTGTTGTGGTCGTGCCCCCGGCCATCGAAGCCCATGATGACAGCTATGCCGGTACACCCGTTGATGGCGGTATCGGCGGAACGGTCGGGTCCGTCCTGGACAATGACGAATTGGCCGGCAGCGCGGTTGCCACCGATGGGTCGGACACCACGATCACCGTTACCGATCCTGACGGCCTGACCGGCGTGTCCATTGCCGATGACGGCACGATCACGGTGCCTGCGGGAACCACCGCCGGAACCTATAACATCGAGTACGAGCTTTGCGATGAGGCCGCTCCGACGACATGCGACACCGCGACGGCGACCGTTTCGGTCAGCGCCCCCACGATTGATGCCGTGGACGACGATCTCAGCGCGAGCCCTGTTGTTGGCGCGACGGGCGGCGTGGCGGGTTCCGTCCTTGGCAATGATACTTTGGGCGGCGCCGCTGCCGCCACGGACGGGTCGGCCACAACGATTGCTGTCACCGATCCCGATGGTCTGACCGGTGTCACCATCGCCGACAACGGCACCGTCACGGTGCCTGCCGGAACCCCGGCCGGAACCTATGACATCGTGTATGAGCTGTGCGCCGAAAGCGATGCGACGCTCTGCGACAGCGCGACGGCTACCGTCGTGGTCAGCGCCGCCCCCATCGCAGCAGCAAACGACGACTTCAGCGGTACCCCCATCGTCGGTGTGACCGGTGGCTCGGCAGGATCTGTCCTGGGCAACGATACGCTGGGAGGCAGCGCGGTTGCCACCGACGGCTCCGCGACTGTTCTGACCATTACCGATGAAGATGGTTTGACGGGCGTCACCATTGCCGATGACGGCACCATCTCTGTCCCGGCGGCCACGCCAAGCGGCACCTATACGATCACGTACCAGCTGTGTGAGGAGTTGAACCCGACGAACTGCGCCACGGCGACCGCGACTGTTGTCGTGACCGCCCCGGCCATCGATGCGACGGATGACAGCTTTGCGGGCACGCCGGTCGATGGGTTTGCTGGCGGAGCGGTGGGGTCGGTACTGGCCAATGATCAGATGGCAGGCAGTGGTGTTGCCACCGACGGATCGCAAACGACGCTGTCTGTGACCGATCCGGACGGACTGACGGGCGTGTCCATCGCTGATGACGGGACGGTCACAATCCCTGCCGGTACGCCTGCGGGAACCTATGACGTGGTCTATCAGCTGTGCGATCAGTCCGCGCCAACGACCTGCGACACGGCCACGGCCACCATTGCGGTCAGCGCACCGGCTATCGACGCAGCCGATGACACCTTCGCCACCAACCCGGTGGGCTCCGGGATGGGCGGCACGGTCGGCTCGGTCCTGGCCAATGACACGCTCAGCGGGGGTGTCGTTGCAACGGATGGTTCGCAAACCACCCTGTCGATCACCGATCCCGATGGCCTGACCGGCGTGGCGATTGCCGATAACGGCACGGTCACCATTCCTGCGGGCACGCCCGTGGGAACCTACAACGTGGTTTATCAGCTGTGTGATGCGCTGAACCCGACAAATTGCGACACGGCAACCGTCACGATTGCGGTCGACAACACCGACCTTCTGGATGCAATCGCCGATGACCTGACGACCATCCTGGAAGATGATGTGGCGGCCACGCTGGCCGATCAGAGCGCGCGCATGGGTGACTATGCCTCCGGCGCGCTGGAGCGGCTAAAGTCGCGCACCGGCCACCAATGTGCGGCAGCGGCGACGCTGATGGCGAAGAACGTGCTCTTCGACACCGACAAGGCCATCATCAAGCCCGAAAGCGATCGGGTGCTGGATGAAATCGCAAGCGTCCTTGCAACCTGTAACGGCAGCGTCTTCGAGATCGGCGGGCATACGGACAGCCGCGCCTCGGACGCCTATAACATCGCGCTGAGCCAAAGACGGGTGAACGCGGTTCTGGGCGCCTTGACCGAACGCGGGATCGATACCTCGGGCTTTGTCGCCCGTGGGTATGGCGAGCGGCGCCCGGTTGCCAGCAACGCAACCGTGGAAGGCATGGCCCAAAACCGCCGGGTGGAGTTTGCCCTGATGGAAGACGGTGAGGCGGATTACGACACCTGCGGCAATGGCGCTAGCACCAACCGCGGCCTCGATGCGACCGCTGACGAGGCCGGGCTCACGGTCAATGGCAGCCTCTTCGACGAACGCTATGACTGCGGCCATGATCGCTGGTCGATCGTCGAAGGCACCGTCAGCCACCTCGACACCGACAGTGGCCTTGAACGCACCGCCGTGAACCTGTCCTTCCGCCGCGAACGTTTCGTGTCGGACGACAGCGTGCGCGGGTACTTCGTGGGGCTCTATGGCAGCCAGAGCGACGTGGATCGCGAAGCCACGGGCGAGATCGAAGGCGCAGGCCTGAACGCTGGCCTCTATGGCGCCACCCGCCTGCACGACAACCTGTACCTCGACTACTACCTGGGGGCAGCCACCGGTGTGCACGATTTCGATCTGGCCTTTGACGATCCGATGGGCGTGATTAACGCGACCGGGGACTACACCTATGTCGCTGGCTTTGCGGGCGCGGCCCTATCGGGCGACCTGGACTATGGGAACTACACCCTGTCTCCGCGCGCCGGGGTCGAGCTTGCCTATGCTCCAGGCGGCGATGCCGAAGTGGAGGCCGCGCTTGGGGCCGTCACGCAGTCCGGCACGCTCGACCTCGACTCGGTGAGTGGCAGCGCGGTATTTGCCGAGTTCGGGGTAGAGCGTGGGTTCAACGACGACCGGTCCTCGGTCGCACTGACACCGCGTCTGACCTGCTATCAGTCCTTCGGCAGCCTTGGCGGAGAGTGCAGCATCGGTGCCTCGCTGGAGCTTGCCTCAAGCGATGACGAAAAAGGGCGCGAATATGCGGTTGAACTAACTGGCGAGCGCGGACAGTCCTTCACAAGCGGCGCGATCAGCGCAAGCGTGTCCTGGCCGGTCGCCTCGGGGCAGCTGGATGCCAGCGCAGGTGTGACCCAGGACGGTGCGATGAGCATCAGTGGCCTACTTGGTATCAAGTTCTGAGTGTTGGGTGCGGGGGTCGTGCAGCGTACGGCGGTGTCTCATTTAGGCGTCGCCGTCCTGCATTTGTGGGGGAACCGGTCGAGTTCCCCCCTGGCAGATACCGCCACAAATACTCACATGCGAGGTTTTCGCAAAATTTGGCAAAACAAGCGAAAAATGCGCTCTGAGTGAGACGAATTTGATCACAGTTCGTAGCGGCGCATTCATATAAACGGCGCAGGCTTCGTATCGGGGCCACTTCAACAACTGACCGACAACAATCGCAGGGCTTTCATCCTGCCAACCATGGCGCGCGCGCTGTGGTCTCATAACATATTGATTGGACGAAGAAATGCGCACCAAAACGAACCGCCTTCCGGCCAGCCAGGCCTTGGCAAACGCCGTTCTCGAAACACTCGCCCACATTGCCGCCCCGAAAAGGCTGATCAGCAAGTGGATCTGGGCCACCGATCCGTCGGGAGGCAATGCCAAGCATCTTCGCCTCAGCTGGGGACCGGATGTTGCCTGGGAAAAGCGCGTCTTGGGAGAACTCAGGCGCATGAGCGACCACGAGCTTGCCGACATTGGCCTCTCGCGCTCGGACTTGACCCTAGAGGGCCTGGCCATTGCGGGGTCCAAGCGCGCGCTTCGGCAGGACGCGGTCGCGGCTGAGATCGCGAAAGCGGACAAGAAAACGGGAGAGGATCAGCATGGAAATTAGCGTTGAAGACGCCGGGCCATACAACAGCGTCCGGCTTTACGGTCGGCTTGATAGCAAAGGAGCCGGCTCAATCTACGATGCGATCGTTGAACTTGGCTCACTTGGTCCAGGCAAAGTCGTTGTAAGCGTTGCCGCCGTCACGCATGTGACCCGCGCCGGATGCAGCGCCCTGATTGTCGCCGCCAAGATGCTTCACACAAGGACGGGCGAGAGGCTCTTAATCAATGACGCCTCGCCAGAGTTTGTGTCTATCCTAAGTGAGGCCGGTTTCGACCATTTGATCCTGATCCAGCCAGCTTCTGATCCGTTGGCGGCCTTCGCTGCTTGAACGTCTTTGAACGCGAAGCCCATCTCTTGTTGCTTGCGCTTTGACACCCCGGAAACACGTGTCAGAGCGCAGGCAACTGCCATAGCTTGAGTTGCAAAACCTCTAGGCCACGAAAGCATGGTTGCCCTTCGCGCGTTCGTTCGTGTTTGAGGCCCAAGGGCCAATACAACGGCGCTTTTGGGTTCTCACCCACCGTGGGAGAAGATGCGGCTGTCGGTAGATACGTCTAGCCAATGCGGTCATCCCGCGACCGCCTTCGATGCTGCGGTCGCAATTTGCGCCTGTACCTTATGGAGTAGATGCAAAATAGGAGCCCTGCCAACTGCAACGCGGACGAAGCGGCCATTGGCTAAATGGCGGCTTACCACGAGCGGAGCCTAAGAAACATCGAGCGCAATCGCCGCGCAAGCTGTTGGAGTTTGGTGCATTAGGCGGAAATGCCCTGTTAGATCGCCGTTATTAGCGAGAATGGACCGCGCAATTCAGCTAACTGAGACTGTGAGGGAAAACGGCCAAAAAAACGAAAAGCCGGTCCGTCTCAGCGATAGATGCCCATGCTCAAGCCCCGGGGTTGACGCATGCAATCTGAGAAAAACGGAACTGTTTGAGTAAGACAAGCGCCTGTGGCGGAGAGACAGGGATTCGAACCCTGGGACCGCTCTCACGGTCAACGGTTTTCAAGACCGCCGCATTCGACCACTCTGCCACCTCTCCGCTGGGCGCGTGATTAGCGACAAAACACGCGTGATGTAAAGCACCGGGCAACAGCCGCGCTGTCGGTGTAAACGCCCTGAACTCTTCCAATATGCGCCATAGCAGGCTAGAGTTTCCAAAACCGGCGGCCGTGAATGCGCGCCGGGCGAGCAGACTGGTCTACATTGAATACGAGAACGCGCCGCAAAGGTGCGGGGGTGAGGCAAGGCATGGCAAGAGTGTTCACGGCAAAACTGGCGGTGCTGGTGGCCGCCCTATCGCTTTCGGGATGCGAGGAATTGGGCATGGGCTCGTGGTTGGCAGAGCCCGAGGGCGAGCCGACCGAAGGCGGCGTCGCCGCCGCGTCCAGCATCGAACGTGACGTCGAAATGCCCGATGTCTTCAATGCGACCGAGACGGGTCTCTGGGACGGGCGCCCGTCGCTGGGCGGTGTTTGGGTCGCGCATCCGGATGCCGCAGACCCTGAGCGGGTGATCATCCGCAACTCTGTCAACGGGCAATCCGTGATTGGCGCCCTGTTCCGCCGCGAACGGGAGAACCCCGGGCCGCGCATTCAGGTGTCTTCTGACGCGGCCGAGGCGCTGGGCATGCTGGCCGGGCAGCCGACCGACCTGAGCGTGGTTGCGTTGCGTCGCGAACAGGTGCCGGTTGCGCCGATTGTTGCCGAGGGCGAGCTTCCGCTTGATCCCGAAACGGGAGAGGCCGCGATTGCGGCAACGGGGTTAGAGCCGATCACGACCACGTCGCTGGACGGCGGAGCCGATGTTCTGGAGCCCGCTGCGCCGGTTACACCGGCCCCTGCACCGGAGGCCATAGTTGCCACGGCCCCCGCCGCTGCACCGGCGGCCACGTCGACGCTGGACAAGCCGTTCATTCAGATCGGCATTTTCTCGGTCGAGGAAAACGCCGCAAACACGGCAACGAGCCTGCGCAACATCGGGATTGTCCCAACGGTTCTGGAGCAAGAGAGCCAGGGCAAGACGTTCTGGCGCGTGGTGGTCGGCCCCGCCGCCTCGCGTGATGACCAGCGCGTTATCCTGGGTCAGGTCCGGCAGCTGGGCTTTGACGATGCATACTATGTCTCAAACTGACGGAGTGGGGAAACGCGCGATGACCGGACTGTTCCGCCTGATCACCTGTGCCGCGGCTGTGCTGAGCATCACGCTTCCGGCACAGGCCGCGTTCGAGACCCGGGCGACCGCGGCCTATGTCTACGATCTGACGACCGACACGGTGCTTCTGGAAAAACAGGCCGATGTGCCCTTGCCGCCGGCTTCGATGTCAAAGCTGATGACGCTCTACATGTTGTTCGAGGCGCTGCGCGATGGCCGGGTGACACTTGAAACCGAGTTTCAAGTTTCGACCAAGGCGCGCCTGATGGGTGGCTCGACGATGTTTCTGGATGAAACCGACCGGCCGACCGTTGAGCAGCTGATCAAGGGCATCGTCGTACAGTCGGGCAATGATGCCTGCGTGGTGGTGGCCGAGGGTCTTGCCGGGTCAGAAGATGCGTTCGCGCGGCTGATGAACGACCGCGCAACGGATCTGGGCATGACCGGATCGACCTTTGTGAACTCGACCGGGTGGCCCAATCCGAACCATCGCATGACCATGCAGGATCTGGGCGTGCTGGCGGCCCGGCTGATCCAGGACTTCCCCGAGTACTACGGTTATTTCGCAATGACCGAGTATGATTTTGACGGGCGTTCCCCCGCGAACCGGTTCAACCGCAATCCGATCCTGAGCCTTGGGATTGGGGGCGATGGGCTCAAGACCGGGCACACCGAAGAGGCGGGTTTTGGCCTTGTCGGTTCGGCCGTGCAGGGCAATCGCCGCGTCGTCTTTGTGGTCACCGGGCTCGACAGCCGCGTTGCCCGCGCCGAGGAATCCGAGCGGGTCGTGTCCTGGGCGTTTCGCCAGTTTGTCGAGCGTGACATGGTGGCCGAGGGCACCGTGGTGGCGGATGCCGATATCTGGATGGGCGATCACACCAAGATCAGCCTGGTCGCGGGCGAGGATGTGTCGCTTTTGATGCCGGCGACGGCGGATGAACCAAAGGACGTTCGGGTCGAATATCGTGGGCCGCTGGAGGCGCCGATCGAGGCTGGCCAACCCGTTGCCGAACTGGTTGTGCCCCGCGAAGGTTTGCCTGATGCGCGAATTCCGTTGGTGTCCGATCGTGACGTGGCGCGTGGCGGGTTTCTGCCGCGCGTTCGCTCGGCTGCGAAGGTGCTGTTTCGCGAAGCCATCGATCAGGCGCAACAGCTGCGGTGATCTTTATCACGTTTGAGGGGATCGATGGGTCCGGCAAGTCCACGCAAGCGCGGCGGCTGGCGGCCTATCTCGAGGGCAAGGGGCAGAGCCCCTTTTTGACACGAGAGCCGGGCGGGTCCGAGGGCGCCGAGGAAATTCGGCGCCTGCTTGTGGAAGGGGATCCCGAACGGTGGTCACCCGAAACCGAGATCCTGCTGTTCACCGCTGCGCGTCGCGACCATCTGGAAAAGACCATTGGCCCTGCATTGGCGGAGGGGCGCGTGGTCATCTCGGATCGTTTTGCTGACTCGACCCGGGTCTATCAGGGCACTACGCGCGGTGATCTGCGCCACATTGTCGACGACCTGCACCAGCTGATGATCGGGCGCGAACCAGACCTGACATTCGTGATCGATATGGACCCCGAGCAGGCGTTGACCCGGGGCCTTGCGCGCGGATCGGGTGAAGATCGCTTTGAGGATTTTGGGGCCGATTTTCAGGTCCGGCTGCGCGCGGGGTTTCTGGCACTGGCGCGGGACAATCCCGAACGGTTCCGTATAATCGACGGCATGCGAGACGAAGATACGATAGCGACAGAAATCGCGGTCCTGGCCGACGCCGCACTGGCATGAGCGATACCCCCCCGCCAGAGGCGGATCGTCAGGGTGATGCGCCGCATCCCCGCGACACGGCCCAGCTGTTCGGCCAAGAGGCGGCAGAGGCGGCGTTTCTGGACGCCTATGCCCAGGGGCGTCTGCATCATGCCTGGCTGATCACTGGGCCGCGCGGGGTCGGCAAGGCGACGCTGGCCTGGCGGATTGCGCGGTTTCTTTTGGCCGAGGCGCCGGTCGATGCGGGGTTTCTTGACGAGCCCGCGCCCCCGTCAACGCTTGCGATTGATCCCGCGCATCCCGTCGCCCGCCGTGTGGCCGCCGGGTCAGAGGGGCGGCTCTTGTTGGTGCGGCGGGCCTGGGACGCCAAGGCAAAGCGGCTGAAGACCACGATTGGCGTGGACGAGGTGCGGGGGCTGAAATCGTTCTTTGCGCTGTCGTCGGCAGACGGTGGCCGCCGCGTCGTGATTGTCGACGCCGCCGATGAGATGACGGTGAACGCGGCGAATGCGCTCTTGAAGGTGCTCGAAGAGCCGCCCGCGCGCTGCACCCTGCTTCTGGTCAGCCATCAACCGGCCAAGCTTTTACCGACGATCCGATCGCGTTGCCGCGAACTGCGCTGTGCGGCGCTGTCGGCAGAAGACATCGCACGGGCGGTGGCGCAAGCTGGGATGGCGGGGGCAGAGCAAACCGGCGCCTTGGCCGAACTGGCGCAGGGCTCGGCCGGGGCGGCGCTAGGGCTGATGGAAGAGGACGGGCCAGCGATCTACGCCGATCTGATCCGGCTTGCCCAATCGATGCCGCGTGCGGATCGCGCGGCCATTCTCAAGCTCGCCGACAGTGCAGGTGCGCGAGGGAAAGAGGCGCGGCGGGATCTGACCCTGCGCCTGATTGATCTGATGCTGGTGCGGCTGGCACGGTTCGGGGCGGGGCATCCGCCCGCCGCCGAGGCCGCGACGGGTGAAGCGCAGGAACTGGCGCGTCTTTCGCCCGACATGGCCGCGGCGCGCCGGTGGGCCGCCTTGCAGCAAGAGCTGTCGGGGCGGTCGGCGCATGCGCTGGCGGTCAACCTTGACCCTGCCAGCCTAATTCTCGATACGATGCTGAAGATCAACGAGACGGCGGCGGACATCCTTGCGCGCCGGTAGGCGGGATGATGGACGCACCGAGCCTGACTGACAGCCATTGCCATCTCGATTTCCCCGACTTCGAGGGCGAGGTTGCCGATTTTGTTGCGCGGGCGGCGGACGCGGGCGTCCGGCGGATGGTCACGATCTGCACGCGGTTGAGAAATGAGCCCGACGTGCGCGCCATCGCCGAGGCGCATGCGCCGGTGTTCTACGCCGCCGGAACCCATCCGATGCGTGTTGCGGAGGAACCGATGGCCAGCGTGGCGGAATTGGTCGCGCTGGCTGCGCATCCCAAATTCGTGGGGATTGGCGAGACGGGGCTCGACTATCACTACACGTCCGAGAGTGCGGCGGTGCAACAAGAGAGCCTGCGCCTGCACATCGAGGCGGCGCGGCAGACAAAGCTGCCGCTTATCATCCACGCGCGCGCTGCGGACGACGACATGGCTCGTATCCTCAAGGAAGAGCACGCGGCGGGGGCGTTCACCTGCGTGATGCACTGCTTTTCAAGCACGCGCGCGCTGGCTGAGGCTGCGCTGGAGCTTGGCTTTTACCTGTCGATGTCGGGCATTGCGGCATTTCCGAAATCGGGCGAGTTGCGGGCGATTTTTGCCGACGCCCCGGTGGAGCGGATCCTTGTGGAAACGGACGCGCCCTATCTTGCCCCGCCACCCCACCGTGGCAAACGCAATGAGCCTGCCTATACCGCACACACCGCGCGCGTGGGCGCCGAGGTGTTCGGTATGGACTACCCCGCATTTGCCGCCCAGACCGAGGCCAATTTTGAGCGGCTGTTCTGGAAAGCGGCGGCCTGATGGCACGGTTAGACTTCACCATTCTCGGCAGTGGCTCGTCGGGGGGCGTCCCGCGCCTTGGCGACCATTGGGGGGAGTGCGACCCGGCGAACCCGAAGAACCGGCGGCGGCGGTGTTCGATGTTGATCACGCGGACGACCGATGCGGGCGCCACCCGGGTGCTGATCGACACATCCCCGGACCTGCGGATGCAGCTTCTCGATGCGGGCGTGGGAGAGCTGGATGCCGTCGTCTATACCCATGCCCATGCCGATCACGTGCACGGCATCGATGATCTGCGCCAGATTGTCTTTAACATGCGGGCGCGACTGCCGGTTTGGGCCGATGGTCCAACGCAGGAGGCATTGTTGTCCCGGTTCGGCTATGCCTTTGTCCAACCGCAAGGCTCGCCCTATCCGCCAATCCTTGATCTGCATACAATCGACGGCCCGTTTGAGATCAGCGGGGCGGGCGGTCCGATAGATTTGCGCCCGTTCGAGGTGGGCCACGGGTCGATGGACAGCCTTGGTTTTCGCATTGGCGATCTGGCCTATCTGCCGGATGTGGCAGAGATGACGGAAGAGGCGTGGTCTGCGGTGGCGGGGCTCGACTGCTGGGTACTTGATGCGCTGCGCCGGACGCCACACCCCACACATGTCCACCTTGATCGCGCGCTCGAATGGATTGCACGGGCCGCGCCCAAGCGTGCGGTGCTGACCAACATGCATATCGACATGGATTATCAGACCGTTGCCGCGGAAACGCCCGACCATATCACCCCGGCCTACGATGGGATGACCATCAGCTACGACCTGTGAGGGTGCCGTGCAGGCCCTGATCGATGTCATCCTGCCGGTTTTTCTGGTGATCGGCTTTGGCTATCTTGCAGTCGCACTCAAGCTGTTTTCCGACGCCGGGGTCGATGGGCTGAACAAGTTTACCCAGAACTTTGCGATCCCCTGCCTGTTGTTCTCGGCCATCGCCGGGCTTGATCTTGGGGCAAGCTTTGATGTGCGCTTGCTGCTGAGCTTTTACCTCGGCGCTGCGGCCGGTTTTTTTGCCGGGCTCTACGGGGCGCGCTACCTGTTTGGCCGCCCGTGGACCGACAGTGTGGCGATCGGGTTTTGCTGTCTCTTCTCCAATAGCGTTCTTCTGGGCCTGCCCATCACCGAGCGGGCCTATGGCGCGGACGCTCTTCAGGCGAACTTTGCCATCGTCGCGTTGCATGCGCCGTTTTGCTACGGGTTGGGCGTTACGGTCATGGAGATTGTGCGCAACCGGGGCGCCGGGGGGCTGACCACCGCGCGCAAGGTCGTGGTGGCGATGTTTCGCAATGCGTTGGTCATCGCAATTGCCCTCGGCTTTGCGGTGAACCTCGGCGAGGTGCCTTTGCCGGGGGTCGTGGCCGATGCGCTGGACCTGGTCGTGCAGGCGGCACTGCCCGCCGCGCTTTTTGCGCTGGGCGGGGTGCTGGTGCGGTACCGGCCCGAGGGGGATCTGCGGATCGTGCTGTACATCTGTGCGGTGTCGCTGGTGATGCACCCGGCGATTGTCTGGTCGATGGGCACAGCCACGGACCTGTCGCGTGACGCGTTCCGCTCGGCCGTTTTGACGGCGGCGATGGCGCCGGGGGTCAATACCTACATCTTTGCCAACATGTACGGCGTGGCCAAGCGCGTGGCGGCGACGACCGTTCTAGTCGGAACAGCGCTTTCGATTGTATCCGCGTGGCTGTGGTTGGGTGTGCTGCCCTAAAGCAGCGTCCCGCCGAGCGAGTTTGCCGCGCTTTCGGTGATCCGGACCCGGCGGATATCGCCGCGCTTGGCGTCGGGGGCGTGGACGTGGACGGCGTGCAGGTACTCGGACTTGCCGCCCATCTGGCCGTCAATGCGGCCGGGCTTTTCGAACAGAACAGAGACTTCGCGCCCGACCATCGCGTCTTGGGCTGCCGTTTGCTGTTGCCGCAAGAGCGCCTGAAGGCGTTGCAGCCGGTCGTCTTTTTCGCCCTCATCCACGTCGGCGCGTTCCGCGGCAGGCGTGCCCGGACGGGGGGAATACTTGAACGAATAGGACTGGCCGTAGCCCACGGTTTCCACCAGCGCCATGGTGTCGGCAAAGTCGGCCTCGGTCTCGCCCGGGAAGCCCACGATAAAATCGCCCGAGAGCAGGATATCGGGCCGCGCCGCGCGGAGCCGGTCGATCAGCGCGATGTAGGCTTCGGCGGTGTGCTTGCGGTTCATCGCCTTCAGGATCTTGTCGGATCCCGACTGCACCGGCAGATGCAGGTAGGGCATCAGCTTGTCGCAGTCGCCATGCGCCGCAATCAGATCATCGGACATGTCGTTGGGGTGCGAGGTCGTAAACCGGATACGCGCAAGCCCATCGATCTTTGCCAGTTCCCGGATCAACCGGGCGAGCGACCAGTCACAGGTGTCGCCTGCGCCGTGATAGGCATTGACGTTCTGGCCCAGCAGCGTGATCTCGCGCACCCCACGCTCTACCAGGTCGCGCGCTTCCGTCAGGATCCGCTCGGCGGGGCGTGAGACTTCGGCGCCGCGGGTATAGGGCACCACGCAGAAGGCGCAGAACTTGTCGCAGCCTTCCTGCACCGTCAAAAACGCGGTCGGCCCGCGTTTGGCTTTGGGGCGTTGGGCCAGGTGGTCGAACTTGTCCTCTTCCGGGAAATCGGTGTCCAGGGCCTTGTGGCCTTGTCCCGCCTTTGCCTCCAACTCGGGCAGGCGGTGATAGCTTTGCGGTCCCACGACGAGGTCGACCATGGGCTGACGGCGCATGATCTCTTGGCCCTCGGCCTGGGCCACGCAACCGGCCACGCCGATCTTCAGATCGGGTTTTTCGGCCTTCAGCCCTTTGAACCGGCCCAGTTCCGAATAGACCTTTTCTGCCGCCTTCTCGCGAATGTGGCAGGTGTTGAGAAGGATCATGTCCGCGTCTTCGGGCGTCTTGGTCTCGACATAGCCCTGGGCGCCGAGCGTCTCGGCCATACGCTCGCTGTCATAGACGTTCATCTGACACCCGTAGGTCTTGATGAAGAGCTTCTTTGTCACGGCCAAAGGTCCTGCATTCGCGGTTCGGGCGTCGTCCTACACGCTGGCCTGCGCTGTTGCAAACGTGCGCCCGTTGAGAGAGTCTTTACCAAAACACCGCAAGGCGGGCAGGCATGCGATACAACGATCTGGATCACTTTCTGAAAAAGGGACGCGATGCGCTGAAAAAAGGGCCCGTCGCGATGATCTTTGTCGAGGATCTGGTGGAGGTCGATACCTCGATCCGGCACCACCAGATGGCCGGGTTTCGTGAGGTGCTGGTCTTTGCGCCGCACGAGCTGCGCCTGCCGGAAGAGCTGGAAAAGTCGATCCGCCGCATCCCATTTGCGATGACAGCGGCGGATGCGACAGCGGGGGCGGTGAACCGGATCATCGATGCAGCACCCGGGCTGTGGCTCTATTACTGTTACAACGCCGAGTACCTGTTTTACCCGTTTTCCGAGACGCGCACCGTGGGTGAGATGCTGACCTTTCACGCCGAAGAGCGGCGTGATGCCATGCTTACCTATGTCATCGACCTCTATGCGGACGACACCGGCGCCTTCCCCGATGCCGTGTCGCTGGAGCACGCGCACCTGGACAAGTCAGGATATTATGCGCTGTCGAGGACCGATCCTGACAACCAGGATCACCCGAAAGAGCGGCAGCTGAATTTCTATGGCGGCCTGCGCTGGCGGTTTGAAGAGCACGTGCCGATGCCCCGGCGCAAGATCGACCGAATCTCGCTGTTCCGTGCGAAACCGGGGCTTCGGTTGCGACCGGATCACACGTTCAACGATGAGGAATACAACACCTACGCCTGCCCCTGGCATCACAACCTGACGGCCGCGATTTGTTCGTTCCGCACGGCAAAGGCGCTGAAGACAAATGCCGGGTCAACCTTTGAGATCGACACGTTCCTCTGGCACAACTCGATCCCGTTCGAATGGCGGTCGCAACAGCTTTTGGACCTCGGCCTGATGGAACCGGGGCAGTGGTTCTAGCTATTGCCGAATCCGCCAGCCGGTGCGGAAAATCCAGGCAATGAACGCCATGCACAGCAGGGTGAACAACGTGATCGCAAGAAGGCTGATCCCGACCGGCACGTCCGCAGTGCCAAAGAACGCCCAGCGAAAGCCCGAGATCAGGTAGACCACCGGATTGAACAGCGACACGACCTGCCACGCCGGGGGCAGCATCGAGATCGAATAGAACGCCCCGCCGAGGAAGACGAGCGGCGTGATGATTAGCAGCGGGATCAATTGCAGCTGTTCAAAATTTCCGGCCCAGATACCGATGATAAAGCCCAGAAGCGCAAAGCTGAGACAGGTCAGCAACAGGAACGCGACCATGGCCAGTGGGTGTGTGATGGGCAGATCGACGAAGAAATAGGCAGTGGCCAGGATGATCAGCCCGATGATCAAGGCCTTCGTTGCTGCGGCGCCGACATAGCCGATGGTGATTTCCAGGAAATTCACGGGGGCGGACAGCAGCTCATAAATCGTGCCGATGAACTTTGGAAAGTAGATCCCGAAACTCGCATTGGTCGTGGCCTGGGTCATCACCGTCAGCATGACAAGCCCCGGCACAATAAAGGCGCCATAGCTTACGCCGTCGACCTCTTGTATCCGGCTGCCTATCGCGGCGCCGAACACCACGAAGTACAGCGAGGTCGAGATGACCGGGGACAGAAAGCTTTGTAAAAGCGTCCGGAAGAACCGCGCCATTTCGAAGCGATAGATCGCCTTGATCGCTTGCAGGTTCATGACGGCTCCCTCACCAGTCCGACAAAGATCTCTTCCAGCGTCGATTGCCGTGTCTCGATATCGCGTAGGTGCAGACCGGCCTGCGACAGATCGTTGAGCAAGCGTGTGATCCCGGTGCGCCCCGCCGTCGCGTCATAGCGATAGACGAGCGAGTGCCCGTCTGCGCCGATCTCGAGATCATAGCCCGCTAGCGCGGGCGGCAGCGTTGTGACTGCCTGGTGCAGGTCCACGCGCAGCTCTTTTTGCCCCATCCGCGTGATCAGATCATCCTTGCCTTCGACAAGCACGATCTCGCCCTTGTTGATGACAGCAACGCGATCGGCGATCGCCTCGGCCTCTTCGATGTAATGCGTCGTCAGGATGATGGTCGTACCGTTGCGCCGCAGCCCTTCGACGATCTGCCACATGTCCTTGCGCAGCTCGACATCGACCCCGGCGGTTGGTTCATCGAGAAACAGAACGTTCGGCTCATGGCTCAGAGCCTTGGCAATCAGGACGCGGCGTTTCATCCCGCCGGACAGCGTCACGATCCGCTGGTTCTTCTTGTCGCCAAGCGACAGCTGATCCAGCAGGTCGTCCAGATAACCATCATTGGCCGGTTTTCCGAACAGTCCGCGCGAAAACCGCACGGTGTTGATCACGTGTTCGAAGGGCTCAAGGCTGATTTCCTGGGGGACCAGGCCGATCATCGCGCGCGCCTTGCGGAAGTCGCGCAGAATGTCATGGCCGCCCACGGTCACGGTTCCAGAGGTGGGCTTTGTGATCCCGCATACGGTCGAGATGAGGGTCGTCTTGCCGGCGCCATTGGGGCCCAACAGGGCGATGATCTCGCCCTGTTCAATGTCGAGGTTCACGGATTTCAGCGCTTCGAATCCGTCGCTGTAGGTTTTGACAAGATCGCGGATCGACAGGATGGCGGGCATGGCGTGTCGCTTGGTTTGGTGGCAAAGACGAAAAAAGCCGCCATGGGGCGGCTTTCCTCACACAGCTGACCGCGGGGTCAGCCCTGGCGTGCCTTGAACCGGCGCTGCGTCTTGTTGATCACGTAGACGCGGCCCTTGCGGCGCACGACGCGACAGTCGCGATGCCGGTTCTTCAGCGAGCGGAGCGAGTTTCTGACCTTCATGGTCCCTCTCCCAAAGTCGCGGCGCATCAGCGCCTGTTTCGGTTCCACCGGCAAGCCGGCAATCTCGTGGTGGGCGATACTGGGATCGAACCAGTGACCCCTTCGATGTCAACGAAGTGCTCTACCGCTGAGCTAATCGCCCGGTACCGCCGTTTCCGGCCCATTCAAACGAACAAGACGCGGGCAGGCCCGCGTCGGTGGATGGGTCTATAAAAGGTGCGTGCAGAGTCTTCAAGGGCTTTTGGACTGCGCGGGATTCGTCCTATAACCACCGTGTGAGGAGATCCCATGACCGAGACTGCCTTTCAGCTGTCCTTGCCCGAGATGCGCACGACAAGCGTCGTGTTCGCATCGCCCCATAGTGGGCGCAGCTACAGCTGGGGGTTCTTGCGGCGCTCGGCTTTGGACGAACGCACAATCCGGTCGTCCGAGGATGCCTTCGTTGACATGCTGTTTGATGCCGCACCCGCCTGCGGCGCCCCCCTATTGGCGGCCTGCGCCCCCCGCGCCTTTGTGGATCTGAACCGCAGCGCCGATGAGCTGGACCCAGCGCTGATCGAAGGCGTCTCAAAGCCTGCGCACAATCCGCGGGTCAGTTCCGGGTTGGGGGTGATTCCACGCGTCGTCGCCAACGGCCGCGCGATCTATCGCGGAAAGATTTCGATGCGCGAGGCGCATGGCCGTTTGCGGGATCACTGGCGCCCGTACCACGATCAACTGCACGCCCTGTTGAACAGCGCGCTGACCCAGTTTGGCGAAGCCATCCTGATCGACTGCCATTCGATGCCGCACGAAGCGTTGGATGCGGTGGTTCATCCCCACGGGATCCGGCCCGAAATCGTGCTGGGCGATCGTTTTGGCGCCGCGGCGCGGGGCGACATCATGGACCGGATCGAAGCCGCCTTTGTCGATGCCGGTCTGGCCGTTGTGCGCAACGCACCCTTCGCCGGGGCCTATACAACGCAGCACTATGGCCGCCCGTCACGGGGTCAACACGTGATTCAGGTGGAAATCGACCGATCGCTCTACATGAACGAAAAGACGATCCGCCCCAGCGCCCATTTTCCTGAATTTAAGGAAGTGATTGATCGCGTGGTGGCCGATATCGCGGCGGTCGGTCGTTCGGAACTACCGCTCGCGGCAGAGTAACCGCTACCTGCGGCGCAGGCGGATCACCACGTCGACCTTGGCAATCTCGGTTCCCTGCGGGGCATCGGGCAGACGCGCAATCTCAAGTTCTTCCGCGGGCGCATCGGTCAGCGATGCGGTGTCTTCCCAGAAGAAATGCGGATGGTCATCGACCCGTGTGTCGAAATAGCTCTTGGCCCCGTCCACCATCACTTCGCGAATGAGCCCGGCGTCACAGAACGCGCGCAGCGTGTTGTACACCGTCGCCAGAGACACCTTTTCGTCCGAGGATCGGCTGGCTTCATACAGCATCTCGGCGGTGATGTGGCGGTCCTTGCCATCACCGACAAGCAGGGCGGCAAGCGAGACACGCTGGCGCGTGGGCCGCAGCCCAGCGGCCACAAGCCATTCCGTTCCCCGATCGATCGCTTTCGGTGTCATCATCCAATGCCTATGTGCGCCACGAACAGTATATAAAGCCTGACGAGGGCATTTTTCAAACAGATTCACCGGAAAACCCTGTGGTTGCTGTCCCCAGCACACCACTTGCACGCCCCAAACGCCCGGTGATAGACCTGCCGCGACGGTGACAGAGCAGAACGGACAACGCCGAATGGCAGACTTTCCAACCAGTTTCGGCAAAGACGATCTGTTAAAATGCGCCAGGGGCGAGCTTTTTGGCCCTGGAAACGCGCAGTTGCCCTTGCCGCCGATGCTTATGATGGATCGGATCACGGATATCAGCAGTGACGGCGGCGCACATGGCAAAGGTCATGTGGTGGCCGAGTTCGATATCACGCCGGATCTGTGGTTTTTTGAGTGCCATTTCCCCGGGAATCCCGTCATGCCGGGCTGTCTGGGCCTCGATGGCCTGTGGCAGTTGACCGGGTTCAACCTGGGCTGGCGGGGCTGGCAGGGGCAAGGTTTTGCGCTGGGCGTGGGCGAGGTGAAATTGACCGGGATGGTACGGCCGGACCGGACGATGATCACCTATTACGTCGATTTCACGCGCGTGATTGACCGGCGTTTGAAGATGGGCGTTGCCGATGGCCGGGTCGTGGCCGATGGCGAAGAGATCTACGCCGTCAAAGATATGAAGGTCGGGTTGGCCACGGCCAGCTGACCCAAAGCCGAAGGGAGGCACGCCATGCGCCGGGTTGTGATCACAGGATTGGGCATCATCTCGCCCATCGGCAACGATGCGGCCGAGGTTAGCGACAGCTTGCGCGTGGGGCGGTCGGGCATCGGCTTTGAGCCCAACTATGCCGAGAACGGGTTTCGCAGCCAGGTGGCCGGCATCCCCAAAATCGATCTGGTCGAGGCCATCGATAAACGCCAGTTGCGGTTCATGGGGCCGACAGCGGCCTATGCCTATCTGGCGATGCAACAGGCGATCGCGGATAGCGGGCTGAGCGAAGACGATGTGTCGAACGAGCGCACCGGTCTTGTGGCGGGTTCGGGCGGGCCGTCCACATCGAACTTCTTTACGGCCTTCAACACCGTGATGACCAAGGGTGCGCCCAAGCGCATGGGGCCGTTTATGGTCACCCGCTGCATGTCATCCACCGTGTCTGCCTGTCTGGCCACGCCGTTCAAGATCAAGGGTGTGAACTATTCGATCACGTCCGCCTGTTCGACCAGTGCCCATTGCATCGGCAATGGGGCGGAGCTGATCCAAATGGGTAAGCAGGACGTGATCTTTGCCGGTGGCGGGGAAGAGGTGGACTGGACACTGTCATGCCTGTTCGATGCCATGGGCGCGATGAGTTCGAAGTACAATGACGCGCCAGAGACGGCGTCACGCCCCTTTGATGCGACGCGCGACGGGTTTGTCATCGGTGGTGGCGGCGGCATGGTCGTTCTGGAAGAGCTTGAACACGCCAAAGCGCGGGGTGCCAAGATCTATGCCGAGATCACCGGCTACGGCGCCACGTCTGACGGCTATGACATGGTCGCCCCGTCCGGCGAGGGCGGCGAACGCTCGATGCGGCAGGCCATCGCGACGCTGGGCGATCGCACCGTTGATTATATCAATGCGCACGGCACCTCGACGCCTGCAGGCGATGTCACTGAGGTTGAGGCGGTGCGCCGTGTCCTGGGTGAGGAGCATGCACCCATCAGCTCGACCAAGTCGCTCACCGGGCACAGCCTGGGCGCGACCGGGGTGCACGAGGCCATCTACTGTCTGTTGATGATGGAAGGGGGCTTTATTTCGCCCTCTATCAACGTGAACGAGCTTGATCCGGCCCTGCGCCCCGAAGAGATCGTGACAGCGCCGCGCGCGGCCGAGCTCGACACGGTTCTGTCAAACAGCTTCGGCTTTGGCGGCACCAACGCAACGCTCGTCATGAGCAAGTATCACGGTTAGCGCGATGCCAGGTTTGCTGACGGGGAAACGTGGGCTGATCATGGGCGTGGCGAACGAGCGCTCGATTGCCTGGGGGATCGCGCAGGCGCTGGCGGGCGAGGGGGCGGACCTTGCGTTCAGCTACCAGGGTGAGGCGTTCGGACGGCGGGTAGAGCCGCTGGCCGCCTCGGTCGGCTCGGACATCCTGGTCGATCTCGATGTGACAGACGATGCCTCGATGGATGCCGGTTTTGCCGCGATTGCCGCGCGCTGGGACAGTCTCGACTTCGTCGTTCATGCCATCGCTTTTGCCGACAAGGCCGAACTCGCGGCGGATTTTCGGTTCAAGGATACGAGCCGCGCGAACTTTGCGCAGGCGCTGCAGATCTCTTGCTATTCGTTCATCGACGTGGCGCGGCGGGCCAGCGCCATGATGACCGACGGCGGATCGATTGTGACCTTGTCGTTCGAGGGATCCCAACGCGTCATGCCGTGCTACAACGTGATGGGCGTGGCCAAGGCGGGGCTTGAGACGGCGGTGCGCTATCTTGCCCATGATCTGGGGTCCGATCGCATCCGTGTGAACGCGATTAGCCCGGGCCCGATGAAGACGTTGGCCGGCTCGGCCATCGGTGCCGCGCGGCGAACCTACAAGCATTCCGAGGCCAACGCCCCGCTGCTTGCCAATGCCTCGCTCGAGGCGATTGGGGGAACGGCGGTGTACCTGACCTCGGACCAAAGCGCGAGCACGACGGGCCAGATCATCATGGTGGACGGTGGATTTCACGTGATGGGGATGCCGCGGGTCGAGAACCTCTAGGAACTTCTTTCGCCGCCACTAGTTCGCACAAACGCGTGAATTCGGGCAGATCGGTGGACCTTGGGGGCGCAATGCTTAAGTGCGTGACATGACCCAATCCAAGATTTGCCGCCGCACAGTAATCGCCGGACTTGCCTCCACCGCCGTCGTAACGCCTGCAATGGCGCAAACCGCCCCCTATGCCCAGGCGCTGGGCGCGGCGCGGGATCTCGACCAGCTGCGCAGCATCGTGATCGGGCGCGAGGGGGAAATCCTTGCTGCCGAGGCTGTGCGTGGCCCGGCGCTGGAGCGGCCCGCCAACATCAAATCGGTGTCGAAGACTGTGGTGGCCGTACTGACCGGGATCGCCATCGATCGCGGGGCCTTGTCCGGCGTTGACGCGCGGCTGGGTGACACGGCCCCGCAGCTTATCCCGGCGGGCGCCGATCCGCGGGTTGCGGACATCACCATTGCAGATTTGCTGACCATGCAGGCGGGCCTTGAGCGCACCTCGGGCGGCAATTACGGCGCATGGGTATCAAGCCGTGATTGGGTGGCCGACGCCCTGTCGCGCCCTTTCGTGGCCGAGCCCGGGTCACGCATGCTCTACTCCACAGGAAGCTATCACGTCCTCGGCGCAGTCTTGAGCGAGGTCACGGGCGACAGCTTGCTGACGCTGGCGCGCGACTGGCTGGGTGCACCGCTCGGGATCGAGATCCCGGCCTGGACCCGCGATCCGCAGGGCCGCTACATGGGCGGAAACGAGATGGCAATCACGCCCGTGGCGCTGTTTCGGTTTGGCGAGATGTTTCGTGCCGGTGGCACATGGCAAGGCACACAAGTGGTCAGCCAGGAATGGGTCACCGCAGCGCTCATGCCCCGCACGCGCTCGTTCTGGTCACGCCACAACTATGGCTACGGCTGGTTTCTGATGCGGATCGGTGGCCACGAGGTCGCCTATGGCCGGGGCTATGGGGGTCAGATGATCTATATCGTGCCCGACCTGTCCCTGTCGGTGGCCATCACGTCGGACCCCAATCGCCCGGCGCGGTCCGATGGCCATGTCGGCGACCTGCACGACCTGATGCGCGATTATATCCTGCCCGAGGCTGAGACCGCCTGATCTTCCCCTCTCCAACCGCCTGTGCCACTGTCCGCCCGAGTGAGCGGAGGATGTGCCATGGCGATCACAACGTGTGTCTTTGACGCCTATGGCACGCTCTTTGACGTCAGCGCGGCAGCGCGCATGGCCGCAGAGGAGCCGGGGCGCGAGGCATTGGCCGAGAATTGGCAAGCGCTCGCGGCGCATTGGCGGGCGAAACAGCTGCAATACACTTGGTTGCGCGCCGTCACCGACGATCACACGGATTTCTGGGCGGTCACCAAGGACGGGCTCGACTGGGCGATGGAGGCGGTGGGTCTGGACGACGCAGACCTGCGGGCACGCTTGCTTGCGCTGTATTGGGAGCTTGCGGCGTATGCAGAGGTTCCCGCCATGCTGGGGGTGTTAAAGACTGCGGGCCGACAGACGGCGATCCTGTCCAACGGATCGCCTGAGATGTTGGATGGGGCCGTCACCTCGGCCGGGATTGGTGACGTGCTTGACGCGGTGTTGTCCGTGGAAAGCGTTGGCGTCTTCAAACCGGATGCGCGGGTCTACGACCTTGTCGGTAGTACGTTCGGCTGCGACCGGGCAGAGGTCTTGTTCGTCTCGTCCAACGGATGGGATGCGGCCTGTGCGGCGGCCTACGGGTTTCAGACGGTCTGGGTCAATCGCGCGGGTGAACCCGTGGACCGGCTGCCGGGCCGCCCGCATCACGTTTTGAACGATCTGAGCCCGATCCCCGACTTGGCGGGGCAGTTGTGATGCACCGCTTCAGCGCCCCCGACGGAACTGAGCTGGCCTTCACCGATACCGGGACGGGTTTCCCGATCCTGTGCCTGTCCGGTCTTACCCGCGACCGCCGCGATTTTGAGTATGTTGCGCCGTGCCTTGAGGGGTACCGGATGATCTGCCTTGATTATCGTGGGCGTGGCGCGTCGAACTGGGCGCCCTACGAGACTTACACGATCCCGGTCGAGGCGCAGGACACCGTGGCGTTGCTGGACCACCTGGGTTTGGCGCAGGCCGCAATCCTGGGCACATCGCGCGGTGGTTTGATCGCCATGCTGCTGGCGGCAACGGCCAAGGATCGGCTGGCGGGCGTGTGTCTCAATGACATCGGCCCCGAGATTGCGGCGGACGGTTTGGCCGATATCAGCGGGTATCTGGGCAAAGTGCCGCCGCAGAAGAGCTTTGCCGAGATGGCGCCCGTGCGGGCCGCGCGTCTTCCTGGCTTTGAGAATGTCCCGATGGAGCGTTGGGAGGCCGAGGTGCGCAAGCACTTTGTCGAAACCGACGCGGGGCTGGGTCTGACTTATGATCCCAAACTGCGCGATGCGGTGCTGGAGTCAAGCGCCGCGCCCGCCGCGGATGCCTGGCCGCTGTTTGACGCGTTGGCGGGCCTTCCGCTTGCGTTGATCCGGGGCGCAAACTCGAACCTCTTGTCACTGGAAACAGCGCAGGAGATGCAGCGCCGCCGCCCCGATATGATCTGGCGCGATGTTCCGGATCGCGGGCATGTGCCGTTTCTGGACGAGCCGGACGCGGTTGCGGTGCTGCGCGAATGGCTGGAAAGGCTTCCGGCATGAATATCGACATGATCCATGCCGCTGCCCAGCGAAACGCCGGGATCGTACGCGAAACGCCGATGCTGTGGTCGCCGTTTCTGGACGAGATCGCCGGTCGGCGGGTTCTGGTCAAGGCAGAGTGCCTGCAGCATACCGGGTCGTTCAAGTATCGCGGGGCCCGGTCGGCGGTTTCGGCCCTGGTGGCGGACGGCGGCGCCGATGGGGTGATCGCGTTCTCTTCGGGCAACCACGCGCAGGGGGTGGCTCGGGCCGCCTCGGAGCATGGTCTGCCGTCGGTGATCGTGATGCCCTCCGATGCCCCGCAGCTCAAAATCTCCAATACCCGCGCGTTGGGTGCAGAAATTGTGCTTTACGATCGTGCGAGCGAGGATCGCGATGTCATTGGTGCCCGCTTGGCCGAAGAGCGTGGCTTGCATCTGATCAAGCCGTTTGACGAACCGCAGGTGATCGCGGGGCAGGGGACCACGGGCCTTGAGATCGCGCGCCAGGCCGAGGGGTTCGGCGTGGACAACGCGGATGTGCTGGTCTGTTGCGGCGGCGGCGGCCTGACGTCGGGCATCGCCCTTGCGCTCGAATCTGCGGCGCCGGGGCTGCGCGCCCGACCGGTTGAGCCTGTGGACTTCGACGATGTTGCGCGCTCGTTGCAGTCGGGCCGGATCGAGCACAATGCGCGGACCTCGGGCTCACTATGCGACGCGATCATAACGTCGGCGCCGGGTGAGATCACCTTTCCGATCCTGCACCGGCTTTGCGGCCCGGGAATTGTTGTGCCCGAAGACGATTGCCTGCGCGCCATGGTTGCCGCCTTTACTCATCTCAAGATCGTGGCCGAGCCGGGCGGCGCAATCGCCTTGGCCGCGGCGCTGTACCATTCCGACACGGTGCCCGGCGACACGATCATCGCGGTCGTCTCGGGCGGCAATGTGGATCCAGGCGTTTTCCGGGTGGCGCTTGACCGGTTCGGAGACGGCACATGACCCGCTTCACAGTGGCCAGCTTCAACGTCAAAAACCTGATCGGTCCGGATCAGGAATATTACCGGTTCGAGCGGTACACGCCCGAGGAATATGCGTGGAAAGCCGATTGGCTGGCCGACCAGATCCTGACGATGGATGCCGATATTATCGGATTTCAGGAGATCTTCGAAGAGGACGCGCTGCGCCGTGTGGTGGCCGAAGCCGATGCGCGGGGCATTGCTGCCAACGAAGCCAACCTGCCGGACAGCACCAAGCGCTATGCCAAGAAGGCGATCTTTCGCAAGCTGGCCTACGCACCCTACACGGACGCCGCGCTGGCCTTCGCTACAAACATCAACGATGGCGGCCCGGGAGAGCGGCGACCTGGGCTGGCGGTGCTGTCGCGGCTGGGCTTTGCCGAGGCGCCGGTGGTCATTCAGGACGTGCTGCCTCCGCTTGAGATCCCGATGCGCGAGCTCGGCGGGGCAGATGGCGGGCACTACCGGATGTCGCGCCTGTCGCGCCCGCTTCTGAAGGTGCGCGTTCCCGTGGGCGGGCAGGTGGTGAGCGTCTTCAACTGTCACCTCAAGTCAAAACTTGGCGAGTTCGTGCGCCCCGAAGGCGCGGCGTTCGCGCCCGAGGCAGACCTGACGGCCTATGACGCTGCCGGGCGGGCCATGGGTGCGCTGCGGTCGGCCCTGCGGCGGATGGCCGAGGCCTGGGTGTTGCGGCGCGAGATTCTGGCGGAACTCGACAAGGGGCATCCGGTGATCGTGTTGGGCGACTTCAACGACTCTGAGTATGCCGTATCGTCCGAGATCATCGCGGGGGAGCGGCCGTTTCGGAACTATTCCTGGATGCGGCGGCACGATGCTGAACGAGCCAATGATCGCTACAGCACGGAAGAAAACGAAGCGATTACAGAGGCCATCGAACGGGTGCGTCTGCATTCAGCGGAAAAGCTGTTCGTGCGACGGTCACTGCGCGACATGGTTTATACCGCGTCTTTCGGCGGTGTGTTCGAGTCCATCGACCAGATCTACTTTTCGCGCCACTTCCATCCCGAGTTTGAACAGCGCATTGGCGAGATGGAGTATTTCTCGGTGTTCAACGACCATCTGACGGATGGGTCGCACCCTGAGGCGCCCTATAACAAGCTTGCCTCGGACCACGGACAGATCATGGCGCACATGCGCCTGCGCTGATTTTATTGACACTGACAACTACTTTGTGAGACAGTTCCTTCAAAGGGAGGAGCCATGCGAACGCAAGTTTGCATCATCGGCGGCGGTCCGTCTGGGATGCTGCTGTCACAGCTGTTGGCCTTGTCGGGGATCGACAGCGTCGTGCTAGAGCGGCGGTCGCGCGACTATGTGCTGGGCCGGATCCGGGCGGGCGCGCTGGAGTGGGGTACCGTCGAGACGCTGCGCCGGGCAAAGGCGGGCGACCGGATGGACCGGGACGGGTTCCCACATGGCGGAACCTATCTGGCCGCCCGCAACCACGGGTTCCGCATCGATTTTGAGGCGTTGACGCAGAAGCGGATCATGATCTACGGCCAGACCGAGGTGACCGCGGATCTTTACGATGCGCGCGCTGCGATGGGTGGCGTTCTGATCGAAGAGGCCGAGGGCGTAACGCCCCACGACCTCGATACCGGCACGCCCCATGTCACCTACACCAAGGACGGCACCGAGCATCGGATCGATTGCGATTTCGTGGCCGGGTGCGACGGGTTCCACGGGGTCAGCCGAAAGTCGATCCCGGCAAGCGTTCTGACCGAGTATGAGCGGGTCTATCCCTTTGGCTGGTTGGGCGTTCTGTCGGAAACGCCGCCGGCGCATCACGAGATTGTCTATGCCAATCACGAGCGTGGATTTGCGCTGTGCTCGATGCGGAACGCCAATCTCAGCCGTTACTACGTGCAGGCGCCCGTCGATGACCCGATCGAAAAATGGACCGACGATCTGTTCTGGGACGAACTGCGCCGCCGCCTGCCACCCGAGATTGCCGAGCCGATGGTGACTGGTCCGTCGATCGAGAAATCGATTGCGCCGCTGCGGTCGTTCGTGGCCGAGCCGATGCGGTGGGGGCGGATGTTTCTGGTGGGTGACGCGGCCCATATCGTGCCGCCCACTGGGGCCAAGGGGCTGAACCTTGCCGTCAGCGACGTGCACTACCTGCACGAAGGGCTGGTGCAGCACTATGCGGGCGATGACGACGGGATCGAGCGCTATTCCGAACGCGCGCTCGCGCGGGTCTGGAAGGCAACGCGGTTTTCGTGGTGGTTCACCACGACGATGCACCGGTTCCCGGATCAGTCGAACTTTGACCAGCACATCCAGGACTCCGAGCTGTCTTACCTTGAATCCTCGAAAGCCGCGCAGACGACCTTGGCCGAACAATATGTGGGGCTTCCGTTTTGACGATCGCGCGGCTTGAGAACATCGACCTGCATTACCGCATCGACGGCGACCCCGATGGCGCCCCGGTGGTTTTCGCCAACTCTCTCGGAACCGATCTGCGGTTGTGGGATCCGATCCTGCCGCTCTTGCCCGCCGGGCTTCGGATCATTCGCTATGACAAACGCGGGCACGGGCTGTCCGCCTGTCCCGCCGCGCCCTATTCGATGCGGACACTTGTGTCTGACGCGGGCAAGCTGCTTGACCATCTGGGCGTCAAGGACTGCCTCTTTGTCGGCCTGTCCATCGGCGGGATGATCGCCCAAGGGCTTGCCGCGACGCGGCCCGAGCTGGTGCGGGCGATGGTGATTTCGAACACCGCCGCCAAGATCGGAACAATCGAGATGTGGCAAGAGCGCATGGACGCGGTGGCCCAGGGCGGGATCGCGGCGCTGGCCGATCCAATCCTTGAGCGCTGGTTCTCCAAACCGTTTCGTGAAGGTGATGAGATCATCGCCTGGCGCAATATGCTGATCCGGCAACCCGTCGAGGGGTACATCGGTTGCTGCGCGGCAATCGCCGAGACCGACCTTTTTGAGTCGACCGTCGAGTTACGCCTGCCCACGCTTGCCATCGCGGGCAGCGAAGATGGGTCTACCCCGCCTGATCTGGTGCGCGAGACTGCGGATATGATCCCGGGGTCGCAGTTTCACCTGATCCGCGGCGCCGGGCACTTGCCCTGTGTCGAAGCGCGAGAGGAATATGCACGGGTGCTGACCGCGTTTTTGGAGGGAACCGGACATGTCTAAGCGACATGAGGATGGCATGAAGATCCGGCGCGCCGTGCTGGGTGATGCGCATGTGGACCGTGCCGAGGCAAAGAAGACGGCTTTTGACGCGCCATTCCAGGAGATGATCACCGAAGGCGCCTGGGGCACTGTTTGGGCGCGGGGCACGATCCCGCTGCGCGAGCGATCGATGCTGACCATTGCGCTTCTTGCGGCGACAAAAAATTTCGAAGAGCTCCCGATGCATATCCGCGCGACGGCGCGGACCGGGGCAAGCCCGGACGACATCATGGAAGCGCTTTTGCACGTGGCCGTCTATGCCGGCGTGCCCGCAGCAAACAACGCTATAGCCATAGCGCGCAAGACCTTGGCCGAGATGGAGGACGAGGCGCGCTGAGCCCGGAGGAGGAGGGACAGATGTCAGGATATATTGCGCGGGATCGTGCGTGGCATCCCCCGGCTTTGACGCCCGGATACAAGACATCCGTGGCGCGGTCGCCCACGCGGGCGCTGTTGTCTTTTGCAACGACAAAGTCCGAAGAGACCGGGCCAATGTTCGGACACGACATGCTTGGCCCGCAGGACGGGGATTTGATCCATAACTACGCAGCGGCAGGGCAATCCGCGATTGGTCCGCGGATCGTCGTGCATGGGCGCGTCCTTGATGAGGCCGGGCGCGGTGTTCCGGGCGCCCTGGTCGAGGTTTGGCAGGCCAATGCAGGCGGGCGCTACCGCCACAAGAAAGAGGGCTATATCGCCCCGCTCGACCCGAACTTCGGCGGTTGTGGCAGGGTCATCACGGGCGAGGACGGCGGCTATGAGTTTCGCACCATCCAACCTGGGCCCTATCCCTGGCCCAACGGCCCCAATGACTGGCGCCCGGCGCACATACACTTCTCGGTCTTCGGGCACGCGTTCGCACAGCGGCTCATCACCCAGATGTATTTCGAGGGTGACCCGCTCATTCCGCTGTGCCCGATCGTGCGCACGATCCCGTCGGACGCCGCGATCGACCGCCTTACGGCGGCGCTTGATATGAACGCCACGATCCCGATGGATGCGCGCGCTTACAAGTTCGACATCGTGTTGCGCGGCGCCCGGCAAACGCTGTTTGAGAACCGGATGGAGGGCGTGTGATGGCCCAGAATTTGACGTATCTGAGGGAAAGCGCCTCCCAGACCGCGGGGCCCTATGTTCACATTGGCTGCACCCCGAATTTCAGCGGGATCGAGGGGATCTACCCCAACGATCTGGGGCAGGCGCTGGTCAACGATGCAACCTTGGGCGACCGGATTTCGATCAAGGGTACGGTATTCGACGGCACCGGTACGCCGTTGAAGGACGCGTTGATCGAGATCTGGCAAGCCGACGCGCAGGGTCTTTATCCCTCGGCCAAGGAAACGCGCGGCACCCCCGATCCGAACTTTGTCGGCTGGGGTCGGAGCCCCGGGGACATGGCCACCGGTGAGTTTACCTTCGAGACGGTAAAACCGGGCCGCGTGCCCCATCGTGACGGCGGGCTGATGGCCCCGCATGTCACGTTCTGGATCGTCGCGCGGGGGATCAATATCGGCCTGCACACCCGGATGTACTTTGCGGACGAGCCAGATGCGAATGCCGAGGATCCGATCCTGACGCGCATCGAACACCAGAACCGCGTGCCGACCTTGCTGGCGGCGCCCGAGGGGAAGGGTGTTTACCGCTTCGACATTCACCTGCAAGGTGACAGCGAAACCATCTTCTTCGATATCTGAGCGCCCATGACCAAACCCTGCATCATCTGTGTCGCAATCACCGGTTCGGTGCCGCGCAAGGAAGACAACCCCGCCGTCCCGATCAGCATCACCGAACAGGTGGAAAGCACGCACGCCGCCTACGAGGCCGGGGCGAGCATCGCCCATTGCCACGTGCGGATGGAGGACCAGACCCCAACCTCTGACCCCGAGCGCTTTTCCCGGCTGAAAGAGACGCTTGAGGCGCATTGCCCGGGCATGATCATCCAACTGTCCACCGGCGGGCGGTCCGGCGCGGGGCAAGAGCGGGGGGGCATGCTGCCGCTGCGCCCGGACATGGCCTCGCTCACCGTTGGCTCGAACAACTTTCCGACGCGCGTTTACGAGAATCCGCCGGACCTGGTGGATTGGCTGGCCGCGGAAATGCAGACCTATGAGATCAAGCCCGAGATCGAGGCCTTCGATCTCAGCCATATCTTCCAGGCCGTCAAAATGCAGGCCGACGGACGCTTGGCCGGGCCGCTCTATGTGCAGTTTGTGATGGGTGTCAAAAACGCCATGCCGGCGGACAAGCAGGTTTTCGATTTCTATGTCGAAACGACCCGGCGGCTGGCGCCCGACGCCGAATGGTGTGCGGCGGGGATCGGGCCTTCGCAGATCGTGGTGAATGAATGGTGTATTGCCGCGGGCGGTCACTGCCGCACGGGGCTGGAGGATAACATCCGCCTGGATCGCCAGACGCTTGCGCCATCGAACGCCGCACTGGTGGCCCGGACCGTGGAGCTGTGCGCAAAGTACGACCGTCCCGTCGCAAGCCCGGCCGAGGCGCGCGAGATCCTGCAATTGCGCGCGGCCTGATGCCCGCAAGCCCGTTGGACAGCACGCTCTATGGCGGCCTGTTGGGCGATCGAGAGATTGCGGCGCTTTTCACCGACAGTGCCGAGATTCGCGCGATGATGATCGTCGAAGGGGCGCTGGCGCGGGCGCAGGGCGCGCTGGGCCTGATCCCCGAGGACAGCGCCGCAGCGATCCACCGCGCCAGTCTCGAGCTTCAGATCGACCCCGCGGGCCTGGCCGAGGCAACCGCAAGCAACGCCGTTCCCGTCCCCGCCCTGGTGGCTGCGTTTCGCAAGGCGATGGAGGCGCCGGAGCACGCGCAATACCTGCACTGGGGGGCGACCAGCCAGGATATCATGGATACCGCGCTGGCGCTGCGATTGCGGCAAACACTGTCCATTCTGGGTGGGCGTCTGGTGTCGCTGGTCGGGGCATTGGGGCACCTTGCAGAAGCACACTCCGACCTGCCCATGGCGGCGCGCACCTATGGCCAGATCGCGACGGTGACGAGCTTTGGCGCCGTGGTGGCAGAGTGGGGGCGCCCGCTGTTGAGGACCCATGGGGAGGTCGCCGAGGTCGGTGCGGCGGTGCAAAGGGTCAGCCTGTCCGGCGCGGCGGGCACGCTCGCGGCGATGGGCGACGACGGGCAGAAGGTGCGCGCCGCCCTAGCCGATGCGCTGGGCCTCGCCGATCCCGGCGCGAGCTGGCACAGCGACCGTGGCGGTGTGGCGCGGCTTGCGGCGTGGCTGTGCCTGCTGACCGGCCAACTGGGGAAGATGGGCGACGACCTGCATCTGATGGCGCAGTCCGGCATTGCCGAGGTGTCTTTGTCCGGGGCGGGCGGGTCGTCCACCATGCCGCACAAGGCCAACCCGGTGCAGCCCGCGCTTCTGACCGCCATCGCGCGGCAGATGGTCGGGCTGAACGCGGTGATGCAGAACGCCGTTGTGCACCGGCAACAGCGCGATGGGGCGGCCTGGATCACCGAATGGATGAGCTTGCCGCAGATGTGCGTGCTTGCTGGCCGCGCCCTGGCAATCGCAGAACGGCTTGTGGCGTCGATTGCCCCGAGGGCCGACAGGATGCTGGCCAATATCGATGACGGGCTGGGCCTGATCTATGCCGAAGCGGCGAGTTTTGCGCTCGCCAAAGAGATGCCGCGACCTGCCGCGCAGGATGCGGTCAAGGCGCTGTGTGCAGAGGCGGTAGAGACCGGCACACCGCTGACCGAACTGCTGTCGCGGGATCATGGCGGGGATTGGAGCAACACCCTGACGCCGCGTGCGCAGCTGGGCACTGCGCCTGCCGACGCGCGGGCGTTTGCTTTGGCAGCATCTGCGGTAAGGTAGCGTCGAACCACCTGCATCCGCACCGGAGCCTTTCACAAACGATGTCTCAAAGGCTCCCCCTCGCCTTCATTCTGATCACGGTCATGCTCGACGCCATCGGGCTGGGGCTGATCATCCCGGTGATGCCCGATCTGATCCGGGAAGTGGATGGGGGCGGTCTGGCGGTCGCGGCCGTGTGGGGCGGGGTGCTGACCACGGTCTTTGCAGTGATGCAGTTCCTCTTCGCGCCGATCATGGGCAGCCTGTCGGATCGCTATGGTCGCCGCCCGATCTTGTTGGCGACGCTCTTTGTGATCTCCATCGATTACCTGGTGATGGCGCTGGCCGGGACGATCTGGCTTTTGTTCGTGGGCCGGGTCGTGGCGGGCGTGATGGCGGCCACACAATCCACCGCCACGGCCTATATCGCCGATATCTCGAAGCCCGAAGAGAAAGCGGCGCGGTTCGGCCTGATCGGGGCAGCGTTTGGCATCGGCTTTGTGCTGGGCCCGCTGATCGGCGGGCTGGTGGCCCAGTTTGGCACGCGCGCGCCGTTCTACGTCGCCGCGGTGTTATCGGCCGCGAACTTTGTGTTCGGTTACTTCGTGATCCGCGAGACTGTGACCGACAGCACCCGCCGGGCCTTTAGTTGGGCGCGGTCGAACCCGTTCGGGGCGTTTCAGCAGGTCAACGCCTTGCCAGGCCTCGGTCGCCTGATCGCAGTGTTCTTTTTCTATCAGGTCGCGTTCTGGGTCTATCCGTCGGTCTGGGCCTATTTCACGCAGGCCCGCTTTGGCTGGTCGCCCGAGATGATCGGGCTGTCGCTGGCGTCCTTCGGGGTTGCAATCGCGCTGGTGCAGGGCGGGCTGATCCGGCTGATCCTGCGATGGTTCGGGGATCGCGGCACCGTTCTTTTTGGACTGTGCTTTAACTTTTGCGCCTTTCTCGCACTGGCGCTTGTGACGAACAGCACGCTGGCGCTGATCCTCACCCCGCTGACGGCGCTGGGCGCGGTGGTGACGCCAGCACTGCAGGGGATCATGTCGCGCGCGGTGGCCGACAACGCGCAGGGCGAACTGCAGGGCGTGCTTACCAGCGCCAATGCTTTGTCGATGATCCTGTCGCCGATCTCGATGACCACCGTCTTTTTCATCTTCACCAATGACGATGCCCCGGTCTTCATGCCCGGAGCGCCTTTCGTCCTGTCGATGGCGTTGATGGCGCTGTGCTTTGTCATCTATCTGGGGCGACCGGCGGCGCGTGTAGCGTAACCGGCGGCCAGAGGTCGTTTTCGGACGTGCATTGGGCGGGTGCGATTCCCAAAGTGCGTCAAAACCGGCCTGTGGATATCTTGCCATGACAAAAATACGCGCCGCGGTGTGCAACGCGTTTGGGGCCCCCCTTTCCCTGGAAGATCTGGAACTGCGCGCGCCCGAGGGCCGCGAGATCGAAGTGACCCTGCGTGCCGTCGCGATCTGCCATTCCGACATCTCGTACGCCGAAGGGGCCTGGGGTGGCACGTTGCCTGCCGTCTATGGCCATGAGGCCGCGGGGCATGTCACCGCGATAGGCCCGGGCGCCGCGGGGTTTGCGGTGGGCGACAGTGTTATCGTCAGTTTGATCCGGGCCTGCGGCCATTGCGTTGCCTGCAACACCGGGCGACCGGTGGTCTGCGAGACGCCGCGCGATGACAGTGCGTCGCCACTGCGCACTGCGACGGGCGAATTGGTGGTCCAGGCGATGGCGTGCGGTGCATTTGCCGAACGCGTCGTCGTGGATCAAAGCCAGGTGGTCAAAATCCCCCCGCAGATGTCGATGGCGTCGGCGGCGCTGTTGTCCTGCGGGGTGATCACGGGGGTGGGTGCCGTGGTGAACGCGGCACAGTTTCGTCCCGGTCAGGACGCCGTGGTCATCGGCGCCGGGGGTGTCGGTCTCAATGCGATCCAGGGCGCGCGGCTCGCCGGGGCGCGCCGGATCGTTGCCGTCGACATGACCGAAGACAAACTTGCCGACGCTCGCGACTTTGGCGCAACCGACGGCGTTCTGGCGACCGGAGAGGCGCCGTGGGAGGACGCGTTCGAGATCATGGGTAAGGGCGCGGATGCGGTGTTTGTCACCGTGGGTGCGATCCCGGCCTACCAAAGCGCGCCGCGATATCTTGGCACGGGGGGCAAGGTGGTCCTGATCGGGATGCCCCATTCCGGGGCCGAAGCGACCTATGAGCCTGACATGTTCGCCTCGACCGGGCAGGGGATGATCGGGTCGAAGATGGGGGATGTGGTGTTGTCGCGGGACATTCCCTGGATGATCGACCTTTACCAGCAGGGGCGGCTCGAGCTTGACGCGCTTGTGTCGCGGACCTGGACGCTCGATCAGATTAACGAAGCGTTCGACGACACCCGTGGTGGCGCGGCGCGGCGGAATGTGATCGTGTTCTAGACACCGTGAACCTGTTGGGGGGCAATGCCCCATGAAGCTGACCGACCTCGATATCATCGTCACCGCCCCGCCAGCACCCGGCTGGGGCGGTCGGTACTGGATCCTTGTCAAACTGACGACGGATACCGGGATCATCGGATGGGGCGAATGCTATGCAAGCTCGGTCGGGCCGGAGGCGATGCGTGCCGTGATCGAGGATGTGTTTGCCCGGCATATGGCGGGCGAAAGCCCCGAGAATATCGAGCTGATGTTCCGCCGCGCCTATTCGGCGGGGTTCACCCAGCGACCCGACCTGACGGTTATGGGCGCGTTCTCGGGTCTGGAGATCGCCTGCTGGGACATTCTGGGCAAGGATCGCGGCCGGCCGGTCTGGGCGCTGATGGGCGGGCGGCTGAATGAGATGGTGCGGGCCTATACCTATCTCTATCCTTTGCCGCAGCACGACATGCGCGCCTTCTGGATCTCGCCCGACATGGCGGCCGAGGCGGCGAGCGCAGCGCTTTCGCAGGGCTACACAGCGGTCAAGTTCGATCCCGCTGGCCCCTATACGATCCGCGGCGGCCACCAGCCCGCAATGTCCGATATCTCGCGATCTGCCGCGTTCTGTGCGGCAATCCGCGATGCGGTGGGGGACCGGGCAGATCTCCTTTTCGGCACGCATGGTCAGTTCACCGCCTGCGCCGCGATCCGGTTGGGGCACGCCATCGCACCCTATCAGCCGCTCTGGTTCGAAGAGCCGGTGCCGCCCGATGATGTTCCAGCTCTCGCCCAGGTGGCGCGTGGCCAACCCGTGCCCGTGGCGACCGGGGAACGCCTGACCACGCGGTCCGAGTTTCAGGCAGTGCTGGCCGCTGGGGCCGCCAGCATCCTGCAGCCGGCGCTGGGTCGCGCGGGGGGCCTTTGGGAGGCGCGCAAGATCGCGGCACTGGCCGAGGCGCACGGCGCCCAGATCGCCCCGCATCTTTATGCCGGCCCGGTGGAATGGACCGCGAATATCCATCTTGCCACTGTGATCCCCAACCTTCTGATGGCCGAAACGATTGAAACGCCGTTTCACGACGCGCTGATCAAGGGCACGATCCGGGTCGAGGACGGCGTGCTTCGGGCGCCGGACAAGCCGGGGCTGGGCATCGAGGTGGATGAGGATCTGGCGCGCGCGCATCCCTATACCGGCACCGGCCTGCATCTTGAGATGCAAGAGGCGCCTTGCGACTATGCCAACGGGAATGCGTTCCAGGGTGGCGCACCTGCGGGTGAAGATTAGCTTTCCATTCGCGAATGCCCGCCCGTGAGCCGCGATGATTTTTGTCCTGACCCAACCAAACCTCGCCAACCCTGACGCGTTAGAGGTGCGCACGCTGCCCAAACAGATCTTTGGCCGCAGCGTCACGATCCTGCCCAAGGGCGCGCCGTTTCACCGGGTGTTCTGGCGACTTGTTTTTGAGCACGCGCTCACGCGCTACCTCATCGCGCTGATCCCGTTTCCGGTCATCATGCTGATCTGGCCCAACACCGCGCTGCCGATCAGTCAGGCACCGTTGTTGATGCTGATCGTGATCTACCTGTTCGAGACCCGTGTGATCTCGATCCCCCAGGGGCGGCGCGCGGAACTGGCGGATGAGGATACGATTGGCCGTGTGCTGGATCAGTTGCGGGTGCGCAGCACCGCCGCGCTGACCGACCTGGCCACACGGCGGGGGATCGATGCCGGTGAGATGCATCTGGTGGTCGAGCAGTCGGAAATGGCACGGGTGCCGCCCTTTACCTATGTCTCGGTGCAGCACGACACGGCGGACGGACCGGCGTTCCTGTCGCTTGACGCGGCTGAGCAGGACGCGTTGATCGCGCGGCTGTTTGACGAGGGGTTGACCGAGGATGCGCTGCGGCGGGTGAACTTTGCGCAAAGCACGTTCCTACGGACCACGGTTCTCGACCCCCGCACAATCTCGGCCCATGCCCGGATGGCGGCGCTGGCGGCGGGCTAGCGCGCGAGGCTCAGCACCCGGCCAAAGGGCGGCGGTGCTGGCGGATCGTCGGGGGTGGCCCAGATTACCGGCGTGTGGCGCGGCGGGGGGCCGAACGGTCCCTCAAGGTCGGTTAGGATCACGATGGCGGACGGGTCAAGCGCAGCGGCGGTATCCACCACCTCGACAAACGAGGTTCCGCCGCCTTCGGCCAGATCAAGGGCGGTGATCTCGTCTTCCCAGTTCAGCCCCGCCATGCGTCGCTGGCTGCGCACGCCGTCATCGAAGACGAGCACATGTACTTCGGCGCCAGTTCGTTTGCCGATCCCCGCGATCTGGGCCGCAAAAAGGCGCAGGCGCTCTGCATCGATGGAGGTTGAGACGTCAAGTCCGACCGCGATCCGCGCGATCCGGCGATCACGCACTTGCCCCGGCTCAAAGGGCAGTGTGCCCCCACCCGCGGCGTCTTGTGCGATCCATCGGCGCGACGGCCGCGCGTGCGACAGGCGGGGTGTTGGCGTGACGGCCTTGGTCAAAAGCCCGCGCAGGAGCACCTCCCATGGCGTGCGCGGCTTGGGCACATCGGCGATCCGGTGACCCAAGGTGCCGATTCCGCGCCCGGCAACCCGCCCGGCATCCAGTGCGCGGGACAGACGCTCTTGCCAATCCGCCTCTGCCTCGCCCCCCACGGAGTCCGATCCAGCGGGGCGCAGGTCGCCTTCGTACCCGCGCGACTGCGCGTAGGCCTTGAGCTTGCCTCCCTCACCGGCGCCGGTGCGCTTGGCCATCAGCCGCAAGTACAGCCGGTCGGCATCCCAGCTTGCCAAATCGGGCGCCTCTTTCAGCGACCCCGCCGCAAGCACGCCCTCAAGCGTGACGAAGGGGCGGGGCAGGGTGTAGCCCGCGGCCACGAGCACGTCGTTGACCACGGCATCGGCGGCGATGTTGTAGGTCTCTGCGTCGAAGGCAGTGCCGAAACGGGTTTCGAACGCCCGGGCGCGGGCGGCATGTCGGAGCGCAAGGTGCAGGATGTGGTGACCTGCCACGGCCATTTGTTCGGCAAGGCTGAGCGCGGCGAAGCCCGGGCCGTAAGTGATGGTTGTGTCGTCGCTGACCGCCAGCGCATCGCCGCCGTCGCCGTCACGATGCTGGCACCAGAGCGCAAGCATGGCAAAGGCGGGGTCGTCTTCTGCCAGTTTGCGAAGGGCGCGTTCGGCACGCTGCGAATGGCGCATGCTCAGTCGAGCCCAAGCTCTTTGCGCTCGTTCATGTAGGCTTTAAACGCAGGCGATGCGAGGAACCGGTCGGTCAGCCCCTCGCGCATGCCCTTGTGCATCAAGGCCTCGAACCCATAGGTCGCAAGCTCGGCCAAAGGCAGTTTCGCAAAGGCCGCATCATCGCGTTTCGCGGCCAGATCACGCAGGCCCGCCATGATGTCGATGACATCGCCCGCCCGCGCGTCATCGAGCGATCCCACAAGCCCGTGCACCAGTGCAGTGAGCCCATGCAGCGTGTCAGGGTACATGCCAAGCCGATTGGCCGGGGTTTCGTCCAGCATCTCATCCACGCGCACGGTGGCCGAGACATCGTCGGCCACAATCGCAAACTCGGCGGCGACGGCATCGCCCACCGTGCCCGCGACGAGGATGTTGCGCTGTCGCCGGTCAGACACCGCGTTCAGGATATCGCCAACCCGCGCCCAGGATCGCGGCGTGCAGGCGATCATGTGGCCCTGCGCCAGCGTCTCTTCGGTTGTCTCCAAAAGATCGGGACGCGTGCGGATGAAAGCGGTGACGGCGGGGTGCATCCCACGCGGGACGGCGTAGTTGTCCAGCCAGTCGGTGGCGTTTGCTTCGACCTGCAGGTGGATCAGTCGGTCCGACAGCGCGGTCCCCATCTCATAGGCAATCGCGCCATCCTCGACCGCATTGCCGGCGGCCAGCACCATCACGCTGTCGGGCAGGCGGTGCCGTCCGACCCGGCGTTCCTGCAAAAGGCCATAGACGGTGGGCTGCAGATAGGGAGAGGCGGCGGTTAACTCGTCAAGAAACAGGATCGCGGGTTGGTCGGGGTCATCGGGCAGATCTTCGGGCCGGTACCACACCGTCTTGCCCGCCGCGTGGTCGTAATAGGGCAGCCCGCGCAGATCCTGTGGCTCGATGGTGGTGAGCCGCAGATCGAACAGCTTGGCGCCGATCTCATCGGCCAGCTGCGCCACAATCTCGGACTTGCCGACCCCCGGGCGGCCATGCAGCATGTAGGACGCCATAAGCGTGCCCGCCCGTTGCGCCGCCCAGCCTGCGCGCAGCACATCCAATGCGTCGCCCGCTGGAACCTTCATCGCATTGATTGCCATCTAGCGCCCTCTGTTCGCTGGGCTGCGATGTGGCGCTGGGTGCGGCATTGTAAAGGTGGTCAAAACGTCTTGCGCGCACGCAGGGCGGCTGAAATCGTGCCATCGTCGAGGTAGTCAAGCTCCCCGCCGATCGGCACGCCTTGCGCCAGCGACGTGATCTTTACCTCGGGCCCCAACTGATCGGCGATGTAATGCGCAGTGGTCTGCCCGTCGATCGTGGCGTTGAGCGCAAGGATCACTTCGGTGATCCCTTCGCTTGTCACCCGGTCCAGAAGCTTCGGGATGCGCAGCTCTTCCGGCCCGATCGCGTCCAGTGCCGAAAGGGTGCCCCCTAACACGTGGTAGCGGCCCTTGAACACACCGGCGCGTTCCATCGCCCACAGGTCAGCGACATCTTCCACCACACAGATCTCGCCCGTTTCCCGCTTCTCGGACGCGCAGATCTCGCAAATGTCGGCCGTGCCGATATTGCCGCAATTGATGCATTCGCGCGCGGTGGCGCCAACCGCGGCCATGGCATCCGCCAACGGCATCAACAACAGCGCGCGCTTCTTGATCAGGTGCAGGACGGCACGGCGCGCGGACCGGGGGCCAAGCCCGGGCAGCTTGGCCATCATCTCGATCAGTGCGTCGATTTCCTTGGGCGCGTCGGTCAAGGGCTGCCCTAGAACGGCATCTTCATATCGGCGGGCAGGCCCAGATCTTCGGTAAGCTTGGCCATTTCCTGCTGGCTGCGTTCCTGTGCCTTGATCTGGGCGTCTTTGATTGCGGCGAGGATCAGATCCTCGACCACTTCCTTCTCATCCGCGTTGAAGATCGACGGATCGATGTCGAGCGCGGTGAGTTCGCCCTTTGCCGTTGCGGTGGCCTTGACCAACCCGGCCCCGGATTCACCCGTGACCGAGATCAGATCCAGGCTTTCCTGCATCTCGGCCATTTTGGTCTGCATCTCCTGGGCGGCCTTCATCATCTTGCCCATGTCGCCCAAACCGCCAAGTCCCTTGAACATCTCGTTCTCCTACTCTTCCTCGAACGGATCCCACTCGCCTTCCACCTCGGGCAGCGCGTCTTGCGCGGCTTCTGCGGCAAGGGCGGCGTGGGATCGGATTTCCGTGATTTTCGCCTGGGGGAAGGCGGCAAAGACCGCCTCCAACATGGGATGCTCCAACGCCTCTGCCTGCAAGGCCTCGTCGGCCGCATCGCGAGACTCGGTAATTGTCTGGGCGCCGCCCTCGGCTTCGACACTGATCGCCCAACGCGCGCCGGTCCAAAGCTGCAGGCGCTGGCCCAAACGCTGTGCCAGATCGCGCGGGGCCTTGTCGGACGGCGCAAAGGTGATGCGACCCGGGCTGTAGCTGATCAGGCGCACACCCGCCTCGACATCGACGAGCAGTTTGACGTCGCGGTTGGCACGGATGAGTTCAACCACGCTTTCAAAGGACGCATAGCGCGCCAGCGCTGTGTCGGGCGCGGTGGCCAGCGCGGTTGCGGTTCCGTTGGGACCCGCGGCCTGCGGGGCCGGGGCCGCGCTTTGCGCAACCGGAGCGGTTGGTGCCGCGGCCGCGGGTGCCTTGCGGCCGCCACCGCCACCGTTTGGTGTAGGCGGGGCGTCCTGCAGTTTGCGAACCAGTTCTTCGGGCGTGGGCAGGTCGGCCACATGGGTCAACCGGATGATTGCCATCTCAGCCGCCATCATAGCATTCGGGGCCGCCGCGACCTCTTCCAGCGCCTTCAGGAGCATCTGCCACATCCGGGTCATCACCCGCATCGGCAGCTTGTCGGCAATCGCCGACCCCCGGGTCCGTTCATCCGGAGATACGGTGGGGTCCTGCGCGGCCTCGGGCGTTATCTTGATCACGCTGATCCAGTGGGTGACTTCGGCCAGATCGCTCAGCACCGCCGCCGGGTCGGCCCCGTCGGCATATTGCGCCGACAGCTCGGACAATGCGCCCGCCGCATCGCCCGACATGATCAGCTCAAAGAGGTCCAGAACCCGGCCCCGATCCGCGAGCCCCAGCATCGCGCGCACCTGATCGGCGGTGGTTTCGCCCGCGCCATGCGCAATCGCCTGATCCAAAAGGCTCATCGCATCGCGCACCGAACCCTCTGCCGCGCGCGCAATCAGCGCCAACGCGTCCTCGGCGATTTCAGCCGTCTCTTTCCCAGCGATCTCGGTCAAATGCGCGATCATCGTTTCGGGTTCTATCCGGCGCAGGTCGAACCGCTGGCACCGGGACAGAACCGTCACGGGCACCTTGTTGATCTCGGTCGTCGCAAAGATGAACTTCACATGCTCGGGTGGTTCTTCCAGCGTTTTGAGCAACGCGTTGAACGCGTTCTTCGACAGCATGTGCACTTCGTCGATGATGTAGATCTTGTAGCGCGCCGAAGCCGCGCGATAGGCCACGCTGTCAATGATCTCACGGATATCGTCCACACCGGTGCGGCTGGCCGCGTCCATCTCCAGCACGTCCACATGCCGCCCCTCGGCAATCGACACGCAGTGTTCGCAGACCCCGCAGGGTTCCGTCGTGGGCCCGCCGGTCCCGTCCGGCCCGATGCAGTTCATGCCCTTGGCAATGATCCGCGCGGTGGTGGTTTTCCCGGTCCCGCGGATCCCCGTCATGATAAACGCCTGTGCGATCCGATCCGCTTCGAACGCGTTTTTCAGCGTGCGTACCATTGCGTCCTGTCCGATCAGGTCGGCAAACCGGGCGGGGCGGTATTTGCGGGCCAGGACCTGATAGGCGGGGGTGTCGGACATGACGTCTCCGGATTCGTCGTCCTGTTGAAACTAAGCGCGGGGACAAGTGGCGTCCACCAATTGGGGCAGACTTGCGGGAATCGGCGGGCGGGCCTAGCCTGAGGTTGCCTTTCGAAGAGGCGCCCGGGTCCGCGGACAGCTGTATCGGCACTTCGACGACGTCAAGACGACCAACCTTTTCGGTTTTCCTTGCCCGACCGGCGGATCAACGGGCAGCGAGAGGAGAAACCGTTGACACTTTCCATCGAACGATTGCGGCGAGAGGCCAAGGCCCTGAAACGCGCCTGGATGGCAGGCGACGCGGATGCGCGTTCCCGCGTGGCGGTGGCGCAGGGCGCGAGCGATGAGATCAGGCATGCCGACGCGTTGCATGTCGTGGCGCGCGAACAAGGGTACCAGAGCTGGCCCAAGCTGAAGTTCGCAGTTGAGCTCGCGGGGCTCGATCGCGCGGCGCGGGCCGAGAAGCTGAAGTTCGCGCTCTACCTTGGCCAGGGCTGGATGGTCGACGAACTGCTGGACGATGACCCGTCGCTGGCCGAGGCCAATTTCGGTCTGAGCGTCGCGCTCTACCGTCTGGATATCGTGGCGGACCGGTTGGCCCGCGACCCCGAGGCTGCGACGCGTAAGGTCGGTGTGCGATCGCCAATCCTGCATCTGGCATTCTCAAAGCATCACCGAAAGGATCCCGACAGGGCCGCCGCCTCGGTCGCGGTTGGCGAATTGCTTGTCAATCACGGCGCAGAGGCAAACGATAGCTACCCGGCAGAGCCCGGGTCTGAACATCGCCTGTCCGCACTTTACGGGGCGCTTGGCCGTGCGGGGAACTTGCCCTTGGCCGCGTGGCTCTTGGAACAGGGCGCAACCCCTGATGATAACGAGTCGCTTTATCACGCGACCGAGCTTGGGCACCTCGACGGTGTGCGTCTGCTGATGAAGCACGGGGTCAAGACCAGCGGCACGAACGCCCTTGCCCGAATGCTAGACTTTGACAATCTGGAGGGGCTGCGACTGTTTCTTGAATACGGCGCGGATCCGAACGAGGCGGTCCTTGATCACCCCAGCGGCCAGCCGATCGACACGATTCCAGCGCTCCACCAGGCGGCGCGGCGCGGCCGCGACGGGCGGTTTGCCAAGCTGCTTTTGGATCACGGGGCCGATCCGGACCGGATTTGGCACGGGCGTACTCCTTATGAATGGGCGGCAATCTACGGGAACACCTCGTTTGCCGATGCCATGGCGCAGGCGGGTCATGATCACGCGCTGGACCCGGTGGCCGCCGCGCTCGCAGCCTGCGCGCGGGGCGAAGCGCTCGAAGGGCAACCCTTGGCACAAACGGGCCTTGATGACGAAGTGCGCCGCATACTGACACGCGTCGTTTTGTGGGAGGACCGGCTTGATCATGCCAAGGCGTTGGTCGCCGCCGGGATCGACCCCAACGTGACCGAGGAAATGGGCATGCCACCCGTGCACCTGACCGGGTGGGCGGGCCTCACGCCACAGACCGCCTGGCTCTTGACGCTGAACCCCGATCTTACCCACGTGAACGATTATGGTGGCGGCTTGGTCGGCACGATCATCCACGGGTCGGAAAACAGGCTGGACACTGAAGAGCGTGATCACGTCGGCTGTATGCGACTTGCACTTGAGGCGGGCGCGAAGATCCACCAGTCCGATATCGACGGCGCGATGGACGAAGACATGGTGGCCTTCCTACACGACTGGGTCGAGGCCCATCCCGACAGCCTGATCAAGGGTTAAGCGATGACCACGCCAAAGGGCGGCAACCCGACTTTGCTTATGGTTCTGTTCGCCCTTTGGCTGCTTGTCTTTGGAGGGTCGTTCGCGGCCTATACGTTCACCGAACCCACCGGCGAAGGATTCGTGCGGGGGATGAACCGCGTCGTGTCGTTCCTGGGTTGGCAAGGGCTGGCCGCGGCGTTCGCCGTAGCGATCTGGGGCGTCGGGCGCCACTGGCCCAAGGGCAGCGCTGCACGGCGGCTCAGCCAGATCCCCGGCGGCGTGGCCTTGCTGCTGTTTGCAACGATTGCGGGGGTTATCCTGTGGGCGGGGTTCTGAGGGGGAAAGTGAGAGGCTGGACAACGACCCAAGCGGGGCTCGTTACGGCTGCTTCCTTCCGGACCTGACCGGGTTGGCGAGGTGCCTGCCCGCGCCAACCTCTCGCATTGGTACATAGCTACACAGATAGCGGCGCGCAAGGTATGCTAAACCATAGCCCAAGCCGGAAGGTTTGACCGGACCCCCAATTATCTATAATTATCTCGCGTGAGATAATTTATCTTCCTAGAGATAATCGGGGATAATTTGGCGGATTTCTATATACCACGACTCGAGCTTGCCGAAGCTCTTGTTCAGCGCATGACCCCTGATCCGATACTTGGAACGCAATCGGGTATGTTCTTGGCCGCGCCGCGCCGCACCGGAAAAAGCACCTTCTTGCGGCGCGAGTTGGTTCCGCATCTCGAAGAGGCGGGGACTTTTACCATCTATGTCGATCTGTGGTCTGACCGCGATGCCGACCCCGGCCGCTTAATTGCAGATGTCATCGCAAGGGCGTTGGACCGAAGTGCGACCATGTCGGATCGAATCGCGTCCTTCATGATTCCCACCCGCGTATCCGTCGGAGGGGTGTCCGTTGAGTTGACAAAGGGCGAAGCAAATCGCACCGGCACGCTGACTGACGCGCTCGTGTTGATTGGGGAAAAGTCAGGCAAGGACGTTGCGCTCATTATCGACGAGGCGCAGCATGCTTTGTCAACCAAGGCCGGAATCGATGCGATCTTTGCATTAAAAGCTGCGCGGGATGAGATGAACCAACGCGAAAAGGGTGCACGGCTCTATCTCGTCTTCACGGGGTCCCACCGGGACAAACTGGCAGGCTTTGTGCAAAGCCATCGTGACCCGTTTTTCGGGGCCTACGTGTCAGACTTTCCAAAACTCGGGCGCCCCTTCATCGACTCGCTGGTTGCGGCAATGAACGAGCGTTTGGCCGACGATAATCAGCTAGATACCGATGACGTCGAGACGGCTTTCGAACTGGTTGGGTATCAACCGGAGGCTTTGACCGCTCTGATCCAACAACACGCGCTTGGGGAAGAGGGCAGCGCAGGTTTGAAGACAACCGTTAGTGAGCGAGCGAACCGCTTGAGAGCGCTCCGTTGGGATCAGCATGCATCGGATTTCGGGGATCTCAACGATCTTCAGCGCGAGGTGCTGAGAGTTCTTGCTGGCGATGGCGCCGAGTTTGCCCCCTTTACGGAAGATACCCTCATACGGGTGTCAGAGGCCCTTGGCAGGCGCGTAGAGACCAATGACGTGCAGCGCGCCCTCGACGCCCTGCGCGAAAAATCCCTCGTCTGGCGCCCGTCCCGCGGGATCTATGCGCTCGAGGATCAGGATATGCGCGAGTGGCTTTTGGCGGATCAACCCGGCTGACGCTCGGCCCAGCCGGCGAACACCTTCTCCAGCGCGACGACCACGTAGTAGAGAACGATCCCGAGAAATGCGAGCGCGATGAGGACGGCGAACATCAGCGGGTAGTCCGAATTTGTCTTGCCGCTATCGAACAAGGCGCCAAGCCCCCGCCCGTGGGGCGAGACGATTTCCATCAGGTTTGTGCCGATGAAGGCCAGCGTGACGGCCACCTTCAGCGCGCCAAAGAACTCCGGCAGCGTTTTGGGTAGCGCGATTTTCCAGAAGATCGTCATCTTCGAGGCCCCGAGCGAGCGCAGGATATCGCGGTATTCGGGTTCAAGTGTTGAGAGCCCGATCGAGACCGAAACGGCAATCGGGAAGAACGAGATCATGAAGGCGATCAGGATCGTGTTGAAGTCATGCGCACCCACAAAAAGAAGCGCGACGATGGGCACGACCGTGGCCTTGGGGATCGCGTTGAAGCCCACGAGCAGGGGATAAAGCGCCTCGCGCATCACCCGGCTAAAGCCCATGACCATGCCGACCAGCACCCCAACGATAACCGCAAGGACAAGTCCCAGAACGGTGCGCCAGAGCGTCTGCCACCCCATGACGAGAAACAGTTCCCAAAAGCGCGCATAGGCGGCGGGCAGGTCCGAGGGCGAGGCCATCACATAGTTTGGCCAGTCGTTGACCCAGACCAGAAACTCCCAGAACGCCAGAAAAACGATCACCGCCGCGATGGGTGCGATCACCGCGCGACTGAAAAGCGCCGAGAGCACGCCAGAGCCGCGCGGTGCATCGGGTGCGGCAGGCGATGACAGGCTTTCGGGGACATAGGCCATGGCAGGTCTCCGGTCTCAGGCGGCGCCCAGCGCCTCGGCCGGCGCGCGGCCCTGGGCAATCTCGATCTGGTGACGCAGGGTATTCAACATCTCGGCGGCTTCGGGGGTATAGAGGTGATCGAGGTCGCGCGGTCCACTGGACGGCACCTTCAGCCGGTACTGCGTGGTGGCCGGGCGCCCCGACAGCACGATCACCTCGTCCGCCAGAAAAATCGATTCCCGCAGGTCGTGGGTGATCAACACGCCGGTAAAGGGTTCCTCGGCCTTCACGCTGTGCATGATCTGCCAAAGATCCTCGCGCGTGAACGCGTCGAGGGCGCCGAACGGTTCGTCCAGGATCAGCACATCGGGCTGATGGATGAGCGCCCGGCAGAGCGAGGCGCGTTGGCGCATGCCGCCGGACAGCTCGGAGGGGCGTTTCTCTTCGAACCCTTCCAGCCCGACCAGGGCCAGAAGGTGGCGTGCGCGGTCTTCGGCCTGCTTGCGACTGAGCTTGCTGGGCACGATCTCGAGCGGCAGCATCACGTTCTTCAGGATCGTCCGCCATTCCAGCAAGACCGGGTTCTGAAACGCCATCCCGACGGTTGCGCGTGGCCCCTTCACGCGTTCCCCGTGCAACCAGACCTCGCCGTGGTCTGGCTTCATAAGCCCGGCGATGAGCTTGGTCAGCGTCGACTTTCCGCAGCCCGACGGCCCCACCACTGCGGCAAACCCGCCCTCGGGCACCGCCACGTTCAGGTCGTTCAGGACCGGCAACGGGCCGCTCTTGGTTTGATAGGCGTGGGTGACGCCCTTGATGTCGATAAGGTTGCTCAGCATGGCGGCGGCGGGCACGGGCCGGTGGGCCCGCGCCCCTAAGCTTAGTTCAGCGCAAACCCGCCCTCGGGCAGGTAGGCATCGGTGAAGTAAAGCGCTGCGTCCGGCGCGTTCTGGAATTCATAGGTCTCGGCCAGTTGATCCAGTGCCTTGGCCATACGGTCCGCATCGACCATGCCCATGCCATTGGCCGTGGTGTAGTCGGTCACCACGTTGGCATCGATCGACAACTGAAGCCGGCGCTGTTCCAGCGCGGCATCGGCGGCCGGGTTCCGCTCCATCAGGCTGGCGGTTGCCGCCGCCGGATCGGCAATGGCGTCTTTCCAACCCGCGGCGACAGCGCCGAGGAAGCCCTTGACCACATCCGGGTTGGCCTCGGCAAACTCGGTATTTGCGATGATCGCGTTGCCATAAAGCTCAAGCCCATGATCGGCCATAAGGATGGTCGAGATATCGTCTTCCGGCACGCCGAGGCGCACGAGGTTGAGGTAAGACGAGAAAGAGAACCCGGTGATCGCATCGACCTGACCTTCGGCCAGCATCGGCTCACGCGTTGGGAAGCCGACCGGCTCAACAGTGATCTTGGACACGTCGATCCCATTGGCCGAGGCAAAGGCCGGGAACTGGGCCCAGGCCCCATCCGGCGGTGGTGCGCCAAGGATTTTTCCTTCCAGGTCACCGGGGCCTTCCACGCCCTGGCTCTTTCGACCAACCACCGCGAAGGGCGGCTTGTCGTAGATCATCATGACCGCGGTGACCGGCGCACCCGGGTTCTGGTCGAGGAATTTGATCAACGAGTTGATGTCGGCAAAACCGATCGGAAAAGCGCCGGTCGCGACCTTCGGGATCGCGTCGAGCGAGCCCTGGCCCGCGGCGATCTCTACGCTCAGCCCGGCGGCTTCGAAATGGCCATTGTCGATGGCGGCAAAGTACGGCGCAGACGGGCCCTCGAACTTCCAGTCGAGCGCGAAGGGTACGTCGGTTTGGGCGGCTGCGGCCCCGGCCCAGGCCAGGGCACCGGCGGCAACGATGGATCTTAGGTACATAAGCGTCTCCCCACTGAATGCTTGCTGGGCGCCTGTTTGGCGCTTAGCCCCCATAAGGGCGAGCCAGCGGGGCGAATGCAAGGTGCGAGGCGGCGCAAATGCCCGCAAACTCAGCAGATGCCTATGCATTCGCCAGTTTTGCGGGCAGTCGTCGCGGGGCGCACCGGTGCGCGCCCCGCCGAAGCTCAGAGTTGAATGCGGAAGCGGGCAAACCCGTCCGGGCCTTCCCCTGCGGGTTCGATGGCGACGCCTTTGACATCGTCGAGGTACTGTTCCGCCGCCGGGCCGGTATCGAACAGCACCGAGGTGTCGGGCAGTGGCTTGAACGTCCAGTTCGCGTCCGCTTTCGGATCGATGGTGCCTTGTTCGACGATGTAGCGCACGATGACGTCGCGGTTCGTGTCCGGAGCCTCGAGGATGATCGTGTCCCCCAGCGCGCCCGGGAAACTCCCGCCGCCCGAGGCGCGGTAATTGTTGGTGGCGATCACGAACTCCATGTCATCGGTCACCGGTTGGCCGTCAAAGGCCAGATCCACGACCCGTTGCGCATCGGGGTTCGCCATCTCGCCCTTGGCCGTGAACTTTGACGGCTGCGACAGGTCCACCTGATACGTGACGCCGTCGATGACATCGAAGTTGTAGCTGGGGAATTCGGGGTTCAGCAGAACCTGATCCCCCGCGCCCGGCTCGATCTGGTTAAAGATCCCGACCGAGCGCTCCAACCAGTCGCGCAACTCGGCCCCCGTGACCTTCACCGCCCGCACAGTGTTGGGATAAAGGTAGAGGTCGGCCACGTTCTTGATCGCGACATCCCCTGCGGGCACGTCGGTAAAGTATTCTGGCCCACCCCGGCCCCCGGCCTTGAACGGCGCTGCGGCAGAGAGCACGGGCAGGCCCGCAAACTCGCCCCCCGCCAGCATCTCTTCGACATACCATTTCTGAGCGATCGAGACGATCTGCACCGAGGGATCGTCGGCCACCAAGGCAAAATAGCTGTGGAGCGGCGCCGCTGTCTTGCCCACGGCACGGCGGACATAGGCGAGTGTTTCCTCGTGGTCCTGCGCCACGGCATCCAGGATGGTGCTGTCGCTGTCCACAAGCGCCGTGATCGAGCGATCCTCGTTGCGTTGCGAAATTGGGCGTGTCTCGACGCTGTGACCTGCAACGCGCCAGGTGTTTCCATCCCGTTCAAGCAGCAGGTCGATCACGCCCAGATGCGATCCCCAGAAGCCGCCCATCGTGGCCGGTTTGCCGTGGATTGTACCGGTGGCGGTATCCACCGCGGCAAAGTCGTCATAGGCGGGTGAAGGGAAGACCAGATGGCTGTGCCCTGTCATCAGCGCGTCGATTCCGTCAATTGCGGCAAGCGGGACGGATGCGTTTTCCATTCCGTCCGTGGCATCCGCCGCGCCGATGCCCGAGTGCGAAAGAGCGATGATGATCTCGGCCCCTTCCTCGCGCATCTGCGGCACATAGGCCTGTGCGGTCTGCAAGATATCGCGGGCCGACACGTTGCCCTCCAGGTGGCGCCGGTCCCAATTCATGATCTGCGGTGGGACAAACCCAATCAGCCCGATGCGGATCGGGTGCGCCTCACCCGCCCCGTCGGTGAGCATGCGATCCAGGATGACGTAAGGCGGCACCAGCGTGTCATCGGCGGTGGGCGACGCGCCGAGCGTTTTGGCGACGTTGGCGGACACGACGGGAAATTCGGCCCCGGCCAGCGACTTCATCAGAAAGTCGAGCCCATAGTTGAATTCGTGGTTCCCCAGCGTCGAGGCGTCGAAGCCCAGCGCATTCATCGCCGTGATGACGGGATGCATATCGCCGTCCTTCATGCCCCGCTCATAGGCGATGTAATCGCCCATCGGGTTGCCCTGCAGAAAGTCGCCATTGTCCACAAGCAGGCTGTTCACCGCCTCGGACCGGATCTCGGCAACATGCGCGGCGGTGCGGGCCAGACCCACGGTGTCGACCGCGCGGTCTGAATAGTAGTCATAGGGATAGACATGCACATGCAGGTCTGTGGTTTCCATGACGCGCAAATGCGCCTGACCCGCGGCGGCGCGGGCAGAGAACGGGTGCAGCATCGCGAAGGCCGTGCCTGCGGTGCCGGTTGCGATAAAGGAACGGCGACTCATGTTTGGGCGGAACAGGTTCATTTGAGGCTCCCTTGTTTTGACGAACGGCAAAAGCGAGGGCGCAGAGTGTCGGCGGAGTATCGGTGCGGCGCAGCGCCCACAACCAAAGCTTGTCTCAAATTCGATCATCCGGCCAGTCCGAAGTCGCACCCGTCCCCGCGGGAAAGACGATTGTCTTTCGCGACCGCCCTGTGCCAAAGCGGACAAAACAACGGGGGCAGGAATGCGCAACGCAGAGACGGTGACCTTCGGCGGATCGGGGCTTGACCGCGCGGTCGAGCTGCGCGCCGACCCCAAGGCGGTCGCGGCGCTCTTGGCCGAAAAGACCGCGCGCATTTTGCCGATCTGGCGGGGTAAGCCGCTGTTTTGCGGCGAAGATCGCGCGCTCGGCTGGCTTGCTTCTGATCACGCGGTTCTGGGCGACATGGTTGGGGATCGCGTGTTTCTGGGCCGCGACAGCGGTGGCCCGCGCTTTGCCGTCGACATCTCGGCCTGGGAGCCTGACGCTTTGCCCGAGACGCTTGGCGCGTTCTTTGACCCCTCGGAACAGAGCCACCCGGCGTTGCCTGATGACTATGCGTTCGCCGAACTCCGCGGCGCTATGACCCAGCTCTCCGCGCGCGAGGCCGAGCTGGCGGCGACGGCACGGGCGATCCTGAGCTGGCATCAGACGCACGGATTCTGCGCGCGCTGCGGGGCGGCGTCCGATGTGACGATGGCCGGGTGGCAGCGCACCTGTCCGTCCTGCGGCGCGCATCACTTTCCGCGAACCGATCCGGTGGTGATCATGCTTGTGACCCATGGCAACGATGTCCTCGTCGGGCGCTCGCCCGGCTGGCCAGAGGGGATGTATTCTCTGCTCGCAGGGTTTGTGGAGCCGGGCGAAACGCTGGAGGCCGCGGTGCGGCGCGAGGTGATGGAAGAGGCGGGCGTTCCGGTGGGCGCGGTGGGTTATCTCGCCTCGCAGCCCTGGCCTTTTCCGTCCTCTCTGATGATCGGGTGCCATGGGCATGCCACGGGCCGTGACATTACGCTTGACCCGGTGGAGCTTGACGATGCGCAATGGGTGTCGCGCGAAGAGATGGCCGAAGTGTTCGCGGGGCGGCGTGCGGATATGAAGGCCGCGCGCAAGGGCTCGATCGCGAATTTTCTGATCTCGCATTGGCTCGCAGACACGCTAGACTGACACAAGCGACTGCAGCAGAACGAAAACCCATGCGACTCTCCACGCGACAAGACATCGATGCACCGCTGGACGAAGCCTTCGCCGCGATTTCGGATTTTGACTATCTTGAACGTCAGATCCTGCGTCGGGGGATTCAGATCGTTCGGACAGATGATCTGAGCGCACCCGGCCCCGGTATGGCATGGCGGGGTGACATGACGCTGCGCGGGCAGGTCTATGATGTGCGTTGTCGGCTCGCGGAATGGACCGCACCGTCCATCGTGCGGATGGAGGCCGATAGCGGGGCGCTGTCCTGTGAGCTTGAGGTGAACCTGTCGGCCCTGTCGCTCAACACGACCCGCTTGCGTGCCGCACTGACGCTGCGCGGGCATGCCTTTCGCGAAAGGATGCTGGTGCAGTCGCTGCAACTGGCCAAATCACGGCTCGCGCGGCAGTTCGAAGAAATCGTCCAGGGCTATGCCGTTGATGCCGGGCGGCGTGCGGCGGCCGCTTAGCGGCGGTTGGGGTCGGACGGGTAGACACCCAGGATCTTCAGCTCGGATGTGAAGTATTCGAGCTCTTCAAGTGCCAGCGTCACGTTGCGATCGTCGGGATGGCCCTCGATGTCCGCATAGAACTGCGTGGCCGAAAACGACCCGCCCACCATGTAGCTTTCCAGCTTGGTCATGTTGACGCCGTTGGTCGCAAACCCGCCCATCGCCTTGTAAAGCGCGGCAGGGATGTTGCGAACGCGGAACACGAAAGACGTGACCATCTGGTCGCCACGCCGCCTGTAGTCCGGTTCGCGCGACATCACCAGGAACCGCGTGGTGTTCGTGTCGTGATCCTCGATATGGCGGGCGAGCACATCAAGGCCGTAGATTTCGCCCGCCAGGTCCGAGGCTAGCGCGGCCTGGCTCTTGTCGCCCTTGGCCGCGACGTCGCGTGCGGCGCGGGCGTTGTCGGTGCTCACACGGCCTTTGATCCCGTGTTCACGCAAAAACTGGGCGCATTGCGGCAACAACACAAGATGGCTCCAGGCTTCGCGAATGTCGCTCAGCGTCGCGCCTGGCACCACCAGCAGGTTGATATGCACCCGCACAAACGCCTCCCCCACGATGTGCAGGCCGCTTTCGGGCAGCAATCGGTGGATATCGGCAACCCGCCCGTAGGTCGAATTCTCGACCGGCAGCATGGCCAGGTCCGCCTCACCGTTGCGGACCGTTTCGATCACATCCTCGAATGTGCGGCAGGCGACCGCCTCCAGCCCGGGGTGGGTCTGACGGCACGCCTCGTGCGAGTAGGCGCCGGGCTCGCCCTGGAAGGCAATTTTCTCAGCCATTGACATAAGGTAACATGGATCCGAAAGGGCGTTTGGTCGCGCCTGTTATCCCTTGAACGCGGTCAGGGGAAGCGGATAGATACGCCCGAAGCCAGATAGCCAACGAGACGCAACATGTTCGACACAATGACCATTACCAAGGCCGTGGGTGCGATCTGTGGCGCATGGCTTGTGTTGCTTTTGGGAAGCTGGGCTGCCGAGGAGCTGTATCACGTTGGCGGGCATGGCCATTATGGCGAGCAGGCCTACGCCATTGACACTGGCGCAGAGGAAGGCGGCGGTGACGAGGTAGAGGTTGCGGCCGTCGACTTCGAAACCGTCTATGCGTCTGCCGACCCCGCGGATGGCGAAGGGCTGTGGCGTGCCTGCCGGGCGTGCCACGCGCTGGAAGCCGGCCAGAACGGAACCGGCCCCTACCTTCACGGCGTCGTTGGCCGGGACAAGGGTGCGGCGCAGGGCTATTCCTATTCTGACGCGATGGCCACGCAAGAGGGCGCCTGGACGCCCGAGAACCTGCAGGCCTTCCTCGAAGATCCGCGTGGCTACACACCGGGGACGAAGATGTCCTATTCGGGCATGCGCGATATCGAAGACCGGGCGGCGATGATCGCCTACCTCGCCACCTTCAACTGATCTGAATTCCGGGACTGCAGGCCCCGCGCGCGAAAGGCGCTGCGGGTGGCGTTGAAACGTCGGATCACCAAATCTTCAACCACTATCGCCTTGCACAATCGACTTCCGGATAATTAGCCTAGATCATAAGGCAAATGGGCAGGCTGTCCGCAGACTTCGGAGGATATCGATGGCGCGCGATTACCGACCATTGGGGCGTGGCGTACGCGCCGAAGTGATCGATGCAGGCAAGGGTTTGGTGCAATGGGCAGGATTGGCTGCGGGCACAGTGGCGGCCTTGCTGGCCTGGTCTACGGCAAAGGCGGATGACACTGTCACAATCGCCCATGGCTATTCCAACTTTGGCGAACTGAAGTACCCGGCCGATTTCCCCCACTTTTCCTATGTGAACCCCGATGCGCCAAAAGGCGGGCAGATCAGCCAATTCAGCCTTGGGAACTTTGACAGCTTCAACGGCTATGCGCGGGCAGGGGTGCCGGCGTCGGGCACCCAGCTGATGTACGAAGACCTGATGGTCGGGGCTGCAGACGATCCCTATGGCCTCTACTGCAACCTGTGCACGACTATCGAATATCCCGAAGACCTGAAATGGGTGATCGTCAATCTGCGTGAGGATGTGACTTTCTCTGACGGTTCACCGATGACGGCGGACGATCTGCTGTTCACAATCGACCTCTTCCTCGAACAGGGGATTTCCGAGTTTCGCACCGTGGTTGGCGGGTATTTCGACGGGTTTGAAAAGCTTGACGACTATCGCGTGCGCTTTGAATTCAATGACAGCACCCCGCTGCGCGACCGAATTGGTCTGGTGGGGCTGTGGAACCCTTTCTCGAAAGCGTGGTTTGAGGAAACGGGTGCGCGGCTTGATGAATCCGCGAGTGAACCGTTCCTGGGCACCGGGCCATACGTTTTGAAAGAGGTCGATTTCGGTCGACAGGTCATCTACGAGCGCAATCGCAATTGGTGGGGCGCCGACCTCCCGATCAACCAGGGGCGCTTCAACTTCGATGAAGTGCGGATTGAGTATTTCGGCGACAGCTCGGCCGCGTTCGAGGCGTTCAAGGCGGGCGAATACACCTTCCGGACCGAAAACACGTCGCGCATCTGGGCCACGGCGTATGAGTTCCCTGCACTCGAAAATGGCTGGGTCAAGCGCGAGACGCTGCCGGATGGGAACATCACCACCGCGCAAGGGTTCATCTTCAACCTGCGCCGCGAAAAGTGGCAGGACCCCCGCGTGCGCGATGCCGTCCGGATGCTGTTCAACTTCGAATGGACGAATGAGACCCTGTTTTTTGGCCTCTACCAGCGGCCAGCCTCGTTCTGGGGTGGTTCGGACCTGGCGGCCGACGGTGCGCCAAGCGCTGAGGAAGCCGAGATCTTGCAGCCATTGGTCGATGCGGGCCTGCTATCAGAAACGGTTCTGACAGATCCCGCCATCATCCCACCTGTTAACGATGCCGCGCAGAACCTGCCGCAGCGTTCCGTCTTGCGCCGGGCAGCACGGCTCTTGGACGAAGCGGGTTGGGTGCCGGGGGATGACGGTCTTTTGCGGAATGCCGCGGGCGAGACCCTGACGCTGGAAATCATCCAGTTCAGCCCAAGCTTTGACCGCATCATCAATCCGTATGTGGAAAACCTGCGCCAGATCGGCATCGACGCCAAGCTCGACCGGATCGACAATGCGCAATATGTCGAGCGGCGCCGGGGCGGGGATTGGGATCTGACCAACCACTCGCCGGGTCAGGGTTTCGAACCCGGTACGGGGCTCAAACAGTGGTTTTCCAGCGAAACCGCCGAGAACAGTTCCCGCAACCTGATGGCGCTGCAAGACCCCGCGGTGGACCAACTGGTCGATCTGGTGATTGCCGCGACGAGTTTGGATGAACTGCGCCCCCGCGTGCGGGCGCTCGACCGGGTGCTGCGGGCGCATGGATTTTGGGTGTCGCAATGGTCGAACCAGGAACACTGGGTCGCCTATTGGGACATGTACCGTTACCCGGATGAGCTACCGCCGCTCGCGCTCGGCACGCTGGATTTCTGGTGGTATGATGAAGACGCCGCCGAGGCGCTGCGTGCCGCTGGCGCGCTGAACTAAGCCAGGCTTTAGGACCCAGATGGGCGCATACATCCTCCGCAGGCTGCTCTTGGTGATCCCCACCCTTCTGGGGATCATGATCATCAACTTTACGTTGACGCAGTTCGTTCCCGGCGGTCCCATCGAACAGATCATCGCCCAGCTGGAAGGGGGCGGGGACGTCTTCGAAGGCATCTCGGGCGGTGGAAGCGAAAGCATCGATACCGGCGCCGACGACAGTTACGCCGGGCGCCGCGGCCTGCCCGCCGACTTCATCGAGGAGCTTGAACGCGAGTTCGGCTTCGACAAACCGCCGCTTGAGCGTTTCCTCAACATGATGTGGGACTACATCCGCTTTGATTTCGGCGAGAGCTACTTTCGCTCGATCAGCGTGATGGACCTTGTCATCGAAAAGATGCCGGTCTCGATCACTTTGGGCCTTTGGTCCACGTTGATCGCCTATCTCGTGTCGATCCCCTTGGGCATTCGAAAGGCGGTGCGCGACGGGTCGAGTTTTGACACATGGACCAGCGGGCTGATCATTGTGGCCTACGCGATCCCGGGCTTTCTGTTTGCGATCCTTCTGCTCGTGCTTTTTGCTGGCGGCTCGTACTTTCAGATCTTCCCCCTGCGCGGGCTTACCTCGGACAATTGGGAAGAGTTGAGCGCCCTGGGCAAGGTCGCTGACTACTTCTGGCACATCACCCTGCCGGTGCTGGCGTCGTCGATTGCCGGTTTTGCCACGCTGACATTGCTGACCAAGAACAGCTTCCTTGATGAGATCAAGAAGCAATACGTCATTACCGCCAAAGCCAAGGGGCTGAGCGAAAGCCGCGTGCTCTATGGGCATGTCTTCCGCAATGCCATGCTGATCGTCATCGCCGGCTTTCCGGCGGTGTTCATTGGCGTGTTTTTCGGGGGGTCGCTTATTATCGAGACGATCTTCTCGCTCGACGGGTTGGGTCGGTTGGGCTTTGAAGCAGCGGTGGCGCGGGACTATCCGGTGGTGTTCGGCACGCTCTTCTTCTTTGGCCTCATCGGCCTGCTCGTCGGGATCTTGTCGGACCTGATGTACGTTTTCGTCGACCCCCGCATCGACTTTGAATCGCGGGAGACCTGAGCATGGCCGTGGTCGACCCGATTCCCGACGAACCGGTCACGCCACCGCCGGTGGATGCGCTGCCGCCCCAGAAGAAAAAGCGGTTCGGCCTCTCGCCCCTCAACCAACGCCGATGGCGGAATTTCAAGCGCAATCGCCGCGCGTTCTGGTCACTTTGGATCTTTACCATCGCCTTTGGCCTGTCGCTCTTTGCCGAGTTCATCGCCAACGACAAACCCATCGCGGTCAGCTATCGCGGCGAGATCTATACACCGATCTTCCAGTTCTATCCCGAGACGGCGTTCGGCGGGGATTTCCGGACCGAAGCGGTTTACGGCGACGTGGAAGTGCAATGCCTGATCGTCTCTGGCGGGTTGGAAACCTGTTTCGATGAGCCCGAGGCGATCATCGAAGATGCGGCAGACGGCGTGGTCGATGGCGCGGATATCGAGAAGGGGTGGCTCCTTTGGCCGCCCATTCCCTACAGCTATGACACGATCAACGATATCGAGGGCTCGGCCCCGTCGGCCCCGGATGAAAACCACATCCTCGGCACCGACGACACTGCGCGGGACGTTCTCGCCCGCGTCATCTATGGGTTCCGGCTTTCGATCGTGTTTACGATCATCGTCACCGTGACCGCCTCGATCATCGGCATCATCGCGGGCGCCTTGCAGGGGTTCTTCGGTGGCTGGCTCGACCTGATCTTTCAGCGCATCTTGGAAATCTGGAGCTCTACGCCCTCGCTTTATGTCATCATCATTTTGTTTGCGATCCTGGGGCGCGGCTTCTGGCTCCTTGTGTTCGTCACAGTGCTGTTCGGGTGGCCCGCGCTTGTTGGCGTGGTCAGGGCCGAGTTTTTGCGGGCCCGCAACTTTGAATATGTCCGCGCGGCCCGGGCGCTGGGGGTCTCGAACTGGACGATCATGTTCCGCCACATGTTGCCAAACGCGATGGTGGCCACGCTCACGCTGTTGCCGTTCATGATCGCGGGAACAATTGCGACCTTGGCAAGCCTCGACTTTCTGGGTTTTGGCCTGCCGTCTTCGGCCCCGTCGCTGGGTGAATTGACGCTGCAGGCCAAAAACAACCTGCAGGCGCCGTGGCTGGCCTTCACCGCGTTTTTCACCTTCGCGATCATGCTGTCGCTTCTGGTGTTCATCTTCGAGGGCGTGCGCGACGCCTTCGACCCGCGGAAGACGTTTCAATGAGTGACGCGATCCTCAAGGTCGATGACCTCAAGATTTCATTCCGCCAGGACGGGGCGACGACGCAGGCCGTTAAGGGCGTGTCCTTCGAATTGAAGCGCGGGGAAACGCTGGCGCTGGTGGGCGAAAGCGGGTCGGGCAAGTCGGTGACCGCCTTGTCGACGGTGTCGCTTTTGGCGGAAAGCGCCGGGATCGAAGGGTCGATCACCTATAACGGCGAACAGATGGTCGGCGCAGATGAGGCGCGACTGCGCCGCGTGCGCGGCAACGACATCAGCTTTATTTTCCAAGAGCCGATGACCTCGCTGAACCCGCTGCACACGTTGGAAAAGCAGCTTGGCGAAAGCCTCGCTTTGCATCAGGACCTGAAAGGGGCCGAGGCACGGGCCAAGATTATCGAGCTTTTGACCAAAGTCGGCATTCAGGACCCAGAGACACGGCTGGGCGCCTATCCCCATCAGTTGTCCGGCGGGCAACGCCAGCGGGTCATGATCGCGATGGCACTGGCAAACGGGCCGGATCTGTTGATCGCGGATGAACCGACGACAGCGCTGGATGTGACGATCCAGGCGCAAATCCTCGAACTCTTGGCCGAGCTGCGCGAGTCCGAGGGGATGAGCGTGCTCTTCATCACCCATGACCTCGGCATTGTCCGCCGTTTTGCCGACAAGGTCTGCGTCATGAAGGATGGCGAGATTGTCGAGCGGGGTGAGACCAAGGCGATCTTTGACAATCCCCAGCACCCCTACACAATCAAGCTGTTGAGCGCCGAGGCGGTGGGCCAGCCCGATCCCGTACCCGAGAATGCCGAAGTTGTCGCCGAAACCGACAGGTTGCGCATCTGGTTCCCGATCCAGCGTGGGTTGCTCAAACGCACGGTGGGCCATGTGAAGGCCGTCAACGCTGCAACACTCAGCGTGCGCGCGGGCGAGACGGTGGGCATCGTCGGCGAAAGCGGATCGGGAAAGACGACGCTGGCGCTGGCCATCATGCGGCTCTTGTCGTCCGACGGTCCGGTCGTGTTTCTGGGTCAGGACATCCAGGGCTGGAAATCCCGGCAGCTTCGCCCGCTGCGCCGCGACATGCAGATTGTGTTCCAGGATCCCTATGGCTCGCTCAGCCCGCGGATGAGTGTCGAAGAGATCATCACCGAAGGACTGAACGTCCACGGCACCGAACCCGGGCGCGACCGGCGCGAGATGGTGGCCGAGATCATGGCCGAGGTCGGCCTGGATTCGATGATGATGACCCGCTATCCGCATGAATTCTCGGGCGGCCAGCGGCAGCGTATCGCCATCGCCCGCGCAATGATCCTGCGTCCCCGGCTGCTGGTTTTGGATGAGCCGACCTCGGCACTGGACATGACGGTGCAGGTGCAGATCGTCGAGCTGTTGCGCGAACTGCAGCGACGCCACAGGCTGGCATACCTCTTCATCAGCCATGACCTGAAGGTCGTGCGCGCGCTTTCGCACAAGGTGTTGGTGATGCGGCGCGGAGATGTGGTTGAGGAAGGCTCGGTCCAACAGATCTTTGACGCGCCCCAACACGACTACACCCGCGAATTGATGGAAGCGGCATTTGCCACGTCGGCCTATGCCGGAAAGGTGGCCTGAGGCCACCTTCGACAACCCACGTCTTACAGTGACACCACGGATCGCGGCCGGATGGATGCGCCTCAGTGCCTAAACCCGACCGCGTCCAGCGCGGAGAGAAGTGAAGACAAGTGGTCTTGGTACGCGCGCCATGCGCCGCTGCTGCCGCCGTAAATCGATTGCCGCACCTGTTCCGAGCTTGCAGTCAGAACCAGGGTATCGGCGCGTTCCGGTTCCAGCCAATCCGGCGTCCATTCAAGACCAACGGCCTTCGCAAGGTCCTGAGTAACCCCCAAAGGGTCAGCGACGAGCGTGTCATACTGAACATCGATGATGCCGTCCGGGAAGCGCGAACGCCAGAACGCCATAAGTTCGTCATGCATGACCAAGTATCGCGCGATATCGGCAGGATCATATGCAAAGCCAATGCCTGTCCCGGTGAACATGTGCCGGTACAGTGACCAGGCCACCGCGATCGGGCTGCGTGAGACATGCACCACCTTCGCCTCGGGCAGCACGGCACGGATAAAACCGATCCACCGAAAGTTAAGCGGCATCTTGTCGATGATGACCGGGCGCCCGTCTGAGTAGTCTGAGAGATCGTCTAGCAATGTCTCCCGAAGGTGCTCCAGATCGGGCCGTTTCAGTGATTTCTGGTCTCGGGACATCACGTCTTGCAGAAGGCGTCCAACCGCACTTTGCACCACGGTCAACTCCCCGCAGGGCTGAACGCCGGTGGCGCGTGACAGAATACGTTCCAACAGGGTGGTGCCCGATCTCGGCAGGCCGGTGATGAATATCGGGGTCAGCGCACCATCGGCTTCCAAGGTTTCGACCGGGTGCTCAAACAGGCGTCTGCTGAGCGCGTAGGGAATGGCATCGCGTTGAAAATCGTACTGCAAACCAGTTTTTGCGAGGCGATTGCCCTGTTCCAACAACGCAAAGGCCTCGGCTCTGGCGCCTAGTTCGTCCAGCGCCTTGAACATGGCAAAGTAAAGCGGCGCCATGTCGGGGTCGGAAGGGTTGGACGCGGCAAGCAGCTCTTTCATCTCTTCAAGATGCGGCTCGTCGTCCACATAGGTGATCGCGTATGCGAGGTTACGATGCAGAACCGCGTTGTCTGGCTCTATCCGGGCCGCCCGTCGAAAGCAGTCGGCTGCCGCGGTTCGATCCCCTTGCGCCCGCTTCAGGATGCCCAGGTTGTTGAGCGTCTTGGGGTTCTTTGGATCGCGGTTCAGCGCGTGCCTCAGGCAGGCTTCCGAGGCTTCGCTCTTGCTCATCTCGCGCAGGGCGCGGCCCTTGATGTTGAGCGCTTCAATGTGGTCAGGTTCCGACTGCAACACACGCTCGGCCACCCGCAGCGCGGCTGGAGCGCGGCCCATTTCAAGTCGGCAGTTTGCCAACGCCAAATGCACATCGGTCAGCTGGGGCGCGAGGCCTGCGGCGGCATAAAGGTTGTCTTCGACCTTAATCCAGTTGCCCTCGGATCGGGCCGCCTGCGCGGATTTGATCAGTTCCGGCAGGGCGACCGGTCGAAGTTCCGCAAGCCCGTGCCGCGCGCGCGCGTTCTTGGGGTATCGGCCCAGAATGCTTTGATAGCACCGCGTGGCTGACAGCCAGTCTTTCGCCTTAGCGGCCTGACGGGCGCGGGCCAGTGAGCTGTCGACGGATCCCTCGGCCAACATCACGTCGCGCGCGCCTGTAGATTGATTTTCTCGGCGGCAATTGGTCGTGTTGGAGGCGGTACGTGAAGCAATTTGGTGCAGCCCTGGTTCGCAATCGTGTTTGCAGAGTAAGTTGCTGAAGAATTAGTCAAGAATATGACTGACATTTATCTTTATAATACTTGAGCATTCAAGTATAAAGCCGGAACTCAAGTGTTAGAAGTCTTTCACCGCCATCGAAGAGCGGCGGTTTGTCTTCTCTCAGGTTGGGGGTGCAGGCCATCGCGGCCAGACGCGGAACTCTCCTGTCCGGTAGTCTCGCCGAACCATAGCGTTTCAAGTTTTCGTTGAAGCACCCGGCGATGCTCTCCGCGTTCGACCGACTAGAGCGGGACGACCAGGCGGTTCAACAGAACTATAGACGCTTTTATGCGGTTGCCTTAGCTCGGCCCGATGGGCGCGCAGTCGACGTTGCGTGCGGTCAGGCGACGGCAGGCCAGATCGGCCTCTTCCGCGCTCATCCCCATGAAGTTGGCATCATACCCACCCGAGCGCTCGACCACCTTGCGCAGTGCTTCGTCGAGCGTGCCCAGTTCCAGCAACGCGGTCTGCAGCAGCACCCGCTCTGCCTGATGGCGCGATCCGTAGCGTCCCACCGTAATGCCCCAATGCCGCCCACCGGATGTGGACATGCGCGTCACCACCTCGGCCTCCGCTGGCCCAGTCTCTGTCTCGGCGCGCGCGGCGGGCGGGGTGGCATGTGCCGTCATCACAGCTTCCGCTGGCCGGGGGCGCGGCGCGCGGTCAGGAATGACCGGGGCTACCGCCGTCTCCACATCGATCACGGGGGTTGACTGCCCGGCTTCGATGTCCACAAGGGCCAAAGTCTCATCAATGTCGGATCGCATTGCCACGAGCACATCCGGCGCCGCCTCGGTGCCTGGTCGGGCCATGGGCCGCGGGCTCTTGGCCACGGCCACCACCGTGCGGATCACCTTGCCCACCGCGCCGTCGGGCCCGTTCGGTTGATAGGCGGGGCGCAGCGGCTTGCGGGTGGCCACCTGGCTGGGGGCGCGGCGAAAGCCCATATCGAGAAGCTCGGCGACGCGTGCATTTCGCGTCGCCGTTGAGCGCCCGCCAAAGACGGTTGCAATGATCCGCTCCTGCCCCCGGCGGGCTGACGCGACCAGGTTGAACCCGGCAGCGCGGGTATAGCCGGTCTTGATGCCGTCGGCGCCCTGATAGGCGTTCAGCAGGCGGCGGTTGGTGTTGTTCACCGTGGCAATGCCGGCATCCGTCGAGCGGCGTTTGAAGATATTGTAGTATTCGGGATAGTCGAAGAAGAGGTGGCGGCCCATCGTCGTCATGTCCCGCGCGGTCGACATATGTCCCTGTTCGGTCAGCCCGTGGGCGTTCTTGAACGTCGTGCGATTCATGCCCATCGCCTTGGCCGTGCGGTTCATGCGCCGTGCAAAGGCTGCCTCGGAGCCAGAGATCGCCTCGCCAATCGCCGTTGCGGCATCATTGGCCGATTTGATCGCCGCGGCCCGGATCAGGTAGCGCAACGAAATCCGCTGACCGGCGCGCAGTCCCAGTTTCGACGGCGGCTCGGCCGCGGCTTTCTTGGAAATCCGCACCTTGGTGTCGAGCGATATCTCGCCATTCTCCACAGCTTCGAACGCGATATAGAGCGTCATCATCTTGGTAAGCGAGGCGGGGTGCAGCCGCGTATCGGCGTTGCGCGAGTGCAGCACTTCGCCCGAGCGTGCATCGATCACCATTGCAGCGTAAGGGGCGGCGGTGCCGGGCCCGGTCGCGGTGAGCGACGCCAACAGGATCAAAACAAAAGAAAAAATACGGACGTACTGTCCCGGAGCGTATCCCAAGGTACCTGCCTTTTGCCTGCCTCACCGGTCGGGTCTATGCCCAATCCGTTTCGATTTCGGTAACCGTAACACACCGGATTCGTTCGTAAAACAGCGAAAATTTGACGATTTCCGGGCCTTGCGGGAACCCGCCATAGATGTAGCGGGAAAGGGCCGCCCTACCGCGATATGCTGCGTCAGTCGTCGAGGTCGCGGACCAGCACTTCCAGATGTCCCAAATCGGGCAGGGCGCGGTAGCGCTCCGTGTCGGACGGTTCGTCGGCATGCTCGAGTTCCCACGTCAGGTCATGGGGCACGAACACGCCCCAGGCCCCGCACTCGATCGCCGGGATCACGTCGGATTTGAGCGAATTGCCCACCATCATCGACCGCTCGGCGCCATCGCCTGCAAAGATGCGGGCATAGGTGTCGACCGTCTTGTGCGAAACGATCTCGACCCCGTCGAACAGATCGCCCAGACCCGATTGCGCCAGCTTGCGTTCCTGATCCAGAAGGTCGCCCTTGGTGATCAGCAACAGCCGCCGGTCCGCCGCCATGGCTTCCACCGCCTCGCGCGCATGGGGCAAGAGCTCGATGGGGTGTTGCAGCATGTCCTGCCCCGCGGCGATCAATTCGCGGATCACGGTCGCAGGCACGCGGTCCTCGGTGACGTCGATGGCCGTTTCGATCATCGACAAGACAAACCCTTTGATGCCGAACCCGTAATGGCCAAGGTTGCGCTTCTCCGCGGCAAGCAAGCGGTCGAACAGATGGTCGGGCTCGGCATAGTCGCGCAAAAGATCGGCAAAGCGTTCCTGGGTTATGCGAAAAAACTGTTCGTTTTGCCAAAGCGTGTCGTCCGCATCAAAGCCGACCGTTGAAATCCGCCGTGCCGCCATCTCAGTTTCCTGTCTTAGCTCTTTTCACACGAATTCGAGCGATTATATTGTGCGCTCGACACCAACAAGTTCGATTGCAATTACCCGTGGCGAAACAGCACCCCGACAAGATGGCCGAGACGGACAAGCCCGATGGCAAAGACGGCGATACCGGTGTCTTGCTGGAAAGCAAAACCAAGACACAGCGCCCGCCGCTGTACAAGGTCTTGCTGCTGAACGACGACTTCACGCCAATGGAATTCGTTGTGCATGTGCTTGAGCGGTTCTTTGGCATGACCCACGCCCAATCCTTCGAGCTTATGCTGACGGTCCACAAGAAGGGCGTCGCCGTTGTCGGTGTCTTCAGCCATGAGGTAGCGGAAACCAAGGTCAGTCAGGTGATGGATTTCGCCCGCCGCCACCAGCACCCGCTGCAATGCACCATGGAAAAGGAATAGGGCCACGGCCCTGATCTGATGTCTGCGTCGCGCCTTGAGCTTGCTCTGGAGGAGGGGCTTGTGCACCTGCCTGAAGGGCGGGTGGTGGTGTTTGGCGCGGTCCATCCTGCCGATTTTGCCGCGCTCGATCCGGGCCAGACCACAGTCGTCCAACGCGATAGGCCGGCCCATGACAGGATGGCCGACGCCGGGTTCGAGGTTTGCGTCGATCCCCCCGCGGCTGCCGACGGCGCGCTGGTCTTCCTGCCCCGCTCCAAGGCTGAGGCCAGGGCGACATTGGAAGCCGCCCGCGCGCTGTCCGATGGTCCGGTGATCGTCGATGGGCAAAAGACCGATGGCGTTGAAAGCCTCTACCGCGATCTTCGCAAGCGGGCCGAGGTGACGCCTGCCTTGTCCAAGGCACATGGCAAGCTCTTTGCGTTCACCTCCATGACGCCATTTGCCGACTGGGCGGACCCCGGGGATCTGACGCCGGCTCCGGGATTCGTGACGCGTGTTGGGGTATTTTCTGCGGACGCCATCGATCGCGGATCTGCCGTTTTGGCCGCCGCCTTGCCGCGGCAGATGCCCAAACGCGTTGCGGATCTGGGCGCGGGCTGGGGCTATCTGTCGGCCATGGCGCTGACCCGTGCGGGTGTTGAGGCGATCGATCTGGTCGAGGCGGACCATCGCGCGCTGGACTGTGCCAAGCGCAATGTCGACGATCCGCGCGCCCGCTTTCACTGGGCCGATGCCACCACCTTTGCGCCCGAAGACACCTACGACGCCGTCATCATGAACCCGCCCTTCCACACAGGTTCCGCCACAACCCCTTCGCTTGGCGTGGCCTTCATCGAAGCGGCGGCCCGCCTGTTGCGGCCCGCAGGACAGCTTTGGCTTGTAGCGAACCGTCACCTTCCCTATGAGCGCACGCTTGCGGCGCACTTTCGCGAGGTGCACGAACTGGGCGACGACGCGTCGTTCAAGATATACCATGCGCGGCGGCCCATGTGGCGGCCCGGCTAGGAGACAGCGATGTCATTCTCAATTGCAGGTAAAACCGCAATCATCACCGGTGCGGCGAACGGCGTCGGGCTTGCCATCGCACGCCATTTTGCCGACCGCGATGCCAACGTGATGTTTGCCGACATGGATGAGAAAAAGCTGGTCTCAGAACTGGGCAGCGAGAACGGCGATGACAGCAACATGCGTTATTTCGCTGGGGATCTGCGGCAAAAGCTGACAATAGCCAACCTGCTCTCGGCCACCATCGACGCGTTCGATCGCGTGGATATTCTGGTAAATGCCTCACGCCAGATGCGCACCGCCGATCCCCTGAATGCGGACGATGACGCGGTGACCGAGTTGTTGAACCAAAACCTCATCACGTCGCTGCGGCTGTCGCAGCTCTGCGCCAAGCGCATGATCGCGCAGGCCGAAAAAGAGGGGCAGAGCGATGGGCCCATCGGATCGATCATCAACCTGTCATCAATCGCAGCGCGGCGGACGCATCCTGATCTGCTGGCCTATTCGGTCAGCTCTGCGGCGCTTGATCAGATGACCCGGTCGCTGGCCGTGGCGCTCGCCCCGCATCGGATTCGGGTGAATGCCGTGGCCTTTGGCAGCGTGATGAGCGCGTCACTTCAAGGTGCCCTGAAAGAGAACAGTGATTTCCGCGACGAAATCATCGGCAACACCCCGCTGTCGCGCATCGCCAGCGCGGCGGAGCTGGCCGAGGTGACGCAGTTTCTTGCCTCGGACGGCGCGGGCTTTGTGACGGGTGAGATCCTGACCGTTGATGGCGGCCGTACCCTTGTTGACGCGGTGGACGCGCCGGCCCACTAGGCCAGGTCGTCACACGCCGCCAGACTGCGCCGCGTCCGCTGTTCGAGTTCCGCCTTTTTGGCCACAAGGCTGTCGAGCTTTTGCTGCTCGGCCGTCAGATCGATCGCGGCGGGCCGGTCGCGGATCGTCTGTGAGGTGTCAGAGCAAAAGCGCAAATTGCTGCTGCCGGTACAAAAACCGATGCCCACGCGCGGTTCGACCGTCGTCTCAATGGCATAGCCGCGGTCCAGATTGCCCTGCGTCTCGGCAATCAGCCCATTGACCACCCGCAGATCCTCGGTCGCGTCTGCGATGCAACGTTCTTCCGGGCTCGCGCAGGCCGCAAGCAACACGCAACAGCACAAGGCAGGTCGAATCATAAAGCGCTCCAAATCAGGGTCGGCGGACCCTAGCAGAGTGTCGCAGCCGCTGCGAATGCGACCCCGGCGATGTGGCGAGGTATCCGAAAAGATGTTAGCAAACTGTCAACTACGGAGGACAGTGCCATGACTGAACAATTTGACAGCCGAAAGGCCCGCGCCTCGGCCTGGTTCCGGCAGTTGCGCAATGACATTGTGGCCGCCTTCGAAGGTCTGGAGGACACGCAAGAGACCGGCCCGTTCGCCGATGCAGCGCCCGGCCGTTTTGACGTCTCCGAAACGCGGCGCGCCTCTGACGACGGCGCGGATGCCGGGGGCGGCTTGATGAGCGTGATGCGCGGTGGGCGCGTGTTCGAAAAGGTCGGTGTCAATGTCTCGACCGTCTACGGCACCTTGGGCGAACGCGCGCAACAGGCCATGGCCGCTCGGGGTGTGCCGGGGATGGACAGTGATCCCCGCTTCTGGGCCAGCGGGATCAGCCTTGTGGCGCATATGCAAAACCCGCACACGCCCGCGGTTCACATGAATACGCGGATGTTCTGGACCCCGGGTGCCTGGTGGTTCGGCGGCGGATCGGACCTGAACCCCTGCATCGAGTACGCGGAAGACACACAGCACTTCCACAGTGTTCAGAAGACCCATTGCGACCGGCACTCACCCGACTACTACGACCGCTACAAGGCCTGGGCCGATGAGTACTTCTTTGTGCCCCATCGCGGTCGCGCGCGGGGTGTGGGCGGTATCTTCTACGACGATCACAATACCGGCGATTGGGAAGCGGATTTCGCCTTTACTCAAGACGTGGGACAGGCGTTTTTGCCTGCCTTTGTGCCAGTGACCGAGAAACGCCGTGATACGCCCTGGACCGAGGCGGACAAGGACACCCAGCTTGTCCATCGCGGGCTTTATGCCGAGTACAATCTTGTTTACGACCGCGGCACCAAGTTCGGGCTCGAGACCGGGCACGACGCGAACGCGGTGTTGATGAGCCTGCCGCCGCTGGCCAAGTGGGTCTAGCCGCCCCGCACCGTGTCGATCATCAACTGAACATTTTCCGGGTCGGCATCTGGTGTGATGCCGTGCCCAAGATTGAAGATGTGCGGGCCGTTGGAGAGGGCCTGAACGACGCGCCGCGTCTCGTCCACAAGCGCCTGGCCGCCCGTAACCATATGCGACGAGGCCAGGTTACCCTGCACACAGCCATCCACCTGCACATGTTCCGCGGCCCATTCGGGCGTCACCGAATTGTCGAGCGCCACGCAATCGGCCCCGGTTGCCTTTGCAAAGCCGATATACCCTTCGCCCGCTTCGCGCGGGAAGGCGATGATCGGGATGTCCGGATGACGCGATTTCAGTTCAGCGATGATCGTCTTGGCGGGGGCCGCGCAAAAGTCGTGAAAATCCTGCCCTTTGAGCGATCCGGCCCAACTGTCAAATAACTTGACGGTTTCTGCCCCGGCCTCGATCTGCATCGACAGGTATTCGATCGTTGCGCGTGTCAGCCGCTCCATCAAGGCCTCGAACAGAGGGCGGTTCTCGGCCTTCAGCGCATGCGCCGGGCCCTGATCGGGCGTGCCACGCCCGGCGATCATGTAGGTGGCCACGGTCCAGGGCGCGCCTGCGAAACCGATCAGCGCCGTCTCAGACGGCAGTTCGCGCGACAGGATGCGCACGGTTTCATAAACCGGGGCGAGATGGTCGTGGATGTCGCCCGCCCCTTTGAGCTTTGCGAAATCCTCGTCTGACGTGATCGTCGACAGGCGCGGCCCTTCGCCAGTCACGAACCACAGGTCGGCCCCCAAGGCGTCGGGGATCAGCAAGATATCGGCAAACAGAATCGCGGCGTCGAACCCATAGCGCCGGATCGGTTGCAGCGTCACCTCGGCGGCCAGCTCGGAGTTATAGCAGAGCGACAGGAAATCCCCGGCCTGGGCCCGGGTCGCGCGGTATTCGGGCAGATACCGCCCCGCCTGCCGCATCATCCAGATCGGCGGCACGGCCTGAGTCTCGCCCGCAAGGGCCCGCATCAGTGTCTTTGTTGGTGCCGCCATCGTTTTCCCCGCAGTTCTAGTCCCTTAGGTCGTCGGACCCCTGTGTCCAAATGTCAATACAGTCGCGGTTGTCAGGAAATAATGACGCGGGTAAGCAGGACCCATGGCGCTAGACCTTCCGACCCCCGCATCCCCGTTCCGCATCGGCACACGTGGCTCGCCCCTGGCGCTGGCGCAGGCGTATGAGACGCGGGCGCGCCTGATGCAGGCCTTTGATCTGCCCGAGGACGTGCTTGAGATCGTGGTGATCAAGACGACCGGCGACAAGGTGCTGGACCGTCCGCTGAAAGAGATTGGCGGCAAGGGCCTGTTCACGCGTGAGATCGAAGAGGACATGCTGGCGGGCAAGATCGACATCGCGGTGCATTCGATGAAGGACATGCCGGTGGAACAGCCCGCTGGCCTGCTGCTTGACACCTACCTCCCGCGCGAGGATGTGCGCGATGCATTCGTTGCGCCAGAGGGCGGGACATTGGCGGCGCTTGCTGCGGGCACAAAGGTCGGCACTTCGAGTTTAAGGCGCAAAGCGCAGCTCTTGAACCGTCGTCCGGATCTGGACGTGGTGGAGTTCCGCGGCAACGTGCAGACCCGGCTGAAGAAGCTGGAAGACGGGGTGGCGGCCTGCACCTTCCTTGCCATGGCGGGGCTGAACAGGCTCAACATGGCGCATGTCGCCTCGTCCGCGATCGAGACGGACGAGATGCTGCCTGCCGTAGCCCAGGGCGCCATCGGGATTGAGCGGCGGGCGGACGATGCCCGCGCGGCCGAGATGCTGGAGGCAATCCACGACGGACCCACCGGGCAGCGCCTGGCCGCCGAGCGGGCGTTTATCGCCGCGCTCGATGGCTCTTGCGAGACACCGATTGCGGGCTTGGCCGAGCTTGATGGCGGCTCGCTTCGGTTGCGTGGAGAGATTTTGCGAACCGATGGGTCCGAGGCGCTGGCCGACGATCAAAGCGGAGCGATCGAGGATGGGCCCGAGTTGGCGCGGGCCATGGCGACGGGCCTTTTGGACCGCGCCGGTGAGGGCTTTTTCGACTGGCGCTAGATTGCGGCGCTGTGGCCCGATTGCTCGACCGCGTAGGCATCCAGGTAACGCGCGATCATCCGCGTCAGAGGGCGGCCCTTGCGGGTGATCTCGATCCCGCCAACCGTGCGCGACACAAAGCCTGCAAACGCCTCGTCGATGCCATCGCACCACGCGCCCAAGGCACTGACCGCAATGCCAAAGCGCTGAGAAATGCTCTCAAAATCAATGGCAAACGTGCACATGAGCTGTTCGATCATGGCCGCACGGATCGTGTCTTCGCTGGTGTCGACATGCCCGCGCACCGTCGCAAAGCCACCGTCCACCACCGTCTTGTGATAGCCCGAGGTTGACGGGTCGTTCTGGGCAAACCCTTGCGGAAAGCGTGAGATCGACGACGCCCCGATGCCGATCAGCACATCGGCGGGGTCGTCGGTATAGCCTTGGAAGTTGCGGCGCAGGGTGCCGGTATTGGCCGCAACGGCCAGCCCATCGGTGGGCCGGGCAAAGTGGTCAATTCCGATCTCTTGATACCCGTCCCACACAAAAAGGCGCTTGGCAGTTTCATAAAGCTCCAGCCGCGCTTCTGGTGCAGGCAGCGCCTCGGCCGGGATCATCGCCTGGCGTCGTGCCATCCAGGGCACATGCGCATAGCCGTACAGCGCCACGCGATCCGGCGACAGCGACAGCACCTTTTGCACGCTGTCGGCAATCCGCTGTTCGGTCTGGTGCGGAAGCCCGTAGAGCAGATCGATGTTCAGGCTTTCAATCGCGCGCTCCCGCAGGGCGTCAGCAACCTCTTTGGTCTTTTCAAAGGTCTGCAACCGCCCGATCACCGATTGAATGTCGGGGTCAAAGTCCTGCACCCCGATGCTTGCCCGGTTCACACCGATCCGTGCGAGCGCATCAAGCCGGTATGTGTCAATCTCATTTGGGTCAATCTCGACCGAGAACTCGGCACCCTGCGCGAACGGGGCAACATCCGTGATCGCCTGCGTGAGCTCTTCCATCATGTCGGGGGCCAGCAAGGTGGGTGTCCCACCGCCCCAGTGCAGGCGGCTGAGGCGCACACCGGCAGGCAGACGCTCTGCCACGAGGGCAAGCTCTTTTTTGACAATGTTCAGATAACCCGCGACCGGGGCCGCCGTGGCCGTGCCCTGCGTGCGGCAGGCACAGAACCAGCACAAGCGGCGGCAGAACGGGATATGGACGTACAGCGATACGGCGCTGTTCTCGGGAATGGCCGTTATCCAGTCCGACATTTCCTGTGGCCCGACGCCGGGATTGAAATGGTTCGCTGTCGGATAGCTCGTATACCGAGGTACACGTGCGTCGAAGAGACCCAGCCGGCGAAGTTGCGTGACACTGTCCATGGTCGTACGCTGCGGAAGCGACAGGATCGGCGCCTTGATTTCGATCAAGTGCTTTGGAGAACGGCGGTGAGCGAAAGCATTTTAGAGCTTCATGATTGCATAGACTGCCCGATCCGCCACCGCGCGGTCTGCGCACGCTGTGAGACTGACGAGCTCGAGCATCTTGAGAGCATCAAGTACTACCGTAGCTACTCGGCTGGACAGACCATGATCTGGGCCGGGGACAAGATGGATTTTGTCGCTTCGGTGGTGGTGGGTGTGGCGACTTTGTCGCAAACAATGGAAGACGGTCGCACCCAGATGGTGGGTCTGCTTCTGCCATCGGATTTCATCGGACGCCCGGGGCGGGAAATTGCGCCCTATAACGTCAACGCCGTCTCGGATGTGACCGTGTGCTGTTTCCGCAAGCGCCCGTTCGAAAGCCTGCTGGTGTCTACGCCGCATGTTGGCCAACGCTTGCTCGAAATGGCGCTGGATGAGCTTGACGCCGCGCGCGAGTGGATGCTGCTGTTGGGCCGCAAGACCGCCCGCGAAAAGATTGCAAGCCTGATTGCGATCATCGCGCGCCGCGACCAAGAACTGAAAGCAGCACTTCCCGATGGCCAGATGAGTGTGGAACTGCCGCTCACACGTGAGGCGATGGCCGACTACCTCGGCCTGACGCTCGAGACGGTGAGCAGACAGGTCTCGGCCCTCAAGAAAGACGGCGTGATCCAACTTGAGGGCAAGCGCAAGGTTCTGATCCCCGACATGGACGTTCTCTTGGAAGAGACCGGGGATGATACCGACGGTGGGCCGCTGATCTAGGCGCTAGTGCGCCATCAGGATCGGAACCTCTGAGACTTCCAGCATGTTGCGGGTTGCGCCGCCCAGAATCGCCTCGCGGAACCGCGAATGGCCATAGGCGCCCATCACCAGCATGTCGGCAGCCTTGTCCTCGCAATGCCGGCACAAAACATCGGAGATGCGCGGCATCGTCTTGGCAAGAACCGACACATCCCCACGTACTCCGTGCCGCGACAGCATCTCGGCCAGCGCGCCGCCGGGATCTGACCGGTCAGCTGCATGGGCAGGTGGATCGATGATTGCGATGTCGACAACGTCCGCCTTGGTCAGGAATGGCAGCGATGCCCGCACGGCTGCCAGCGCCTCGATGCTTTCGTTCCAGGCGATCACGATCCGCTTGGCCTTGGGCGCCGAGTCGTGGCCCTCGGGCAGCACGAAGACCGGCACGCGGGTCCGGAACAGGGCACTTTCCAGGATCACAACGTCTTCTACACCGCGGTTTTTGGCATAGGGTTTCGGCAGGACAATCAGATCGGCTAATTGGGCCCGATCGCTGATCACCGGGGTCAGCGCACCCACTTGGGCGGTGATCGGGATCGTCTCCCATGGCAACGACCAAACCCCAAGCGATTTGGCGACCGTCTCTTCGTTCTGGCGGGCCTCGGCCTCGGCCAGTTCGAGCGATTGCTGAAGCGCAATGGCATTTGCGCCGCCGTAATAGGCGCCGGGGTTGGTGCGGTCGATGCCAAGACAGACAACAGACAGGTGCGCCTGGACCTGGTCGGCAAGGCTGGCCGCGGTCAAAACAGCGGGCATGTCGTTCGCATGATCATGCACAAATGAAACAATGGATTTGTAAGGCATATCCCGCTCTCCGCCAGTTCATTGCATTTGCGACAATTTGGCCGTGCGGTCCCGGTGCGTCATTGACGCCCATCAAGCCATTCGGCGAATTTGCTTGACCTAAATCAAGGAGAGTTCCCGCCCCACGCGCCATTCCAAAGCTCAGAAAATCGGGCATGCCGGTCCCACGGACGTGCCCGCACGATACGGAAGGGACGCCAGATGTGGGATTACTTCAAGCTCATCGCCCTTGGTCTGATTGCGTTATTGGCGGCCATTGCGGCCAATTTCGCGCGCGATGTGCCCTACATGGTGCATGCGATCATCATCATGCTCGTGGCGGGGGGGATGTTTCTGTACACCATCCGCCGCGTGGACGAGGCAAAGCCCGCCCCGCAGGCCGGCTACATGGACGATGTGATCCGGGCCGGTGTGATTGCAACCGCGATGTGGGGGGTCGTCGGCTTTCTGGCCGGGGTCTTCATCGCATTTCAGCTGGCGTTTCCGGTTCTGAACTTTGAATGGGCGCAAGGGTACCTCAACTTCGGGAGACTGCGCCCGCTGCACACATCGGCGGTGATCTTCGCCTTTGGTGGCAACGCGCTGATCTGTACGTCATTCTACATCGTCCAGCGTACCTGCGCGGTGCGGCTTTGGGGGGGCAACCTGCCCTGGTTCGTCTTCTGGGGATACAACCTGTTCATCGTGCTCGCGGCCACCGGCTATCTGTTGGGCGCGACGCAAGGCAAGGAATATGCCGAACCTGAGTGGTACGTTGACCTGTGGTTGACGATCGTCTGGGTCGCTTACCTGCTGGTCTTCCTGGGCACGATCATGACCCGGAAAGAAAAGCACATCTACGTCGCGAACTGGTTTTTGTTGAGCTTCATCGTGACCGTCGCGATGCTACATATCGTCAACAACCTGTCGATCCCGGTCTCGATCTTCGGCTCAAAGTCGGTTCAGCTTTTCTCGGGTGTGCAGGATGCGATGACGCAGTGGTGGTACGGCCACAACGCGGTGGGCTTCTTCCTGACCGCCGGGTTCCTGGGCATGATGTACTACTTCGTGCCGAAACAGGCCGAGCGCCCCGTCTTCAGCTACAAGCTGTCGATCATCCACTTCTGGGCGCTGATCTTCCTGTATATCTGGGCCGGTCCGCACCACCTGCACTACACCGCGCTGCCAGACTGGGCCTCGACCCTTGGCATGGTGTTCTCGGTGATCCTGTGGATGCCCAGCTGGGGCGGCATGATCAATGGCTTGATGACGCTCTCAGGCGCCTGGGACAAGCTGCGCACCGATCCGATCATCCGCATGATGGTCGTGTCCATCGGCTTCTACGGCATGTCGACCTTCGAAGGCCCGATGATGTCGATCCGTGCGGTGAACTCGCTGTCGCACTACACCGACTGGACCATCGGCCACGTGCATTCCGGTGCGCTTGGCTGGAACGGCATGATCACCTTCGGGGCGCTCTACTTCCTGGTGCCACGCCTGTGGAACCGCGAGCGGCTCTATAGCCTCTCGATGGTCAACTGGCACTTCTGGCTCGCCACCATCGGCATCGTGCTCTACGCGGCCTCGATGTGGGTGACCGGCATCATGGAAGGCCTGATGTGGCGTGAGGTGGATGCGCAAGGGTTCCTGGTGAACTCGTTCGCCGACACCGTTGCCGCCAAGTTCCCGATGTACGTTGTGCGTGCCCTGGGCGGGGTCCTCTACCTCGCGGGTGCCATCATCATGTGCTACAACCTCTGGATGACCGTTCGGAAGTCGCCGGCGAAAGATGCCGACGCTCCCGCAATGGCTCCGGCTGAATAGGAGGGTCGGAGAAAATGCCTATCCTTGACAAACACAAGGTACTCGAGACCAACGCCACGCTCTTGCTGGTGGGCAGTCTCGCGGTTGTCACCGTTGGCGGCATCGTGGAGATCGCACCGCTCTTCTATCTGGAGAACACGATCGAGGATGTAGAGGGCATGCGCCCCTATTCCCCGCTCGAGCTGACAGGGCGCAACATCTACATCCGCGAAGGCTGCTATGTCTGCCACAGCCAAATGATCCGCCCGATGCGGGATGAAGTTGAGCGTTACGGCCACTACTCCCTGGCGGCCGAGTCGCAATACGACCACCCGTTCCAATGGGGGTCCAAACGCACTGGGCCGGATCTGGCCCGTGTCGGCGGGCGCTATTCGGACGACTGGCATGTGGATCACTTCACCGATCCCCAGTCGGTCGTGCCGGAATCCGTGATGCCGAAATACGGCTATCTGCTCGACAACCTGCTTGAGGCCGAACACATCACCGACCTGTTGGAAACCAACCGGCTTGTGGGCGTGCCCTATACCGACGAGATGATCGAAAACGCCGCCGCGGATTTCCGCGTGCAGGTCGATCCCCTTGGCGACTGGGATGGTCTGGTCGAACGCTATCCGGGCGCTCAGGTCCGCAACTTCGACAGCCAGCCCGGAATTTCCGAGATGGATGCGCTGATCGCCTACATGCAGATGCTGGGCACGCTGGTCGATTTCTCGACCTTTACGCCTGATGCAAGCCGCTAGGAGGGGATGATGCAAGAGTCTTCCCTGCTGCGCGAACTGGCCGACAACTGGATGTTGCTGGCCATGTTCACGCTGTTTATCGGTGCGGTCCTGTGGCCCTTCCGCCCAGGCAGCCGCAAAGACCATGACGAGGCGGCCAACATCCCCTTCGCGCATGATGACAAACCGGCCGATGACCCCGTGTCTGACGCCCACGGTAAGGAGGCGCAGGTATGAGCCAGACGCCGAAAAAAGACGACCAAGAGGTCGAAACCACAGGCCACGTTTGGGACGGCATCGAAGAGTACAACAACCCTCTGCCGCGTTGGTGGTTGTGGACCTTCTACGCGACCATCGTTTGGGGGATCCTCTACACCATCGCCTATCCGGCCTGGCCGCTGATTTCGCAGGCGACACCGGGCCTTCTGGGCTTTTCGACGCGTGCGCAGGTCCAGGAAGATATCGATGCGGTCGTTGCCCAGAACGCGGCCCTGACCGAGCGTCTTGCCTCGATCGAACTGGCCACGCTCACCGATGATCCAGAGCTGAACAACTTTGCGGTCAATGGCGGTGCGGCGATCTTCCGGGCCAATTGCTCGCAATGCCATGGTTCGGGCGCAGCCGGGGTGCAGGCCTCGGGCTATCCAAACCTGCTGGACGATGACTGGCTATGGGGTGGCGCAATTGACGACATCGCCTGGACCATCACGCACGGTATCCGCAACGAACAATCGCCGGATGCCAACTGGTCCGAGATGCCGGCCTTTGGCGAGATCCTGGAAGAGGACGAGCTTGCCAACATGGTCCAGTACGTTTTGCAGTTGTCGGGCCAGGATCACGACGCGACGATGGCATCCGCCGCGGGCGAGCTGTTCCTGGATCAGTGTTCAGCCTGCCATGGCGAAGCTGGTATGGGTGACCCGACGCTCGGCGCGCCCAACCTCGTGGACGCGATCTGGCTTTATGGCGGCGATGAAGAGACGCTGACCGAAACAATCACCTACAGCCGCTTTGGCGTCATGCCCGCCTGGTCAGAGGAATACCGCCCGGGTCAGGGCCTGACACAGGCCGAAATCAATGCGGTTGCGGCATATGTGCACCAGCTGGGTGGCGGCGAATAGCGCCACCCGCTAAAAGGGACCATCACGCGCCCCGGATCCTGTTCGCGCGTTTCCTCGGGGCTTCGTGATGCGGGGCGGCGGTGTCATGCGACATCGCCGCTTCTGTTATGATTGATCCACATCAACGTATCTAGAGCACGGGAAGTGGAAGAAAAGGGAACGCGAACAGTATCAACCGGAGAATCGAGTTTTGAGTTCTTCCGAACAGCAAAGCCTCTATGCCGCCCGCGAACCTGTGTTCCCCCGCCGCGTCAAGGGCTCCTTCCGGACGCTGAAGTGGTGGATCATGGCTGTCACGCTGGGGATCTACTATTTGATGCCTTGGATCCGGTGGGATCGGGGCCCGGAACTGCCGGATCAGGCGGTTTTGGTCGATATGGCCGGGCGCCGCTTTTTCTTTTTCTGGATCGAAATCTGGCCCCACGAATTCTACTTCGTTGCGGGCCTTTTAATCATGGCGGGGCTGGGGCTGTTTCTGTTCACCTCGGCGCTTGGGCGCGTCTGGTGCGGCTATGCCTGCCCGCAAACGGTCTGGACCGACCTGTTCATACTGGTAGAGCGCTGGATCGAAGGCGACCGCAATGCCCGCGTGCGCCTGTGGAACGCCAAGATGGATTTCAAGAAGTTCCGTCTGCGACTGACGAAATACACGGTCTGGCTCTTGATTGCGGTGGCGACCGGCGGGGCCTGGGTGTTCTATTTCACGGATGCGCCGACGCTTTTGGTCGATCTCTTCACGCTTGATGCGCATCCCGTTGCCTACACCACAATCGCCATCCTGACCGCGACGACCTTCTTCTTCGGCGGGTTCGCGCGGGAGCAGATTTGCATCTACGCCTGTCCGTGGCCGCGGATCCAGGCGGCGATGATGGATGAAGAGACGATCACCGTCGCATATCGCGATTGGCGGGGCGAGCCGCGCGGCAAACACCGCAAGGCCGAGGGTGCCGACCGGTTGGGCGATTGCATCGATTGCAATGCCTGCGTGAACGTCTGCCCCATGGGCATCGACATTCGCGATGGCCAACAGCTGGAATGCATCACCTGCGCGCTGTGCATCGACGCCTGCGACGACGTGATGGCCAAGATCGGCAAACCGCGCGGGCTTGTGGATTACATCGCGCTGACCGATGAAATCCGCGAACGCGAGGGCAAGGATCCGCGTTCGGTCTGGAAGCATATCTTCCGCCCGCGCACGATTCTGTACACCTCGCTGTGGTCGCTGGTGGGCGTGGGTCTGGTCGTTGCCCTGTTCATCCGCAACGAGATCGATGTCACCGTCGCGCCGATCCGCAACCCGACATTCGTGACGCTGTCCGATGGGTCGATCCGCAACTCGTACGACGTGCGCCTGCTCAACAAACACGGCGAGACGCGCACTTTCCGGGTGTCGCTGACGGGCGATCCGGCCTTGCGCGTCCAGCTTGAAGGCAGCCCCTACGAAGCGGTCGACGTGCCCGCCAACGAACAGCTCTTGCAACGCGTGTATGTGGTGGCGCCACGCGGATCGGACGCCGCGCTCAGCCACCGGACCGAGTTCCGCTTTTGGGTCGAGGACCTGTCCAATGGCGACCGGGTGCACAACGACACGATCTTCAACGGAGTAGGACAATGACGACCAAACCGATCACCGGCCGCCAGGTGTTCCTGTTCACCGCTTCGGCCTTTGGCCTCATCATCGTCGTTAACTTCTTCATGGCCTACATGGCGGTCTCAACCTTCCCGGGCGTCGAGACAAAGAACAGCTACACGGCCAGCCAGAATTTCCAGCAAGACCGCGCTGCGCAACTGGCGCTGAACTGGACGGTCGCGGCGGATGTGGTCGACGATCAGTTGGTCATCGCGATCACCGACCGGGCCGGTCAGCCCGTGGAAGTGGCCGAGATCAGTGCGGTTCTGGGCCGCGCAACCCATGTGAATGACGATCAGTTTCCGGTGCTGGCCTACCAGGACGGGGTCTATACCGCGCCCGCGCAGATCGGGCCCGGCAACTGGAATGTGCGGATGCTGGCCACCGCCCAGGACGGCACCAAGTTCCGCCAGCGCATCGTGATCTACAGGCGCCCCGGGGCATGAGCCTGAGCGAGGTTCCGCATCCCGCAGGCGGCTGTCCCGCCTGCGTTGCCGCGCCTGCGGCAGAAGAGATTGCGGCCAAGGCGCTCACACCCGGGCCGCAAACCATCCAACTGTCCTTGCCCACGATTCACTGCGCCGCCTGCATCTCTGCCGTCGAGCGTGGGCTGGCCCGCGCGCCGGGTGTGCGCGAGGCGCGGGTGAACCTGACGCTCAAGCGCGTACGGATCGAAGCCGAGACGGGCGTGACGCCCGAGGCGCTGATCGGGCGGCTCGACGCGATCGGTTACGAGGCGCATGAGCTTGACAGCGATGCCCTGGCCGCCACCGAAAGCGATGCCGTCAGTCGCGATCTGATGATGCGCCTCGCGGTGGCGTTTTTTGCCAACATGAACGTCATGCTTCTGTCCGTGGCCGTCTGGTCGGGGGCCGAGGATGCGACCCGCGATCTGTTCCACTGGATCTCTGCCGCGATTACGATCCCCACGGTGATCTTTTCTGGTCAGCCCTTCTATCGGTCGGCGATGAAGTCGCTGCGCGGCGGGCGGCTCAACATGGATGTGCCAATTTCGCTTGCGATCATCCTCGCCGTCGCGTTGTCGCTGTGGGAAACCTCGCTCAGCGGGCACCACGCCTATTTCGATGCGGCCCTGTCGCTAACGTTCTTCTTGCTGCTAGGGCGGTACCTTGATCAACGCACACGCGCCTCGGCCCGCAGTGCCGCGCAAGAGCTTGCCGCGCTCGAGGTGCCCCGCGCGGTGCAGATCATCGGCGGTACAGAGACGTCTGTCCGGGTGTCTGACCTGTCGCCCGGCGACACGATCCTCGTGCGGCCGGGCGCGCGCGTCCCGGTCGATGGCCGCGTGGTCTCGGGCACGTCCGAGATTGACCGTTCGCTCATGACAGGGGAAAGCCTGCCGGTCTTTTCGGGCCCCGACACACCCGTGCATGCGGGCGAAATCAATCTGACGGGCCCGCTGACCGTGCGGGTCGAAGCCGCGGGGCAGGGGACCGCGCTGCACCGGATTGCCGATCTGGTGGCCGTGGCCGAAAGCGGGCGGGCCAATTACAACTCGCTGGCGGACCGCGCCGCGCACGCCTATGCGCCGGTGGTGCACCTGATGGCGCTGGCGGCCTTCCTGGCATGGATGTGGATCAGCGGCGGGGACATGCGTCTGTCTCTCAACATCGCAGTGGCAACCCTGATCATCACCTGCCCCTGCGCCATGGGTCTTGCGGTGCCTGCGGTGACCACGGCGGCCTCGGGGAAGCTTTACCGCCGCGGGCTTTTGATCAAAAGCGGCACGGCGCTTGAACGGCTGGCCGAGGTTGACACGGTGGTCTTTGACAAGACCGGGACGCTGACCATGGGCCTGCCCCAGCCACAGGATCTGGGCGATCTGCCCACCCGCGACGTGCAGGTGGCGCTGGCGCTCGCCGCCGGGTCCGCCCATCCGCTGGCCCGGGCGCTGGCGGGTGCTGGCGATGCGGCGGGCCTGCGCCCGGCGCGCGTGACTGATGTCTCCGAAGTGCCTGGCTATGGTGTCGAAGGCACCTGGGATGGCACGCGGGTACGCCTGGGCCGGGCCGATTGGGTGGGCGCGACTCCGGTGCCAGCGACAGCGACCTATCTTGGGATCGGCGGCCGCGCGCCGCAGGCGATCCGGTTCGTCGACACGGTACGCCCCGGCGCCGAAACCGCCATTGCCGCCTTCCACCAGGCGGGCGCGCGGATCCTCTTGGTCTCGGGCGACACGCAGGCCGCAGTCGCAAGCTTTGCGGCTCAGATCGGCATCGACGAGGTCGTGGCCGAGGCCACACCCGAAGACAAGGCGGCGCTCGTCTCAGGTCTCAGCGAGGCGGGCCGGCATGTACTGATGGTCGGCGATGGCCTGAATGACACAGCGGCCCTCAGCGCCGCCCATGTCTCAATCTCGCCGGCAACCGCGCTTGACGCCGCGCGGGTCGCATCGGACATCGTCTTTCTGGGCAAGGATTTTGCACCGCTGGGCGATGCGCTGACGACCGCCAACTCTGCGCGCAAGCGGATCAAGGAAAACTTCGCGATCTCAACCGTCTACAACGTGGTTGCCGTCCCGATCGCGCTGTTGGGCTTTGCCACGCCGCTGGCCGCGGCGCTGGCCATGTCGCTGTCTTCGATCACCGTCTCGCTCAACGCCATGCGGCTGCGCTGATGGACGTGCTGGTCTATCTCATCCCTGCGTCGCTGTTTCTGGGCATACTGGGACTTGCGGCGTTCTTCTGGGCGCTTAAGGCGCGGCAGTTCGACGATCCCGAAGGCGACAGTCACCGCATTCTGACCGATGATTACGACGACACGCCAAAGGGTTAGCGCGCCCGGTCGATCAGTTCCAACACCTCCGGCCCGATGCCCGCCACCATCAGTTTGACCCCTTCGGCATTGGGGTGAACCCCATCGGGCTGCATCAGGCGCTGCAACGCCTCGGTTTGATCGCCGGTCCTTAAGGGGGCCAGGAAATCGGGATAGAGCAGCGCGCCGTAGCTGTCGGCCAATTCGGGGAACATCGCCTCGAAATCAGCCTTGAAATCGGGGCCATAGTTCCCGGGCGCCTCAAGCCCGACAAGCAGCACGGGCAGGTCGCGGGCCGTCGCTGCCTGCAGGATCCCGTCCAGATTGGCCCGGCTGACCGCGGGATCGATCCCGCGCAAGAGGTCATTGCCGCCTAGCGCCACGATCAGCGCATCGACATCCTCGGTCAGCGTCCAGTCCACCCGCGACAGCCCCCCGGCGGTCGTATCGCCCGACACACCGGCATTGATGATCGCAACCTCGGCACCGCTTTCGGTCAGCCACGCTTCGAGTTGTGGCACAAACCCCTGATCGGGCACCAGCCCAAAGCCCTGGGTCAGGCTGTCGCCCAACGCCGCGACGGTGATGGGCTCGGCCACCGCGGGCCCGGCGGCAAGCGTCGCGATGACCGCAAGGTTGCGCAGGCGCGCAAACGCCCCATATCCCAACGAACCCACACGATTGAGCCATTGCCCCATGCCCGACACCGTCCTGTCCTTGACCAACGCCCGCCTGTCACTGTCCGGCAATGCCGGGATGGTCGACATCCTTAAGGGTATCTCGCTTGAGATCACGCGGGGCGAAACGGTTGGGTTGGTGGGGCCGTCGGGATCGGGCAAGTCATCGCTCCTTATGCTCATGGGCGGGCTTGAGCGTGCCACCGGCGGGGCGGTCACGGCGCTGGGCCATGACCTGACCACGCTCGGCGAAGACGCACTGGCCCGGTTTCGCCGCGAACATATGGGGGTGGTTTTTCAATCCTTCCACCTTATCCCGACAATGACCGCCTTGGAAAACGTGGCAACACAGCTGGAACTGGCCGGTGTGTCAGATGCTTTTGACCGGGCGGCAGCGGAACTGTCACTGGTCGGCCTCGCGGACCGCGTCGATCACTACCCGTCGCAAATGTCGGGCGGCGAACAGCAGCGTGTGGCGCTGGCCCGGGCGGCCGCCCCGCGCCCTGATATCCTTTTGGCGGATGAGCCCACGGGCAATCTTGACGGCACCACGGGCGAGGCGATCATGGATCTGCTCTTTGGTTTGCGCGACAGGCATGGGGCGACGCTTGTGCTTGTCACCCACGCGCGCGAACTGGCCGAGCGCTGTGACCGGGTGATCCGCCTGCGCGATAGTGAGGTCGAGACACAAGCCCAGGCACAGGCGGCCGAATGACCCTGCGCATCGCGAGCCGTATCGCCGCCCGGGAACTGCGTGGCGGCCTGCGCGGGTTTCGGGTGTTTCTGGCCTGCCTGTCACTTGGTGTTGCCGCGATTGCGGCGGTGGGCACAGTGCGCGAAAGCATCAGCGCCGGGCTTGAACGCGAGGGGGCCGTGATCCTTGGCGGGGATGCGGCCATCGGGCTGACCTACCGGTTTGCGGAACCTGAAGAGCGCGCCTGGATGGAGGGCGTGGCCGACGAGGTGTCCGAGATCGTCGATTTCCGGTCGATGGCCGTGGTTGAGCGTGACGGCGTCGCCGAGCGGGGGCTGACGCAGGTGAAAGGCATCGATGGGGTCTATCCGATCTATGGCGAAACCGTGCTCGACCCGGAAATGCCGCTCGACGCCGCGCTTGAAGGGGCAGGGGGACTGCCCGGCGCGGTGATGGACCGGGTTCTGGTTGACCGGCTTGGCCTTGCCGTGGGCGACGCATTCCGCATGGGCACGCAGGACTTTCACCTCAGCGCCATTCTCGTTCGCGAACCGGACGGGGCCGCGGGCGGGTTTGGCCTTGGCCCGCGAACGCTGGTGCGCACAGCCGATCTGGCCGATTCCGGCCTGCTGCAGCCCGGGACTCTCTTTGAAACGTCCTATCGGCTTCGATTGTCGCCCGATGCGGATGTGGTCGCCCTTGCGGCAGAGGCAGAGACCGCGCTCGAAGGCGCTGGGCTGCGCTGGCAGGATCGGCGGGATGGCGCGCCCGGCATCTCAGAGTTCGTGGACCGGCTGGGCGCCTTCCTTGTGCTGGTCGGACTTGCAGGCCTTGCGGTGGGCGGCGTCGGCGTGTCCGCGGCCGTGCGCGCCTATCTTGAGGGCAAGACGGCGGTTATCGCCACGCTCAAAACCCTTGGGGCCGACCGCGCCACCGTGTTTCAAACCTATCTGATCCAGATCGGAGTGCTGACCCTTGTGGGCTTGCTCATCGGGCTTGCATTGGGCGCCCTGGTGCCGCTGGCCTTTGCGCCGATCATCGAGGCGCGGTTGCCGGTTCCCGCCGCCTTCGGGCTATACCCCGGTCCGCTGGCCGAGGCCGCGCTGTACGGCGCCCTCGCGGCGCTCCTCTTCACCATCTGGCCGCTGGCCCGCACTGAAGAGATCCGCGCCGCCACTCTCTTTCGCGATGTGGCGGTTCGGTCGGGTGCCTGGCCACGCCCGCTATGGATCGCCGTAACCTTGGGCCTGCTGGCAATGCTAGTGGGCGCAGCCGCGGCTCTCTCTGGTCTCTTCACCCTCACCGTCTGGTCGGCGGCGGGGATGCTGGGCGCCTTTGTCATCCTTGTGCTCGCGGCCGAGGCGGTGCGCCGTCTTGCGCGGCGCGGGGCGCGCGCCAAGGCGCTGCGGGGCCGGTCGACGGCCCGCATGGCGCTGGGGTCGGTCGGGGGACCGGGGGCCGAGACGACGTCAGTGGTGCTGTCGCTGGGGCTCGGCCTGTCGGTTTTGGCGGCCATCGGTCAGATCGATTCAAACCTGCGCGGCGCCATCGCGGGGGATCTGCCCGAGGTGGCACCGTCGTATTTTGTGGTCGATATCCAGAACGACCAGCTTGCCGGTTTCAAGGCCCGGCTGGGCGAGAACCCGGCGGTGGAAACCGTCGAGAGCGCGCCGATGCTTCGCGGGATCATCACAGAAATAAACGGGCGCCCGGCGTCCGAGACGGCAGGCGATCACTGGGTGCTCGAAGGCGATCGGGGCATCACCTATTCCGCTGATCCCCCCGAAGGCGCGGTCATAACGGCGGGCACCTGGTGGGAAGCCGACTATTCCGGCCCGCCGCTTGTCAGCTTTGCCGCCGAAGAAGCCGAAGAGATGGGCCTTGCGCTGGGCGACAGCCTGACCATCAACGTGCTGGGCCGCGATATCGTGGCCGAGGTGACCAGCTTTCGCGAGGTGGACTTTTCCACCGCCGGGATCGGGTTCATCCTGTCGATGAACCCCGGTGCGCTGGCGGGCGCACCGCATACTCATATCGCCACGATTTATGCCGAAGAGGCCGCTGAGGGCGCGATCCTGCGCGACCTCGCCGGGGCCTATCCCAACATCACGGCGATCCGCGTGCGCGACGCCATTGACCGGGTCAGCGATGTGCTGGGCGGTATCGCTGCGGCCGTCACCTACGGTGCGCTCGCCACTTTGATCACCGGGGGCATCGTCCTCATCGGCGCCGCCGCCGCCGGCGTGCGCGCGCGCACCTACGAGGCCGCGGTGCTCAAGACGCTGGGGGCCACCCGCGCCTCGATTCTTACGAACTTTGCCCTGCGCTCGGCGATCCTGGGGGCGGCGGCGGGTGTTGTCGCTGTAATCGCAGGCGGTCTGGCGGGCTGGGCGGTGACGACCTTTGTGATGAACACCGATTACGCGTTTGAGCCGGTCTCGGCCATCGGCATCGTGTCGGCGGGCGTTCTGGCCACACTGGTCGCCGGGCTGATCTTTGCGCTGGGCCCGCTCTCGGCCCGCCCGGCGCAGGTGCTGCGCGCCCGCGAGTGAGACAGAATTTCGGTTGACGGGCCCAAGGCACCGGGCTACGACGCGGCTCGCTTCTGGCGGAGTAGCTCAGTTGGTTAGAGCAGAGGAATCATAATCCTTGTGTCGGGGGTTCAAGTCCCTCCTCCGCTACCACCCTACCTCAGACGCGCTTCTGTATTCGCATCAAAGAAGTAGGCCCGCTTGGGGTCGATCGTCAGGCCGACCCGTGCGCCGGTTTTCGACCGATAATCCCCACGCTCTTCCACGATCAGTTTTTCGCCTGTCGGTGCGGTGAGATAGGCGTAGGACACCCCACCCAACGCTTCGGTCAGTTCGACCGCATGGGTGTCGCCTGCCGGATCGATCTCCAGGTGTTCGGGGCGCAGGCCCAGGGTGATCCCGCTGCCCGCTGACGGCAGCGCCACATCCGCGGGCACCGTTTGCTTCAACCCCGGCGCGTCCACGCCCGCGCCGTTCACTGTCCCGCCGATGAAGTTCATCGATGGCGATCCGATAAAGCCCGCCACGAACCGGTTGTCGGGGTCGCGATACAGGTCAAGCGGCGCGCCCACCTGTTCGATACGGCCCGCGCGCAGCACCACGATCTTGTCGGCCAGCGTCATCGCCTCGACCTGATCGTGGGTGACGTAGATCATCGTGGCGCCGATTTCCTGGTGCAGCCGCGCAATCTCAACCCGCATCTCGACGCGCAGTTCCGCATCGAGGTTCGACAGCGGTTCGTCGAACAAAAACACCTCGGGCCCGCGAACGATCGCCCGTCCGATGGCCACGCGTTGACGCTGGCCACCCGACAGCGCTTTGGGTTTGCGCTTGAGGTACTCATCGAGCTTCAGGATTTTTGAGGCCTCGCCCACCTTCTGCCGGATCTCGGTTTTCGGGTGGCCGTTCATTTTGAGCCCGAAGCCCATGTTTTCTTCCACCGTCATATGCGGGTAGAGCGCATAGGTCTGAAACACCATTGCCACGCCGCGCTCGGCCGGGTCCGCCCGGGTCACGTCGCGGGTGCCGATGCGGATGCTGCCATCGGTCGTCTCTTCCAGCCCGGCAACCATTCGCAAGAGCGTGGACTTTCCGCAGCCCGAGGGGCCCACAAAGACGCAGAATTCGCCATGCTCGATCTGCAGATCGACGCCATGGATAACCTGCGTTTCGCCGTACCGCTTGATGACATTGGCAAGGGTGACTCCGGACATGTTATGCGGCTCCTGCGGTTGGGGTCGGTCGGGATTGTTCGGGAAAACGCCAGATATCGGCCTCTTGCGCGATGGCTTCGGCGGTTCGGCGCAGATCGGGGGCGAGGCGGGCCAACCCGCCCAGGCTGTTGCGATCGGTCGAGGTCGTCACCGACAACGCGCCCAGAACCCGTCCCGTGCGCCCAAGGATCGGCATCGCGATACAGATGATGCCGACCTCATGTTCTTCGTCGTCATAGGCATGGCCGCGGGTTCGAATCGCCTCAAGCTCGGCACAGAGCGCCTCTGCCGTTGTCAGCGTCTTCGCGGTGAACCTGTGGAAGGATTGCATGGCCAATGTGCGCTGCAGGTCATCGGTCCCAAGATGCGCCAGCATCGCCTTGCCCACGCCGGTGCAATAGGCCGGTCCGATCCGGCCCGCCTGGCTGAACATCTCAATGGGCTCGGCCGCGTTGCGCTTGTCGACGTACAGAACATGCCCGTGGTCAAGCTGGGCCAGATGTACCGTCTCCCCCAGCTGTGCGGACAGGGCATCGATCATGGGTCGGGCGACCGGCGCGAGCGAGGATTGTTCCCACGCCGCATGGGCCAGACGCACCAGACGCAGGCCCGGGCCATAGGTCTGACGCTCGGCGTCAAACGCCAGCATGCCCTGATTCGTCAGCGTCTGGACAAAGCGATAGAGCGTGGCTTTGGGAAACGGCGACGCTGCGAGCAGTTCGGAAAACCGCACCGGACGGCCAAAGGCCGCAACCTGGTCGAGCACCTCAAGTGCCTTGCCCACCGTGCCGTCCGCCGACGTCGCCCGGGTCATATCTCCTCCCCGCCGCGCCAATTGTGATCGGTTTGATTTCCGCGGCTGTTGACAAGACCTGCCACAGTGCGGTTATGATTTCAATATTCAAAACCGAGTTTCAAATAATGGAACTCTTTCCATAGTGGAACACCAGGGAGGACACCATGCGTTCCATGCTCAAAGCGTCCATCGCGGCGCTTGTGACGTCTGCGGCCATCGCAGGCCCGGCTTCCGCCGATCTCACCGGCGATCTCAAGATCTTCCTCGACACGTCGAACCCCGCGCCCCGCGCGACGATGGAGGCAATGATCGATCGGTTTCAGGCCCAGCATCCTGCCCTGAACATTGAGACCACCGTGATCGACCGGGAAGAGTACAAGACCCAGATCCGCAACTTCCTGACAGCCAACCCGCCCGACGTGGCGACCTGGTATGCCGCGAACCGGATGCGCCCCTATGTGGATGCGGGTCTTTTCGAAGACGTCTCGGATCTCTGGGCCGAGCCCGCGATTGCCGAAAACCTCGCCTCGACCAAGGGTGCGATGACGATCGACGGCAAGCAGTGGGGCGTGCCCTATACCTACTATCAGTGGGGCGTCTACTACCGCAAAGACATCTACGAAGAACTGGGCCTTGCCGAGCCGGGCAGCTGGGATGAGTTCAAGGCCAACTGCCAGGCCATCGTCGATTCAGGCCGCGCCTGCTTTACCATCGGCACTAAGTTCCTGTGGACCGCTGGCGGATGGTTCGACTACCTCAACATGCGCACCAACGGCTTTGACTTCCACATGGATCTCGCCGCCGGCAACGTCAGCTGGGAAGACGACCGTGTGAAGCAAACCTTCGCCAACTGGCGTGAGCTCATCGATATGGGCGCCTTCATCGACAACCACCAGACCTATAGCTGGCAGGAAGCGCTGCCCTTCATGGTCAACGGCGATGCGGCAGGTTACCTGATGGGCAACTTCGCGGTGGCGCCCCTGCGTGATGCAGGTCTCACCGACGATCAGCTCGACTTCTACCAGTTCCCCGCCATCAACACGGGCGTTGAGCTGGCCGAAGACGCACCGACCGACACCTTCCACATCCCGGCCAACGCCGCGAACAAGGAAGCCGCGCGTGAATTCCTGCGCTTTGTCGTGTCCGCCGAAGAGCAGACGATCATCAACAACGGCGAAAACCTGGGCCAGTTGCCGGTGAACGCGCAGGCCTCGGTCGACGATGACAAGTTCCTGAACGAAGGCTTTGCCATGCTGTCCTCGAACAGCCCCGGTGGCGTCGCCCAGTTCTGGGACCGTGATGCGCCTGCCGAGATGGCCAAGGCTTCGATGGAAGGGTTCCAGGAGTTCATGGTGCGCCCCGACAACCTTGACCGGATCCTGTCGCGGCTCGAGCGCACGCGTCAGCGCGTCTATCAGTAGGCGCGACGCCCCAAATACAAGGGGAGCGGGCCGCCACCGGCCCCTCCCGCCCTGCCTGAGCCTCTGAGCCACGGGAACACCCCATGTCCGAAGCAACGTTGTCAGACGCCGCAGCCGTTGAATCGCGGTCCTGGTTTCACCGCAACCAGATCGCCATCACACCCTGGCTGTTCCTGGCCCCCGGTGTCCTGTTCTTCCTGTTCTACGTCATCTTCCCGATCTTCCAGTCCTTCCAGATCTCGCTTTACGACTGGGACGGGCTGAGCCCGCGCGAATATGTGGGTTTTCGCAACTACGAAGATCTCTACTGGGAATTTGTGGATCGCGACGCATTCTACACCTCGCTGAAGAACAACATCCTGTGGCTTTTGTTGTATCTTCTGGCGATCCCCGCCGGTCTCTTCATCGCGCTGTTTCTGAACCAGACGGTGATGGGCATCCGCCTCTATAAATCGCTGTTCTTCTTCCCCTTCGTGATCAGCCAGGTGGTCGTCGGCCTTGTCTTTACATGGTTCTACGACCCGACCTTTGGCATCCTGAACAACATCATCGGCGTCTTCGGGCTCGGTCCCATCAATGTCCTGGGGGATGAGCGCTATGTCACCTACGGCATCATTGCCGCGGGGCTTTGGCCGCAAACGGCCTATTGCATGATCCTCTATCTCACCGGGCTGAACGCCGTGGATCCCGAACAGATCGAAGCCGGGCGTCTCGACGGCGCCAAGGGTTGGAAGATGCTGTGGTACGTGGTGATCCCACAACTGAAGCCCGCCACCTTCATCGCCTTTGTCGTGACGATCATCGGGGCGCTGCGGTCGTTCGACCTGATCTCGATCATGACCCAGGGCGGGCCGTTCGGATCGTCGCGGGTGCTGGCGTTCTATATGTTCGAAGTTGCGCTCAGCGAATATGGGTTCCGCATGGGCTATGGCGCCGCCATCGCCGTGATCCTGTTCCTCATCATGCTGGGCTTCATCGCCTACTTCCTGTGGTCGATGTACCGCGAAGAGCGGGGGGCGCGCTGATGGCCAATCGCATGCCAATGAGTATTTCTGCCAAGATGAAGTCCAAGTGCCGCGCGCCTCTTCATCTTGGGTCAAATACTCCCGCCGGAGGCGCATAAGATGTTTCCGACACCGATTGAAAAGACATCCCGCAGCTGGCAGTTCACCTACCAGACGCTCTTGCCGCTCGCGCTGATCATGTGGCTCTTGCCGCTGATCGCGGTGGCGATTTTCTCGGTCAAACCCGATGCCGATTTCACCACGGGCAACTATTGGGGTCTGCCGTCAACGTTCGAGGGCTTCACCAATTACGGGCTTGTGTTCTTTGGCTCGGACATGCCGCGCTATCTGCTGAACTCGGTCATCATCACTGTGCCAACCGTGCTTGGGGCCGTGGCGCTCAGCTGCATGACCGGCTTTGCGCTGGGCATCTACAAATTCCGCTCGAACCTGTGGATCTTTTTCATGTTCGTGGCGGGGAATTTTGTGCCCTTCCAGATCCTGATGGTGCCGGTGCGCGACCTGACGCTGGAGATGGGGCTTTATAACACCAAGACCGGGTTGGTGCTCTTTCACATCGCGTTCCAGACCGGGTTCTGCACGCTCTTTATGCGCAACTTCATCCGCGCCCTGCCGTTTGAGTTGATCGAGGCCGCGCGGGTTGAGGGGGTCAGCGAATGGCGGATCTTCTGGTATGTCGTGCTGCCCTTGATGAAGCCCGCGATCGCGGCGCTGAGCGTGCTGATCTTTACCTTCATCTGGAACGATTACTTCTGGGCCGTGGTGCTGACCCAAGGGGTGGAAAGCCAGCCGGTCACGGCAGGCATCACCAGCTTCAACGCACAGTTTCGTGCGGCCTATCACCTGATGAGCGCGGGCAGCATCGTCGCCGCGCTGCCGCCGGTGCTGATGTTCTTTTTGATGCAGAGGCACTTTATTGCAGGCCTCACCCTGGGTGCCGTGAAATGACGAAAATCGCCTTTATCGGCGCGGGCTCCACGATCTTTATGAAGAACATCGTGGGCGACGCGCTGCACTTTGACAGCCTGAAAGACGCCAGCTTCGCGCTGATGGACATCGATCCCAAGCGGCTTGAAGAGTCCGAGATCGTGGCGCGCAAACTGGTGGCCGCGCTGGGCGCCGGGGCGACGGTGGAGACGACGACAGACCAGCGCCGCGCGCTGGCGGGTGCGGATTTCGTTGTCACCGCGTTTCAGATCGGTGGCTATAAGCCGTCGACTGTGATCGACTTTGACATCCCCCGGCAATACGGGCTGCGCCAGACCATCGCCGACACGCTGGGTGTCGGTGGTATCATGCGCGGCCTGCGCACCGTACCGCATCTGTGGCGCGTGGCGGCAGACATGGCCGAGCTTTGCCCCGACGCGCTGATGCTGCAATACGTCAACCCGATGGCGATCAACACCTGGGCGCTGGCCGAACGCTACCCGCACGTGCGCCAGGTGGGGCTGTGTCATTCGGTACAGAACACCGTCGAGGAGTTCGCCCATGACCTCGACCTGCCGCAGGACGAGATCCGCTATAGCGTGGCCGGGGTGAACCATGTGGCATTCTTCCTTGAGGTCAGCCACCAGGGCCGCGATCTCTACCCGCTTCTGCGTGAGGGGTATCGCGCCGGGCGTATCCCCAAGCCGCCGCTCCACAACAAACGCTGCCCCAACAAGGTGCGGTATGAAGTGATGGACCATCTTGGGTATTTCTGCACCGAAAGCTCCGAACACCTGGCCGAGTATGTGCCCTGGTTCATCAAGGACGGGCGCGTGGATCTGATCGAGACGTTCGGCATCCCGCTTGATGAGTACCCCAAGCGCTGCGAGGAGCAGATGTCTGATTGGGCCTCACAAGCAACGGCCTATCGCAGCGCGATGGAGATCGAGGTGACCAAGAGCCACGAGTTTGCGGCAGAGATGATGAACGCGATTGTCACCGACGCCCCCTACGTCGCCTATGGCAACCTGCCGAACCGGGGCCAGATCCCCCAGCTGCCCACCGGGGCCGCGGTCGAGACGCCATGCCTTGTGAACGCAAACGGGGTACAGCCGTCCGTGGTGGAAGACATCCCGCCCCAGCTCGTCGCGCTCATGCGCACGCAAATAAATGTGCAAGAGCTGACGGTGCGCGCGCTTGTGGATGAGAATGTCGAGCACCTTTACCACGCCGCAATGATGGATCCGCACACGGCGGCGGAACTGGACCTGCGCCAGATCCGGGCATTGGTGAGCGATCTGTTGGCCGCCCATGGTGACTGGGTCCCCGAATGGGCGCGGGTGCGGCGGGCGGCATGACCAAGCGACGCTCTTCGAACTGGTACGGCAAGCTCGACAAGGACGGGTTCATTCATCGCTCCTGGATGAAGAACCAGGGCTTTCCCGACCATGTCTTTGACGGCCGCCCGGTCATCGGGATCTGCAACACGTGGTCGGAACTGACACCGTGCAACCACGGGCTGCGCACATTGGCCGAGGGCGTGAAACGTGGGGTGTGGGAGGCCGGTGGGTTCCCCGTCGAGTTTCCCGTGATGAGCCTGGGCGAGACCCAGATGAAGCCCACGGCGATGCTGTTCCGCAACTTGCTCGCCATGGATGTCGAGGAATCGATCCGGGCCTACGGGCTCGATGGCGTCGTGCTTCTGGGCGGTTGCGACAAGACCACACCGGGTCAGTTGATGGGGGCCGCCTCGGTGGATCTGCCGTCCATCGTCGTCTCATCCGGCCCGATGCTGAACGGCAAATATCGCGGGCAGGACATCGGTTCAGGCACCGATGTCTGGCGGTTTTCCGAGGCGGTGCGCGCGGGCGATATGACGCTTGCCGATTTCATGGCCGCCGAGTCGGGCATGAGCCGCAGCGCAGGCGTGTGCATGACCATGGGCACGGCCTCGACGATGGCGAGCCTGGCCGAAGCCATGGGCATGGCCCTGCCCACCAACGCCGCCTTGCCTGCGGTCGATGCGCGGCGCATGGCCCTGGCCCATCATACGGGGCGGCGGATTGTCGAGATGGTGGAAGAGGATCTCAAACCCTCGGACATCCTGACGCGCGGCGCCTTTGAGAATGCGATCCTGACCAATGCGGCGGTAGGGGGCTCCACCAATGCGGTGGTGCATCTTTTGGCTCTGGCGGGCCGCGTCGGTGTCGATCTGACGCTCAAGGATTTTGAAATCGGGGCCGAGGTGCCGCTGCTCGTCAACTGCATGCCGTCGGGCAAATACCTGATGGAGGACTTTGCCTATGCCGGTGGCGTACCCGTCGTCCTGCGAGAGCTGGGTGATCTGCTGCGCCCGGCGACAACGGTGCAGAACAAGGACATCCGGACCTATGCCGAGGGGGCCGAGAACTTCAACGACGACGTGATCCGGCCCATGTCGAATCCGCTGAAACCTGCCGCAGGCCTGCGTGTTCTGCGCGGGAACCTCGCGCCCGATGGCGCGATTATCAAGCCGTCTGCCGCCACCGATGCGCTGTTGGAACACGAGGCAGAGGCTTTCGTCTTTGAAGACATCGAAGACCTGAAGGCCAATATCGACCGGGACGATCTGCCGGTGACGCCCGACACAATTCTGGTGCTCAAGGGCTGCGGCCCCAAGGGCTATCCCGGCATGCCCGAGGTCGGCAACATGCCGATCCCCGCACGACTGGTCCGCGAAGGCGTGCGGGACATGATCCGTATCTCGGATGCGCGGATGTCCGGGACGGCCTATGGCACGGTGATCCTGCATGTCGCGCCCGAGGCACAGGCGGGCGGGCCGCTGGCGCTTGTCAAAACGGGGGACCGGATCCGCGTCTCTGTAGCCAACGGCTCCCTTGAACTGTTGGTGGACGAGGCCGAGCTTGACGCGCGCCGCGCCGCCTGGGCGCCGGAGGCGCCGCAGTACCAGCGCGGCTATGCCCGGCTTTACATCGATCACGTCCTGCAAGCCGATCGCGGCGCCGATCTCGATTTTCTGGTGGGCAAGGATACCCGCATTCCGTGGAGGGAAAGCCACTGATGACCGAACCCCGTTTTCCCGACCTTGAGGGCGCGTCCGTGTTCATCACCGGGGGCGGTTCCGGCATTGGGGCGTTCCTCACCGACGGGTTCTTGGCCCAGGGGGCCAATGTGGCCTTTGTCCAAAGGTCTGACGCCACGGGCTTCGTTGACGAGATGGCCGAGAAACACGGCCGCGCGCCCCTCTTCCTGACCTGCGACATCACCGATATCGCACGTCTCAAAGCCTGTATTGCGGAAGCCGAGGCCGCGCACGGTCCCGTCACGGCGCTGGTCAACAATGCCGCCAACGACAAACGCCATACCACCGAAGAGGTGACAGAAGAGTTCTGGGACTGGAGCCAGGCGATCAACCTCAAAGCCTATTTCTTTGCCTGCCAGGCCGTGGTTGCCGGCATGCGGGCGGCGGGCGGCGGATCGATCATCAACTTCTCGTCGATCAGCTACATGATGGGCAACGCAGGCTATCCCGCCTACACCACCGCCAATTCCGGGATCAACGGCATGACCCGCTCGCTCGCGCGGGAGTTCGGGCCCGATCGCATCCGGGTCAACGCGCTGGCGCCAGGGTGGGTGCTGACGCAAAAGCAAAAGGATATGTGGGTCACAGAAGAGGGGCTTGCCGCGCATCTCGACCGGCAATGCCTGAAAGACACTCTGGCGCCGGAAGACATCGTGGGCGGCTGTCTGTTTCTGGCATCCAAGGCCAGCAAGATGATGACGGGCCAGTCGCTGGTGATCGATGGTGGTGTGGTGGTGACCGGCTGATGGACGGGCTGGCTTGGATCGCGGTGGATTGGGGCACGTCGAACTGCCGGGCCTGGGCCATGGGTGCGGACGATTCTGTGTTGGCCAGTGCGACCTCGGATCAGGGCATGGGCACGCTCAAGCGCGACGGGTTCGAGCCTGCGCTGCTCACTCTGATCGGGCCTTGGTTGGGGCAGGCGCCGGTCGAGGTGGTGGCCTGCGGCATGGTCGGTTCGCGGCAGGGCTGGGCCGAGGCCAGCTATCGTGCGGTGCCCTGTCCGCCCGTGGATCAGCCGCTCACCCAGGTGACCGCCCAGGATCCGCGCCTGCGCGTGCGCATCGTGCCGGGCCTTCGGCAGGACACGCCGCCGGACGTTATGCGGGGCGAGGAAACCCAGATCGCGGGCTGGCTGGCGGCTCAGCCCGATTTCGACGGTGTCCTTTGCCTGCCCGGAACGCATGCGAAGTGGGTTCAGGTCTCGGCGGGCGAGGTGGTGAGCTTTCGCACCTACCTGACGGGTGAGATGTTTGCCGCCCTCTCCGACCACACGGTGCTGCGCCATTCGCTGGGTCCGGGCTGGGACGCGGACGCGTTTGACGAGGCGGTGTCGTCTGCCATGGCCCACCCCGAGCGTGTGGCCAATCGCCTATTTACGATCCGGGCCGAAAGCCTGCTGTCGGGTCTGGCCCCGGCTCAGGCCATCGCACGCCTGTCGGGCCTTTTGATCGGAGCCGAACTGGCCGGGGCCCGCCCCTATTGGCTGGGTCAGAATGTGGTGATCATCGGTGCCGGGCGGATCGCCACACACTACAAGACCGCCCTTGCCGAGCAGGGCGTGGTGGCCCAGGTGGCCGCCGCGGATGAGATGACGCGGTCGGGGCTCGCCTCGCTGCGCCGGGAACTTGCCGAGGTGTCCCCATGAGCCGCCCCTTGATTGCCATTCTGCGCGGGATCGAACCGGAAGAGGCGGTGGCAATCGCAACCGCCTTGATCGATGCGGGCATCGACCGGATCGAGGTGCCGTTGAACTCGCCCAAACCGCTCGACAGCATCGCCGCCATGGCCGACACGCTGGGCGAGCGCGCCCTGATCGGCGCGGGGACGGTGCTGAACGCCGCAGCAGTGCGGGATGTGGCCGGGGCAGGGGGCAAACTGATCGTGTCGCCCAATTGCGATGCCGACGTGATCCGCGAGACCAAGAAGCACGATTTGCAAAGCTTCCCGGGCGTGCTGACCCCCAGCGAATGCTTTGCCGCGCTAAACGCTGGGGCCGATGGATTAAAGGTGTTTCCGGCGTTCCAGATGGGCACCGACGGTCTTGTCGCCCTGCGCGCCGTCCTCCCTTACGAGACCAAGGTCTATATGGTCGGTGGTGTCGGGCCGAAAAACTTCGTCGACTGGCGCCGCGCGGGGGCAGATGGCTTTGGCCTTGGCACATCGCTCTACCGCCCCGGCGTCGATGCCGCCACGGTCACGGTCCATGCGCGCGCCGCGGTGCAGGCCTGGGACGTCGCCGATCAATGAGCGCCACGGTCTTTGACGCCACCCAATGCCATCTGGGCGAAGGCCCGTTGTGGCACCCGCTGCGCAAACAGCTTTACTGGTTCGACATCGTGCAGTTCCGGCTTCACACGCGCGAAGATGGCGCGACACGCACCTGGCAGTTTGAGGAACATGTCTCCGCCGCCGGATGGATCGACGCGACGCGTCTGCTCATCGCCTCGGAAACGCGGCTCTTTGCATTCGATCTGACAAGCGGTGCGTCAGAAGACGTTTGCGCGCTTGAGGCCGACACGCCCGCCACCCGGTCCAACGATGGCCGCGCCGACCCCTGGGGCGGGTTCTGGATCGGAACCATGGGAAAGGGCGCCGAGGACGGGGCCGGGGCGATCTATCGCTACTATCGGGGCGAGTTGCGGCGGCTCTACCACCCGATCACGATCACAAACGCGATCTGCTTTTCGCCAGACCGTCGCTTTGCCTACTACGCTGACACCGCGACGGCCGTGGTCATGCGGCAGGCGCTAGACGCTGACGACGGCTGGCCCGCTGGGTCGCCCGAACCCTGGCTCGATCTGAGCGCCGAGGGGCTCAACCCCGATGGGGCGGTGGTCGATGCCGATGGCAACTTCTGGAACGCGCAATGGGGTGCCCGGCGCGTGGCCTGCTATGCGCCCGATGCCATATTCCTGCGCAGCGTTGCCTTTCCGGCCGCCCATACGTCCTGCCCGGCCTTTGGCGGACCGGATCTGACGACGCTGTACTGCACCTCTGCGCGGCAGGGCCTGTCGGCCGAAACGCTTGCCGAAACCCCCGACCATGGCCGCACCTTCGCGGTGCCCGGCATCGCACGCGGTCAGGCGGAACATCAGGTGATCCTGTGACCCCCTCGCTTGGCGTTTGCTACTACCCCGAACACTGGCCCGAAGACATCTGGGCCGAGGACGCCCGCCGCATGGTCGAAACCGGACTACGCTGGGTGCGGATTGGTGAATTTGCCTGGTCACGGCTCGAGCCGAGCCCCGGGAACTACAGCTTTGACTGGCTCGACCGGGCCATTCAGACGTTGGGCGAGGCGGGGTTGCGCGTCATCCTCGGCACACCCACGGCCACGCCGCCGCGCTGGATGCTGAATCGCCACCCGAACATGCTGGCTCTCGATGCCCAGGGCCGCCCCCGTGGCTTTGGCTCCAGACGCCATTACTGCTTCAGCCACCAGGGTTATCAGGACGATTGCGCGCGCATCGTGACCGAACTGGCCCGACGCTATGGCCGCAACCCTCACATCCACGCCTGGCAGACCGATAACGAATACGGCTGCCACGCCACCACGCTGTCCTACTCTCCCGCAGCGCGCGAGGGCTTCCGCGATTGGCTGGCCCAGCGCTACCAATCCATCGACGCGCTCAACCGGGCCTGGGGCAATGTGTTCTGGTCGATGGACTATGCCAGCTTTGACGAGATCGACCTGCCAAACCTGACCGTGACCGAGCCCAACCCGTCCCATGTGATGGATTTCCGGCGCTTTTCCTCAGACCAGGTGGTTCGGTTCAACAAGCGCCAGACCGATATCCTGCGCGCCCATACCGACGCCCCGCTCATTCACAACTACATGGGGCGCGAGCTCGATTTCGATCACTTTGCGGTGGGTGCCGATCTCGATATCGCAAGCTGGGACAGCTATCCCGTGGGTTTTCTGTCCGACAGGTTGGAAGAGCCTCCCGAGCACAAGGCCCGCTTTCTGCGCCAGGGCGATCCGGACATGCAGGCGTTTCACCACGATCTCTACCGCGCCGTGGGCCGGGGGCGCTGGTGGGTGATGGAACAGCAACCGGGTCCGGTGAACTGGGCGCCCTACAACCCCGTGCCGCTGCCGGGTATGCCCCGTCTCTGGGCGTGGGAGGCGTTTGCCCATGGCGCGGAAACCGTCTGCTACTTTCGCTGGCGGCAGGCGCCCTTTGCGCAGGAACAGATGCATGCGGGCCTTTTGCGCCCCGATAGCGCGCCGTCCCCGGCTTTGGCCGAAGCGGCAGCTGTCGCCGACGAATTGCAGGAACTCGGTTCGCTTGCCCCCGCTAAGGCGCCGGTTGCGATCCTGTTCGATTATGCCTCGCAATGGGCGTGGGAGACGCAGCCGCAGGGCGCAGACTTTGACTATTTCCGGCTTGTACTGACCGCCTATCGCGCGCTGCGCCGGGCGGGTCTCTCGGTCGACATTCTGCCGCTCGACAGCCCCGCGGTTACTGATTACGCGCTGGTCCTCGGCCCGGGGATCCCGACGGTGCCGGACGACGTGCTGGCCCTGCTCGCGGCGCATCCGGGTCACGTCATTCTCGGTCCGCGCACCAATGCCAAGACCCGCGATATGCAGATCCCGGTGCCACTGCCGCCCGGCGTGCCGGGGCTTGAGGCAATGGTGACCGAGGTCGACAGCATCCCGCCCACAGTCAAAATCCCGATCACCGGCGGCGGTGCCTTTCATCACTGGTTTGAGCATCTTGCGCCCTCGTCGCAGGCCGTTTGGCATACGGAAGATGGCCGCCCCGCAACCGTGCGCGGGGGCGCGATCAGCTATCTGGCCGGCTGGCCCGACACGACGCTCTGGGACCGGATCATCGCAGAGGCCTGCGCGGCGGAGGGTATCGCGCGCACCCCCGTGCCCGAAGGTCTGCGCCTGCGCGATACACGCGACTACAGATTTGCCTTCAACTACAATGCAGAACCTGTCACGTTCGAGGGTGTAACGCTTCCGGCGGCTGGGGTGCATTGGTGGCGGAAATAGACTTCTTCGGACACACCCATGACGGCAGGGATGTCCATGTGGTGCGGTTGGCGCAAGGGGGAATGCGGGTCGAGTTTCTGACCTATGGCGCGCGCATCCACGGGCTGAGCATCGGCGCCTCGCCGAACATGGCCGGGCACGCCATCGACCTGTCGAGCTATGAAAGCACAGCCCTCTACACCGGCGCGATCGTCGCGCCTGTGATCAATCGGATCGCCGGGGGCGCTGCGGATATCGGCGGCAGGCGCTATCAGTTTGAGCTGAACGAACACGGCCGCAACACCCTGCATTCGGGCCATACCGGGACCCAGGCCCGTGTGTGGCAGATCGCCGAATACGGGCGCGATTGGGTGACCTTTGCGGTCATGCTGCAGGACGGCGAAGGTGGGTTTCCCGGCGTCCGGGTGATCCGCGTCACCTATCGCTTGCTCACCGATTGCATGTTGCAGGTCCGGATCGAGGCGCGCACCGACGCGCCCACGCTTATGAACCCTGCGCTTCACAGCCAGTGGAATCTCGATGGCAGCGACCTTTGGACGGGGCACCGGTTGAGCGTGGCCGCCCGGCGTTACCTGCCGATCACCGCCGAAAAGATCCCGACGGGCCAGGTGGCCGAAGTCACCGGAACCCCGTTCGATCTGCGGGGGCTCAAGGCGCCGGACCCGGGGCTGGATCACAACTATTGCTTTCCCGCCAACGCAACCACGCCGGTGCCGGTGGCCGACCTGGTGGGGCGCTCGGGGCGGCGGCTGCGGGTGTACTCGGACGCACCCGGGCTGCAGGTCTATTGCGGGGGCTTGTCCTCGATCGCGCTTGAACCGCAGATGTGGCCCGATGCCCCGCACCACGAGGATTTCCCATCGATCCTGCTGATGCCGGATCAGATCTTTCGCCAGGAAAGCCATTACCTTTTCGATATTTAAGGCCTGCGCCGCTTGCCGGCCCCAGATGACCGCTGGTCCTGGGCGCCCTTCGCCGCGTCCATCGCGCTGTTCACGCTTGCCTTCCTCGGGATGGCCTACAGCTTCTACCCCTATGTCGTGCCGGAGATGACCACGATCTATGAGGCCGCGAGTGCTCCCGAAAGTCTGATCATCATCCTGGCGGGTACGATCTTCGTGTTGCCAGCGATCATGGGCTACACGGTGCTGAGTTACGAGTGATCCGTCAATTCATTGACGCGTTCGATCAAGTCGACACCCATCTGGCGGAACAGATCGACGTAATCCAAAAGCACCCAGTTTTCCATGATCTGGGTGCGGCCCGCATCCGTTGCGCAGCGGTAGAAATCCATCACCCGCAGCGTCAGCGCCTTACCGGTCGCCGGAACGCCCAGGTAATCGCCTTGATGCGTCATCGTCATCGAGGGCCAGCCCGAGACGGCGGCATAATTGCCGTCGCCAATCCGGCAGTAGTGATTGCCGCCTTTGCGGTCGGGAAACGCTTTGAGGAACGCCATCCGATGGTCGCTGACAAACCCCTCCCACCGGTAATTCGATCCAATCCCGCCGGGTCCGTACCACAGCATATCCTCATGCCAGCGGCCATCGGCGCCCGTTTGCCCGGGGGAGTGATGACTGTCGGGATCGTAGACATGCAAATCGTCCAGCATGCCTTCGACCACCTCAAGCGTCGTCGCTGCGTCACCGTCCGCCGGACACACCCCGTCATGCGTCGCGGGCCCGGGAAAGAGCATCTCGGTTCCAAGGAGCCGCGGATATGGCAGACGCCCGGCCTGCCGAGCAAGGTCCGGCAGATCGAAGATGATCTTGGCCTCTGCGATCTGCCCCGCCTCGATCCGGTAGAACTCGCCTGAGCGCAGGAATGCCAGCTTGCCCGAGGGCGCCAGCCCAAACAGCGCGCGATCAAAGGTGCCGACATAGTGCGTCACGGCGGCCACCCATATCCCGCCCGGGGCACGGATGTTCTGTCCGCCGATCAGGACTTCATCGCGCCGCCGCATGTGGGACAGGGCGCGGCGCAGGGGCAGCAGAAAGCCCTCAATCACCGCCGCGCGCCCCGACAGCCGGTTCACCGGATGGGCGATATCCCAGACTGAGTCGGGCGCGATGGCGGCTGCAGCGCAGGCCGCGAAATCGCTTTCGTCGGCTGCTGCGAGATTGCGCAATTTCGCCAGTAAATCATGCCTGTAGTCTGCCAACCGCCCCGAACGCTCCGCCGTTTTTGAACACGAATGCAAAAAAAGCTTGGCAAAACGACACACCCGAGTCTAGCCTTTTTGCAAACGTGTGCAAAAACACGGAACCATCACGGGGGTGCCGCCATGGCTGAGATCCAGCTGCGCAATGTCTCAAAACGCTGGGGCAGTTTCGTGGGTGTCGACGACTTCAATCTGACGATCGCTGATAAGGAGTTTCTGGTGCTCCTTGGCCCGTCGGGCTGCGGCAAAACCACGACCATGCGCATGATCGCAGGGCTTGAGGATCCCACGGGTGGCGAGATTGCTATCGACGGCAAGGTGGTCAACGATCTCGAACCCAAGGACCGTGACGTGGCCATGGTGTTTCAGTCCTACGCGCTCTACCCGAACATGAGCGTCTACGAAAACATCCGCTTCCCGCTGAAGGTGCGCGGTATCGACACCGCCGGGCACGATGCCAAGGTGCGCCGCGCCAGCGCGATGGTTGAGCTGGACGATTTTCTCCACCGCAAACCCGCAGAACTCTCGGGCGGCCAGCGCCAGCGCGTGGCCCTTGCCCGGGCAATTGTGCGCGAACCCAACGTCTTCCTGATGGATGAGCCGTTGTCGAACCTCGACGCCAAGCTGCGGGTCTCGACGCGGGCGCAGATCAAGAACCTCAGCCACGAGCTGGCGGTGACGACGGTCTACGTGACTCACGATCAGATCGAGGCGATGACGCTGGCCGACCGGGTCGTCGTGATGAAGCAGGGCGTCGTCCAACAGGTCGGCAGCCCGACCCAGATCTATGACAAGCCCGCGAATACGTTCGTCGCCAGCTTTATCGGCAGCCCGGCCATGAACCTGATCGAGGGGCAGATGACAGGTGGCACCTTCACGGCGCCCCACACCTCGATCCCCGGCTTCTCGGCCCCGGACGGCCCTGTCACCTTGGGCTACCGCGCCGAGGATGCGTCGGTCGTGCCGTCAGGCGGCCAGATCAATGCGCCGATCTACACGCTTGAGCTTTTGGGCGATGCCACGATGGTCACGGTGCGGATCGACCACGCGCTGGTCAGCGTGAAAGCCGACAAGGCCTATCGCGCCGAGATCGATGACACCGTCTCGATCAGCATCCCATCCGAGATCTGCCACCTCTTCGATGGAAAGACAGGCGAACGCATAGAGGCCTAGCCTCACACGGATCCCCGGACAGATCATTCGGGGTTGGTCGTCGGGTGCGTGATTGCAAGGCGCACTCGCCAATAGAAAGAAACAGGGAGAAATAAATGTTTCTGAAACAGTTTGCTCTTGCTGGCGCAATGGTGGGCCTGATGGGCTCTGCCGCTTTTGCCGCCGGCCATGCCAACTGCGGACCCGAAGGCAAATCGATCCGCATCCTTGCCAGCGACTTCCCCGCGATCCACGCGGTTGCCGGAACGGCGGAAGAATCCTGCGGTGCCGCCGCTGGTGAATTCGTCCGCAACCACACGACCGAAGCGCGCGACATCATGAATGCCGCGCTCACGCCGAACCCGTCCGAGTACACGTCGGTCATCGTGGCCAACGCGACGCTGACACAGCTGATGAATGATGGCCTTGTGCGTCCGCTGAACGATCTGGTCGCGACCTATGGTGAAAACATCCCGCAGAACCTGCAGATCACCATCGATGGCAACGTGATGGCGATCGCGTTCATGGCCAATTCGCAGCATCTCTTTGCGCGTACGGATATCCTCGAAGAGGTCGGCGTCTCAGAAGTGCCTGCGACATACGAGGATGTGCTTGCCGCAGCCGAAGCAATTCGGGCCGCTGGCATCATGGAACATCCCATTGTGATGAACATGCAGGTCGGCTGGAATGTCGCCGAGTCCTTTAACATCATCTACATGGCGCATGGCGGCGAGTTCTTTGAACCCGGCACCGCGAACCCCGCGGTCAACAGCGAGGCGGGCATCGCCGCGCTTGAGATGATGAAGCGGCTTGCGGAATACGCGCATCCCGATCACCTCAGCCAGGCCTCGAATGAGACCCAAGCCACGTGGGAGGCCGGTCAGGCTGCTCTTGGGTTCATGTGGGGCTCGCGCGGGGCGGTGATCCTTGATGATGAAGGCTCGACACCCGAGGTGACCGGAAACACCGTACTGGCCTCTGCCCCCGTGGTGGACGGTATCGGTGTCCCCGGCGCGACGCTCTGGTGGGACGGCTTCACCATCGCGGCCAACGTCCCTGATGACGAGGCGGAGGCGACCTTCGCGGCGCTGGCCAGCGCGCTGACACCCGATATGGTCGCTGCGAACAACGATGATGCGGTCTGGCTGCTGGATGGGTTCAACCCCGGTCCCGCCGCTGCAGGTGTCGCCGCGACGGCTCAGGGCGGGGCCAAGCCCTACCCGATGGTGCCGCAGATGGGCCTGTTGCATAACGCGCTGGGCGCCGAACTCAGCGACTTCCTGCAAGGCAATGAGAGCGCCGAGCAAGCGCTGGCAGATGTCGAGGCCGCCTACATCACCACGGCAAAAGAAGCAGGCTTCCTGCAGTAACGACCTTCGGCGCGGGGCTTTTTACGGGCCCCGCGCCACCTCACAAGTCTGACCGGGCGCGACAGGGACGGGGATATGAAGCACAAGACGTTTTTCTGGTTCATTCTGCCCACACTGGCCGCCATGACGCTGTTCATCGCGCTCCCCATCGTTTCGGTCTTTGTCCAGTCACTGCATGTCGAACACGAACAGGTTCTGATCACGGTCGAAAACTGCGGCCCGTTCGGCTGCACCGAATCCACGACAGTTGATCAAGAGGCCACCCGCGCCCTGCAACAGGATGCCCCGCTTGGCCGGTTCAACGGGCTGGGAACGTACACGAACCGGGCGCACCTTGCCTTTGCCGAGGTTGGCGAGGCCTGGCAGACAACCGACAGCCTGGGCGCGTTCTTTGACCGGGTAATGGACCTGCCATTCTACCGCGCGCTCGCGTTCACCCTGACCTACACCTTTGTCGTGACGCCGTTCGTTCTGGTCCTTGGCCTTGCGATTGCGGTGGGCGTCAACAACCTGCCCAAGATGTTCAAGGGGCTGACGATCTTCATGTCGCTCCTGCCGATGATGGTCCCGCCCGTGGTGGGCGCGCTGATCCTGCTCTGGATGGTCGATGCCGAGGGGATCATCGGCGCAACGATCCAGAACATCTTCAACGACCCGTCGCTCAGTATCCGCGCCTCGGGCCCGCGTATGTGGATCATGCTGATCGTCTACGGCATCTGGTCGTCGATCCCGTTCAGTTTCATTGTCTTTTACGCAGGCCTGCAAACCGTGCCGGAAGACACGATGGAGGCGGCTGTGGTCGATGGCGCGTCCAAGTGGCAGCGCATGCGCCATGTCGTCGTTCCCCACCTGATGCCCCTTGTTGTCTTCATCACGCTCATCCAGCTGATGGACAATTTCCGCGTCTTCGAGCCGATCGTCAGTTTCCAGGCGCAGGCCTATGCCCAATCGCTCAGCTGGATCATCTTCAACGACCTACGCGAGGCGGGGAACCCGCTTTACGGGTCGGCGGGGGCCACCTCGATGCTAACAATTCTGGGCGTCGTGATCCTTTTGTCGCCGGTGCTGGTGCGCACCTATCGCGACTTCACCCGCAAATCGTCTCACTAAGGGGAAGCGCGCCATGGCAACCAAAGCACAAACCCGCGTCACGCCGCTCACGATCTTCTCCGTCGCCTTCGTGATCCTCTGGCTGATCATCGCGTCCTTCCCGTTTCTCTGGACGCTCTGGGGCAGCTTTAAGGTGCAGGCCGATTTCTTTTCGCGCGCCGACTGGACCAACGCGCTCTACGGTGTGTTCACCGAGCAGGAAACCGGCGGGCCATTCACCGGGCGGGGCTATGTCGGCGCGTGGGTGCAGGAAGAGTTCTGGCGCCCGGTGCTGAACACGCTCATCGTGGTGGTCTTCACGGTTGTGATCTCGCTCACCTTTGGAACGCTCGGCGGCTATGCGCTCGCACGCTCGGGGTTCCGCTATGCCTTCTGGCTCTTGATGCTGGCACTGGTGTTCCGGGCGATGCCGCACATTACCTTGGTCTCGGGCTACCTCTTGCCTTTCTTTGAGTGGAATATCTGGGGTATTCTGCCGACAACCATCATTGTGTTGGTCGCGATCAACCAGCCCTTTACCCTGTGGATGCTGCATTCATTCTTCCTCAATATCCCCAAGGACATGGACGAAAGCGCCATGGTTGATGGCTGCACCCGGTTCCAGGCGTTCTGGCACGTGATCATCCCGGTCATGTGGCCCGGCGTGATCACCACGGGTCTGTTCAGTTTTCTGCTGGCCTATAACGACTTTGCCGTCACCGCGATGCTGCTGAGTTCCGAGAACCAGACGATGATCCCAGCCGTCGTCAGCTTCCTTGGCACCACGCAAGAGGCGGGCAATGTGATGTTTGCCGTGGCCGCCGTGGTTTCGGCCACCGCGCCGCTCTTCGTGCTTGTCCTGTTCTTCCAACGCCAGATCGTCAGCGGGCTCACCGCCGGTGCCGTCAAGGGGTGATGCGGCAGCGGGTCGGTCGCCCGGCGGGTCACGCATCCCGCATCCGGCGTGAACGCCCGGTGATGTCGCTCGTTGCCGCGATTGTAGCGGCGATGCTGCTCCTCGGCACCGCTGCGGCAGCGCAGGTGGCCGAGGTCACCCGGCGGATCGAGGTGGCCGGCTCCGTGCCGACCGTGGTGGGGCGGCCGCAAAAGCTGTCGCCGGATTGCGAACACACAGTGCCCGAGGTCACAATCCTCGAGGTCCCCGCTGGCGGCGAGGTGGCTGTGCAACCGGCCCGGTATCCTATGGGAGATGTCGCCGTCGGACGCGTCGCGGGCAATGAGGACAAGCCTGACTGCGATGCGGCCGAGGTTGACGGGGTCGAGGTAGTCTATACGCCCCGCGACGGGACACGGCGGGACCGTCTCGTCCTGCAAATGACCTACCAGTTGGGTGGCGGAGAGCCAGATCAGGTGATCCTTCTCACGCTTGATATCGAGGTGGCACAGTGACCGGCAAAGTCACCTCTCTCGAAGTGGCCGAGCTTGCGGGGGTCAGCCGGTCGGCTGTCAGCCGCGTTTTCACCCCCGGGGCAAGCGTTTCCGAAAAAACCGCGGCCAAGGTCCGCCGCGCGGCGGATAAGCTGGGCTACCGTCCCAATGTCCTCGCCCGATCCCTGATGACCGGGCGCAGCCGTATGATCGGGCTGGTCGTCGCGTATCTGGACAACCACTTCTACCCCGGTGTTCTGGAACGCCTGTCAAACGCGCTTCAGGCCAACGGCTACCATGTTCTGGTCTTCATGACGTCGCAGGACGAGGGCAACCTGGATCGGATCGCCGAAGAGATCCTGGACTATCAGGTTGATGGGCTGATCCTTGCCTCGGTTGCCATGACATCCGACATCGCCGCGCGCTGCCGGGCAACGGGGGTGCCCGTCGTCCTGTTCAACCGCCGCCAGGGCGAAGCGGGCGAACTGGCCGTGGTGTCCGACAACCACAAGGGCGGGCGGATGATTGCGGATCACCTCGTGTCCCTCGGGCGCACCCGCATTGCCCATATCGCAGGCTGGGACGGTGCATCGACCCAGCACGACCGTGAGGTCGGGTTCTTGGAAGGTCTCGCAGCCGCCGGTCTCGATCTTTTCGCGCGCGAAACCGGGAACTTCCGGCCCGAGCAGGCACAGGATGCCGCGCGGCGCATGTTTGCCGCTGACACCCGGCCAGATGCGCTGTTCGTCTCAAACGACTACATGGCCTTCATGGTGATGGATGTTCTGCGCAGCGAGCTTGGCCTGCGCATCCCCGAAGATGTGGCCGTCGCCTCGTTCGACGACGTGCCTGTGTCGAGCTGGCCCAGCTATAGTCTGACAAGCGTCCGCCAGAACGCCGACGCGATGGTGTCCGCCACGGTCGAGATGATGGTGGCCAAGATCGAGGGGCGTGCGGTGACCGCGCCCGCGCCATTGCCGGTCGAACTCATGGTGCGGGGGTCGACGAACGGGCGGGGCTGAAAACCCCGCACGCATGATGGCCAAATCGATCAGCCGGTGCTCAGCAGGATCTGCTTCCAGATTGCGGTCTCATCGATAAGCGTCCATTCGCGGCGCAGTCCGCGCGGCCCGAACTCGGCATGCGTGATGCCCATCACAGTGACCTCGGCCCCGGTGGGTGCGCCGAAGGTGCCCCAGCCATCATGGCGGCCATGCAGGCTCCACCGGACTGCCGCGCGGGGCGGCATAGATGCGTCCTCGCGCCCGATCACGTGATGGACAGTGAAGGCAGCGCTCGGAAACGCAGACCGCAGACCCAGCCAATGGGCATCCGCTGCGGCGTGGCCGTGGGTGTGCACATGGCCGGCATAGGCCAGTTCACACGCGCGGTCGTATTCGACCGGGATGACCGAGAACTCCGCCGCCATGATCCGCGTCAGGATCTCGGCCAGCCGCGCGCCCCACGGGCTGTCGTTCCCGCGCCCGGTATAGGGCCCGGGCCGGTCAATGGCGTGGGTGAACGGGCGAACGCAGTGATCCGGCCCGCCCTCGCGCGCGATCAGATCGCGGGTCCAGTCCACGACGTCCCCGCCCATCTGCCGCACGATGGCGCCCTGGTCGCGAACCAGCCATTCATCGGTGACGGCGTTCCCGTCGCAATAGCAATCCGCGAGGATCCGATAGCCCACCCGTCGCCCGGTCGGCGCGCCATACATGCCCGGCCCGCGATGCGTGGCCCAGCAGTAAAGGCGGTGGGACGACAAATAGGAGGTGGGCGAGACCTCGCACCAGATCACATCTTCACCGGGCAATTCGCGATCCGGAAACTCGGCGAGCGTCGCCTGCGTTGCCGCGATGATCCCGGCATTGCCCACAACGACCGAGGCAGGCGAACGCACGATCAGATCGGGGCCATAATAGTCGGTGAGCCTGTCGATCCCCCGGTCTTCCCAAATCTCGCGGGTGATCCCGAGGACAAAGTCTTCTTCATCGCGCCAGCGGTCGTCGAAACCGGGGCGAAAGGCCATCATCGCTTGCCGTAGTAGAGGCCTACCACATGTTCGGCTTCCGCAAAGAACAGCCACCGGGCGATCAACGTCCCGGCGAGGTGGCTGAGAATCGCGACGGCGGCGAGCAGGTGGGAAAACGGCAGAACGACAAACAGCACCCAAGGCACCACAGCGAACAGACCAAAGGCAATCATCCGCAGCTTTTGGGCATGTTTTCGGGCGACCACATGAACCATCTCATGCAGCAGATAGTTGCTGCCGGTATGCGGCGGCTCAAACGCGCGCACGGCGCCGATAGTGCCGAGCCCGGTGGCCGTGGCCATGGTTGTGCCCGATCCGCTGAGCCGTGTGTCCCCGCGCGCCCAGGCAAAAAGCTGCAGCGCCCCGAGGATCAAAAGAAGCACACCGCCCACGCGCACATGCCCCGACAAAAGCGCGCCACCGGTCACCGCAAAGGCGACGAACAGCACGGGCGTCGTCCAGTCGTTCCAGCGGGGCACCGTCTTAAGCTGGCCGTAGATCATCGACGTGGCGAAGACCGTGACCCCGGCAATCGCCGCGCCGAGCCAGCCCAGAAGCGCGACATGGGTGCCGGTAAACACCAGCGAGGCGGCGTAAATTCCGTTTACGGCCAAGGCAATAACCGCCAGCCACGCCTCGCGGCTAAGCCAGCTAGAGCGCCACTGCGTGAACGCCTTCAGCGCGCGCTCCGGGTGGCCGAGATGCAGGGTCGAGGCCAAGAGCCCTGCGCCCGCAAGACCAAAGGCCAGCGCGTAGAACCAGAAGGCCACCCAGAAGGTGGGCGGCGTGGCATCGATGCCCAGCCAGGCCATCAGGCCAAAGCCCAGCCCTGAAAGCGTCGTGAAGGCGATAAGGGACGGGGCAGGGTGCATTAGCCGAGCTTTTCCAATGTTTTATCGAGCCAGCCCAGGAAGCCCTTGGGTTCCTCACCGGTGATATCGAGAAGCGGTGCCAGCACATCGGTGGCCGTGTCCTTGGGCCGGGGCGGCAGGTATTGGCTGACCGGCTTCGTCTCTTGCTCGGGCATCAGGTCGATGCCGCCGCGGTCGGCGACGAGTTGCGACACGGCGCTGTCGGGGTCTGAGAGGTCGCCGAAATGCCGCGCGCCGGTGGGGCAGGTGCGCACGCAGGCGGGTTCGCGATCTTCCTCGGGGAGGTTTTCGTTATAGATGCGATCCACGCAGAGGGTGCATTTTTTCATAACCTTTTCAGAGGGGTCCATCTCGCGCGCGCCGTAGGGGCAGGCCCAGGCGCACAGGCCGCAGCCGATGCAATCGGTCTCGTTCACCAGGACGATCCCGTCCTCCACCCGCTTGTAGCTGGCCCCTGTAGGGCAGACCGTGACGCAGGGTGCATCCTCGCAATGTAGACAGCTTTTGGGGAAGTGGATGAGCTGGGCAACCCCTTGATCTGGCTGGACTTCGTAGGAATGGATGCGGTTGAGGAAACTGCCCACCGGCGCTTCGCCATAGGCGTCGACATCGGCCAATGGGGCACCGTAGTTTTCGGTGTTCCAGCCCTTGCAGGCGGTGACGCAGGCGTTGCAGCCCACGCAGGTATCGAGGTCGATCACCAGCCCGAGTTTCTTGTCCGTTTGGGTGGGGAGCGAGGTCATGCCCATCCTCCAAAATGGCCCGCACAACCCGTACACATCCTGTACACAACCCGTACACCGCGCGCGCGGTTGGCGCCGGTGGCGCTGCCTCCGGCGGGAGTATATTTGCCAAGATGAAGGGGTGGCGCTAGCTGACCCAGCGGGGCCGGGTCATCGCAAAGTAGTGCCAGTTGATGTCGTTGACCCGCGCCCGGTAGACCATCGGCCAGCCGTTGAGATGGGCCACCAGCTTGGTCAGGTGCCAGGCCTCGTGCGTGTTGACCGCGAGCAAGCGCTCGGTCACCGCCTGCCAGCCGTTGTCGAGCCCCGTTTCGTAGGCTTTGTGGACCGCCTGCAGGGCCTGCGGATGGATCCAGCCATCGGGAAAGCCCCAGCCCCACATCCAGCTGTGGCTGCGTTCGTTCCACGAGGCCACGACACCGTATTGGCAGACCGCGGTGCGGCCATCCTCGGAGATAAACTCGAAGAGGCCCTGATCCTCGACGGTGGCCCAGCGGCCATAGGGGTCGCCGATTTCGAATTCCTGGTAGATCTGTGCGCTCGACTCGCCCAGCTCGGCGCAAACCTGTTCGAGCAGCGCATAAAGTTCTGCATCGTGCTCGGTCTCGCGCAGGGTCGCGCAATCGGGGCAGGCGTACCAGATCCCCTCGCCGCGATATTCGCCCCAGCGTTCGTCCCGTTCCGGACTTGACGATGCGCTCATGCCTGCTCTCCGCGTTGTCGTGCGGAGGCAGTCCAGCATAGAAAGCTGGCCGAATTTTGGCAGACCTCATGATCCGACCTTGCGCGCATTGAGCCGTGGCGCCGGGGGCACGGGCGATTTGATCGGCGGGAAGGCGGGCTGGGCCTCGACCGGGGCAGCGACCTTTTCGATCTGTACCTTCAGATCGAACCACGCCGCCTGGCCGGTGATCGGGTCTGAGTTGGACCAGCGCAAGCCGTCGGACTTTTCGGGCAACAACTCGGGGATCAGGTGATTGAGGAGAAATCCTTTGGTCGCCTCGGGCGCCTTGGGGTCGAGCGCCCAGGCCCCCTTGCGCTTGCCAATCGCGTTCCAGGTCCAGACCGTGTTGTCGTTGAGCGCGGCCATATGGGCCACGGGCACCGTGATCGACGCATGGGGCGAGGTCAGGCGCGCCCAGTCGCCGTCCTGGAACCCGTGTTCTTCCCACAGCCGGGTTGGCACATAGAGCGGGTTGCGCCCATGGATCTGCCGCAGCCAGGCGTTTTGCGAGCCCCAGGAATGGTACATCGCCATCGGGCGCTGGGTCAGCGCGTGGATGGGGTAGTCGGCATCCGGATCGCCCGCGGGATACCAGAGCGGGAGGGGATCGAGCTGGGCCTTGATCCGGTCGCGCAGGTGATCGGGCGGTTGGTGCGGACCCTTGCCCTCGGCGGCGCGTTGGAAGCGGCGGAGCGGTTCGGAGTAGAGCGAGAAGAGGTAGGGCGCCGGTTTGTCGACCAGCCCGATCTCGACCGACCAGTCCTGATAGGCCTGGTTCCAGGGTTTGAAATACTGCGCCTCGTCCGGGATATGCCCGACCCAGAAGCCGCCGTTTTCGATATAGCGGTCAAGCTGGCCGTCATTCGGGGCGCCGCGCCCGTCGCTGTCGCCATTGCCGCGCCAGCCCGCGAGCGGGCCCACACCGGGGCGGCGTTCATGGTGCAGGATGTAATCGGCGTAATCCGCGTATTTCGCGCTGCCATCTTCGGCCACGAAGCCGGGCAGGCCGAGCCGGTGGCCCAGATCGCACAGGACCGACTGGAAGCCCCGCACATCGCGGTCGGGTTCGATCACCGGCCAGCGGATTGCGTCTGCGGCGGCGTCGGCCTCGCAAATCGGGCGGTCGAGCAGGCTGATACAGTCGTGGCGTTCGAGGTAGGTCGTGTCGGGCAGGACCAGATCGGCATAGGCGACCATTTCCGAGGAATAGGTATCGGAATAGATGATCCGGGGGATCACATATTCGCCGCTCTCATCGGTATCGGTCAGCATCTTCATCGTGCCGGCCGTGTTCATCGACGAGTTCCAGGCCATGTTGGCCATGTAAAGAAACAGCGTGTCGATCTTGTAGGGGTCGCCCGCATGCGCATTGGCGATGACCATGTGCATCAGCCCATGGGCCGAGAGCGGGTTTTCCCACGTAAACGCCTTGTCGATGCGCTGGGGCGTGCCATCCGGTTTCAGGCACAGATCCTCGGGCCCCTGCGGATAGCCCAGATGCGGACCGGCCAGCGGTTGGCCGGGCTGGGCATCGGCATGGGGTTTGGGGTGCCCCGTTGCAGGCTTGGGGTAGGGCGGTTTGAACCGGAAACCGCCGGGCACCTCGACGCTGCCGAGAAGGATCTGCAAAAGGTGCAGGGCGCGGCAGGTCTGGAACCCGTTGGAATGGGCCGAGATCCCGCGCATGGCATGGAAGCTGACCGGGCGGCCGATCATCTTGTCATGCCGGTGGCCTTTGAAATCGGTCCAGGGCTGTTCGAGCTCGAACGCCTGGTCGAAGGCGGCATGGGCAATCTCGGCGGCGAGACGGCGGATCCGGTCGGCGGAGATCCCGCAGGTGTCGGCCACGGTTTCGGGCGCGTAGTCATCCGACAGATAGCGTTCGGCGATCAGGTGGAAGACGGGCACATGGGTGTAGCCCGCGTGCCGCCATTTGCCCGACAGATCGGGGATCACGTCGGGCTTGTCATAGCAGCGCGGGCGCCCTTCGCCCCGGTCCCACACCAGTTCGCGCCCGTCATCGTCCTTGAGGATCAGGCCGTAGTCGTCGCTGGCCGGGTCCATGTTCACGAGGCAGGCGGCGTTGGTGTAGCGGGCGAGGTAGTCGAGATCGACCTTGCCCGCTTTGAGCAGGCAGTGGACAAGCGAAAGGATGAAAAGCCCATCGGTGCCCGGCGTGATCCCGTACCAGTCATCGGCCACCGCATTGTAGCCCGTGCGGATCGGGTTGACGCCCACCACCCGGGCGCCGCGTTCCTTGAGCCGTCCGATGCCCATTTTGATCGGGTTGGAATCGTGATCCTCGGCCACCCCGAAGAGGATGAACAGCCGGGTGCGTTCCCAGTCGGGTTGGCCAAACTCCCAAAACGCGCCGCCCATGGTGTAGATCCCGCCGGCGGCCATGTTGACCGAACAGAAGCCGCCATGGGCCGCGTAGTTCGGGGTGCCGTAGGCCTGGGCCCAGTAGCCGGTGAAGGATTGCGATTGGTCGCGGCCGGTGAAGAAGGCAAGCTTTTCGGGCGCGGTGTCGCGCAGGGGCTTCATCCAGGCGGTGGCGAGGTCCAGCGCCTCGTCCCAGCTGATCTCTTCGAACTCACCCGACCCGCGGGGACCCACGCGTTTGAGCGGGGCGCGCAGACGGGCGGGGGAGGTGACCTGCATGATCCCGGCCGCGCCCTTGCCGCACAGGACGCCGCGGTTCACCGGGTGGTCGCGGTTGCCTTCTATATAGGCGACCTCGCCGTCCTTGAGATGCACGTTGATCCCGCAGCGGCAGGCGCACATATAGCAGGTCGTTTGCCGGACTTCGTCCGAGACCTTGGGGGATGTATCGAGCGGCGGCTGGATCTGTGTCATACGCAGGTACTTTGCACGGCAGGGCGACCCTATGCCAGACCGAAAGCCCGGTTTATCGCCAGTTTTTTCATGGCGTTGCGTCCAGCGCCGGGTGCCCGCCGATGACGTCGACCTCTGGGGCGCGGGCCGCCAGAATGCCGGCGATGATCTGGGCGAGATCGCCAAACTCGTCATCGCGCGCGGCGCCCTTGCGCCAGACCATTCCGATCAGGCGCGACGGGGGCGTGCCGCCCACGGGCCGGTCGACCACAAGGCGTTCGCGCGCCACTTCGGATCTGACATAGAGCGCAGGCAAAAGCGAGATGCCCATGCCCATCGCCACCATCTGGCGCAGGGTGTCGAGGCTTGTCCCCTCGAAGTCGTGGCTGAGCTTCGCCTCGTACATGTCGCTGAGCTGGCGCACCTGATCGTAGAGCCGGTGCCCGGGTTCCAGCGTCAAGAGCGTCTCGCCCCGCAGGTCGGCGGGGTCGATCACGGGCTTTGCCGCCAGCGGATGTTCGTGCGGGACAACCACCCGCAGCGGTTCGTGAAAGATCGGTTCGGCCACGAAATCGGCGCGCGCCAGCGGGAGCGGGAAGAACAGGAGATCCAAGGCGCCCGTTTCGAGTTTGTCGAGGAGGGTGTCGGCCAGCGCCTCGCGCACGTAGAACCGCAGGTCGGGGTGGCTTTCGTGCAGGTCCGGCACGATCAGCGGCAACAGGTATGACCCGAGCGAGGGAACGACGCCCAGCTTGATCGTGTCACCCAGGGGGCGCTGGCTCATCCGGGCCAGATCGCGGATTTCCTCGACATCGCGAAGAACGCGGCGTGCGCGTTCCACGATCTCGGCGCCGACCGGTGTCAGGATCACCCGGGTGCGGCTGCGTTCAACAAGTTGCACGCCCAGCCGCAGCTCCATCTCTTTGAGCTGGGTGCTGAGCGTCGGTTGCGTGACGTTCAACGCCTCTGCGGCGCGGCGAAAATGGCGCGTGTCGGCGACGGACACCAGATAACGCAGTTGCTGAAGGGACGGCATCTTACCTGTCGATTGATAGCTTTTTTCAATCAAACTAGCGATGAGTTTCGATTTTTCCAATCAAAGAGACACCCTATCTACGGGTGCAGAACGTGGCGTGCAGGGCGATGAAGCGGTTCAAGAACATTTTGATTGTCTGCGACGAAGACGGAAACGTCGACGACGCGTTGGACCGCGGCCTTTGGCTGGCGCAGGCCAACGGCGCGCGCGTCACGCTGTTCGATGTCGTCGAGACCGGGCCAAAACCGCTGAAATATGCCTTTGCCGGGCTGTCCGAGACACGCGCCGCCGAGGTTGAGACGCAGGTGTTCGATCACTATCAGGCCCGGTTGGCCGAACTGACCAAGCCGTTCGAGGAGGCGGGTGTGCCGGTGTCGATCGCGGTTGGCGCGGGCGTTGGTTTTATCGAGGTGATCCGCACCGTGCTGCGCGATGCCCATGACATCGTCATCAAGGGCGCGCGGCAATCCCCCGACACGGGCCGCTTCACCGCCGGGATCGACCTGCATCTCTTGCGCAAGTGCCCTTGCCCCGTCTGGTTGCTCAAGGCCGATCAGCCCAAGCGTACGCAACGCATCCTCGCCGCGGTCGATCCCGATCCGATCGATCCCACCCGCGACACGCTGAACCGGGTGACGATGGAGCTGGCGACGTCGCTGGCCGAACGCGACGGTGCACAGCTGCATGTCGTCAACGCATGGCGTCTGGCCGAGGAAAGCACCCTGCGCAGCGGGCGGTTCGCCATGGCCGATGAGGAGGTGAACGCGATCCTGTCCGCCGAGCGTGAGAGCGCGGGCGCCCGGCTTGGCGCGTTTCTGGAACGGTTTCCGAACATCCCCACAAGCACGCATGTGGTTCTGGAAAAGGGCTATGCGGGCGAGGTGATCCCTGACTACGCAACGCGCGAGGGGATCGACACCGTGGTGATGGGAACCGTCGGGCGCACCGGCATTCGCGGACTGTTCATCGGCAACACCGCCGAGACGATCCTGGGCGCGGTGCAGTGTTCGGTCATGACGATCAAGCCGCCGAACTTCCTGACCCCTGTGGCCCTGGACGATTAAGCGCGGAGCCGATGCAGTGACCCCTTTCCTCGATAGTTTCGGTGCCGAAAAGGCCGAGCGATGCCTGGCCGAGTTCGTGGCTTGTGTGCGCGGGCTTGACGCCGATGGGCAGCGCCCGCGCAGCCGTGCCGTGCTGGATGATGAGCTTGCGGCGCTGTTGCGGCGGGCCGATGCGGCCGAGGACGAACTGGCCCAGCAACGCAGCGAGCTTGCCCGACAGGGCGACCGGCTGTGCACCGCGATCGGCGCAGCCCACGGGGCCGTGGCCCTGGACGGCGCGGGCGACCTTAGCCATCTGATCGCAGACTTGCACAGCGCCATTCCCGCCCACGAGGCCGAGCGTCGCGCCCTGGAACGGGCCGAGCTCTGGTTGGCCGATCTGGCGCAGGCGGCGACGGCGCTGGCCACGCGCCTGGGCGATGAGGCGGGGCCCGAGGCCACGCAGGAAACCAGCCGCGCGCTGGTCCGCGCCATATCGCAGGTGAGCGTCGCGCTTGACGCAATGACCGAGGCGGCGCGGCGCGACCGCGAACGCCGCGATGCCTTGCGCGCGGCCAGCGGTGAGGTGCGGCTTGAAGCGGTTCTGCGCAACCCGCTGATCGCCGGGCGGTCCGGGGCGCAGGGCCAGCGCGCGGCCGATCCCGCAGAGCTGTTCAGCGATCTCCTGAGAGACCTCGGTCAATCCTCGGCACAGGCGGCGCCCGCCCCTGGCCCCAACAAGAAACTACACTAGGACCCCGACCATGGCTGGGCACGACACCGAAACCGATCCGAACGCGCGCTGGCTTTCTGTGCCGGGGCAGGCGCCGGTGCTTGTCGCGGCGGCGGTTTTTGTGATGCTGTGGCAGGCGCTGCCCGCCGTCAGCGCGGGCGAGGCGCTGCGCTTTGCCTGGGACTGGGTGCCCTCGCTTGGCATCTCGCTGTCGTTTCTGATCGATGGGCTGAGCCTGACCTTCGGGCTGTTGATCAGCGGAATTGGTGCGCTGGTCTTCCTTTACGCGTCAAAGTACCTGCAGGGGCACCCGCATTTCGCCCGCTTCATGCTGTTTCTGACGCTGTTCATGCTGGCGATGCTGGGGCTGGTGCTGGCCGATAACCTGTTGACGCTGTTCGTTTTCTGGGAACTGACGACGATCACAAGCTATTTGCTGATCGGGTTTGATCATTCCACCTCCAAGGCGCGGCGTTCGGCGCTTCAGGCGCTTTTGCTGACCGGGGCGGGGGCCCTGGCGCTGCTCGCCGGGATCGTTCTGATCGGGACCGCCGCGGGCACCTTTGAGCTGAGCGAGATCCGGGCGCAGGGCGACGTGTTGCAAGAGCATGCGCTTTACCTGCCGATCCTGATCCTGGTGCTGATCGGCGCCTTCACGAAATCCGCGCAGTTCCCGCTGCATTTCTGGCTGCCCAACGCGATGGCCGCGCCCACCCCGGTTTCGGCCTATCTGCACTCGGCCACCATGGTGAAAGCCGGGGTCTACCTTCTGGCGCGGATGCATCCGAACCTTGGCGGCACCGACGTGTGGCTTTGGACGCTGACGATCTTTGGCGCGGTGACGGCGGTGTTTGCCAGCGTGATGGCCCTGAAGCAGACCGACCTGAAGCAGGCGCTGGCCTATACGACGCTGATGGCGCTGGGCACGCTGACGCTGTTTCTGGCCGCCGACATCGGGTACGCGATCACCGCGGCGATGACCTTCCTTGTGGTGCACTCGCTTTACAAGGCGGCGCTGTTTCTGGTGGTGGGGATCATCGACCACGGCACAGGCAGCCGCGATGTCTACGAGCTTGGCGGACTGGCGCGGGCGATGCCGATCACCGCGGCGGCGGCGGGGATTGCGGCGCTGTCGATGGCGGGCTTCCCGCCCTTCATCGGGTTTATCTCAAAAGAGATCAAATATGCCGGCGCCTTGGCCGTTCAGTCCGAGCCCTATCTGGTGGCCGGGGCCGCGCTTTTGGCCAATGCGCTGATGGTGGCGGTGGCAGGGATCGTGTCTTTTTCCCCGTTCTGGCGGCGCCCGCACCTGGCCGAAAAGCTCAGCCCGCATGAGGCTCCCTGGCAGATGTGGGTGGGCCCGGCGATCCTGGCCTCCTTGGGCGCGTTTTTCGGGATCTTCCCGGATTCGCTGGCGGTGGCGCTGGTCAACCCCGGCGTGGCGGCGATCCTGGGGCCGGATGTCGATCCGGCGGCGCTAAAGCTTTGGGCGGGGATCAACGTGCCGCTGCTGCTCTCAATCGCGACCTTTGCGATGGGGATCACGATCTACATCTATCGCCGTCCCTTGCGGGATCGGTTGATTGCGATGGGCGAGAGGGCGATCAGCTTTGATCGCGGCTGGGATCACGTGCTGGACGGTCTGAAGGCCGTGGCCGCCTGGCAGACGCGGCTGATCCAGTCGGGCGTGATGCGTCAGTACCTGTTCATCACCTTTGCCACGCTGTTTGTGGGCGTGGGCGGTACGATCCTTGCGCGCGGCGGGTTCTCGGTCGATCTGGCCTGGCCGGATCTCTTGCTGAAACACTGGGTCGTGATCGTGCTGGTCGTCGCTGGGGCGCTGGTGACGCTGACGACATCAAGCCGGATCGCCGCGATTGCGGGGCTCGGTGCCGTGGGGATCGGGGTCGCGCTGATCTTTATCATCTTTGGCGCGCCCGACGTCGCGATCACCCAGCTGTTGGTTGAAACTTTGGTAGTGGTGCTGTTCGGCGTGGCTGCGCTGAAGCTACCGCGGCTGGACCCCTCGGGTCGCAAGACGCACCGCCCCCTTGATGCCGCGCTTGCGGTTGGGGTGGGCGTGGTGATCACGGGTGTGATGCTGATGGTCACGGCCGGGCCGCTCGACCGCCGCCTGACCGATTATTTCGAGGCAACAAGCTGGCCCGAGGCCTTTGGGCGCAACATCGTCAATGTCATTCTGGTGGATTTCCGCGCGCTCGACACCTTTGGCGAGATCGCCGTGGTCGTGATCGCTGCGCTGGGCGCCTATGCGCTACTCAAGGGCCGCAGCCCGGAGGAAAAGCAATGAACTCGATCATCCTTCTGGCCGCCACGCGGCTTTTGGTGCCGCTTCTGTTGGTGTTTTCGTTCTACATGCTCTTGCGGGGGCACAACACGCCGGGCGGTGGCTTTATCGGCGGGCTGATCGGGGCGACGGGATTTGTCGTCTACGCCATCGCCTGTGGCACCGATCTGGCGCGTCAGGCGCTGCGCGTGCCGCCCGAGAAGGTTGCCATGGTGGGGCTGGGCATTGCGCTTTTTGCCGGGGTCATGGCGGCGTTCTTTGGGGACATCTTCTTCACCGGGCAATGGCTCTTCATCGGCGAGACCGAGGATGACAAGGGGCTGCCGCTGTCCTCGGTGCTGATCTTTGACATCGGGGTTTACCTTGTCGTCCTGGGGTCGATCCTGACGCTGGCCTTCGCGCTGGAGGAGGGCGTCTGATGGAGGTCATGCTTTCACTCCTTGTCGGCGTTCTGGTTGCGGCCGCGGTTTACCTGATGCTTGCGCGCAACGTGCTGCGCTTTCTGCTGGGGCTTATCCTGATCTCGAACGCCGCCAACCTGACGATCTTTGCGGCGGGCCGTGTCGATACCGGCCAGCCGCCCCTGATCCCCGAAGGCGCCGAGGCACCGGTAGGCTATGTGGCCAACGCGCTGCCGCAGGCGCTGGTGCTGACGGCGATCGTGATCGGGTTCGGGCTGTTCGCGTTTGCGCTGGTGCTGGCCTTCCGAGCCTATGGCGTTCTGGGCACGCTTGACAGCGATAAGATGCGCGTGGCCGAGCCGGTGGAGGATCAGCCATGAGCTGGCTTCTTACCGTCCCGATCATCATCCCTTTCGCGACCGCCGTTATCGCCTTTCTCGCCAAGGACGGCACGTCGGGGCGCTGGTGGTCGCTGCTGGGTTCGATCCTGTTGTTCTTCGCCTCGGTCGCTCTGATGGCCGAGGTGCTGCGCGAAGGCGTGGTTGCGGCCCAGATGGGCAGTTGGGGCGCACCCTTTGGGATCACGCTGGTGGCCGATCTTCTGAGCGCGGTGATGGTGGTGATCACCGCGATCACCGGGCTGGCCGTGGCGATCTATGCGCTGGCCGATATCGATGAGGCGAAAGAGAAGCTGGGCTATCACGCGCTGTTCCAGGTCTTGATTGCCGGGGTTGTCGGCGCGTTCCTGACGGGCGATCTGTTCAACCTTTATGTCTGGTTCGAGGTCATGCTGATCTCATCCTTCGGCCTGCTGATCCTGGGCGGGTCGCCCGAACAGATCGACGGTGGGATCAAATACGTCGCGCTGAACCTGGTCTCGACGATCCTGTTCCTGTCGGGCGTGGGTCTGCTTTACGGGATGACCGGCACGCTGAACCTGGCCGATCTGAGCCTTGCAGTGGAAGAGGTGGAAAATCAGGGCCTGCTCACCGTCGTCGCGGTCATGTTCATGATCGCCTTCGGTGTGAAGGCCGCGGTCTTTCCGCTGTTCTTCTGGCTGCCCGCCGCCTACCACACGCCGGCCTTCAGCGTATCAGCCGTTTTTGCGGGGCTTTTGACGAAGGTGGGGGTCTACGCGCTGATCCGCATGTTCACGCTGGTCTTCGATCATGACATCGCCTTTACCCACCAGATCCTTCTTTGGGTCGCGGGCTTTACCATGGTCACCGGGGTTCTTGGCGCGGCGGCGCAGCAGGATTTCCGCAAGATCCTGAGTTTCCATATCGTCAGCCAGATCGGCTACATGATCCTCGGCCTCGCGCTTTATACCCCCCTGGCCATCGTCGGCGCCGTCTTCTACCTGGTCCACCATATCGTGGTGAAGGCGAACCTTTTCCTTGTTGCGGGCGTGGCCCAGCGGCTGACCGGGTCGACCGATCTGCGCAAAATCGGCGGGCTCTACAAATCGTCGCCGATGCTGGGCGCGCTGTTCCTGATCCCCGCGTTTTCACTGGCCGGTTTCCCGCCGCTGTCGGGCTTTTGGGCGAAATACCTGCTGGTCAAAGCCTCGCTCGATATCGAGGCGTGGTTCATTGCCTTTGTCGCGCTGGCTGTGGGCCTGCTCACGATCTTTTCGATGACCAAGATCTGGGGAGAGGCCTTTTGGAAACCCCATCCCGACGGTGTCGAACCGGTGATGGGCACGATTGAGCGCAGCGCGCTGTGGCCGCTGGTGCTGCCGATTGCGGGGCTGGCCACGCTGACCATCATCATCGGGTTGAACCCCGAACCGTTCGTGCAATTCGCCGAACGCTCGGCCGCGCAGCTGCTGAACCCGGAGGCCTATGTGCGGGCCGTGCTGGGAGGGACGCCATGAACCTTTTTGCGCTGAACGTGACGCTTGCGGTCGTCTGGGCCGCGCTTTGGGCGGACTTTTCGCTGTTTCAGCTGTTCGTTGGCTTTCTCGCGGGGTTTGGCGGGCTCTGGCTTGCGCAGCCGCTGTTCAACAAGCCGAGCTCGTATTTCCTGCGGGCCTACCGGGTGATCCGGCTGATCATCTATTTCCTGTACGAGCTGATCTTGTCGAGCTTTCGTGTTGCCTGGGACGTGGTCACGCCCACGCATCTGAGCACGCCTGCGATCATCCGCATGCCGCTGGATGCGAAAAGCGATCTGGAAATCCTGTTGGTCACAAACCTGATCTCGCTGACGCCGGGGACGCTGAGCCTTGATGTCACGCCGGACCGGTCCTGTCTGATCGTGCATGCGATGTTCGCGGACGACCCGGATGCCCTGGTGGCCGAGCTGAAGGGCGGGATGGAACGCATGGTCTTGGAGGTCTTTGAATAATGACTGGGGCTGAATTTCTGGACTGGGCGGTCGATGCCGCCTTCGTCATGGTGATGATTTCGATCGCGCTGGCCTTTTACCGGATCGCGGTGGGTCCGACGCTGTCGGATCGGGTGGTGGCGCTGGATATGATGACGGTAACGATTGTCGCCTTCTGCGGGCTTTATGCGATCTTTTCGGGGGTCGAGGCGTTTCTTGACGTGGCGATTGTGGTCGCGCTCATTGGCTTTCTCGCGACCGTGGCGCTGGCCCGATACGCCGAACGCGCGATGCTGCGCGCGTCGCAGGACGGGGCGGAGGAGGCGCCATGATCGATTATCTTGGCGGTGTGCTGGTGCTGGTTGGCGGTGCCTTTGCGATCGTTGCCTCGCTGGGGGTGATCCGGCTGCCCGACGTGCTGACGCGGATGCATGCCTCGACCAAGGCAGGCACGCTGGCCTCGAGCCTGATCCTTGCCGCCGTTGCGCTGTTTTTTGACAACCCCAGCACCACGGCCAAGGCCATTGCCGCGGTTCTGTTCCTGCTGCTGACCGCGCCGCTGGCCGCGCATATGCTGGGACGGGCGAGCCTTGACCCGCGCACCCATCCGCGTGTGCCGGAAGTGACGCCAGAGCCCGAGGACTAGCGCCGCCCCCTATCCCTGCAGGATGTCGCGCCCGGCGGCCCGCAGCATAAGCAATCCCGCGGCGCCGCAGACCAACGCAAAGCCGTAGACATAGGGCGCGGAGACAAAGGCCGCGTCATAGCCGGGATAGGCCGCGCGGCGCATCTCGGCCGTTACGTGGACCAAGGGGTTGAACCACGCCGCGCCGCGCAGGTCGTTGGGGATCTGTTCGTACAAAAAGAACACGCCCGAGACGACAAAGAGCGGGCGGGTCATCACCGCCCAGAACCGTTCCCAGATCGCAAAGCGCGGGATCAGCCAGGCATTCAGCAGGCCGACGCCCCAGGCCAGGCAGGCGGCCATGGCCAGCGCGTTCAGGACCCGCGCCCCGTCATAGACCGCGCCCGTTTCGCCGCGCGCCTCTACCCCCGCCATCACGACGAAGAAGACCACGATATGGGTCATCACGTTGAGCAGCCAGCGCGCGATCAGCGCGTCAAACAAGGTGATCGCCGGAAAGGCCAGAAGCGCGCGGGAAAAGCGCAGTGCCGTTCCGACCTTGCTGGTGACATCGGTGAACAGCATGAAGGGCAGATACCCGGTGGCATAAAACAGCGCAAAGTCGCGCCCAAGCGCCGGTACGCTGAACGCAATCCCAAAGACGTAGGCCATCAGCGCAATCGCGGCCACGGGTTCGGCAATGGCCCAGACATAGCCACCCGGGGACCGGCCATAGACCGACGCCATCTCGCGCAGCATCAACGCGACAATGGCCGAGGGGGCAGAGGGCGGCGGCAACGGGCGGTGCATCTCAGGTGTGAACGATTTCTTTACGGGATTTGCAGTAAAGTCTCGGCAATTAACCTTAATGTTTCGTTAGTTGCCGTTAGAGGTGCCCTTGAACGCGCAGACCCGATTTCCAGTTCCCCCTAAAGCCCCCGCCCTGCGAACAGCCAAGGCCGCCCCGCCGGTGCCCGCGCCCGCACCGATGCCGCCACCGGTCGCGCCCGCTGGACCCCGGCGGCTGACCGCGCTGAGTTTCGCATTGCTCGTGCTTGCCCCGCTGGGGGCCGCCGCGCTGTACCTGTTTTGGTTCGCCGCGCCACAGTTCCAGTCGCATGCCGGGTTCACGGTGCGCTACGAACAGCCTCAGCGTGCGCCCGACCCGCTGGGCGGTCTGGTCGGCGCCCGTGGCGGGGCAACGTCGGACGCCGATATTCTGTTTGCCTATCTCACCAGTCAGGCGCTGGTGCGGAAGGTCGATCAGGATATGGACCTGCGCACTGTTTTCAGCGGCCCCGGCGCGCGGGACCCGGTCTTTGGGTTTGCCGAGGGCGGCACCATCGAGGATCTCACCCGGTATTGGGGCCGGATGGTGCAGGTGTCGCACGACACGGCCACCGGGCTGATCGAGCTGCGGGCCTCGGCCTTTACCGCGGGCGACGCGCAGGACATTGCCCGGGCCGCGCTGCGCCATGGTGCCGAGATGATCAACAAACTTTCGGCCCGGGCGCGCGAAGATCTGTTGGGCCATGCGCAATACGATGTTGAAGAGGCCTGGCAACGCCTGACCGATGCGCGCCGGGCCATCACGCTGTTTCGATCCCAGGCGCAGATCGTCGATCCAAGCGCCGATGTCAGCGGGCAGATGGGCCTGCTCAGCAGCTTGGAGGGCGATCTGGCGCGTGAGTTGATCCGGCTCGATGTCCTGATCCAGAACACGACCCCGGATCATCCCCGCATCGCGGCATCGCGCCAGCGCATTGCCGTGATGGAGGCGCGCATTGCTGAGGAACGGCGCAAGCTGGGGGGTGCGCAAGGGGATGCGGATTATGCCACGGTGCTGGACCAGTACGAACGCCTGAACGCAGACCTGGCCTTTACCTCGGATGCCTACACCGCCGCCCGCACCGCGCTGGAAGAGGCACGGGCCGAGGCGCGGCGGCAGTCACGCTATCTGGCGCCGCATATCCAACCCACCCTGGCCGAACGCGCGACCGCCCCGGACCCCCTGGTGACCCTGGGGCTGTCCGGCCTGTTCCTGACGCTGATCTGGGGGACCGGCGCCTTGATCGTGGCCAGCCTGCGCGACCGGGCATGAGCGCGATCGTGCTGGAAGATGTCTGGGCGGCCTATCGGTCGCGGGGCCGGGTCACCCCGATCCTGAACGGCGTGTCCTTTGTGTTTCCGGCCCGCCGGTCCATCGCGCTGTTGGGCCGTAACGGTGCGGGCAAGTCGAGCTTGCTGCGCCTGATCTCGGGCGCGATGCAGCCGGATCGTGGACGGATCCGCCGCAGCGGTCGGGTGTCCTGGCCGGTGGGGTTTTCGGGCGGGTTTCACAACGATCTGACCGGGGCCCAGAACGTGCGTTTCGTCGCGCGGACCTATGGCGTCGACCCGCGCGCGCTGGTGGCCTTTGTGCAAAGCTTTTCCGAGCTTGGGGCGCATATGCACCTGCCCTACCGGGGGTATTCGTCGGGCATGCGGGCCCGGCTGGGGTTTGTCACCTCGATGGGCGTGCCCTTTGACACCTACCTGGTGGATGAGGTGACGAGCGTCGGCGACGCCGCCTTTCGCGCCCGGTCCGAGGCGATGCTGCGCACTCGTCTGGCCGCGGCCAGTGCGATCATCGTCTCACACTCGCTCGACCATCTGGCGCGGCTTTGCACCGCTGGCGTGGTGATCGATGCTGGGCAGCTGACTTGGCATGGCGATGTCGCGAGCGCCATTGATCATCACCGAGCGATCATGGGTCTGGCCCCGGCCCGCAGGCAAAGCTCCTGACGCGCGGGTGCGCGCCCGTGCCAACTCCGCAAGATTTGTGAATTCGGGCCGTGCGATGCAATGTCTCGAATGCAAACGGTGGAGGATCAGATGGCGCAAAGCTATGAGAAACGGCTCATCCGTGTGCTCGAGTACATTCACGAGCATCCCGATGGCGATCTCTCGCTTGATGCGCTGGCCGAGGTTGCGGCGATGTCGCGATTTCACTGGCATCGGGTCTTTCATGGCATGACCGGCGAAACCCTGGCGCAGGCGGTGCGGCGCATCCGCATGTACCGTGCGGCGGCGTGGCTGATCCAATCCGATCAGTCCATCGCCGAGATTGCGACAGCCGTCGGCCACGCCAATGTGCAAAGCTTCACCCGGATCTTCCGGGAAAGCTTTGGCATGTCTCCGGGCGCATTCAGAACCCGCGGCGAGCTGCGCTCACCGCTGTTGAAGCGACGAGAAGGAGACCTTCCCATGTTCCCGGTCGATATTGCCGATCACCCCGCCCGCAGCCTTGCGGTTCTGCCCCACAAGGGCGCCTACACGGATGTGGGCGCCGCGTTCGAGAAACTGAGCGCATTGTTCACCACCCGCAATCTTTGGGGGCACGCCCGCGGGATGCTGGGTGTGTACTATGACGATCCCAACGCGGTGCCCGAGGCCGAGCTACGCTCGCACGCCGGTATCATCATCGCCGCGCCTATCGAGATGGAGGCCCCGCTCGAACCCCTGGACCTGCCTGCCGGGCGCTATGCGGTGATGCATTACAAGGGGCCCTATGCCGGGCTGAAGGCGGCCTATGATTACCTTTATGGAGAGTGGCTGCCGAAATCGGGCGAAGACGTGGGGGAGCATCCGCCGATTGAGATCTATCTCAATTCGCCTCAGGAAGTCGCGCCGGAGGAGTTGCTGACGGATGTCTGCGTGCCGCTGGCGTAAGATCCTGGTCGCGGGCGTTTAGCCCGCGATCATCTCGGCCTGGCGGACGATCACCTCGGCCTGCCGGATCGAGGCCAGATCGACCAACCGCCCCTTGTAGACCGCCGCCCCCGCGCCATCGCGCTTGGCCTGTTCCATCGCCTCCAGGATTTCGCGCGCCTCGGTCACCTGGGCCTCGGACGGGGTAAAGACCTCGTTGGCCAGCGCCACCTGTTTGGGATGGATCGCCCATTTGCCGACCATGCCCAGCGTGGCCGAGCGCAGGGCCTGCGCGCGAAACCCCTCATCATCCGAGAAATCGCCAAACGGCCCGTCCACCGGCAGAACGCCATGCGTCCGGCAGGCCGCGACGATGGCCGTTTGCGCCCAATGCCAGGGGTCGGACCAGTACTTTTCGCCTTCGCGATGCATGTAGTAGTTTTCCTGCGTGCCCCCGATCCCGGTGGTCTGCATCCCCATCGAGGCGGCAAAATCGGCGGCGCCGAGGCTCATCGCCTGGAGGCGGGGGCTGGCGGCCGCGATCTCTTCCACATGGGCGATGCCGGCGGCGGTTTCGATGATCACCTCGAGGCTGATCGGCTTGGTGCGGCCCTTGGCGGTCTCGACCGCGGTGACCAGCGCGTCGACCGCGTAGATGTCCGACCCGTTGCCCACCTTGGGGATCATGATCTGGTCGATCCGGTCGCTCGCGTTTTCCAGAAGCTCGACCACGTCGGCGTACCAATAGGGCGTGTCCAGCCCGTTGATCCGGACGCTCAGATACTTGGTGCCCCAGTCGATATCGCCGATCGCCTGGATGATGTTCTTGCGCGCCTCTGGCTTGTCGTCGGGCGCCACGCTGTCTTCGAGATCGAGGTTGATCACATCCGCCGCGCTCGACGCCATCTTTTCAAAGATCGCGGGGCGCGAGCCGGGGCCGAACAACTGGCAGCGGTTCGGGCGGGCAGGGGCGGCGGGCTGGACGCGAAAGGACATGGGCGGCCTCGGCAATGATGTTACGTTTTTCTGGGTGTGCGCCGTAGATTATTGCGTGATATGCTGCAAGTGCATTTTGCGGATGCAGCACGGGGCCCACGACGCGCGAATTCAGGCGCAGGTCTGCGCCATGGTTGGCAGTCTTTGCACATAAATTGCACTTTCGCGAAGAATCTTGTGCCGCAGCGCCATGTACCGCGCGAATTTCGCAAGCAATTCCGGAGCAGTGCGGGCAAAGAGACCGCCGGAGGGCTGCCCATGATCAAAACACCGTATCTGTTGTTTCTCGGCGACGCGCCGGATCAACTCGCCGCGAAGGTCGCGCAAGGCATTCGCGACTGGCACCCCGAGGCCTGCGTGGGACAATTGCGTCTGCCGGAATGTCAGGCCGATGTGGGCCTGCCAGACATGACGCTGGCCGAAGCCCGCGCGGCGGGGGCCGAAACGCTGGTGATCGGCGTGGCGAACCGGGGTGGGGTCATCTCGGACCTGTGGAAGGCTGAACTACACACTGCGCTCGAACAGGGGTTCGACCTGGCCAGCGGGTTGCACAACCTGCTGCGGGATGAGGCCGATCTGGTACGCACGGCCGACGCGCATGGGCGGGTTCTGCACGATGTGCGGGTGCCCTCGGTCGAGTACCCGATCGCCAATGGCAAACGCCGCAGCGGCAAACGCTGCCTTGCCGTGGGCACCGATTGCTCGGTCGGCAAGATGTACACCTCGCTCGCGATGGAGCGGACGATGCGGGACCGGGGCATGAAGGCGACCTTCCGCGCCACGGGTCAGACCGGCATCCTGATCACCGGCGATGGCGTGCCACTGGACGCCGTGATCGCTGATTTCATGGCCGGGTCGGTGGAATGGCTGACGCCCGAGAATGACGACGACCATTGGGACCTGATCGAGGGGCAAGGGAGCCTGTTCCACGCCTCGTATTCCGGCGTGACCATGGCGCTGGTCCATGGCGGCCAGCCCGATGCGCTGATCCTCAGCCACGAGCCGACGCGCACCCATATGCGCGGCCTGCCGGACTATGCGCTGCCCTCGCTTGAGGCGCTGCGCGACACCGCGCTGCCGCTGGCGCAGATCGTGAACCCCAAGGCCCAGGTGGTCGCTGTCTCGGTCAACACCAAGGCGATGGGTGAGGATGAGGCGCTGAGCTATCTTGAGGGGGTCGAGGCGCGGATCGGGCTGCCCACGGTCGATCCTTTCCGCCAGGGCGCGGACCGCCTTGTGGATGCGTTGGAGGCGGTGTGATGGGGCGGATGCCTCCGGCGGGGATATTTCCGGACCAAAGAGGGGCCGGGCCGTGCGCCTGACGGTCACCCGCGATACCTTCCCGCTGGCCGAGGCCTTTACCATTTCGCGCGGGTCGCGGACCGAGGCGCATGTGCTGAGCGTGCTGGCCGAGGATGGCGCCCATCGCGGATGGGGCGAGTGCGTGCCCTATGCCCGCTATGGCGAGACACTGGACAGTGTGACGGCCCAGATCGAGGGATTGCCGGACGGCATCGACCGCGCAACCGTGCAAGAGGCGCTGCCCCCCGGTGCGGCGCGCAACGCGGTGGATTGTGCGCTCTGGGATCTGGAGGCAAAGGCGGCGGGCCGCCGGGCCTGGGATCTGGCGGGTCTGCCCGCGCCGGGGCCCGAGATCACCGCCTTCACCCTGTCGCTCGACACGCCGGACAACATGCGCGCGGCGGCGGCGCGCCATGCGCATCGCCCGCTTCTGAAGATCAAGCTTGGCACCGCCGACGACATGGCCCGGCTGGAGGCCGTCCGCGCGGGTGCACCGGACGCGCGAATCATTGTCGACGCGAATGAGGGCTGGAGCGCCGAGGTTTATTCCGATCTGGCCCCGCACCTTGTGCGCCTGGGTGTTGCCCTGGTGGAACAGCCCCTGCCCGCCGGTGCCGACGATATGCTGGCCGAGATTGAGCGCCCATTGCCGGTATGCGCCGATGAAAGCTGTCATGATCGCGCCTCGCTGCCGGACCTTGTGGGGAAGTACGACATGGTCAACGTCAAGCTGGACAAGGCGGGCGGCCTGACCGAGGCGCTGGCGTTGAAAGAGGCGGCAATCGCCCAGGGCTATGGCATCATGGTGGGCTGTATGGTGGGCTCGTCCCTGGCGATGGCGCCTGCCGTGCTGTTGGCCCAGGGGGCGGCTGTGACCGATCTTGATGGTCCGCTTCTCTTGGCAGAAGACCGCCCCGCCGCGTTGCGTTATGATGACCGGGGGGTGCATCCCCCGGAGCCAGCGCTCTGGGGCTAGGTCAGGAGCGCTTGAATGGAGCGGATGTTCGAGGCGGCAAAGCTTGATGTCGCCACCTTGCCCGACGGGCTGACCCATCTGAGCGTTTACACCATCCGGAAGGCGGATTTGCGTCGGCTTTCCGGGATCGACCGGTTTCCGCTGCAATCCCTGTCGCTGCGATGGCTGTCGGCGCCCGATCTGACGCAGGTGCCGTTGGCAAAGACGCTGACCACGCTCAGCCTGTCGCAATCGCCAAAGCTGCGGTCGCTCGCGGGGCTTGAGCGGGCCCCCAAGCTCACGTCGTTGTTCCTTGAGGACAATGGATGCCTTGAGGATGCGGGCGCGCTGCACAGCCTGCCGGACCTCAAGGCGTTGACCATTTTGGGGAGCACGGATGGCGGGCAGAAGATCGAGACGCTGGAGTTCCTTGACGGTCTCAACCTCACCACCCTGAGCCTGCGTGCGGTCCAGGGCGCGGACCTGGATCTTGGCCCCGTGGCACGCATGGGATCGCTGACAGAGATTGATATCCACGGCCCGAACTTTCGGCCCGAGGAACTGGCCAAGGTCGCAGCAGCGCACCCGGCCTTTCACGAGCAACTGATGACGCTTGAGGATTATCCCGCCGATATGGGCATGCGCTGCAAGAAATGCGGCGGCGTTCAGAAGCAGCTGTTCCTGCGCAAAGTCAAAGGCCTGTGGTGCCCGGTCTGCGACGCGGCGGGGCTGGCCAAGCAGCTTGACGGGTTTGAGGCCATGGTGGCGGCCGCGCGGCTCGACAACCCCGGCGGCGCGGCCTAGGAACGGGCCAACAAGGACAGGAGAGTTCATGAGCCGGATCGTCTATGTCAATGGAGAGTACCTGCCCGAGGATGAGGCCAAAGTATCGGTCTTTGACCGCGGCTTTCTCTTTGCCGACGGCGTTTACGAGGTGACCAGCGTTCTGGACGGAAAGCTCATCGATTTCGAAGGCCACGCCACGCGGCTCGCCCGGTCGCTGGGCGAGTTGGAGATGGAGAGCCCGGTCACCTCGGACGAGCTGCTCGATATCCACCGCACGCTGGTTGCGCGCAACGGGATCGAGGACGGCCTTGTCTATCTGCAGATCACCCGCGGCGCCGCGGATCGCGATTTTGCCTATCCCGAGGGGGCGCAGCCGACGATCGTGCTGTTCACCCAGGCGAAACCCGGTCTTGCCGATAGCCCCGCGTCGAAAACCGGGATCAAGGTGATTTCGATCCCCGACATCCGCTGGGGCCGGCGCGATATTAAGACGGTGCAACTGCTGTATCCGTCGATGGGCAAGATGGCGGCGAAGAAGGCCGGGGCCGACGATGCGTGGATGATCCAGGATGGCGAGGTCACCGAAGGCACCTCGAACAACGCCTACATCGTGAAGGGGCGCAAGATCATCACCCGGCATCTGGGCACCGAAATCCTGCATGGCATCACCCGCGCTGCCGTCCTCCGCTTTGCCCGCGAAGCGCAGATGGAGGTTGAAGAGCGTGCCTTCACGATCGATGAGGCCAAGTCCGCCGACGAGGCTTTTGTCACCTCGGCCTCTTCGTTCGTGATGCCGGTGGTCGAGATCGACGGCACCGCGCTGGGCGATGGCACCCCCGGCCCGGTCGCGCGCCGAATGCGCGAGGTTTACCTTGATGAAAGCCGGAAAGCCGCGGTCTAGACCGTCTGAACGGTGATCCCCGTGGGCGTAAAGCCCGGCGTCTGACCTTCGAGGATGGCTACCAGCGTGCCGTCCACGAAAAGCTGCACGTCGCCTGTGACGCCGTCTTGCGAAAAGGTCAGGTCGCTGTTGTCAAGCGCCGCAAATGTGCCGCTGTCGAAGGTGAGCGTCAGCGTCTCGGTCGCCGGGTCGAAATCAGTCAGGATGATGTTGTCTTCGCCAAGCTCGTCAAAGCGGCCTTCGAAGGTGTCGACCTGCGTGTTCATCGGATCGCCGTCGCCGGTCAGCGTGTCGCCATCATCGCCGATCAGCGTGTCTGACCCGAACCCGCCAAACAGCCGGTCCGGCGTGCCATCGCCCGGGTTGTCCACGGCGTTCAGGATGTCGGCGCCTTCGTTGCCGCGCAGCGTGTTGGTGCCGAACCGGTCGAGGATCTCGTCGTTGCCGCCGCCGCCGTTGATCGTGTCGTTGCCGCCATCCTGCGGCACGCCCATCAGATCGGCGCCGATGGACCTGTCGGGCCCGTCATCGAGGAACACCTCGTCATTGCCCGGCCCGCCGGTCACAATGTCAGAACCGCCGCCGGCAAAAACGGTATCGTCGCCCTCTCCTGCGTTCGCCTCATCCGATCCGATGCCAAGAAAGAGCTGATCGTTTCCGCCCAGCGCATTGACGATGTCGTCGCCCGCGCCCGCTTCGATCCTGTCCGGCCCATCGGTGCCGGTGATCACGTCGTCGCCCGCGTTTGCCGCGGGCGCGTCGTCGTCACCGTCGCCGCCGCCCAAAAGACTGACCGTCAGGCCAAGCCCCACCAAAACCGAGAGAAGCGCGAATTCCATCGCTTACCACCGCCCGTTATCTGCCTCAGCGCAGAGGGTGTTCAGGCGGGGGAGTCCGGTCAAGGGTGAAAGGGGTGCTAAACCCTATCTGTCACCCAAAAAAACGCCTCTGACAGAGTATTCTCCACCGATGATTGATTTGGCCATATTGCGCTTATCGTTTTGCGAGCGATTGCCGGTCAGGACGGTGTGCAGGCTGGCCAGTTGGTTGGTCGTCAGATCGTCGACATCCACGTCCAGGCGCATGTGTTTGAGGTCACGCGCAACCGACATCGCCAGCTGCGAGGACGCCGCGACGGGGGCTGCGGATACCGTCGCGACGAGGGCCAAGATGGCGGTGGTTCGGATCACCCCTGCAGCCTTTCCTCTTGGAGCCGCCGCCGTTCGGAGTTTGCGATCACGGCCTTCAGGCGCCGCCGGGTGTCGAAGAACCGCTTTTCGGGCGAGGACAGGATCAGGTGCAGCTGCGCTGCTTCGGCGGTGTTGAGCTGCGAGACATCCGTCTCTAGCCAAAAGTCATCGAGACCGCGGTCGATCCGGTCCAGCAATTGCGGGTTGGGATCGGCCAGTGACGGCGCCGCGATTGCTGTCGCAACGGCGAGCGCCAGGGCAAATAGAGGTGTGCGTGTCATGCTTGGAAGGGTAGGGAGCCGCCCGCCCACCGGCAAATCACGATTAGGGTGATCAATCGTGTGCCTTTGACGCTTCGGCAAAAGCGGCCTGCTGTTCTGCCGTCGCCTCGGTCTGATATTTCTCTTTCCAGATGGCATAGGGCATCCCGTAAACGATCTCGCGGCCTTCGTCTTTGCTGACCTCGATGCCGCGTTCGGCAGCAGCCTCTTGATACCAGCGGCTCAGGCAGTTCCGGCAAAACCCGGTCAGGTTCATCATGTCGATGTTTTGCACATCCGTGCGCTCGCCCAGATGCTCCACCAGGCGGCGGAAGGCGGCGGCTTCAAGTTCGGTGCGGGTTTGGTCATCCATGGTCGGGCTCCTTGCGTTGCGCTAAAGATGGGCGTCCTTGCGCGCGGCGTCCAGTATCGGGGCCAACCGATCTGCCCAGGCCTTTTGCTGATCCTCCGTCTCGATCAGATCATGGCGCAGCTCGATCAGCGCGTTGGGCCGCCCCGGTATGAGCGCGTGGCGGTCCACCGCATCGCCCGGCAGGTGGCCGGCATAGGGTTCGTTTTCACCAATCGTCAGATCCCGTTCCGCCTTCAGCCGCGCGATCAGGGGCTGCGACAGGCGCTGATCATCGGCAAAAAGAATGCCCACATGCCAGGGGCGCGGGGCACGGCCATTCAGACGTGGGGTAAAGCTGTGCACGGCGATGATGATCGTCTCGGGCACCTTGGCGGCCAGCGCGGCATAGGCCGTGTGGTAGGGGCGATAATAGCGATCGAGCCGCCGCGCCCGTTCCGCGCTGTCGATATGGCGGTTGCCGGGCACGATGGTGTGGTCATAGACCTTCATGATCAGCGTAGGATCATCCTCGCCCCGGTTGGGATCGATCACCAGCCGCGAGAACCCGCCCAGAATCGTGCGCGCGCCCAGGGCCGCGCCCAAATGCCGGGCCACCCCGGCTGCGCCGACATCGAAGGCAATGTGGCGCGCCATTTGTTCCGGTGGCAGGCCCAGCGAACCCCCGTCGATTTCCAGCGGCACGCGGTTTGATGCATGGTCGCAGGCGACCAGCCAGGGGCCGGTCCGATCGGCGCCGATGATCTCATAAGGCTGATCCGTCATCGCTGTGTCATTTGGCTCCGTAACCCTGCGCGCAACTGCCTTGCGCTGGCGCGACCGTTAGCGTTATCAGTCGTAACGCATGCGGCGCTCAAAACGCGGCGGACCAATGGGGAATAGGGCAGAATGAGACGCCTTCGCAACGTTAAGATCGTCGCAACGCTGGGACCTGCATCCAGCGACTATGACACCATCCGGGCGCTGTTTGACGCGGGCGCCGATGTGTTTCGCCTGAACATGAGCCATGGTGAGCATGCCGAGATCGGCGAACGCCACCGGATCATCCGCCAGGTTGAGGCCGATGTGGGCCGCCCGATTGCCATTCTGGCCGACCTTCAGGGGCCGAAACTGCGGGTCGGCAGTTTTGCAAAAGGCGCCGAAGAGCTTGCGATTGGTCAAGACTTCCGGCTTGATCTTGACCCGTCCGAAGGCGATGCGACGCGTGTGTGCCTGCCGCACCGCGAAATCTTTGATGCGCTGGAACCGGGTGCGTCGCTCTTGATCAATGACGGGAAGATCCGGCTTAAGGTCACCGAGTGTGGTGCTGATTTTGCGAACTGCACCGTCACCGTGGGCGGCACGATTTCGAACCGCAAGGGCGTGAACGTGCCCGACGTGGTGCTGCCGCTGGCGGCCCTATCGGACAAGGACCGCAACGATCTTGAGTTTGTGTGCGCGCTGGGCGTCGACTGGCTGGCGCTGTCCTTTGTCCAACGCGCCGCCGATGTGACCGAAGCGCGCGATCTGGCCGCCGGGCGCGCGGCGATCCTGTCAAAGATCGAAAAACCCGCTGCGGTCGCCTCGTTCGACGAAATTCTAGCCGTATCGGATGGCATCATGGTGGCGCGTGGCGACCTCGGCGTGGAGCTGCCGGTGCAGAACGTGCCGCCGATCCAGAAGCGGCTGGTGCGCAAATGCCGTGCGGTTGCCAAGCCCGTCATCGTGGCGACCCAGATGCTTGAATCGATGATCGAGAGCCCGATGCCCACCCGGGCCGAGGTGTCGGACGTGGCCGCCGCGATCTATGAAGGCGCCGATGCGGTGATGCTGTCGGCGGAATCCGCGGCGGGGGCCTATCCGATCGAGGCGGTGACCACAATGAACGCCGTCGCGGTCGAGGTGGAAAGCGATCCCACCTACCGCGACGTGACCGCCGCGAGCCGCGGCGGCAAGCGCGAAACCACCGCCGACGGCATCGTCGTCGCCGCGCGCGAGATCGCCGAAACCACCGATATCAAGGCGATCTGCTGCTTTTCGCAGTCGGGCACCACCGCCCGCCTGATCGCCCGCGAACGGCCCAGCAAGCCGATCATCGCGATGACCCACCTGCCCGGCAGCGCGCGGCAGCTTGTGCTGACCTGGGGGCTGCACTGGGTGATCGTGCCGCAGCTGGAGCGCTTCAAACAGGCGGTGGTCAATTCGGCCCGTGCGGCGCTGGCCGACGACTTTGCCGAGACCGAGGATCAGATCCTTGTCATCGCCGGTGTGCCCTTCAACGTGCCGGGGTCGACCAACATCCTGCGGGTCGCGCCGTGCGAGGAAAGATTGATTTACGCGACCGATCCCGAGTAGGACCTTCGCCATTGGTGTTGCGAAGAGGCGCGTTTGGATCCCGATCTTCTCATTTTCATTGGAACGCTCTGCGTTTTGGGTGCCTGCGGATTGACCGTATCGGTCTTTTCTTCGTCTGACCGTTCGTTCCGTCCTGTGATCGCGCTGCTGTTTCTGGGCTTTGGCTGCATCGTCTATGCCGTCCAGACCAGCCCGCTGGGCTATACGATGGCCGATCTGCCCGACATTTTCCTGCGTGCGATGCGCGGGCTCTTCGGCGCCTGACGCGACCACCATTTCCCCCTTGCGTGATCGGGCCGCCGCCCCTATACGACGCGCCTTGATATCGCGTGGCCGGCCCAAGTGGCATGCCGAGTCGCGCGCGCACCGACCGATAGGAGACGGAAATGCCCAAGATGAAGACGAAATCGAGCGCCAAGAAGCGCTTTAAGGTGACGGCGACCGGCAAGGTTGTCAGCGCCCAGGCCGGCAAGCGCCACGGCATGATCAAGCGCACCAACAAGTTCATCCGCAATGCGCGTGGCACCACCACGCTCAGCGCCCCTGACGCCAAGATCGTCAAGGGCTACATGCCCTACGACCGCTAAGGAGGACCAAGCATGTCGAGAGTTACCTCCGGTAAGGTCACCCACGCCCGCCACAAGAAGGTCATCAAGGCCGCCAAAGGCTATTACGGGCGCCGTTCGAACGCGTTCCGCACCGCGACGCAGGCCGTCGACAAGGCGAACCAGTACGCCACGCGCGACCGCAAGAACCGCAAGCGCAACTTCCGCGCGCTATGGATCCAGCGGATCAACGCCGCCGTGCGCGCCCATGACGAGGCGCTGACCTATTCGCGTTTCATCAACGGCCTGTCGCTGGCCGGGATCGAGGTCGACCGCAAGGTTCTGGCCGATCTCGCCGTGAACGAGCCCGAGGCGTTTACAGCCATCGTCGATAAGGCGAAGGCCGCGCTCGCGTAACACCGTCCGATACCGGACACGATTTATGGAAGCCGCGGACCTGTGAAGGTCTCGCGGCTTCTTGTGCTTTCGGGCCCTGCTTTGTAGCAGGGCGCTAAGAAATCCAAGGGGGTCCTTGATGGACGATCTGAGGCAGAAATATCTGGGCGCGATTGCCGAGGCGGGCGACGAGGACGCGATTGAATCGCTGCGCGTGCAGGCCGTGGGCAAGAAGGGCGAGATCAGCCTGAAGATGCGCGAACTGGGCAAGATGACGCCCGAGGAACGCCAGGTGGCCGGGCCTGCGCTGAACGCACTGAAGGATGAGATCAATGCCGCGCTGACGGCCAAGAAATCGGCCCTGGCCGACGCCGCGCTGGACGAGCGGCTGAAGGGCGAATGGCTTGATGTGACGCTGCCCGCGCGCACGCGCGGCATGGGCACGATCCACCCCGTCAGCCAGGTCAGCGACGAGGTCACCGCGATCTTCGCCGACATGGGCTTTGCCGTGGCCGAGGGGCCGCAGGTGGAAAGCGACTGGCACAATTTCGACGCGCTCAACATCCCCGACCATCACCCCGCCCGGGGCGAGATGGACACGTTCTATATGCACCGCGCCGAGGGCGACAATCGCCCGCCCCACGTGCTGCGCACCCATACCTCGCCCGTGCAGATCCGGTCGATGGAGCTGCAGGGCGCGCCCCTGCGCGTGATCTGCCCCGGCCGCGTCTACCGCGCGGACTACGACCAGACGCATACCCCGATGTTCCACCAGGTCGAGGGGCTGGCGATCGACACCGATATCTCGATGGCGAACCTCAAATGGGTGCTGGAAGAGTTCGTGAAGGCCTATTTCGAGGTCGATTACGTCGACCTGCGCTTCCGCGCCTCGCACTTCCCATTCACCGAACCGTCGGCCGAGGTCGACATCCGCTGTTCGTGGGAAGGCGGGCAGTTGAAGGTGGGCGAGGGCGACGACTGGCTGGAGATCCTCGGCTCCGGCATGGTCCATCCCAAGGTGCTGGAGGCCGGGAAGATCGACCCGAGTGTCTATCAGGGCTTTGCCTTTGGGATGGGCATCGACCGGATCGCGATGCTGAAATACGGGATCCCGGACCTGCGGGCGTTCTTCGACAGCGATCTACGGTGGCTGCGGCACTACGGCTTCAGCGCGCTGGATCAGCCGACGTTGCAGGGGGGTCTCAGCCGATGACCTTCAGCGATAGCACCCGCGGGGCGTCAGCCCCGCATCGCGCCCGACCCGCCCCCCAGGGCGGGCGCGATACCGCACCCACCCTCGGGTCGGGCGCGATGCTCAGTACTCTGCAGGTGGCGACATGAAATTCACCCTCTCCTGGCTCAAAACCCATCTCGACACCACCGCCAGCGTGGATGAGATCGCCGAGACGCTGACGGACCTCGGGCTGGAGGTCGAAGGCATCGAAAATCCGCTGGAGCGGCTGAAGGATTTTACCATCGGCAAGGTGCTCAGCGCCGAGAAGCATCCCGATGCCGACCGGCTGCGTGTCTGTCAGGTCGCCACCGATCAGGGCGAGAAGCAGATCATCTGCGGCGCGCCCAATGCGCGGGCGGGGATCACGGTCGTCGTGGCGCATCCCGGCGTCTACGTGCCCGGCATCGACACCACCATCGGCGTGGGCAAGATCCGCGGGATCGAGAGCCATGGGATGATGGCCTCGGAACGCGAGATGGAGCTGTCGGACGAGCATTCCGGCATCATCGAACTGCCCTCGGGCGAGGTGGGCGAGCGCTTTGTCGACTGGCTGGCCGCGAACGACCCCGCCAAGGCCGACCCGGTGATCGAGATCGCGATCACGCCGAACCGGCAGGATGCGCTGGGCGTCCACGGCATCGCGCGCGATCTGGCGGCGCGGGGGCTGGGGACGCTGAAGCCGCTGGAGATTGCGGCGGTGCCGGGTGTTTTTGAGAGCCCGATCAAGGTGACCATCGACGATGAGTTGAAGGCGGTGGGCTGCCCCCACTTCACGGGCCGGGTGATCCGCGGCGTGAAGAACGGCCCCTCGCCCCAGTGGCTGCAGGACCGGCTGAAGGCCATCGGGCTGCGTCCGATCTCGGCGCTGGTGGACATCACCAACTTCTTCACCTTTGACCAGAACCGCCCGCTGCACGTCTTCGATGCGGACATTGTGAAGGGCGGGCTGCGCATTCATCCGGCACAGGGCGGTGAGACGATCATGGCGCTCGATGACAAGGAATACACGTTCCAGCCGGGCATGATGGTGATCTCGGACCACGCTGGGCCCGAGAGCATCGCGGGCGTGATGGGCGGGGCCCATTCGGGCTGCACCGAGGACACGGTGAATGTCTTCGTCGAAAGCGCCTATTGGGATCCGGTGACGATTGCCCGGACGGGGCGGGCGCTGAAGGTCAACTCGGACGCCAAGTACCGGTTCGAGCGCGGCGTGGACCCCGCGCATACCCTGCCGGGGCTGGAGGCCGCGACGGCGATGATCCTTGAGCTGTGCGGGGGTGAGGCGTCTGAGGTTGTGTCCGACGGCGCGCCGATCGATATGACCCGCGCCTACCGGCTCGACACCGATCACGTGCAGTCGCTTGTCGGCATGTCGATCCCGGCAGCCGAACAGAAGGCGACGCTTGAGGCGCTGGGCTTTACGCTTGACGGTGACATGGCGACCCCGCCCACCTGGCGGCACGATGTGCTGGGCGAGGCTGACCTTGTGGAAGAGGTGGCCCGCATCGCTTCGCTCACCAAGCTCAAGGCGCGGCCGATGCCGCGCAAGACCGTGGGCGTGCCGAAACCGATCCTGACGCCCCTGCAACGCCGCGAATCCATCGCGCGACGGACGGCGGCGGCGCTGGGCTACAATGAATGCGTGACCTACAGCTTCATTGATGAGCCCACGGCGCGGCTCTTTTCCGGTGGTGAGGATGCGACGCGGCTGGAAAACCCGATCTCGTCGGAGATGAGCCACATGCGCCCGGCGATCCTGCCCGGTCTGTTGCAGGCCGCCGCCCGGAACCAGGCGCGCGGTTTCATGGACCTCGCGCTGTTCGAGGTGGGCCCCGCCTTCCACGGCGGCGAGCCGGAAGAGCAGCATTTGCAGGTCTGCGGTCTGCTGGTGGGCCGGTCGGGCCCCAAGGATGTGCATGGCGAGATGCGGCCCGTCGATGTCTACGACGCCAAGGCCGATGCCCAGGCGATCCTGTCGGCGATCGGCGCCCCCGCCAAGGCGCAAATCCTGCGCGGTGCGCGCGAATGGTGGCATCCGGGGCGGCACGGGATGGTGTGCCTTGATCCGAAAAAGGTGCTGGGCGTCTTTGGTGAGCTTCACCCCCGCATCCTGGCCGCGATGGACGTCAAAGGCCCGGCCGTGGGCTTTACGCTCTGGCCGCAGGAAATCCCCGCCGCCCGCGCCACTGGGGCCACCCGCCCCGCGCTGACGCTGAACGCTCTGCAGGCGGTCGAACGCGACTATGCCTTTGTCGTCGATGCGGATGTCGAGGCGCTGAACGTCGTGAACGCCGCCGCCGGGGCAGACAAAGCGCTGATCGAGGACGTGCGCGTGTTCGATGAGTTCATCGGCGGATCGCTCGGCGAGGGGAAGAAATCGCTGGCGATCACTGTGCGGATGCAGCCGACGGAAAAGACGCTGACCGAGAAGGATATCGAGGCGGTGTCGGCGAAGATCGTCGAAAAGGTCGGCAAGGCGACGGGTGGGACGCTGCGCGGCTAACCCCTTGATCCGAATCGGGAAAGGCGGTAATCGAGCCGCCTTGCAATCAACGGAGTCGGACCAATGCGTGTCCTGAACATTCCATGGCAGCGGCAGAGTAAGCCGCACTAGATTGCCCGCGGACACCGCTCCACGGGCGCACGATGCTCTGTGGAATGGTTCCATGACACCCGAAGATATCTCCCTGATCCGGCAGGTTCTGCCGGAGACGATGACGTTTCATCACTATCCCGACCGGCAAAGCCCATGGCTTTTGGCCAATGCGATGCCGGGCGATATGCCTGTGCGCACGCTGCGCCAGGGCCCGTTGGCGCGGTTCCTGGATCGCCCGCTGTTCAAGCCCGTTGTGGCAGGGTGCGGCGGCATGCTGCGTCAGCGCGATCTGATCGCGGTCGCCCATGCCGGGCGCGCGATGCAGATCGGTGGTCTCTCCGCCGGTGCCCTTTCGGCGCTCGATGTGGCCTATGCCAGCACGTGGCGCGATTATGAGCTGAGCTTCACCAGCTGGGGCACCGGCCGCGACTGGGCCTGGGAACAGGTCAGCCGGAAGGGTGGCAACCTGGTGATGCAGCTTGGATTCCCGTCGGAGCACGCGGCGATCCTTGGCCGCCATTTCAGCGCGCCGGTGCGTAAGGACTTCGAATACGCCGATCACCCGATCCGGGAGGCGGGGCGGCCCACTTTGGCCTGGGTGCGGCTTGATATTGATCTCGAAACCGGCGCCGCGCTGGTCGAAGAAGTTCAGAGCGACTGGCTGCGGGAGGTGGCGGATCAGGCGGCGTATCTGCGCCGCCGCGATCCCAAATCGCGGCAGCTGAAGGCGTTGGAAAGCTATGCGGCCAAGCTGAGCAAGGCCTATGCGAAAGACTGGGCCAAGTCGGCCTTGTTGGCGGCCCTGATGTTGTTGGTCGACGAGTTCGCGGTGCGCGATATCTGGATGCACCAACCCGGGCCTGGGGCGGTGTTGAAAGATATCCGGTGGTCGCAGCCACCGCGCTCGCTCTACACCGATCTACCGAAATCCTTCGGATTCCGGCCGACGCATGACGTTCCCGCGTTCCTCGAACGCCCCTGCCGCAAGGCGCTCAAGCGGCTGCGCCAGCGCGGTGATCCTCTGTTCTGGCGCCTGCAACTGGGCGTGTGAGGCTGGTTCTCCCCCGTGCCTGTGCTAGGTCGGGGGAGAACAAGCAAAGGACCACCCCCATGACCGTTACCGTCTACCTCTCCGGCGAAATCCACACCGACTGGCGTGAACAGATCACCGAAGGGGCGGCGGGGCTGGATGTGGCGTTCCACGGGCCCGTGACCGACCACGCGGCGTCAGACGATTGCGGGGTGGCGATCCTGGGGGCAGAGGACAACAAGTATTGGCACGATCACAAAGGGGCCATGGTCAACGCGATTCGCACCCGGAAAGGGATCGAAGACGCCGATATCGTGGTTGTTCGCTTTGGCGAGAAGTACAAGCAGTGGAATGCCGCCTTTGACGCGGGCTATGCCGCGGCGCTGGGTAAATCGATCATCGTTCTGAACCCGCCCGAGCATCAGCATGCGCTGAAAGAAGTCCACGCCGCAGCGCTCGCCGTGGCCGAAGAGCCCCGGCAGGTGGTCGAGATCCTGCGCTATGTCCTGAGCGGAAGTTTGCCGAGCTAGCGCCCCCAGAGCCCGCCGCGCGGGTATTGTTCACGCATTGCAAGGCCGCGGTGTGGCGCCGTTCGGCCCCCTCCGGGCCGGTTTGCCCCCGCGGCTTCAACCCTCTGAAATACAGTTGAAATAATTCTCTCAAAACCGGCTAAGCCCCGAATTTCACGCCCATTTTTCGCCAGTTTTGCGTTTCGCCGAAAAATACGATCCTGAAGATACCCCGGTATTGTCGGCCCCTGTCCCCATTGTCGCCCGATTTCGTTTCCATACGGGCCCCCGCTGGAGGGTAATGGTGAAGAAGGTTGTTAAATGGATCGTTTGACCGAGATGGAAGCCTTCGCAACGGTGGTGGACCAAGGGGGGTTCACCGATGCTGCCAAGAAAATGGGGATCTCGAAATCCGCTGTTTCCAAACATGTATCGTCGCTGGAAGCGCGTCTGGGGGCGCGTCTTCTTAATCGTACAACACGCCGGGTGAGCCCGACCGAAATCGGTCTGGCCTATTACGACCGCGCGCGCCGCGTCCTGAACGATGCGGGCGAGGCGGACGCGCTTGTCACCTCGATGCAATCGGCGCCTTCGGGCCTGTTGCGCATCTCGGTGGCGACCGATTTCGGCGTTAACCACCTGTCGCCGGTGCTGGGCGAGTTCCTGCAGGAATTCCCCGATATCACCGTCAACATGGTGCTCAACAACCGCTATGTAGAGCTGATTTCCGAAGGCTTCGACATGGCGATCCGGATCGGAGAGCTGGAGGACAGCACGCTGCGGGCACGCAAGCTGTGCGAATCCACCAAGCGGATGATCGCAAGCCCCGCCTATTTCGAACAGTACGGCCGGCCCGCCAAGATCGACGATCTGAACGAGCACAAGCTGCTGCACTATTCGAACCAGTCTTCGGGCAATGTCTGGAAGCTGACGGCGCCGTCGGGCGAAAAGCGCCAGGTGCGTACGGCCGGCTGGCTGACGGTGAACGATGGTCAATCGCTGCTCAACGCCGCGATCTCGGGCCTGGGCATCGCCTACCTGCCGAGCTTTCTTTATGCCGAAGCGATGGCCGAGGGTCTGGTGGAAGAGGCGATCCCCGATCTGCCGGTGGAAAGCCAGGGCATCTATGCGGTGTACCCGCCGGGCCGGTTTACCCAGCCCAAAGTGCGCGCCTTTATCGACTTCCTTGTGCACTCCTTTGCCGAGAAGGGCCCCGACAGCTGGTAATCGGGCCACATCACCTTGGACAGTGAGCGAAGAGCGCCGGTTGATCCGGCGCTCTTTGACATTTGCGGGGTCCTGCCTCCGCTCCGGACCGCACTGAGGCTCAGTTGGCCCGCACCACCTCGACCCGGCGGTTCAATGCGCGGCCTTCGGAGGTCGCGTTCGAGGCGCGGGGCACCAGATAGCCCACACCCTCGGCGCGCAGCCGCTCGGGCGCGATGCCATGGGTGGTGGTCAACCGTTCGACTACGGCAGCGGCGCGGCGCTGCGACAGGGCGATGTTGGCGTCCAGGATACCCTCGGCATCGGTATGGCCGACGAGAACAACGCTGATGTCCGGCGCTGCGCGCAGGTAATTGGCAAGCTCGACCAGTGCCGGAAGGCTCACATCCTCCATCAGCGCCGATCCGGTGCGAAAGCTCACCCCTTCCAGAACCGCGCGCCCGGCTGTGTCCAGCGCCTCGGCAATGGCGCCCGAGGGCAGGGGCGGGGGCGCAGCGGCCTGCACATTGGGGGCGTCTGGCGCGGCGATGGCCGGGTTGATTTCCGTGACATGCAGGTAGCCCGCCGTCGCGCTGCGGCTGGCCACCAGGGCCACCCGCGTCTCATCCCGCTCGGCCGCCAGATAGCGATAGTCGCCCAGGTCCACATGCATGTCCGGTTCCGGCAACAGATCGAGCGCATAGCGAAAATCGAACCCGCCGCAGGACGTATCCGCGCATTCGTAGAGAATGCGGTAGCCGTCGGCCGCCAGCGCGTCACGCAGGGGTGCGATCAGTTGCAGGGTGGTCAGGCTGGTGGCGGGCAGGATCCACGCCTCTTGCCGCACCGCCCCTTCGCTCACCAAAACCTCCAGCCGCCCGTCCTGCCAGGGTGAGACGGCGACGGCATAGCTGTCAGCGGCGCTCTGACGTTCGGCCGACAGCCGCGCCGTTGGGGGCAGGTCAAGCTCGACCGCCATGGCAGGCGCCGCTGCCAGCCAGCTTGCAAGCGCCAGCGCTGATCTCATCGGCCACGCGCGTGATAGTCGGGGTTCGGCACCATGCCCGTCGCGGATGCCACACGGTTCGACATGGCAAAGAACCCGGCGACCGAGGCGATGTCCCAGATATCGCGATCGCTGAACCCGGCCTCGCGCAGGGTCTGGCGGTCGGCCTCTTCGATCCGGGTGCTGTCGGTGGTGACCTTCTCGACAAAGATCAGCATCGCGCGTTGACGGGTGTCGAGCGGGGCGCCGCGCCAGTTCATCACCAGCGCTTCACCCAGGGCCGGATCACCCGACAGCTCGCGCACCGCGGCGCCATGGGCCACCTGGCAGTAATGGCACCGGTTGATGGAGGAGACGACCACCGCGATCATCTCCCGCTCGAGCTTCGACAGGCCGCTCGGTGCCAGCATCAGGTCGTTGTAGAGCGCGGTAAAGGTGTTGAGCTTGTCAATGTCGAACGCATAGGCGCGCAGCACGTTCGGGATCAGCCCCAGCTTTTCCGCGCACAGGTCGAAATAGGCGGCCGTGTCTTCGGGCAGCGGGTCGACCATGGGCAGGTCCAGCGCGGTGGGGGAGGGATCGGTGCTCATGGGGTTTCGCCCTTCTTGATGCGATAGTGATACCGCCCCACGACCGCCATTCCAAGCGCGCGGTAAAGCGCATTGGCCGGGGCGTTGGCCTCTGTCACGGCGAGCGCCACATGGGCGGCCCCCTGTTGCTGCGCCCAGCCGCCCAGCGCCTGCATCATATGCCGCGCCGCGCCCTGCCGGCGGCCCGATGCGCGCACCTCCAGCGCGTGGACCATGGCGATCCCGTCGTGGAGGGCGGCAAAGCCCGCGCCCACGGGCCGGTCCTGACTGCGGCCCAGCACCATCGTCTGCGGCTGCACGGCGCGTGCCATGACGGCCAGCCGCGCAGGCCCGATCCCGCCCTCGGCCCAGATCTCGGCCATGATCGCCAGTGGTTCGGGCATAAGGAAGGTTGAGACGCGGGGCGGCGTTTGCACAATCTGATCGGTGGGAATGGCGTAGAGCGTCACGGGGTCGATGATGTCATACCCCTGCGCGGCCAGCGCGGCATCCAACGCCTCGTCACCCGCGCGGATCCAGAACAAGGGGGCCTGGTCCAGCCTGGCCAACTCGGCCTCGGCGGTTGCGATCTCTTCCGCCTCGAACGGCGCCTCTGCCGTTGCTGCCGACACCCGCTTGCCGCCGCCTTGCCCGTCGCGAATGGCCCAGGGGCCCACGCGGTGGATCGCGGCTGCGGGCCAGGTGGCCTCGATCGCGGCATAGATCTGCGCTGCGGTTGGCAGGCTCATACAGTGTCGCCCGGAAACTGCGCGGCGAGCGCCGCCAACGCCGCCGCGACCGCCCCGTCATCCGTGCCCCGTACCACGATATTGGCCCCATACACCCCGTTCTGGATGAACGGGTAGGACCCAAACGACAGCTCTGGATGCGCCTTGGCCAACGCGCCCAGCGGCCCGGCGATATCACCCTCTCCGCGATTGATCCGCACCGTCGCGCTGTGCAGCGGGGCGCCGCCGGTGAGCGTGGGAAGGAGGCTGGCCACCATCGCCTGGAACACCGCAGGTACGCCCGCCATCACGTGCACATTGCCCAAGGTGAACCCCGGCGCGGCAGAAATCGGATTGTCGATCAGTGCCGCCCCGTCCGGCACCCGCGCCATGCGCAGGCGGGCGGCATTCAGCTCGGTCCCCTGCCGGTCGTAATGCGCCTGAAGCAGCGCGCGGGCATCGGCGCGTACGTCGATGGGTGCTCCCATGGCCCGGGCAATGCAGTCGGCGGTGATATCGTCATGGGTGGGCCCGATCCCGCCCGAGGTGAACAGGTGATCATGAGATCCGCTCAGCGCCTGGGTCGCGGCGACAATCGCCTCTGCATCGTCCGACACCACGCGCACCTCGCGCAGATCGATCCCATGCTCGGTCAACGCCCCCGCAAGAAAGTGCATGTTGGCATCGCGCGTGCGGCCCGACAGAATCTCGTCACCGATCACCAGCATCGCCGCCGTGGGGTTGCCCATCGCCTGTCTCCTTGTCGCCCGCGCGGCCCCGGTATAGGTCGCCCCCTATGCGCTTTCCAACCCCCCTTGTCCCCGGCCGCCTTGTGCGCCGCTGGAACCGTTTCCTCAGCGAGGTGACGCTGGAGAGTGGTGAGCTTGTTCGCGCGCATTGTCCCAACCCGGGCAGCATGATGGGCCTGAAGGAACCGGGGCTTAAGGTGTGGCTCGAACCCAATGACGACCCCAAGAAGAAGCTCAAATACGGCTGGCGGCTGGTCGAGTTCGAAAATGGCCACTGGTCCGGTATCGACACCGCCGTGCCCAACCGTGTGGTGAAAGAGGCGTTGGAAGCGCGCGAGATTGCCGAGCTTGGCGCCTATGGCAGCGTGCGCCCCGAAGTGGCCTATGGCGAAAAAAGCCGCGTCGATTTCCTGCTGACCGAACCGGGCCTGCCCGACGCCTATGTCGAGGTCAAAAATGTCCACCTCCTGCGTCAAGGCGATCTGGCCGAGTTTCCCGACAGCGTGACCACCCGCGGGGCCCGGCACCTGCGCGAGCTGTCCGATATGGTCGCTGCCGGACATCGGGCGGTGATGCTCTATCTCGTCCAACGGACAGATTGTGCGCATCTTGCCCTGGCCCGCGACATTGATCCGGGCTATGGAGCGGCTTTCGATGTTGCGCGTCGTGCCGGTGTTGAGATGCTGTGTTATGGCACCCGCGTGTCCCCCCAAGGGGTGTGGCTTGCAGATCCTTTGCCGATCACAGAGCCTTGAAGCACTGGCAGAATTCAAAGCGCTGGCCTATTTAGGCAGTGGGTGTGATTGGAGACCCGCGTTGGACAACAAGAACCACGGCCGCCTGACCAAGGACGGCATCCGCATCTACGAGGCAACCGACTTTGCCGGCATGTACAACGCCGGTGAGCTGGCGGCGCGTATTCTGGATGACGTGGCCGAGCATGTCTTTCCCGGTCAGACCACGGGCGAGATCGATCGGATCATCACCCGCAAGGTCGAGGACGCGGGCGCGGTATCGGCGACCATCGGGTATAAGGGCTACAAGCACGCCAGCTGCATCAGCGTCAATCACGTGGTCTGTCACGGCATTCCCGGCGACAAGATCCTGAAGGATGGCGATATCCTGAACATCGACGTGACGGTGATCGTCGATGGCTGGTTCGGCGACACGAGCCGGATGTATGTGGCGGGCAAGCTGAGCCGCAAGGCCGAGCGTCTGGTGCAGGTCACCCATGACGCGCTGTTCAAAGGGATCGAGGCGGTTCGCCCCGGCAATACCTTTGGCGATATCGGTGCGGCGATCCAGGCCTATGTCGAGGCCAACCGCATGTCGGTAGTGCGCGATTTTTGCGGGCACGGCTTGGGCCGCGTGTTCCATGCCCCGCCGAACGTGCTGCACTATGGCCGGCGCGGGACCGGTGCGGTTCTGGAAGAAGGCATGTTCTTTACCATCGAGCCGATGGTGAATCTTGGACGCCCCGAAACTAAGGTCTTGTCCGATGACTGGACCGCGGTGACCCGCGACAAGTCGCTTTCGGCACAGTTCGAGCATTCGGTGGGCGTGACGGCGGACGGGTGTGAGATCTTTACGCTGTCACCTGCGGGACGGTTTCACCCGACCTGGCGCTAGCCTACTCGCGCAACTCCGGCAGCTGCGGCTCGGGCAGATCCTCGCCCCGCGCCCGGCGCCATTCGATCAGGATCTCGGGCACGCCGCCGCGGCAGGCCAGGCTGTCGCCCATCAACGCCCAACTGGTCCGCGCAGGTTTGCGAGGTGCGGTTTCGGCGTCGCTCCAGGGGCCGGTAAATGTCTTTGACGCGAACATGGGACGACTCTAGCGCCATCGCGGGCGTCTGTCAGCCATAGCGCAGGAAGGTGAGCACGGTTTGGCCGTATTGACGGCTGTCGACCACGGTAAAGCCGTAGGGCGCGGTCTGGACCGCGCTTTCTTCCCAGACGATCAGGGCATCGAGGGCCAACCAACCGCCCCCCCAGGCCGAGGCGAGTGCCTTCTGCCCCAGCGCTTTCCCATAGGGCGGATCAAGGAACACCAGATCGAAGGGGGTTTGCGACCAGCGGCCGAGCTTTGTCGCATCATGGCGCACCAGCCGCGCCCGGTCGCCGGCACCGGTGCGCGTGATGTTCTGGGCGATCAGGCTTGCCGCGCGCCCGTTTTCCACAAAATGGGCCGTGTCTGCCCCGCGCGACAGCGCCTCTAGTCCCAAGGCGCCGGTGCCCGCGAACAGGTCCAGCACCCGCGCGCCTTTCACGGGATGCGCGACCGCCCCATGGGCGAGCATGTTGAACAGGCTCTCGCGCACCCGGTCCGCAGTGGGTCGCAGGTGGCCGCTTGGGTCGCCCGTGGCCACGCTAGCCAGCGTGCGCCCGCGCCACGCGCCGCCAACGATCCTCATGCCGCCATCAGCGCCTTGAGGTTCTGGGCAGGGTCCGCGACGGCGGCGGCATCGGGGGATTTTCCGTTCTCGATCATGCGTTTGCCGATCATATAGGCGCGCGGGTCGTTCATGGCATCGACCGACAGCAGGTTCGCCCCGAAATAGTACCAATGGCTGGCGCTGCCGGGCCGGTCGCCGGGGCGCACCACCAAACGGTCGTAGCCGGTGTTCAGCCCCGCGATCTGAAGCTTCACGTCGTACTGATCCGACCAGAACCAGGGATGCGGGTCATACGCGGCCTCTGCGCCCAGGATGTTGTCGGCCACCGCTTCGGCCTGATCGATCGCGTTTTGCACACTTTCCAGCCGGATCCGCGTGCCCCGCCACGGGAAGGAGGCGCAATCCCCGGCCGCCCAGATCGCAGGATCCGAGGTGCGGCCCAGCGCGTCGACCGCGATCCCGTTGTCGAGGGTGAGCCCCGCCGCCTCGGCCAGATCCGTCGCGGGCGCGATGCCCACGCCCACGATCACCAGATCACAGTCCAGCGTGCTGCCATCGCTCAGCTCGGCCCCGCTGACGCGTCCGTCGGTACTGGTCAGGTGGCTGAGCCCCACGCCTTCGCGCAGGTCCACCCCGTGGCCCCGATGCAGATCGCGGAAGTAATCGGATGTCTCGGGCGCGGCGACACGCTGTAAAATGCGTTCGGCCATCTCGACCAGCGTCACCTGCAGCCCGCGTTGCGCGGCCACTGCCGCCGCCTCAAGCCCGATATAGCCGCCGCCTACAATCAACGCGCGCGCGCCCTCGCGCACATCGCCGACCATGGCGTCGATATCTGCGATGGTCCGCACCACATGGACGCCGCCGAGGTCACCGCCGATCGCTGCTGGCAGTCTCCGCGGGACCGATCCCGTGGCAAGGATCAGATCGTCGTAGGGATAGCTTTGGTCCCCAGCGCGCACGGTCTTGGCCGCCGGATCAATCCCGGTCACCCGGGCGCCGGTGATCAGGGTGATGTCGTTGTCGGCATAATACGCGGCAGGCCGCAGATAGAGCCGCGCCTTTTCCATTTCGCCCATGAGATATTTCTTCGACAGGGGCGGGCGCTGATAGGGCGGTTCCGGTTCTTCCCCGATCAGCGTTATCGCCCCGCCATAGCCGCCGCTGCGCAGGCGCGCCACCGAAGATGCACCGGCCTGTCCCCCGCCGATGACCACGATTCCCGACATATTCCATCCTTCCCGGTGGCCCTTGCTCGGCCGCCAGCCTATATCGTGGGCGTCTCAGGAAACAGTCAATGAAGGACATGACAGATGGCAATTGATGTCGGCGACAAACTGCCTGCCGCAGAGCTCTTGCGGATCGGTGACAACGGGCCCGAAACCGTTGCGATGCCCGATTACGTGGCGGGCCGGAAAGTGGTGATCTTCGGGCTGCCCGGCGCCTATACCGGCACCTGCACCACCGCCCATGTCCCAAGCTTTATGCGTGTCTTCGACGATCTCAAGGATAAGGGCATCGACGAGGTGATCTGTGTCGCCGTGAACGACCCCTTCGTGATGGCTGCCTGGGGCGAGGCGACCGGCGCGGCCAAGGTTGGGATCACCTTCCTGGCCGATGCCAGCGGGGCGTTTGCCCAGGGCATGGGCCGCGTGCTCAATGCGCCGCCCGTCGGGCTGCTCGGTCGTTCGCTGCGCTATGCGTTGGTGGCCGATGATGGCGTGGTGCAGCTGATCAATGACGACGACAACCCTGGCGTCTGCGATATGTCCGGCGGCGACGCGGTGCTTGAGGCGCTTTAGCCTGCGACGTTGACCACGGTGCGGGTGGGGAACGGAATATCGATCCCGCCCGCATCGAAGGCTTCTTTCACCGCGCGGGTCATATCCGTCTTGAAGCCCCAGAAATTCGCGGCATCGCACCAGACCCGTACCGTGAAATCCACCGATGATGCGCCCAGGTTCGTGACCTGCACAAAAGGTTCGGGGAATGGGTGGGCCCGGGTGTCGCGCATGATCGTGTCGCGCAGGATCGCCTCGGCCTTGGCCAGATCGGCGCCGTATCCCACGCCGAACACCCATTCGACCTGGCGGGTGTCATAGCCCGAAAAGTTGGTGATCACATTTCCCCAGACCTGGCTGTTGGGGATGATGATCTGCACGTTGTCGATCGACGCCAGCTCGACAAAGTTGAGCGTGATGTCCTTCACCGTGCCCATCTTGCCGCCGACCTCGACGAAATTGCCGACGTTGATGGGGCGGAAAAACACGATCATGACACCTGCGGCCACGTTCGACAGGGTGCCTTGCAGGGCAAGACCGATCGCCAGACCTGCCGCACCGATCAGCGCCACAAAGGACGTCGTCTGGATGCCAAAGGTGTTCAGAACGAACAGCCCGGCAAAGACCAGCACCGCGTAGCGCACGATGTTGCCGAGGAAGTTGAACAGCGTGATGTCGAGCTGTTCGTACTTGGCCCCCAGCGCCCGGATCCGCCGTTTCAGCCAGGCCCCCACCATAAAGCCCGCGACCAGGATCAGGATCGCGGCCAGAACGTTGCCCAGGATCGTTGCCAGGAAATCGACCGTCAGCATCTCGCCCAGCGTGACGCCGCCGATCTCATAGCTCAGGATCTCTGCGATCATGCGGCGGCTTTGTCCATCGCGCGGGCAAGTTTCAGATCAAGCTCGGACAAGCCGTCCACGTCATGGGTGGTCAACAGCACCTCGACGGTGCGGTAGACATTCGACCATTCGGGGTGATGGTTCAGCTTTTCGGCGTGGATCGCGGCCTGCGCCATCCAGCCGAACGCCTCGATGAAGTTCTTGAACTGAAACGTTTTTGTCAGCGCATCGCGATCCGCGTCATGGGCCCAGCCAGCGGCGGCCATCTCCGAGAGTGCCGCGGCATGCGCCTCGGCTGTCAGCTTTTCTGCCATTCGTCCTCCGATGTCACCTTCTTGAACGGGCCATAGCTCGTCAGTACCTCGATCTCTTCATCCACTGCCTGACGCTCACCTTCAAGGTATTGCGCGATGGCGCTGGCAAATCCTTCATCGGCGACCCAATGCAGCGAATGCGTGGTCACCGGCAGATAGCCCCGCGCCAGCTTGTGGGCGCCCTGCGCCCCGGCCTCGACCGTCGCAAGCCCCTGGGCGATGGCATAGTCGATGGCCTGATAATAGCAGGCTTCGAAATGCAGACACGGGTGATCTTCGACCGCGCCCCAGTAGCGCCCATAAAGCGTCTCGCGACCGATAAAGTTCAACGCCCCTGCTATGGGACGCCCGTTGCGCAGCACCAGGATAAGCAGCATGTCATCGCGCAGCGTCTCATGCGCGCGGTCAAAGAACGCCCGCGTCAGGTAGGGCGTGCCCCACTTCCGGGCGCCGGTGTCCTGGTAGAACACCCAGAACTCGTCCCAGTGATGCGGCTCGATCTGGTCGCCGGTCAGCTGAACGATTTCGCCCCCGAAACACTGCGCCGTGCCACGTTCCTTGCGGATGTTCTTGCGTTTGCGCGACGACAGCGAGGCAAGGAAGGCGTCAAAGTCCGGATAGCCCTGGTTTTCCCAGTGAAACTGCTGCGACGTGCGGTGCATCAGGCCCATGGCCTTGCCCGCCTCGGCCTCGTCCTCGGTGCAAAAGGTGATGTGCAGCGAGGACAGACGGTTTTCGGCCGCCACATGCACCGCACCCTTGACCAAGGCGGCCTGCGCCGTCGTCTCATGCCCGGGCTTGGCCAACAGCCGCCGCCCCGTCGCGGGCGTGAACGGCACCGCCATTTGCAGCTTGGGATAGTACCGGCCCCCCGCGCGCTCATAGGCATGGGCCCAGTTGTGATCAAAGATGTACTCGCCCTGGCTGTGGCCCTTGGCGTAGAGCGGGGCAACGCCGATGGCCTCGCCGTCCAGGCGCGCGACCAAATAGCGTGGCTGCCACCCTGTGCCCGTGCCCACCGACCGGCTGTCCTCCAGCGCTTTGAGGAACCGGTAGGTCGTGAACGGATCGTTCGGGCGCCCGCCATCGGCCGCCTCGGGCGCGGCGCAGGCATCCCAATCTTGCGCGCTGATCTCGCTCAGCGCGCCGATGGCCTCGATCTCGATGCGGGTTTCGCTCATGGGGGTGCCTTCGTCACCCATCCCTAATTGGGCCCGCGCGCGGCGCCGTCAAGCCGGGGTGTAGCCCTCGAAGGTGATCTGGTCGGCAACGCGACGTGCTGCCTGCTCTTCCGTCGCGGAGCGCACGGTCCAGCAGAGCACCGGCACGCCCCGGGCCTTGAGCGGCGGCAGGGCGGGTGTGTCGAGGTCCAGACGATCATGGCTGACGAACGCCGCGCCCACGCGGTCGAAATCCGCGATCGCCGCAAGCTGTGCCCGGTGTGCGGTGTCGAGACCCGGTGCTTCGTTCTCATCAAAGGCGCAGGTCGTGAGCCCCCGGCATATCCCGGGTGCCAGATCCTGCATCGCGGCAACGCTGTGGGGGTTGAACGACATCACGGCCACAGGCCCGGCGTAGCCCACAAGATCTGCCGCCACCGCCTGCTCCAGCGCGCCGACATCCGCGCCCAGGTGCCCGTCCTGATCCTTGACCTCGATCAGCAGCGGCACCCGGCCCGCGACAGCATCAAGGCACGCGGCAAGCGACGGCACACGCTCGCCACCGCCCAGAAGCGTCATCTCACCCATGTCCTGCGCGGTGACCGCGCGCACGGACCCTGTGTTCCCGGTCAATCGCTCTAACCCGTCATCGTGAAACACCACCGCTTGGTTGTCCGCGGTCAGTTGCACGTCCACCTCTATGCCGAACCCCGCGTCCACGGCCCGCCGGATCGCGGCAAGCGAGTTTTCAGGGCAGGCCCCCGTCCCGTCATGCAAGGCGCGATGGGCGATGGGCCGGTCCAGGAAGGCTTGGGGCAGGGGCGGGGTCATGCGATCTCGAAGATCCCCTCGATCTCAACCGCCACGCCAAAGGGCAGCGACCCGGCGCTGACGGCGGACCGGGCGTGCCGCCCCTTGTCGCCCAACGCCTCGACCAGAAAATCCGACGCACCGTTGATCACCTTGGCCTGATCCGTGAAGTCCGGTGTCGAGTTCACAAAGCCCACCAGCTTCACCACCCGCACCAGCCGATCAAGATCGCCCTCGCACGCTGCCTTGAGCTGGGTAAGCAGACTGATGGCACAGGTTCGCGCCGCTGCGGCTCCGGCCGCCACGTCCATCTCGCGGCCGAGTTTGCCAATGATCATGCCATCGGGCCCGACCGAGATCTGGCCCGACACGTGCACAAGCGCGCCGGTTTTCACGAACGGCACGTAATTGGCCAGCGGCGCCGTCGCCTCTGGCAATGTGACGCCCAATTCGGCAAGTTTTTCCTCGATCCCCATGGGTGCGGCCCTTCCTCTCGCAGGTGTTACCGGCGCGACGGTATCCGGCCCCAAAGCCAGCGAAAAGCCCGGAAACCGGGCAATTTTCCCGTGAACGCTAACAGTCTGCGCAGGGGAAGCCGGATTTCCGATTGTTTCGCCTATGTCACAGCGCACCGGTTACCGCGCGGCAAGCGATGTGAATTATCATTGGTGCGTCTATGTGGTAGCCACGAGCAGAAACAGAAAAAAATCGGTCGACATCCCATGATGACGTCTCGTTTGACCAAGATCCTTCTCGTCGTTCTGGCGGGCGCTGTCGGGGCGTGTACCACGCCGGACGCGCCGGTCGACGTGTTCGATCCGTATGAAAAAACCAACCGGCGCATTCACAACTTCAATGTCGGGCTCGACCGGGCGCTGGTGCGTCCGACATCCACCGCCTACGGCGTTGTCGTGCCGCGCCCCGTGCGCACCGGTGTGTCGAACTTTGCCAACAACATCGACACGCCCCGCTTTGTTCTGAACGATATCGCGCAGGGCAATATCGTGGATGCCGGTCATAACTTTATGCGGTTCATGATCAACACGACGCTGGGCATCGGCGGCATCTTTGATCCGGCCACCTCGTTCGGTCTTGAGACGCGGCGCACGGGCTTTGGCGAAACGCTGCATGTCTGGGGGGCGCAGGAAGGCGCCTATATCGAACTGCCGGTCTTTGGCCCGTCGAATGAACGCGATGCCATCGGAACCGTAGTTGATTTTATCTCGAACCCGATCAGCGCGACCATCAATGCCAGCGACGAATGGATCCCGCCCACCGCCAATGTGATGGACCGTGTGGGCGATCGGTACGAATTCGCCGACACCATCGACAGCCTGTTTTATGAAAGCGAAGACAGTTATATCTCGGCCCGCATCGTCTATATTCAGAACCGAAGGTTCGAGCTGGGCGGTCAAAACGGGGTGGATGAGTTCGACCCCTTCGCCGAGTTCGATGATGATCCGTTTGCCGAGTTTGACGCGGACCCGTTTGCTTTTGACGACGACCCGTTTGCTGAGTTTGATGAGGAGTAGAGACATGAAAAGACGCGACTTCATGGTGGTCTCTGCCGCCGCCGCGCTTGGGTTGGCGGCGCTGCCCGCGTCCGCGCAGGGCAATGCCGCCGCCCAGCTTGTGACAGCCGCGGTGGGCGATATCGAGCAGGCGATCAATTCCGGCAAGACCGGCCCGGCGCTCTATTCCGATTTCGAACGTATCTTTGAACGCTACGGCGATGTCGGGTTTAGCGCGCAGGGCGTGATGGGGCGCCCATGGCGTGACATGTCGAACCAGCAGCGTGCCCAGTTCGCCGACTCGCTCAAAGTCTATCTCTCGCGCAAGTATGGCCGCCGGTTCCGCGAGTTTCGCGGTGCCGAGATCGTTGTGAACGACACCCGCAGCATCCGCCGGGGGGTTGAGGTGGTCACCACCGTCAAGCTGCGCGGCCAGTCCCCGTTCGAGGTGCTGTTCCGCGTGCGCGAGGTGAACGGCCAGCCGCGCTTTTACGATCTGGTGATCGAAGGGATCAGCCTTGTGGTCACCGAACGTGCGGAAATCGGCGCCAAGCTTGACGCGCGCCGGGGCGATGTAAACGCGCTCATCGCGGATCTCAGAACCGAGGCCTAAAGGCTAGTTCCGGCCAAACAGCGTTTCCAACACATCGATAAGCAGCTGTTCGGTGGCGGACGGCCCTTGCCGCCGCTGCCGCTGTTGCTGCGACCGCCGGTCCTGCGCCAACACCTGCGGCGGCGCGGGCACCGCCATGGGCAGCGCCCGGGGCTCTAGCCCCTCATGCACGCGCACCATCGTCTCGCGCCAGATCTCGGCGGGCAGGCCGCCCCCGGTCACACCGGTCAGCGGCGTGTTGTCGTCGTACCCCATCCAGACCCCGGCCACGTAGTCGGCGGAAAAGCCCAGGAACCACGCGTCGCGCGCGGCCTGCGTCGTACCTGTTTTTCCCGCAACCGGCCGGTCGGGCAGGGCGGCGCGCCCGCCCGTGCCGCCATTGACGACCTCGCTCATCATATAGACGAGCTGTTGGGCCGCCTCTTGCGAGATCACCCGCTCGCCCATCCCGCCTTCCTGGCCGATGAGCGGCGTGGGATCGCCCTTGATCCGCAGCTCGGTCAGCCCGTAGGGCGTCACCGACGAGCCGCCGTTGAGGATGCCCGCAAAGGCACCTGTCATCTCCAGCAGCGTCGATTCCGAGACACCCAGCGCCAGCGCCGGGCCATCCGCCAGATCGGATTCAATGCCGAACCCTTCGGCCACCGCGCGCACCATGTCGCGCCCAACGCCCTCAGACACGCGCACGGCGGGAATGTTCAGCGAATGCTTCAGCGCCTCGGTCAGCGTGACAGGGCCGTAGAATTCGTTGGTGTAATTGCGCGGCGTCCAGGGGCCCGAGCCCGGGATGTCCAGCGTCAGAGGCTCGTCCACCACGATGTCGTTCGGCCCATAGCCGAGATCGAGCGCGGCGGCGTAGATAAACGGCTTGAACGCCGATCCCGTCTGCCGCTTGGCCTGAATGGCCCGGTTGAACTGACCGGCGACGCCCTGAAACTTGCGCCCGCCCACCATGGCGCGGACGGCGCCATCGGCGCTCATCACAACGATGGCGGCCTGCGCCTCGCTGCCCGGGCGCACCTTGGTTTCAAAGACAAAGTCCAGCGCCTCTTCCGCTGCGGTCTGGATGTGCTGGTCGAAGGTCGTGCTGACGATGACGTCTTCGGTGGTCTCACGTGTCAGATAGGCAGGGCCCTGGTCCATCACCCAATCGGCAAAATACCCGCCCGCGCGCCGTTCGGCGGCTGCCGACAGTTGCGCGGGGTTGGCGCGCGCCACCGAGGCGTCGGTTGCACTGAGATACCCCTGCGCTTCCATCAACCCGATGATCAGGTTGGCGCGGTCTTGCGCCCGTTGCAGGTTCGCCGTGGGCGCAAAGCGTGACGGTGCCACCAAAAGCCCGGCCAGCATCGCCCCCTCGGCCGGGTCAACCTCGGCCGCCGATTTGCCAAAGTACCGCTGGGCGGCGGCTTCGAACCCGCGCGACCCCGCGCCCAGATAGGCGCGGTTGAGGTAGATCGTCAGGATCTCGTCCTTGGAATAGCGCGCCTCAAGCGCCAGCGCATAGACCGCCTCTTTCGCCTTGCGCGCCAGGGTCGTGCGCCGGCAATCGGCCTCGTACTCGGCCTCGGTCATACCGGTGTCGGGGTCATAGGGCGTGCCCAGGCACAACAGCTTGGCGGTTTGCTGTGTGATGGTCGATCCGCCATGCCCCGACAACGGGCCGCGCCCCTCGCGCAGGTTGATCCGGATCGCGCTGGCCACGCCGCGCGGGCTGATCCCGAAGTGACGGTAAAACCGCTTATCTTCGGTCGCGATGATTGCGTTTTTAAGGTTGGGCGAGACGGTGTCGGCGGTGATCTGGCCGCCAAACTGTTCCCCCCGCCAGGCAAAGACCTGACTATCGCGATCGAGGATGGTGACCGAGCCGCGCGCCCGTGCATCGAGGAGCGTCGTCACCGGGGGCAGTGAAACAGCGAACCACGCGACCACGGTGGCCAGCGCAAGCCCGCCCACGACCGCACCGCGCCAGGTGATCCACCACAGCGCCCGCGTCACCACGCGAATCGGCCACAAGAGCAGCCGCAAAAGCGGGTTCGCTGGCCATGGCGCGGGCTTGGCCTTGGCCTTGCGCGCACGCTTGCGCGGCTTAGCAGGCGGGGTTTTCGCGCCCGAATAACGTTTCTCGGCCACGAGTGGTGGCCGCTGTCCGCGGTGGTTGCTCATCAGCGTACTTTATTGGTTGCCTGCCCGTTTTTCCGCAATTTAGCCCGTGCTACGCGCAAAAGGCACCCGCGAAACCTCCTGCGTCACTTTTTCTTTTGCTCACAAATTAATCAAAAGTCTTAAGATGTGCAAAAATTGTGCAAAAACGCCGAGTGTGCCGCCGAAAAAGCCACCGCGATTCCTTGAGTTCTCGGGCCCCCAAGGCCCTCTTTGCGCCATCTAAGTGCGGGGGCCGGCCCCGCGTTGCGGAAGGGGATGCAAGTGAAACTCATCATCGCAGCGATCAAGCCGTTCAAGCTCGAAGAGGTGCGCGAAGCGCTGACCTCGATCGGGGTGCGCGGCATGATGGTCACCGAAATCAAGGGCTTCGGCTCGCAATCGGGCCACACGGAAATCTATCGCGGAGCGGAATACGCGGTGAACTTTGTGCCGAAGGTGAAGCTTGAGATCGTGGTGGCCGAAAGCATGGCTGACCAGGTTGTCGAAACGATCTCGTCGACCGCCAAAACCGACAAAATCGGCGACGGCAAAATCTTTGTCGTGGATGTGGAAAGCGCGATGCGCGTTCGCACCGGCGAAACCAACGCAGACGCGCTCTAGGCGACACGGGTTAAGGGGACTCCAACAGATGAAACTATCAAGAATTATCCTAGCGACGGCGGTCCTGGCCGCTGTGCCAACGCTTGGCCTCGCGCAGGAAGAGGCGCCCGGGTTCGACGAGATCGGCCCGTACATCATGACAACCCTGCTGTTCTGTATGGCAGGTTTCCTTGTGTTCTTCATGGCCTGTGGTTTTGCCATGCTCGAAGGCGGGCTGGTGCGGTCCAAGAACGTCACCATGCAGATGACCAAGAACATCGGGCTCTACTCGATCGCGGCCATCATGTACTGGCTGATCGGCTTCAACACGATGTATCCGGGCGATTTCAACGGCTACTTCGCCATTGGGGGCCCAACGGTTCTTGATCCTGTCGGCGTGGCCGCTGCGGACGCGGCGCTCGACTATGCGTCGGTTGGCTCGGACTTCTTCTTCCAGCTCGTGTTTGTTGCGGCAACCGCCTCGATCGTGTCGGGTGCGCTGGCCGAACGGATCAAGCTCTGGCCGTTCCTGATCTTTGTCGTTGTTCTCACCGGCCTGATGTACCCGATCTCGGGCTCCTGGCAGTGGGGCGGCGGCTGGCTCAGCGAAATGGGCTTCTCCGACTTCGCCGGGTCCACGGTCGTGCACTCGGTCGGTGGCTGGGCAGCGCTTGCCGGTGCCATCATCCTTGGCCCACGCCTGGGCAAATACAAGGACGGTCAGGTCAACCCGATGCCGGGCTCGAACCTCGCCCTTGCCACGCTTGGCACTTTCATCCTGTGGCTCGGTTGGTTCGGCTTCAACGGCGGCTCGCAGCTGGCCATGGGCACTGTGGGCGACGTCTCGGACGTCAGCCGGATCTTCGCCAACACCAACATGGCGGCTGCCGCCGGTGCGGTGACGGCGCTGATCCTGACGCAGGTGCTCTACAAGAAGCCTGACCTCACCATGGTGCTGAACGGCGCTTTGGCTGGCCTCGTGTCGATCACCGCTGAACCGCTCGCTCCGACGCTCTTCGGTGCGCTCTGGATCGGTGCTGTTGGCGGCGTGATCGTGGTCTTCACGGTTCCGATGCTCGACAAGATGAAGATCGACGACGTGGTCGGCGCCATCCCGGTACACCTGTTCGCAGGGATCTGGGGCACCATCGCGGTGATCTTCTACAACAGCGATGCAAGCCTTGTGACGCAGCTGACCGGGATCGTGGCCTTCGGTGTCTTCACCTTCGTGGCCAGCCTGATCGTCTGGGTCATCCTGAAAGGGATCATGGGCATCCGCGTCGGCGAAGAAGAAGAGCTTGCGGGCCTCGATGTCTCGGAAATGGGCATGGAAGCATATCCCGACTTTTCAAAAGGCTGATCTCCCTTCCTGTCAGTCTTAAAACCTGGCCCGGGCGCACGCGCCCGGGTTTTTTTTGTCCGCCAAGCGGGCCTGGTTTCGCCAAGAACAAGACGTCCCCTCCCGGGTGGTGCGCTGCCGATCTTGGGCGTAGGGTTCGCGGCGACGCCGCACGAAGGACAGACCATGGCCGACAGAACCTATTATGCACAGCACGGCGAAGACGCGCTGGTGCTCAGCGCCTTTGACGCACCGGGCTATTTCGTCGATATCGGCGCCCTTGACGGCGTGTTCCTGTCAAACACCAAGGCGTTGGAAGAGGACGGTTGGACCGGTCTGTTGATCGAAGCGCATCCCGAACATTTTGTCACACTGGCCGAGACCCGCCCCGGCGCCCAGCGTCTGCATGCCGCCGTGGCTGATCGCGAGGGTGAGCTGACGTTTTACGCCACGTCCTTTGGATCACTGTCCACCTTCGACAAGGCGCAGCGCGACTATTTCATCAAGAACCGCTCGGACGTGACCGAGGACAGCTATACCGAATACCAGGTCCGCGCGGGCCGCACGACGACGCTGTTGCAAGAGGCCGGGGTGCCGCGCGAGATCGATATGCTGTCGATCGATATCGAAGGGGCCGAGTTGCCGGCGCTTGAAGGGCTCGACTTCGACGCTTTCGACATCAAGCTTTTGATCGTTGAAAAGGACGATGCCCGCGCCAAGGCCGATATCGAGCATCAGGTGGGCGCGCTCTTGCAGTCCAAGGGATACCACGTGGCCCGGCGTTTGGGTGCGAACGACTTTTGGGTCAAGGATCCTGCGCTCTCAGAACGGCTGCGCGATGCGCGCGTTGATGCGGTGCTGGCCCATGGCGGGGAAATCCACATGGACCCGGGTGAAAACACCACCAAACGCGGGTTCTGGCGGCGTCTGCGCGACAGCTACAACAAGCGGTTCGGCTAGGCCGCCCCCTCGCGCAAGAGCAACTCGGCCATCCGCGTGTAAGAGGCCAGGCACCCGCGCGCGGTCGCGTGGTTTGCTTCAATCGCCGCGGCCATCCCGGCGCCGTCGTGGTCCGGTATATCGCGCAGGGCCGCGACAAGGGCGGCCTCGGTCTCGCACAGGATCATACCACCGGTGTCAAAGGTCTCGCGCACATTCGGCGCCCCCCAATAGATCGGGATCGTCCGGCAGAGAAACGCGTCGATCAGTTTCTCGGTATAGTAGTGCCGCTCGCGCGAGTTTTCGATGATCACTGAATAGCGGTAGGGCGCGAGCCCGTCCCATTTGTCTTCAAACGGCTGATACCCGCGCCCCAGCACATCCACATCCAGCCTCTCGGCCCGGATCGCGGCGACGATCCTGTGGCGCAGCCGATGCCCCTCCAGCTTGTCACGGTCCGACGCAATGATCGATGCGGGCCGGGTCTTGGCGATACCGTCCGGCACATCCGTGGCCCAGGCAAAGACGTGGTTGAAAAACACCGCATTCGGGATCGCGGCCACGAAGGCCTCGCGCCGCGTCAGGATGCGAAAGAACCGGCGGTGATAAAGCCGCAGCAGATGAAAGTGCCAGCCATGCACGGCATAGGGTTCGGCAATAACCAGCGACATTTTCGCGGTCAGCCGGGGGCGGCTCAGCGCGTAAAAGCCCGATTTGGGATGGAACACCGCATGATCCTCGGGCCCCAGATCCGCCAGTGTGCCGCCATCCAGCGCGGGCGGGCAGCCCAGCGGCATCTCGCAATCCGCAAGCGGAGTGGCGCCCAGATCGGGACCAGGGCGCAGCCCGTAAGGGGCAATGGCCACAACCGGGTCGCGGCCCACCGTCTCACTGGGCAAGGATCAGACGCCCGCGGCGACGATCGCCTCGGCCAGGATGGGAACGGTGGACGCGTTCAGCCCCGCGATGTTCAGCCGCGAATCCCCGACCATGTAGATCCCGTGATCCTCGCGCATCTGCGTCACCTGCTCGGGCGTGGCGCCCAGGCGCGAGAACATGCCGCGATGCTGGGCGAGAAAGTCGAACTTGTCGGAATTCGTCCGCTGCCGCAGCTCACCCGCCAGCGCCTCGCGCAGGCTCAGCATGCTGGTGCGCACCTCTTCGAGCTCGGCCTGCCAATCCGCGCGCAGGGCCGGGTCGTTCAGGATCATTGTCACCAGCCGCGCGCCGTGGTCGGGCGGGAAGGAAAAGTTCTGGCGGTTCAGGAAGGCCAGGTTGTTCTGGGTGACGCCCGCGCTTTCTGCCGTTTCCGACAGCGCGATCAGGATACCCGTCCGCTCGCGGTAGATGCCGAAGTTCTTGGAACAGCTTGCGGCAATCAAAAGCTCGGGCAAACGCGACACAAGCAGGCGCGTGCCAGCCGCATCCTCTTCCAGCCCGTCGCCGAACCCCTGATAGGCGATGTCGATCATCGGCAGGACGCCCGAGGCGATGATCAGATCGGCCACCGCGCCCCATTCGTCCAGCGTCAGGTTCGCCCCCGACGGGTTGTGGCAGCAGCCATGCAGCAAGACCACATCGCCCGGCTTGGCCTTGCGCAGATCATGCATCATGCCCGCGAAATCCACCGCGCGGGTCGCGCTGTCGAAATAGCGATAGGTCTGCATCGGCAGGCCCAGGTACTTGATGATTGTCAGGTGGTTCGGCCAGGTCGGGTCCGACACCCAGATCGTGGCGTCGGGATTGGCGAGCTTCACAAGCTCCAGCGCCTGCCGCACCGCGCCTGTGCCCCCTGGCGTCGCCGCCGAGGCGAGGCGTGCATGGTCTACGGCGTCGCCCAGGATCAGGCTGCGCATGGCGCTGTTGAACGCGGGGTCGCCCACCAGCCCCACATAGGACTTTGTGGTTTCCGCCTCCCACAGCTGTTTTTCGGCGGTCTTCACGGCGCGCATGACCGGTGTGTTGCCGCTGGCATCCTTGTAGACGCCCACGCCCAGATCGACCTTTTGCGCGCGCGGATCCTCTTTGAACGCGGCCATCAGGGCCAGGATCTTGTCGGCGGGATGCGGCGTGAGGTTCTTCAGCATGGCGTGGCCTTTCAGTCGGGGATCCGTGTCAGATCGCGCGGACGCTTGAGCGTGCGCAGGAAATCCTGCCGGCGCACCGGCACGAAACCATGGCGTTGATAGGTCTGCAACGCCCGCGGATGGTCAAGGGTACAGGTGTTCACGGTGACCGTCTTGATGCAGGGCCGGTCCCAGGCGGTCAGGATCGCGGTCCGCAACAAGAACGCGCCCAGCCCCTGACCCACCGCTTCGGGCACCAGCCCGAAATAGGCCAGATCGCAGACATCGCCCGCGCGGGCATCCAGCATGAAAAACCCGTGCGGCCAGCCATGGGCCATCAGCGTGTAAAGATCGACCGCCGGGTCATCGAGCCAGGCCTGCACCTCGTCCGGGTCGCGATGGTGCGCGTCTTCCCAGGCATAGTCGCGGCCCACCGCATCGTAGAGCGACAGGAAATACCACCGCGGCGTGGCCTCGGCCTTCAAGAGCGTGGCGGGATGGGTCGCCGGCAGGGGCGGGTAGGGGTAGGACGGACGCGCGGCCATCTCAAGCCAGGTGACGGTATAGGGCACTTGCGCGCCCGCGGGCTGAATGGTCATCCGGTTTCAACCTTCAACTCGTCGTACCGGCCCCATTCGGACCAGGACCCATCGTATAGCGACACACGGTCCTGCCCCATCCGTTCCAGCGCCAGATACAGGATCGCCGCCGTCACGCCGGACCCGCAGGTGGTGATGATGGGTTTCGACAGATCCACCTCGGCCGCGGCGAACACCGCGCGCAACCCGTCCACATCCTTCATCGTGCCGTCATCGTTCAAAAGCGTCCGGTAATGCACGTTCTTCGAGCCGGGAATATGGCCCGAACGCAGGCCGGGCCGCGCCTCTTGCTCTTCCCCGGTGAACCGCGACGGGGACCGCGCATCGATGATCTCGTGATCGCGCAGTTTCGAGGCCGCGGCCACCTGTGTCACATCCCGCACCAGATGGTTCTGCCGCGTCACCGTCATGTGCCGGTCCCGGACGATGGGGGGCATATCCTCGATCGGGTGCCCCTCGGCCTGCCATTTGGGGAACCCGCCATCCAGCACGGCCACATCCGTCTTGCCCATCAGCCGGAACAGCCACCAGACCCGCGCAGCCGAAAACAGCCCGGCCCCGTCATAGACCACCACCTGATGCCCGTCGCCCACGCCCATGGCGCGCATCCGGCTCATGAACTTCTCGACCGGCGGCACCATATGGGGCAGCTCGGACCGGTGATCGCTGATGTCGTCGATATCAAAAAACCGCGCGCCGGGGATATGGGCTGCGTCGTATTCGGCCTTCGCATCCCGGCCCATGTCGGCGAGGTAATAGCTGCCGTCCAGCACCCGCAGATCGGGGTCGCTGAGATGCGCGGCCAGCCAGCCGGTGGACACAAGGGTTTTGGGATCGTCGGTCATCGGGGTCACTACGGTTGTCTTGCGTCCCCGGTGCTACGCCTGTCGCGCCGCGCTGGCAAGGCGGCCGATCAGCCGTGTTCCTTGAGCAGCCGCGCCTTTTGCCGGTTCCAGTCGCGCTTGGCCGAGGTTTCGCGCTTGTCGGCCACCTTCTTGCCCTGCGCCACGCCGATCTTGAGCTTGGCCAGCCCGCGGTGGTTGAAATACAGCACCAGCGGCACCAGCGTCATCCCCTTGCGTTGGGTCGCATTCCACAGATCCGACAGCTCTTTCCTGCTGACCAGCAGTTTGCGCTTGCGCCGGTCCTCGTGCCCCCAGGTCTTGGCCTGATCGTAGGGCGCGATATAGCTGTTCACCAGCCACAATTCGCCGTCTTCGACATGGGCATAGCTTTCGGCGATGTTGGCCTGTCCCTCGCGCAGGGATTTCACCTCGGACCCCATCAGCTGGATCCCGCATTCCAGATCGGACTGGATCGCATAGTCAAACCGCGCCCGCCGGTTCTCGGCGACCACTTTGTAGTTGGGGTTATCCTTGGGTTTGGCCATGGCGGTCACTTAGGGATGCGGCAGGCGCGAGTCCAGCATCTAGGCCGTGATCACAACGCCGTTGCGCGCCTCCAACTCCTCTGCCTTGGGCGCTTCCCAGATGGTTTCCATAAAGTCGAACATCTCGCGCGTGACCTCGAGCGCGAAGGTCTCTCCACGCTCGGAATTGCGCTGTCCGACCCGGGCCCAGCGCGTGTCGCGGTCGACATCCACGAAATGCAGCGTCAACGCCACGCCCAGCCCATCGGCCCAGTCGTAAAAGATCTGACGCTCGTGAAGATTGGTGAACCCGCAGTCGAAGACGACCGGCGTCGTCGTTTCCAGAACCTGTTCGGCCGTCTCGCGCATCTGGCGGCAGCAGCGCTGCACACGTTCGTAGAACCAGTCGAAATCTGACGTCGGCGCGCGATCCATGAAGAACAGGTTGGCGTTCCAGTCGTCGATCGAAAACCGCACGCCCGCCAGATCCCGCCGCAGGCGTTCGGCATAGGTGGATTTCCCGGCCCCGGTGAGGCCGGTGATCATGTGGACATGGGCGGACATGGCTAGTTCAACAGCCCCGCATGCCGCATCGCATCGTCAATCGCGGCTTTCGTGCCGTCGGTCAGCCCGACAAGCGGCAGCCGCACCTCTTCGCTGCAGTGCCCCAGCCGCGACAACCCGTATTTGGCCCCCGCAAGCCCAGGCTCCAGGAAGATCGCGGTGTGCAGCGGCATCAGCCGGTCTTGCAGCATCAGCGCCTTGGCGTAGTCGCCCGCCAGCGTCGCCTCCTGAAACTCGGCACAGAGCCGCGGGGCCACGTTTGCGGTGACCGAGATACAGCCAACCCCGCCATGGGCATTGAACCCGAGCGCCGAGGCATCTTCCCCCGACAGCTGGATGAAATCGGCGCCACAGGTCGCCCGCTGATGCGAGACGCGCGTGATATCGCCGGTGGCGTCCTTGACCCCGACGATGCGGGGCAGCTTTGCCAGTTCCCCCATGGTCTCGGGGCTCATATCGACGACCGACCGCCCGGGGATGTTGTAGATGATGATCGGCAGGTCGCAGCAGTCGTGCAGGGCCTTAAAATGGGCGAAAAGCCCCCCTTGCGTGGGCTTGTTGTAGTAGGGCGTCACGACCAGCGCAGCAGTCGCGCCCACCTTATGGGCATGCTGCATGAAGCGGATGCCTTCATCGGTATTGTTCGATCCCGCGCCTGCAACCACCGGCACCCGGCCACCGACTGTCTTGACGACAAATTCAACCACCGCCTCATGTTCGGCATGGCTGAGCGTCGGGCTTTCGCCGGTCGTGCCCACCGGCACGATCCCCGTGCTGCCCTCGGCAATCTGCCAATCGATCAGCTTTTTCAGCGCGTCATAGTCCACTTCGCCGTCCGAGAACGGCGTGACGAGGGCGGGCAAAGAGCCTTTCAACATGACGCGTTTCCTTTTGTTTTGAGGCAAATGCCCCGATTCAAATCGCGGCGGACCCTATAGGCATGCCTTGCTAATGCCAAGTTTGTGTGTTGTTGGTTTACGTGGGGGTCCTAGGGTCGCGCTCATGATACCTGCCCGGTTTGTTCACGTACTTGCTGCTGTTTTTGTTCTGATCACTTCGCTCACCGCCTTGGCGGCCCCGTCAGAGCGCGCTGTTGAGGCCATGGATACCGCCATGGCTGCCGTCCGTGCCGGGAACTGGGACACCGCCCTCAGCGCGGCGGAAGAGGCGGGCCCCGTGGCACGCGATATCGTGGAATGGCACCGCCTGCGCGCCGGGCGCGGCAAGTTCGACGACCTGACCGCCTTTCTCGAACGCCGCCCGGACTGGCCGGGCCTGGCCTATATGCTGCGCCGCAGCGAGGGCACCGTGCCCTATCGCGCCCGCGCCCGCGACGTGGCCGAATTCTTTGCCGCCAACCCGCCCCAGACGGGCGCCGGCATGATCGTCTATGCCGCCGCGAATGAATCGCTTGGCCGCGACAGCCTGGCCCGGGACCAGATCATCGCCGCCTGGACGGAATACAACCTGTCCACGGGCGACGAACGCTATCTGCTTGAACGCTACGGCGCGCTGCTCAAACCGCACCACACCGCCCGCATGGATCGCCTGTTGTGGTCGGGGCAGTCGAAAGCCGCAGAACGCATGCTGCCCCGCGTCAGCGACGATTGGCAGGCGCTCGCCCGCGCGCGGATCGCGCTGCGCGACGACAAGAACGGCGTCGATGCCCTGATCGCCGCGGTGCCCGAAGAGCTGCGCGATCACCCCGGCCTTGTGTTTGAGCGGTTCCAGTGGCGCGCGCGCAAGGGCCGCAACGCCCCCGCGATCGAACTGGCCCTGACCGTACCCGGCACGGAAAACGCCCTGGGCGAACCCGCGCGCTGGGCGAACTGGCGTCGAGTTCTGTCGCGCTGGTCCATGCGCCAGGGCGAGGGGGAGACGGCCTACGCGCTTGCCTCGGCCCACGGACTGACCGAAGGCATCCATTATGCCGATCTCGAATGGCTGTCGGGCTATCTCGCGCTCACATATCTCGAAGATCCCGAACGCGCGCTCTTGCATTTCCGCCGCTTCCGCATCGCCGTGTCTAGCCCGATCAGCCTGGGCCGCGCCGGCTATTGGGAAGGCCGCGCGCATGAGGCGCTGGGCGATGCCGAAAACGCCGCCATGGCCTATGCCTTCGGGGCCGAGTTCCAGACAAGCTTTTATGGTCTTCTCGCAGCCGAGCGTGCCAGCCTGCCGATGGACCCCGCGTTGACCGGGCGCATGGACTACCCCGCCTTTGCCGAGGCCCCGTTCATGTCCTCGTCAGTGCTTGAAGCGGCAGAGCTTTTGCACCAGGCGGGCGAACGCAGCCTCGCGGAGCGGTTCCTGACCCATCTCGCGGAAAGCCTCGACGAGACCGAGCTGGGCCAGCTTGCCGACTACGCGCTGTCGCTTGAAGACGCCCATGTCGCCTTGATGATCGCCAAACGCGCCGCGCGCGACGGGGTGGTCCTGCCCCATGCCTATTTCCCGGTGGTGGATTTCGGCCTTGATGAGCTGAACGTGCCGCAAGAGATGGCGCTGGCCATCGCCCGCCGCGAGAGTGAGTTTGACCCCGCCGTGCGCAGCGGGGCCGGCGCGGTGGGCCTGATGCAGGTGATGCCCCGCACCGCCCGCGCGGTGGCCCAGCGCCTCGACGTGCGGTTCTCGACCAAAAAGTTACAGCAAGACCCGGTCTACAATGCGCGCATCGGCGTGGCCTATATCGAAGAGCTGGTGGATCAGTTCGGGCCCAACATGATGCTGGTGGCCGCCGCCTATAATGCCGGGCCCAGCCGCCCCCTGCGCTGGATGCGCGAGCAGGGCGATCCCCGCGACGCCGAGGTCGACGCCATCGACTGGATCGAACACATCCAGTTCCGCGAAACCCGCAACTACGTGATGCGCGTGATGGAAAGCCTGCCGGTCTACCGCGCCCGGATCAGCGGCGAGACGGCGGATATCCGGCTGAGCGACGAGCTCAAGCTGCGTTAGCGGCCCGCCGTTCCCGCCACAGCGTGAACAGCCCCGCCACCACCACGATCGCCGCCCCCAGCGCGACATTCGGGGCGATGGTTTCGTCAAACACGCTCACCCCCAGCGCCGCGCCAAAAACCAGCTGGAAATAGGCAAAGGGCTGCACCGCGCTCGCCTCGGCCACCTCGTAACAGCGGATGAGCAGCCAGTGCCCCAGCGCCCCGGTCACACAGAGCGCGGCCATCCAGCCCCAGTCAGGCGCGCTCATCGGCTCCCAGAACCAGACGCCCACCAGTGTCATCGCCACCGCTCCGGCCGTCCCCGTCCAGAAAAACGAGGTGGCGGCGCTGTCCTTGCGCGCCGCGTACCGCGTCAGCAACCCGTAGAGCGCGAACATCGTCGCCGATGCGAGCGGGATCAGCGCGGCGGGCTGGAACACCGTCACCCCCGGTTGCAGGATCACCAGCACACCGATGAACCCCACGCCAATCGCCCCCCACCGCCGCCAGCCCACGCGTTCCCCCAGAACGACACCGGATAGCGCCGCGATCAGCAGCGGATAGCTTGTGAACACCGCATGGCTTTCCACCAGCCCGAGCAGGACAAAGGCCATCACCATCACGCAAATCTCAAGCGCCAGCAGCAGCCCCCGCGCGATCTGCAGCCCCGGCTGCGGGGTGGCCGCCGCCGCCCGGATGCTGCCGGGGGCCCGCGCCGCCAAAGCCATGACAAAGGCGGCGAAGAACCAATAGCGGATCATCACCACCATCAGAACGTTGTATTCCCCGGCCAGGTGGCGCGAGATCCCGTCTTGCATCGCAAAGACAAAGGTCGCCCCGACCATCAGGGGAATGCCCAGCCGGGTGTTGTTCTCGCTCATCCCAGCCGCGCCACCGTCATGTGCCGCTTGCGGCCATAGCCCGCCACCCGCTCGACCGCGAAGCCCGCCTCGGCCAGCCCGCGCCGCACCGCGCCCGCCGCCGTATAGGTCGCCGCCGTGCCGCCGGGGGCGGTATGCCGCGCGACCTCGGCCAAAAGCTCTGGCGCCCACAGGGTGGGGTTTCGCGCGGGGGCAAACCCGTCGAGATACCAGGCATCGGCCCGGCCCGACCACGCGGGCAGGGTGTCGCGCGCATCGCCGAGGATCACCTCGACCACCAGGTCGCCGCGCTCAAACACCGGGCCCTGTGCCCAGGCCGCCGCGAGCCACGCGGCGTCCTCGGCCAGATCGGGAAAGGCTGCCAGCGCCTGGGCCATTGCCGCGGGCGCCATCGGATAGGCCTCAAAGCTCGTGTACCGCACCGGGCCCGCCACCCCGGCCGCGCGCATCGCGGCGAGCGTCACCAACAGGTTCAGCCCGGTGCCAAAGCCTAGCTCGGCGATCTGAAACCCGGGCATGATCCGGTCGGGCAGCCCATTGCCCCCCAGAAACACATGCCGCGTCTCGGCCAGCCCGTTCTCAAGCGAGTAATACGGGTCCTGAAACCGCATCGAGACCGGCACCCCGTCTCGCCATTCGACATCTGCGGTCTGGTCCGTCACGGTCCCGTCCTGAAGCGCTGCGCTGAGTCGCGCGACAGTGCAAAAAGGGGCACAGCTTGGCAACGGTCGATGTCACCATCCGCGGGGCAGGGATCTTTGGCCTGTCGGTCGCATGGGCCTGCCTGACCCGGGGTGCGCGCGTCCGCGTGATCGATCCGCACGGTGTCGGCGCGGGGTCCTCGGGCGGGATCGTCGGCGCGCTGGCGCCCCATGTGCCGGAAAACTGGAACACCAAGAAAGCGGTTCAATTCAAAAGCCTGGTCACGGCGGAAGAGTTCTGGCGCGCCGTTGACACAACGTCGGGTATCGGGTCGGGCTATGCCCGCACCGGGCGGTTGCAGCCGCTTGCCGACGATGCCGCCGTCGCGCTGGCCCGCGCGCGCGAAGGCACCGCGAAAGCGCTCTGGGGCGACACGGCGACCTGGCGCGTCGTCACCGCGGACACACGCGACGGCTGGGCCCCACCCAGCGCCACCGGCCTTTTGATCCACGACACGCTGACCGCCCGCATCCACCCCCGCCGCGCCTGTGAAAGCCTCGCCTCTGCGCTGCGAGCCCGCGGCGCACTGATCGCCCCTGACGGCCCCGACGAGGGCGCGGTGGTTTGGGCCACCGGCTGGCAGGGCCTGCGCGACCTGTCCGATGCCTTCGGCAAACCCGTGGGCACCGGCGTCAAAGGCCAGGCCGTCCTCTTGCGCCACCACGCGCCACCGGACGCGCCGCAGCTTTTTGCCGACACGCTTCACATCGTGCCCCATGACGACGGGACCGTGGCCATCGGCTCAACCTCGGAACGCGACTTCGATGATCCCAACGCCACCGATGCCCAGGCAGACGCCCTGACCGAACGCGCCATCGCCGCCCTGCCGATCCTGCATGGCGCCGAGGTCATCGCCCGCTGGGCCGGCGTCCGCCCCCGCGCGCGCAGCCGGGCACCGATGCTCGGCCCCTGGCCTGACCGGCCCGGGCATTTCATCGCCAATGGCGGCTTCAAGATCGGCTTTGGCATGGCGCCCGAAGTTGCGCGGGTGATGGCCGCGCTGGTGCTGGAGGGCACCGACGACATTCCGCCAGAGTTTCGGGTGACGGCAAACCTCTAACGCGCTTCGGCACGCATACACAGCTGATCGTCCCCGCCGATCACCCAGTACCGCCCCTCATCCGAATAAAACCGCACCATCTGCCCGGCAAACACCGGCGCCGTCGCGCGGAACTCAAACGCGGTCAATGGGCCCAGATCCTCTTCGGCGAACGCCATCAGCCATTGCGCCAGCAGCGGCCCGTGCACCACTAGGCCGGGATACCCCTCCTCCCGCCGCGCGTAGTCGGCATCATAGTGGATCCGGTGCCCGTTCATCGTCAGCGCTGAATAGCGAAACAGAAGCGTCGGCTCGAACCGCCGCGTCTCGCGAAGGCGCCCGCCGCGGGGTGGCTCGGGCAGTGCGCCCGCCGCCGCATCCGCCGCGCGATAGACCAGATCCTGATCCTCGCTCAGCACCAGACCGCCGCGCTGCCGGATCTCGTGCCGCAGCGTCACAAACGCCAGATCACCCGTCCGCCCGGTCTTGCGGGTGACGGCCCGCACGCTTGAGGTGCGCGTCGCCTGCACGGCGCACAGAAATGGCGCATGAAACCGCAGCCGCCCCCCGGCCCACATACGCTTGGGCAGGCCCAGATCAGGGATCAGACCGCCGGTTGCGGGATGCCCGTCGGGGCCCAATGCATCCGGCGCGGCCACGTCCCAGAAATAGATCTGATGCCAGAACGCGGGCAGGGCGGTGACCGGTCCCGGCGGCAGGCCCGCCCGGCCCAGTACGTGATGCAGCGCCGCCGACCGCGCGGGGTCGATGCGGTCGTGGATCATCTGCGATGTCGTCCTGGTGTCGCTCACGCCGCCAAGCTACCCCGCCCGGCGCCGGGCGCAACCGTCAGCGCTGTGTCTCGGCCTTCAGAAGCGTCATCAGCTCGGTCAGGGTGGCAAGATAAAGCTCGCTGGTCAGCCGCCCGTCCTCGTCGAATTCCTTCATCGCCCCGGCAACGCCCATATCCGGCCCTGTCACCATCCGCGGGCGAAACGGCAGCATGGCCAATCGCAGCGCATAGCTGCCGCGCCCACCGCCCGCGCGGCCTGCCGCCGCCGACGTGATCGCCACCGGCTTGTGCAGCCAGGGGTTGCCGTCGACCCGGCTCACCCAATCCAGCGCGTTTTTGAGAACACCCGACAGCGACTGGTTGTATTCGGGGGTCGAGATCACCACAGCCTCTGCCGCCGCGATCTGATCGGCCAGCCGCTGTACCTCTGCCGGAATACCCTCGGACTGCTCAAGGTCGCCGTCATAGAGCGGCAGCCGAATATCGGCCTCTTCGAAGGCGCCGCCGTAAATCCGCCCGGCCTCCCGCACCAGTTTGCGATTGACCGATCCGCTGCGCAGCGATCCCGAAATTCCCAAAAGCATTGCCATATCCCGATAAAGTTCCGTTCCCGCCAGCTAGTCCGCGCGGCGGCAAAAGCCAAGCCCGGGTGTCGGCGTCAGTTGGCAACCTTTGGTTAACCATACCGCGCGCACATTACCGGGATGGTCCGGTTCATTGTGCTTTGCCTCTGTCTCGCCGCCTGTGCGAGCCCGTCGCCCCGTTTTCAGGGGGCAACGCCCACGCGTGTCTCGGTTGCTGGGATGGACTTTGCCGTCTTTCGCAGCGGGGCCGAGGTTGAGGCGATCCGCACCAACGCCATGCCCGTCCCGCGTCAGCGCGATGTCTTTCGCAATGCCATCGCCGCCATCGAACAGGCCACGGGCTGTACCTTGCGCCCACGGTCGATGACCGGTGATGCCGCGATCATCCGCGCGGCGGTCGATTGCCCCTAGGTGGTAGGGATCAGAGTGATTTTTCCATGAACAGGCTGGGCGCCATATCGGTATAGCCGCCAAAGGCCCCGCGCTTGCGGTACCCGCGCGCCTTGTAGATCGCGACCGCGGGCCCCAGACGCGCGCCGGTTTCCAATCGGATCGAGCGCAGCCCGATATCGCGCGCCGCATGCTCTACAGCATCCATCAGCGCCGCGCCCACACCCACGCCCCGGGCGTTTTCAGTCACGTAAAGCCGCTTTACCTCGCCATAGCCCACATGGTCGATCAGCGCGACGCAGCCGATCGGTTGGTCGCCTCGGCGGGCCACGAAAAACTCGACATTGGGGGCCTTCAAATCGTCTGCTGAAACAGAAAAGCACTCCTCTTTCGAGTAGTGCTCTCCTAAGGCGTCATCGCTTGCATCGATCAGCGCGCGGCTTGTGTCTGACGTGGGGGATTCTATCGAAATTTCCAACAGCGAGGCATCAAGCATCAAGCGCTCTCCAGATCAAAAAGCCGCAATGAAGGGGATCGAACCATGGCGAACCGTTCGCGCGCGATCTCATGATGCCCCCAAGGATTTGGCGTCTTATGTCGCCTCCCCGACGGCAGTTTGCAAAATTGGGTGAATTTGAATCAAGGACTTTCAGAACCACCGCTGCACCGCGGCAGAATTTCTCCGAAGACGACTACATTTTGTGGATAACAGCCGGTTACCCGGCACATCCGGGGCAGGGCCGTTGACTCCCCGCTGCGCCCCACCGATGCTTTCCGCCAGAGCAGAATCAACAAAACGGGCGAATCGTGCGGTTCACGAGAATCAGGCTCAACGGATTCAAAAGCTTCGTCGATCCCACCGAGATGGTGATCGCCGACGGGCTGACGGGCATCGTCGGCCCGAACGGCTGTGGCAAATCCAACCTGCTGGAAGCCTTGCGTTGGGTGATGGGCGAAAACCGACCCACCGCGATGCGCGGCGACGGCATGGAAGACGTGATTTTCGCGGGCACTGCATCGCGGCCCCCACGCAACTTTGCCGAAGTGTCGGTCGCCATCGACAACACCGAACGGCTTGCCCCCCAGGGGTTCAACGACAGCGACCTGATCGACATCGCCCGCCGCATCACCCGCGATGCAGGCTCGGCCTACAAGCTCAACAGCAAGGATGTGCGTGCCCGCGACGTGCAGATGCTGTTTGCCGATGCCTCGACCGGGGCGCATTCGCCCGCGCTGGTCCGTCAGGGCCAGATCAGCGAGCTGATCAACGCCCGCCCCAAGGCCCGCCGCCGCATCCTTGAGGAAGCCGCCGGGATCTCGGGCCTCTATCAGCGCCGCCACGAGGCCGAGTTGAAGCTGCGCGGGGCGGAAACCAACCTCTCCCGCGTCGATGACGTGATCGAACAGCTCGCGGCGCAGCTTGCGCAGCTTGCCCGCCAGGCCAAACAGGCCGCCCGCTACCGCGAGCTGAGCGAGGCCCTGCGCCACGCAGAGGGGCTCTTGCTGTACCGTCGCTGGCGCGAGGCGAACGATGCCGCCGTCGCCGCCGAAACCGTGCTGACCGAGCGCGTCACCGCCGCGTCCGAGGCCGAGCGGACCGCCCGCGTCGCCGTCGCCGATCGCGCGCGGCAGGAAGAGACGCTGCCGCCCCTGCGCGAGGAAGAGGCGATTGCCGCCGCCGTCCTGCAACGCCTGACCGTCCAGCGCGACACGCTTGCCGATGAAGAGGCGCGGGCCGAGGCGGCCATTGAGACCCTGCAGGGGCGCATCGAACAGCTTGCCCGCGACACCGAACGCGAGGATGCGCTGAATCACGACGCCGGCGAAACCATCGCGCGGCTTGAGGAAGAGGGCGAGACGCTGACGTCCGAGGCCGAGGGGCACGAGGCCCGGCTTGAAGAGGCCGCGACCGAGGCCCGCGATGCCGCAAGCGTTTTGCAGGACCGCGAAAGCGCCCATGCGCAGCTGACCGAAGACGTCGCGCGCCTGGCCGCCCGCCACCAGTCGGCGCAGCGTTTGCGCGATGACGCCCAGCGCACCCTTGAGCGAAGTGAGAGTGAGGCCACCAGCGCCACCGCCGCCGCCAAAGAGGCGCAGGCCGCCGAGGGCGCGGCGGAAACAGCGCTGACAGCCGCCGATGCCCTGCTTGCGGACACCACCGCCGCCGCCACCGCCGCCGAAGCCGCACTGGTCGACGCGGATGAGACGCGCGCCACCGCCCAGACCCGCGAAGCCCAGGCCCGTGCAGGTCGGTCCGAGGCCGAGGGCGAGGTGAGCGCGCTTCAGGCCGAAGTGGCCGCATTGGCCCGGCTCGTAGAACGCGACACGGCCGAGGGTGGCCAGGTGCTCGACCTCCTTAAGGTCAAGACCGGCTATGAAAAGGCACTGGGCGCCGCGCTTGCCGACGATCTGCGCGCCCCGGCGGTGCAGGGCGAGGCCAAGACCGGCTGGACGCTGCTGCCCGCCTACGACACGCCGCAACCCCTGCCCGACGGCATCCGCGCTTTGGCCGACCATGTCAGCATCCCCGACGTGCTGGCCCGTCGTCTGACGCAGGTGGGCCTTGTCGACCGCGCCGACGGCCCCCGCCTGCAATCGGCCCTGAAACCCGGCCAGCGCATCGTCAGCCGCGAGGGCGATCTGTGGCGCTGGGACGGCTTTCGCGCCGGTGCCGAAGACGCGCCCTCTGCCGCAGCGCTGCGGCTGCAACAGCTCAACCGTCTGCAGGAACTCAAACAGGATCTCGTCGAAGCCCGCGCCCGGGCCGATGGTGCCGCCCGTGCGCACGAGCATCTGAAATCCGAACTGCAAACCGCGACCGAGGCTGACGCCGCCGCGCGCGAGGAACGCCGCGCCGCCGACCAGTCGGTGACCGAGGCGAGCCGCGCCCTGTCGCGCGCCGAGGCCGATCGCAACATCGCCGCCGGTAAGCTTGAAAGCCTTCGCATGGCCGCCAGCCGGCACGAGGAAATGGCGCTCGACGCCCGCACTCGCCTGAAAGAGGCCGAGGCCGCGCTGGCCGAGCTGGGCGATCTCGACGCCGCCCGGGCCGAGGCCGAAGAGGTCCGTGTGACCGTCGAAGCCGCGCGCATGCTGATGATGACGCGCCGCTCGGCCCATGACGAACTGCGCCGCACGGGCGAGGCGCGCGACAAACGGCTGAAGGAAAACGCCCAGGAACTTGCGACCTGGCGCACCCGTCTTGAAACCGCGGCCTCCCGCATTGCCGAGCTGCACGAGCGGAAGGCGGGCTACGAGGCCGAGCTGGTCACTGCACGCGGGCGCCCCGAAGAGCTGGCGCAGGATCATGCCCGCCTCGCGGATGAGATTGCCACCGCCGAAACCCGGCGCGCCCAGGCCGCCGACGCGCTGGCCCTGGCCGAAACCGCCCTGCGCGACGCTGCCCTCCACGAGCGCAATACCGAGCGGGCGGCCTCCGAGGCGCGCGAAACCCGCGCCCGGGCCGAGGCCGCCGCCGAGGCCGCCCAGACCGCGGCCGAGGCGGCCACCCTGCGCATCGACGAGGAACAGGGCCTTTCGCCGGAGGCCCTGCTTGACCGCCTGGCCACCGATCCCGCGCAGATGCCGCCCGCCGACCGGGTCGAGGCGGACGTGAACCGCTACAAGCGCCAGCGCGACGCGCTGGGCGCCGTGAACCTGCGGGCCGAGGAAGACGCGCGCGAGGTGCAGACCGAACATGACGCGCTGGTGAGCGAGAAAACCGATCTGGAAGAGGCGATCCGCGCCCTGCGCTCGGGCATTTCCAGCCTCAACCGCGAAGGGCGCGAGCGCCTGCTGACCGCGTTCGAGCAAGTGAACAGCAACTTCGCCATGCTCTTCACCCACCTCTTCGGCGGGGGCGAAGCCAAGCTTGTGATGGTCGAAAGCGACGATCCGCTCGACGCCGGGCTCGAAATCATGTGCCAGCCGCCGGGCAAGAAGCTCGCGACACTGTCGCTTCTGTCGGGCGGCGAGCAAACGCTCACCGCGCTGGCGCTGATCTTTGCGGTGTTCCTCGCCAACCCCGCCCCGATCTGCGTGCTGGACGAGGTCGATGCGCCGCTTGACGATGCCAACGTCACACGCTTTTGCGACCTGCTTGACGAGATGACGCGCCGCACCGACACACGGTTCCTCATCATCACCCACCACGCGGTGACGATGGCGCGGATGGACCGGCTCTTTGGTGTGACCATGGGCGAATTGGGCGTCAGCCAGCTTGTCTCGGTCGACCTGCAAAAGGCGGAACAAATGGTGGCCTGACGGGCCATCACAATGATCTGACCGACCGCACCCAACAAACCTGCTAGCCTGCGCACATGAGCCTTCGCAGCCTATTGCTTGTCGCCCTCACCGCAACAGCCGCCACCGCCCAGGGCATGCGCCCCGACGACCGCACCATGACCTCGGCCGAGCTGAGCGAGACGCTGTCCGGCACGGTGGTCGAGTTTTTCGACGGCTCCAAATCGCGCTACAGCCCCGATGGCCGCTACGCCTATACCTATACCGATGACGGCCCGGCCTGGACGGGGGAGTATACGCTCAACGACGACAGCACCGTCTGCGTGGCCTTCGACAACGGCTCATCCCGCTGCGATACCTTTGTCTTTTCGGGCGAACGGCTGACGCTGATCATCGCTGATGGCACGCGCTTTCCGGTGCGGGCGCGGGTGCTGGAATAGGGCGTCAGGCGGCTGTCGCGCGGCGCGCCGAGAGCCAGACCCAGAAGCTGAGCACAATTGCCGAGCCGGACACCAGCGTCATCACGGTACCGGGGAAGAAGTTCACGTATCCCGGCAGATCCACGAAGAACAGATAGCCCAGGTCGGCCAACCCGCCCACCATGCCTGTGACCCAGATCGCGGTGATGTTCTGGCGCCAGATGAACACCGCGCCAATCACCGTCGCGACGCCGAACCATGCCAGGTTCCAGCCATGCTGGTTCAGGATACCCCCGACCGCCGGGTGATACTCGCCCGCCAGAACCGATGGGTCGACCGCATCGGCCACCGCGGCGAAGCCGCCCGACGCATCGCTCGACAGCACGATGACCCCGGCCAACACATGGACCAGCCCCCAGATCACCCACAAGACAGCGGCGATTTTCAGGACAAGCGATTGGGTTGGGCTCATGGTCTTCTCCCTCACTCCGGTTTGCGACGACCGAACCACATCCGGCGAAACAGCCCGTCGCGCAGGACAAACTGGTGATAGAGCGCGGCAAGCACATGCAGCGCCAACAGCGCCAGCAACAGGGTCGACACGATCCCATGGGCCACGCGCGGCGCCACCCCGTCGAAACTTTCAGGAAGCGGGTCGCCCGAGCCGCCAAAGACAATCGGGAACAAACCGGTGCTCATCGCGATGCCAATGCCGCTGGCCACCATCAGCGCCACCAGAAGATACATCACCCAATGCGTCGCCGCCCCCACCCGGTCCAGGAACGCCGTCCCGGTCTTGGCATGGGGCGGGCTTTCCGACAGCAGCCGCACCCCCAGACGCAGCACCAGCAACCCGCCCAGCACCAGCCCGATGGTCATATGCCCCGCCAGCCCTTCCACCTTGGCCGGGTCGCTGTTGGGCATGGCCGACAACAGGACCTTGCCGAAAAACAGCGCCATGATGATCATCAGGGCCATGATCCAATGCAAGGCCACAAGGGCCGGGTGATAACGTGCCATTTGCGAACCGCTGCCAAGGGAGTAGCTTGTTCAGACTTACGCAATATCAACCGGTGGACTAAGTCAACGAAAATCGCCCATGCCCGACATTCAGCTCGCCTTCCTGATCGACCGTCTGATGCGGCGCCTCCACGTGGGCCTGCGCGACAAGGCGCATGACTTCGACACCGAAAAGCTGGGGCCCGGAAACTCGATGATCCTGCTTGCGCTGGGCGATATGGGCCCCGCGGCGATCCAGGATCTCACCCGTCGGGTGGGGCGCGACAAATCCCAGATGACCCGCTCGATCCAGCTGCTGGAGCGCAAGGGCCTGATCACCCGAACCGCGTGCGATAAGGACGCGCGCGTGAGCGTCGTGTCCCTGGCACCGGGGGGCGAGGCGATGGTGGATATGCTGCGCCAGGTCATCGCCGAAACCATCGACGAAGTGCTCGACCCGGTCAGCGACGCCGACCGTACCGCGCTGATTGACATCCTGTCGCGCGTGGCGCCTTAGCCCGCCGGGCCTGCAAGCTCGATCAGAAGCTCTTCGAACAAAACCGGTTCCAGCGCCGCCGGGGCCCGGAACGGGTTGGCCATTGCAAAGATCGTGAACAGGATAAATCCGGTATAGGCGGCAAAGACCGAAATCAGGATCAGGTTGTCGCGTTTCGGCGCGAAGGGGTAATAGCCCACCGACAGCAACACCACCCCGGCCAACGCCGCGATCCAGAACAGGGGGCTTAACCGCGACTGCGCATGATACTCACGCAGATCGCGGTTCTCGGCCACGATGTGGATTTTCTCGAGCATATTCTCACGCAGTGCGGCCTCACGCGGGGTCGCCGGTTCAAGGTCCAGGATCGCGCCATAGGCCTGGTCCCACGCGACCCACGCGGCGTCAGACAAGCTGCCGCTCTCGCCAAGGCGCGCCCATTCCTCGGTCGGGACGATCCGCAGATAGGCCACAAGCGCATCCTGCACCGTGGTCGTCGCTGCGCCGTATCGCGCCGCATCGTAATAGATGTCCGACACGGCATTCGCCTCGGCCGTGCTTTCCAAGGCGATCTGCTGGTATTCGACAACCTCCGAGGCAAACACCAGCGCGATGACCAGCCCGTGCAAGGCCGAGATCCGAAAAAGGACCGACCCCGCCAGATCCTGCGTGCGCTCGTCGGGATCGGGCCGCATCATGCGCCGCACGCCCAGATACACCGCCAGAACGGCGGCGACGGTCGCCAGCACTATCCCCGCCCCTGTCAGCATACCGCCCCCAAGCCCGCCAGTGTGAGGCTCCACGCTTAGCGGGATCGCCTGCGTCCAACAAGTCGGGGGGGCGGCGGCATCTATCGCGCCTCTACAGTGCCCGGGTGAGTTTTCCGTTCTTGGCGCCGCACAGACCCGCGTTGACACGTGTGGTCTTGGGCTCCATCAAAGTGACGATTTTCCGCCCATTAGGACTGCATTTATGTATTTCAGAACGATTTCCCTTTGCGCCGCTGCTCTAGCGTTTGCCGTACCGGCACAAGCGGGCATGCCTGTTGATCAGACGATCACATGTCCGGTCGGCGGCGAAGAGTTCACCGTAACGGTCACGCCGTCATGCTCCGAGATGGGGCGCTCTATGTCGTTTGCTCCAATTACATCCTGTGACTTCATCACCCGGCTGCCGATATGTCCGGGCAATGGGCTTCCGCTGTACCGCGAGTTCTCGCAGGATGCGATCGCGCATTTGGAGGGTTTCGTCTCAACACCGGACTACCTGCGTCTTCGGCAACTTCCACCGTGGCAGCGCGCGCATGGCCTGGCCCAGCACCTTGGCGAAGCTGGAACGGAGACGAGCTTTTGGCTTCTCCTCCGAGGGCTTTGGTATGACCCTGAGGCGTTCTTTGACGGGCCCGAGACTCTGCAGAAATTCCTCGATGAAGCAGATCAGGAGCGCGCGCGAACCGGTGCGGAAAACGTCCCGTTTCTCGATGCAATTGTGGGATACGCGTTGTCCGCCGCCGGTCGGTTGGATGACGCCAATGTCCGTCTGGATCAGGCGATGCGGGCCGCGGATGCGCCGGACTTCCTGCAAGACTACGTGGAAGCAATCCGGACCTGTCAGCCGGATATGACGCGCGACGGATGTCGCCCCGGTGACAGTTTCGAACCAGAGGGCAACTGAGAGACGGCTCTGCGCGGTCTACAAAGCCCCCAGCAACGCCGCGGTCGGCCACGCATCCGCAGGCATCCCCAGCCGTGCCTGTTCGGCCTGGACGGCGGCGCGGGTGCCCGCGCCCAGGATCCCGTCGACCCCGCCCACATCGTGGCCCCGCGCGGCCAGGCGGCGTTGCAGCTCTTTCATCTGATCCTGGGTCAGCGCGGGCGAGGGCGCGCCTGCATCGAAAACCGGTGCACCCTCCAGCCGGGTGGCGAAATAGGCCGCTGTCAGAACGTAGACAAAGCTCTGGTTCCACTCGAAATAGACGTCGAAATTCGGATAGGTGATAAAGGCCGGTCCGCCGCGGCCCTGTGGCAGCACGATAGAGGCGGGCAGGGCGCCGTCGGCCAGCGTGCCGGTCCGCGCCTGCACGCCCGCACGCGCCCAGTCGGCCACGGTGCGCTTCTTGTCGATGCCCGTCGCCGCCCAGTCAAAATCGTCGGGCAGCACGATCTCTTGCAGCCAGGGTTCGTTCGCGCGCCAGCCGAGCGAGGACAGCATCTTTCCCCCGGACATCAGCGCATCGGGGGCCGATGTTTTCAGGTACACATGCCCGTCGCCGTCACCGTCCACCCCGTTCTCGATGATGTCGCCCGGCAACATCTGCACCATCCCGATCTCACCGGCCCAGGCCCCGGTCGTCGTGGCCGGGTCGATATCGCCGTTCTCAAACAGTTCGATGGCCGAGAAAACTTGCGGCCGGAACAGATCCGGGCGGCGGCAGTCATGCGACAAGGTCAGCAGCGCGTTCACCGTGTTGAAATCGCCCTGCACCGCACCGTAGTCGGTCTCAAACGCCCAGAAGGCCAGGATCACTTCGCGCGGCACCCCCCAGGTCGCTTCGATCCGGTCAAACACCGGGCCCCAGCGCTCGGCGTTGCGGCGGCCATTGTCGATGCGGTTCTGGCTGATCAGGCGGCGCGAAAAATCGGTAAAGGGGCGCTGAAAGATCCCCTGCGCCCGGTCCGCGCGGATCACACTCGGATCGTGCTGCGCGCTGGCAAAAAAGCGTTCCACCAATCCCCTGTCGTGGCCCTGGCGCACGGCCTCGGTTTTCATGTTGGCAACAAAGTCCTGAAAGTTGCCGCCACAGGCGACGGCGGCGTGGACGGTTGCGGGGGCACACAAAAAAACAAAGGCGGCAAGGGCTTTGCGCATGGGGACGACACTCCTTTGATCTGCGGCGCACCGTAGCGAGGACGTGGGGCAATACAATGGCAGCGATCGGCGGATTTACGCCTTGGCAACCAAGGTTACTTACCCGTTAACTTTTCATTGGGGATTGGCCCCACACTGTCCAACGCGGGTGGTACCGCGTGGTGTGCTCACGCGTTGGAGGTAAGATGAAAGTCCTGATCGTAGAGGGCGATCCAGACCTGTCCACCGTCTGGTCCCGCCATCTCGAGCGCCTCGGCGCTCATGTCACCGTCGCAACGACACAAAATGCGGCCATTCACGTTCTGCGCGTCAGCCCGATCAACGTGATCATCCTCAATCTCGTGCTGCCGGGGGGCAGTTCCGGGGCTGTGGCCGATTACGCCAGCTACCGCCGCCCGGACGCGCGGGTCGTGTTTGTCACCAACGAGCGGTTCTTCTCGGACGGGTCGATCTTCACCCTGTTCCCGAACACCGCCGCTTTCGTGGCCGCCAAGACGGCGCCCGCCGACCTTGCCGCGATTGTCGAGCATCACGGGATGTCGGCTTAGGCCGCGCTTTGCATCGCGCCCCGTCCGTGGGGCTCCATCCAGTCGATCACCGGGTTGATCGGGATGATCTGCAGCGGATTGATGGTCACGTGGCTAAAGTGATAGTGTCGCACGATGTGATCAAAGTGGATCAGCTCCGCGATCCCCGGCACCTGATACAGCTCGCGCGTGTACCCCCAGAGATTCGGAAAATCGATCACCCGGTTGCGGTTGCACTTGAAGTGCAGGTGATAGACCAGATCGAACCGCACCAGCGTCACGAACAACCGCCAATCCGCCTCGGTCAGCCGGTCGCCCATCAGATAGCGCCGCGTGCTCAGCCGGTCTTCCAGCCAGTCCATCGTGTCGAACAACTCGCCCACCGCGGTGTCATAGGCCTCTTGGCTGCCGGCAAAGCCCGACCGGTACACGCCGTTGTTGAGCGTGTGATAAATCCGCTCATTCACCTCTTCGATCGCGTCGCGCATCTCTGCGGGCCAATAGTCGTCCGTGTTGCCGGTCAGATGGTTGAACGCGCTGTTGAACATCCGGATGATCTCCGAGCTTTCGTTCGAGACGATCTTGCCCTGCGTCTTGTCCCACAGGATCGGCACCGTGACCCGCGTGGTGACCTCGGGGTCGTCCTTCAGGTAGACGTCGCGCAGATGCCCCAGGCCGAACAGGGCATCGCCCGTCGCGCCGTCGAAATCGGTCTCGAACGTCCAGCCGTCACCCAGCATGTCGGGATGCACGACCGACACGGTGATCAGATCGGTCAGCCCCTTGAGATGGCGAAAGATCAGCGTGCGGTTCGCCCACGGACAGGCATGGCTGATATACAGGTGATAGCGCCCCGCCTCTGCCGGGAACCCGCCCACGCCGGACGGGCCCGGGCTGCCATCGGCGGTGATCCAGTTGCGATAGACGGATGGCTTGCGCTGAAACGCACCCCCGGCTTTCACGAATGCGGCGGTGGCGTCATCAACCCATTTTCCGTCAAGCAACTGGCCCATGGCCTTCTCCTCTGGTGGCTCGTCCCAGTGGTAGCTCAAAGGCGCATGCACGCAAACGTCCACAAATGCGCATCACCCCCGCGCTGGCGCACAGGAGGGCCTGCCGGATTGTGCAGCATCGGCAACAATCGAGCATAAATATAAGTCATTGTTTCACTTGGGATCACAGGGCCGCGCATCGCGCTTGACCGGGCCCCAAATCAGCGCATTGTCTGAACCACGGCTGGGGGGCCATCACATGTCAGAATATCTGTCCAAAGAAGTGCGTGCGGGTCTGGAACTTGCGCGCAAGCACAATCAGCGCAAGCGCTCGCGGCTCAAGGTCAAGGCGGGCGACGAGACCTTCACCATCCTGCGCTATTGGGACGATGGCTTTGCGCTCGACAGTGACGATGCCCCGAACCTGCGCGGTCTGGTCGATGTGTTCGACGGCAGCCGCCACATGTCGCAATGCCTGATTGTCGCCTCGTCCGAAGAGGCCGGCGAACGGGTGTTCGAGTTCAAGCGCTCGACCCCGGCGATGGACCGGCCGCCGCTGGATTACTCGCGCGATGAAAACGCGCCCGTGGCGTTGATCGAGAAAGACTGACCGCTACTGCAAATCCGCAAAGGCGGCTTCCATGCGCGCGATGGCATCCATCATCAGCGCACGGGGCATCGCGATGTTGAAGCGGTTCCACATCTCACCGCCCGTCCCGAACTGTTGGCCCGGGTTGGTGGCAATCCGCGCGTCCCGGCCCAGCCGCAGCCGCACCTCCGTGGCATCCATCCCGGTCCCCGAGAAATCCACCCAGCTCAGGTAGGTCGACGGCATATCCATCACCGCGATTCCGGGCAGCGCATCGATCCGGTCGCGCCAGATCGCAAAATTCTGGGCAATATAGGTGCGCGCCGCCAGGCTCCACTCCGCGCCATCGGACAGGGCCGCCTTGGTCATCGCCATGCCAAAGCGGTTCATTGTTCCGCTGATGGCCATTCGCGTGACGTCGATCTTTGCCCGGACAGCGGCGTCGGGGATGATCGCAAAGCCGGTCTCGCCACCCGCGATGTTGAACCCTTTCGACGCCGCGCTCAGCATGATGAGACGCCCATAGCTGTCGGGCGCGGCAACGCCGGTGGGCAGGTGCGCCTGTCCGGGAAAGGTCAGGTCCATGTGGATCTCGTCCGACACCAGGATTAGGTCGTGATCTGCACAGAAATCGGCCAGCGCTTTCAATTCGGCGGCGGTCCAGAGCCGTCCGCCCGGATTGTGCGGCGAGCACAGGATCACCAGCTTTTCGCGCCCGCTCAGCGACGCGGCCAGCGCGTCGAGATCCATGTGATAGACCCCGTCCTCCAGCACCAGCGGGCTTTCCTTGATCACCCGTCCCAGCGCTTCGACCTTGCGGTAGAACGCGTGATAGACCGGCGAGAATACGATCACCTCGTCGCCCGGCTTGCTGTAGCTGCCCACCGCCAGCGCGACCCCTTCGATCACCCCGCGCGTAAACCGCACCCAGTCGGGATCGACCTGCCAGCCGTGATGGGCCTCCATCCAGCGGCTGACAACCTCGGCAATCGGGCGGTCATTGGTGAAGTAGCCAAGATATCCCCGCGTCGCCTCGGCCTGCAGCGCCTCTAGAATCGGCGGGGCCGCAGCGAAATCCATATCCGCCACCCACATCGGGATCACCTCGTCGGCGGGCGGCTGTTCGGGCAGATCCTTGAAGACGTTCGAAAAGGCGTCCCATTTCGAACAATGGGTCTCGCGCAGGGCCAGCGGGGTATCGAAATCGAATGTCACGGGGGGCGGGTCTCCTTTACTGCACAGTGCTACCTATCAGGCCGGGGTCCGGCTTCAACCCTGCCGCTTGCGGCCACCCGCCCCCTGTCCTAGATCAAGGGCATGGCGCTCAAGGATATTCTCATCCACCCAGACCCCCGGCTCAAGAAGGTGGCCGACCCGGTGCACGACATCGGTGACGACCTGCGCCGTCTGGCCGATGACATGCTTGAGACGATGTATTTTGCCCCCGGCATTGGCCTTGCGGCGCCGCAGGTCGGGGTGGGCAAGCGCCTGTTGGTGATGGACTGCGTCAAGGAAGAGGGCGCGCCGCCGCGGCCCATGGTGCTGATCAATCCGCAGGTGACCTGGACCTCGGACGAAAAGAACGTCTACGAGGAAGGCTGCCTGTCGATCCCCGAGCAATACGGCGATGTCGAACGCCCCGCCGAGGTTGAGGTAACGTGGACCGGCCTCGATGGCGACCGGCATTCCGAACGCTTTGACGGGCTTTGGGCCACCTGTGTTCAGCACGAGATCGACCATCTCGATGGCAAGCTGTTCATCGACTATCTCAAACCGCTGCGCCGGCAGATGATCACCCGCAAGATGGTCAAGCTAAAGCGTGAGCGGGCGCGCGCGTGACCGTCCGCCCCATTCTGCGCTGGCCCCACAAGATGCTGCGCACCCCCGCCGCCCCGGTGGCGGAGATCACCGATGAGATCCGCACGATCTGGGACGACATGGTCGACACGATGGAGGCGATGCCCGGATGGGGCCTTGCCGCGCCGCAGATCGGCGTGGGGCTGCGACTGGCGGTGTTGGATGTCAGCGACGAACGCGGCCAGGCGATCCGGCTCGCGAACCCCGAAATCGTCGACGCCGCGCCCGAGACGGGCTCGCTCACCGAGGCAAGCCCCTGCCTGCCGGGCCTCAGTGCCAAGATCACCCGTCCCGCCACCGTCTCGGTCGCCTTCACCGATGCTGCCGGGTTGCGCGTGCGTCAGGACTTCACAGGAAACTGGGCCGTCTCGGTCCAGCACCAGATCGACCACCTGAACGGCAAGATGTATGTCGACCGGCTGAGCCGCACCAAGCGTGACATGCTGATGCGCAAGTACAAAAAGGCCGCGACGTGAGGCTCGTCTTCATGGGCACGCCCGAGTTTTCGGTCCCGCCCCTGCGCGCGCTGGCCGAGGCGGGGCACGAGATTGCCGCCGTCTACACCCAACCGCCTCGCCCGGCGGGGCGGGGGCAGAAGGATCGCCCCTCCGCCGTGCACGCCGCCGCTGTGGACCTGGGCCTCGGCGTCCGCCACCCCACATCGCTGAAATCCGAAGAAGCGCAGGCCGACTTTGCCGCGCTTGGCGCCGACATCGCCGTTGTCGTGGCCTACGGCCTCATCCTGCCGCAACCGATCCTCGATGCGCCGACCCACGGCTGCCTCAACATCCACGCCTCGCTCTTGCCGCGCTGGCGCGGGGCCGCGCCGATCCACCGCGCGATCCTGGCGGGGGATGACCAGACAGGGGTGTGCATCATGCAGATGGAGGCCGGGCTGGATACCGGGCCTGTTCTGCTGACCGGCACAACGCAGATCGAAGCAGAGGACACCACCGGCGACCTGCACGACCGGCTGTCGCAGATGGGGGCCGCTTTGATCACCCGCTCGCTCGCCGACCTGCCCGGTCTCGCGCCCGTGCCGCAGCCCGACGAGGGCGTCACCTACGCGCAAAAGATCGACAAGGCCGAGGCGCGGATCGACTGGGCCCGATCAGCGGAAGAGATCGACCGTCAGATCCGCGGCCTGTCCCCGTTCCCCGGCGCCTGGACGATGCTGGGCGGCAAACGGCTCAAACTCCTGCGCTCCAGCCTCGGCCAGGGCAGCGGCGCCCCCGGCACCGTTCTGGAGGGGTTCACCATCGCCTGCGGCACCGGCGCCGTCGCAATATCCGCGGCCCAGATCGCCGGGCGCGGCGCGCAGGCGGCGGATGCGTTTTTGCGCGGCACGCCCGTTCCCCCCGGCACCAGATTGGAAGGATAGACATATGTTTCCCACTCTCATCGGCACGGTCGTGATCGCGGGTATCGTGGGCTACCTGTCGGAAAAATCCGGCTTCACCCATAACGGGATCCTGCAATCGATCATTATCTGCGTGGGCGGGGCCTTTGTGTTTTACTTCGTCACCCTTATGTTTGGCATAAGCTTTGGACGACCCGGCATTAATGCCATCATCGCGTCGGTCGGCGCATTGGTGATCATTCCCACGCATTGGCGGCGCTAACGTCCGTCTGGCCGGGGCCCGGGACTGCGAGGCGGGGGGCCATGGACACATCAGATGCCTATCGCACGATCTTGAACGAAACCCGCCATCTGCTGGCCGCGCTGCCCCATGTGGGCGCCTTTGCAGAGCTTGCGCCTGACGCGCCCGACTTTCACATCCCCGAAGCGCGGCCACTGGCCGTCAGCGCCGAAATCGCTTCCATCGCGGGGACGACCGAGGGCGTGACCGCCCCCCTGGCCCGCGCGATTGCCGCGGCCAGCCCGGTCCTGCGCTTTGAGCAAAGCTTTCAGCGCACCGAGGTCGGCAGCGAGTTTCTGCGGCATTACGGCTGGTTTGATCTGATCTCGCCCGAAGGGCCGTTCGTGCAAAGCGATCTCAGGATCTGCTTTACCATGCTGGGGCAGGGTCTGGTCTTTCCCGAAAAACAGCACCCTTCGGATGAGATTGCGGTGGTGATCGCCGGTGGCGCGGTGTTGCGCCAGCCCGATTGCCCACCGGTGCGCCTGTGGCCCGGTCACACCGCCGAAATTACCGCTGGACAGAGCCACGAGATCGATATGACCGACGGCCCGATGATGGTGATGCATGTCTGGAAAGGCAGCGACCTGATGGCCCGGGCGACGCTCGCGGCCTCAGGCTGAGCGGGACTTGCGGCTGTCCGGCTTGTAGGGCGCCATCCCGGCGCGCGCCAGTTCATCGGCACGCTCATTCTCGGGGTGGCCCGCATGGCCCTTGACCCATTGCCAGGTCACGTCATGGCGCGCCTGCGCCTCATCCAGCCTGCGCCACAGGTCTTCGTTCTTCACCGGTTTTTTCGCCGCCGTTTTCCAGCCGTTCTTCTTCCAGCCAAAGATCCAGCCCGTGACCCCGTTCTTCACATAGGTGCTGTCGGTCACCACGGTGATGGATGACGGCCGCGACAGCGCCTCTAGCGCCGAGATCGCGGCGAGCAGTTCCATCCGGTTGTTCGTCGTCTCGGCCGCGCCACCGTTCAGCTCCAGCTCGCGCACCACATCATCGCCCTCGCGCGCGATCATCAGTGCACCCCAGCCCCCCGGGCCGGGATTGCCGGAACAGGCGCCGTCGGTATAGGCGAAGAGCTCAGGCATGGGCCGCCAGTGCGATCCAGGACGCACGCTCGCCCGACAGGCCCACGTCGCTGCCAAAATCCCGTTCGATCACGGTAAAGCCCGCAACTTCCAAAAGCCCGGTAATCTCGGCATCCGTGTAATAGGCATAGAACCGGCCAATGCTATCGCGCCGCTCACCTTCGCCCAGCTTGAGCGAGATATGGAACTGCCCGCCGGGCGTGAGCGCGCGGTGCACCGCCGCCAGGATGTCCGGCAGTTCGGCCTTTGGCACATGCAACAGGCTGAAGCTCGCCCAGATCCCGTCATAGGCCGCGTGCACCGTCAGGCTATCGAACCCGGCCACGGTGACGTCGAGCCCGTATTGGTCCTTGGCGAGCTTGGCCATCCCGGGCGAGGCATCCAACGCGTCGACGGGGTGGCCCGCATCGCGCATCGCCGCCGCACTGCGCCCCGGGCCACAGCCGAAATCCAGGATCCGCCCGCCCGTGCCGACACGCTCCAGAAACGCCTCTTCCAGGGCCGCCAGCCCCGTCCCGTGCGCGAGCTTGGCGTATTCGTCGGCCTGGGCATCGTAGACGGCCCGTGTTTCGTCATCCGCGCCGGTCATGCCGTCACCAACAGGCACAGCGCCACCACAGCCGTCAGCCCGACCCGCAACTGCATCCACCAGGCCGGGGCAAGCCCTTGCCGCCAGAACATGTAGTCGAGCCCCAGAAGGGCGATGAACCCCGCCAGCAGATTGATCGCCGCCGAGGATGCCCCGCCGCCCACAAAGAAAAACGCCCAGAGCGCGGGCAGAACCGACAGCGCATAGCCCGTCGCCGCAACGCCGCCCGTGGCGCGGGTGGCAAAGCCCCACAACACGCCCGACATGAAGGCCAGGATGATCTGGCCATAGTTCAACTGAACAAACGGTCCGATAAAGCGCGGCCCAAAGGTTTGCAGGCCAAATTCCGCCAGCGCGGGAGAGAACAGCGTCAGCGCGCCCCAGACAAAGGGGATCAGCCCGGCAAGGCCAAGCAGCAGCGCCGCGATCGGGATGTCACGCAGCATCGCCCAGCCCCGCGATCATCTCGGCAATCCGTTTCATCCGGGTCTCGGCCCGCTTGGCCGTTTCAATCCGGTGCAGAACGCCCCGCTTCTTGCCGGGCGACAGCGCCTCGAAGGCAGCAACCGCGCCGGCGGCATAAAGCGCGGCTGTCACATCGCCGGGGACCTCGACCGCATCGGGATCAGCCTTGCGCAGCCGCACCTCGATCCATTCCCCCGGCGCGATCCCCGCGGCGTCGAGCAGCGTCTTGCCTGCCCACAAAAACGCCCCGTCGATCACCGGTGCCCGGGTCAGGGCCAGGTTTACCGGGTGGTCGTTCACCTCACCCTCGACACGCTTGGCGCCTTCGGCCACCAGCGCCTCTTCGACCTCGGGCGGGAGGCGCAGGACGGTATAGGTGGATTTGCCCCAGTCCATAGGCTCTACGCAGGCCTCAAAGGCGTGATAGTCGCTCATGGCGCGGGCTAGGCCGGGACGCGCAAAACGCGGGGGACTTTGAATTCGACGTTCTCGACGGCGGTCTCGACCAAGTCGACCGTCACGTCGTAGTGTGTGCGGAAGGCATCGATCACCTCGTTGACCAGAACCTCGGGCGCGCTGGCGCCCGCGGTCAGCCCCAGCGATGAGATCCCTTCCAGGGCCCGCCAATCGATATCCTCGGCGCGCTGGACCAGTTGCGCATATTGGCACCCGGCGGTTCGGCCAACCTCGACCAGCCGTTTCGAGTTGGATGAGTTCGGTGCGCCGATCACCAGCATCGCGTCGGCCCGGGGGGCCATCGCCTTGACCGCCTCTTGCCGGTTGGTGGTGGCGTAGCAGATGTCTTCCTTGTGCGGGCCCACAATCGTGGGGAACCGCGCCTGTAGGGCGGCAACGATATCGGCGGTGTCGTCCACCGACAGGGTGGTTTGCGTGATAAAGGCCAACCGATCCGGGTCGCGCGGCGTGATCGTGGCCACGTCATCCACCGTCTCGACCAAAATGACCTCACCCTCGGGCAACTGACCCATGGTGCCCAGCGTCTCGGGGTGCCCCGCATGGCCGATCATCACCATCTGCAGGCCGTTGCCGTGGTGCCGGGCAGCTTCGATATGCACCTTCGATACAAGCGGGCAGGTCGCATCGACATAGACCATCTCGCGCCGCGCGGCCTCGGCCGGGACGGCCTTGGGCACGCCATGGGCGGAAAAGATGACCGGCCGGTCGGTGGGGCATTCGTCGAGTTCTTCGACGAACACCGCGCCCTTGGCCTTGAGGCCGTCAACAACAAAGCGGTTGTGAACGATCTCGTGGCGCACATAGACGGGGGCGCCCCACTTTTCCAACGCCATCTCGACAATCTTGATCGCGCGGTCGACCCCGGCGCAAAAGCCCCGAGGCGCAGCGAGATAGATCGTCAGCGGTGGTTTGGTCACGGGGCCAGTCCAGCATGTCGGCGTTTGTTGTCACACAAAATAGCCGTCGTTGCCGGACACGCAACCGGTCCGTGACCCATTGGCGCGGGCGCTAGTCTTCGGCTTGCGCGCGCTCGCGCATGTCCTCGCGCGGTTCGCGCGGCGGACGGCCAATCACGTCTTTGAGTTCGTCAAGCTCGATGAAGTTGTCGGCCTGGCGGCGCAACTCATCAGCGATCATCGGTGGTTGCGACCGGATGGTCGATACAACCGAGACCCGCACGCCCTGGCGTTGCAGGCTTTCCAGCAGGGGGCGAAAATCGCCATCGCCCGAGACCAACACGATGTGATCGACATGGGGCGCAAGCTCCATCGCGTCGACTGTCAGCTCGATGTCCATGTTGCCCTTCACCTTGCGCCGTCCCTGGCTATCGACAAACTCTTTCGCCGGTTTGGTCACCATGGTGAAGCCATTATAATGTAACCAATCCACGAGAGGCCGAATGGGGGAGTATTCATCATTTTCCAGAAGCGCCGTGTAGTAAAATGCCCGCAAAAGCTTGCCGCGGCGCATAAACTCCTGTCGGAGAAGTTTGTAGTCGATATCAAACCCCAGCGCCTTTGCAGCCGCATAAAGGTTCGATCCGTCGATGAACAGCGCAAGCCGTTCGTCCCGATAGAACATATATTTATCCCTTCAACTTTTGGCCTTGCCGAAAAGGATCCGTGAGTGTGAGTAGGGCCTCGGCAAAGCAGCGCCAAAATAGAGACAATCGCAGCCGGATCAACTATACTTTCGGACATATTACGAATGCCCTTACTTGTCGCTCTTGGATCGAACGCGCCGCCGGCGGGCCAAACGGCCGAAGACGTGGTCTCAAAAGCGTTCGAAGCGATGGCGGCAGAGGGGCTGCACGTTGTCCGCAAAAGCGCGCTCTACCGCACCCCGTGTTTCCCGGCCGGAGCCGGACCCGACTATGTCAATGCTGCCGCAGTTTTGCACAGCGAGCAACCCGCAGCCGCTGTTATGGCGGTTCTCCACCGGATCGAGGATAGGTTTGGCCGCGAACGCGTTCAGCGCTGGGGGATGCGGGTTCTGGATCTTGATCTGCTGGCCGATGGGGATGCCATCTCCCCCGATCGCACGACGTTTGAGGCATGGCGCGCCCTGCCGCTTGACCAGCAAAAGACCGCGGCGCCCGATGTGTTGATCCTGCCACACCCGCGCCTGCATGAACGCGCCTTTGTTCTGGTTCCCCTGGCCGAGGTCGCGCCGGACTGGCGTCACCCCGTGCTGGGGCAGAGCGTTGCGGAAATGCTTGCGGCTCTTCCCGCCGCGGATCGCCACGCGGTCACGCCGGTGTAAAACCCGCCGCTTTTGCCTTGTGTTTCGGGTGTTCGGGGCCTACATACGCGGCTTCGGATAACCCGACACGGAAAGCAGGAGAGGCTCATGGCCCGCGTTACGGTCGAAGACTGCGTCGACAAAGTTCCAAACCGGTTCGAGCTGGTGATGCTTGCGGCACACCGCGCGCGCGAAATTTCCAGCGGTGCGCCGCTGACGATCGACCGCGACAACGACAAGAACCCGGTCGTGTCCCTGCGCGAGATTGCCGAGGAAACCCAGCAGGCCGACGATCTGCGCGAGCGTATGATCGAAAGCCACCAGACCCAGATCGAGGTGGACGAGCCCGAAGAAGACACGATGGCGCTTCTGATGGGGGCCGAGGCCGACAAACCCGCCGAGGACGATCTGTCGGAAGAGAAACTGCTTCGCGCGCTGATGGAAGCGCAGGAGCGTCAGTAGGGGCCACGCGCCCCCCAGGGCGGACCGGATGATCGACGCAGACGACCTGATCGCACTGGTCCGCAACTACAACCCGACCACCAATGCCGACCTGATCCGCCAGGCCTTTGCCTATGGCGATGACATGCACGCGGGTCAGTTCCGCCATTCGGGTGAACCCTACTTTACCCATCCCGTCGCCGTTGCCGCCCTGTTGACGGAAATGAAGCTGGACGATGCGACCATCGTCACCGCCCTGCTGCACGACACGATCGAAGACACCCGCTCGACCTATAGCGAGATCTGCCAGCGCTTCGGCAAAGAGGTAGCCGAGCTTGTGGACGGGGTGACCAAGCTGACCAACCTGCAACTGTCCTCGTCCGAGGCAAAGCAGGCCGAGAACTTTCGCAAGCTCTTCATCGCGATGTCCAAGGATCTGCGGGTGATCCTGGTCAAGCTGGCCGACCGGCTGCACAACATGCGCACGATCAAGTCGATGCGGCCTGACAAACAGGTGCAAAAGGCGCGTGAGACGATGGATATCTATGCGCCGCTCGCGGGCCGGATGGGCATGCAATGGATGCGCGATGAGTTGGAGGATCTGTCCTTCAGCGTGCTTAACGCCGATGCCCGCCAGTCGATCATGCGCCGGTTCATCACGCTTCAGCGCGAAGCGGGCGATGTGATCCAGAAGATCACCAAAGATATCCAGAAAGAGCTTAAGAAGGCCGGGATCGAGGCCGATGTCTATGGCCGCGCCAAACGGCCCTATTCGATCTGGCGCAAGATGGAAGAGAAAAACCAGGCGTTCTCGCGCCTATCCGATATCTACGGCTTCCGCGTGCTGACCCAGTCCGAGGCCGATTGCTATGGCGTGCTGGGCGCGATCCATCAGCGGTGGCGCGCGGTGCCGGGGCGGTTCAAGGACTACATCAGCCAGCCCAAATCGAACGGTTACCGGTCGATCCACACCACCGTGTCGGGGCGCGACGGCAAGCGGGTCGAAATTCAGATCCGCACCCGCGAAATGCACGAGGTGGCCGAAGCGGGCGTGGCCGCGCACTGGGCTTACCGCGATGGCGAGCGGGCCGAGAACCCTTTTGCCGTCGACCCGGCCGAATGGATCGCCGGCCTGACCGAGCGCATCGACAATGCCGAGGACCATGACGAGTTCCTCGAGCATGTGAAGATGGAGATGTATTCCGACCAGGTCTTTTGCTTCACGCCCAAGGGCGATGTGGTCAAGCTGCCCCGCGGGGCGACGCCGCTGGACTTTGCCTATGCGATCCATACGCGGATCGGCGACGGTTGCGTCGGGGCCAAAGTGGATACGATCCGCGTGCCGCTGTGGACCCGGCTGAAGAACGGTCAGTCGGTCGAGATCATCACCGCCGAAGGGCAGCGCCCGCAGGCCACCTGGATCGATATCGTCGCCACCGGCAAGGCAAAGGCCGCGATCCGGCGATCCCTGCGCGACGAGGATCGCGAGCGGTTTGAAAAGCTTGGCCGTGAACTGGCGCGGGTGGCGTTTGAGCATGTGGGCAAACGCGCCACGGAAAAGGCGCTGCGCACCGCGGCCAAGCATATGGGCCTGGCCAATGCGCAAGAGCTGCTGACCCGCGTGGGGTCGGCCGAGATCACCGCGCGCGCGGTGATCGAGACGCTCTACCCCGATCTTGTCGCCAAAACCGGTGATGAAATTGACGCCGCCCGCGCCGTTGTCGGGCTGGAACGCACCCAAAGCTTTACCCGCGCGCCTTGTTGTCAGCCGGTGCCGGGCGAACGCATCGTGGGCATCGCCTTTCGCGGCAAGGGTGTTGTGATCCACGCCATCGACTGCCCCGCGCTGGAAGAGTTCGAGGATCAGACCAACCGCTGGGTCGACCTGCGCTGGCATTCGGGCAAGCACAAGCCGGTCTATGACATCAGCCTCGATCTCACGATCTCGAACGACGCAGGCGTATTGGGCCGCCTTTGTACGCAAATCGGTGAACAAAAAGCCAATATTTCGAACTTGACCTTCTTAGACCGAAAGCCGGACTTCTTTCGCCTTATTGTCGACGTCGAACTGCGGGATATCGAACACATGCACGCGGTAATGCTGGCGTTGGAGGCGGATAGCGACGTTGCGTCCATTGATCGGCACCGCGATCCGGAGCGTAGAGTGTAACAGACGGTCAGGGTAACGGGGCATGGTGTTCAAGCGACGCAAGCCTAAAGGGTATTGGGAATCGTTCGCGCACTTCTTTTACCCGCGCGGCGGCTGGTCCCGTGCGGGCAAATATGTCGTTCACCGCTTGCGCCGCCTGCCGGACCCGGCCCACAAGATCAGCCGGGGCATTGCCGCCGGGGTCTTTGCGAGCTTTACGCCGTTCTACGGGTTTCACTTCATCACGGCGGGCATCGTCGCGTGGTTTCTGCGCGGCAATATCCTTGCAGCGCTCTTGGCCACGTTCTTTGGCAATCCGATCACCTTCCCGTTCATCGCCGCAATCTCGGTCGAGCTGGGGACAGTGATGCTGGGCCGTCCGCCGGTGGCGCCGCAATCGATCCTTGTGGGCTTTTCGCTGGCCACGATCGAGCTGTGGGAAAACTTTGCGGCCATCTTCACCGCCGAGACCGCGCAATGGGGCAATCTCGCGCGATTTTTTGACCGTATCTTCCTGCCTTACCTCGTCGGGGGCATCGCGCCGGGAATACTCGCCGGGCTTGCCGCCTATTTCATGGCCAATCCGATCATCGCGTCGTATCAACGGGGCCGGATCAAGACCATGAAGGAACGGTTCGAGGCCAAGCGCCGCGCGGCAGAGGAAGCCAAGGCCCTGAAAGCGGCCGAAGCGGACGCCGAGGCCAAGCGTCTCGATCCCGCGAAAGGACAGGAACCGCAATGACGACCGACAGCTACCTGCGGCTGGGGGTAAACATCGACCATGTGGCCACGGTGCGGAATGCGCGCGGCGGGGCCTATCCCGATCCGCTGCGCGCCGCAAAGATCGCGGAAGAGGCCGGGGCCGATGGCATCACCGCGCATCTGCGCGAAGATCGTCGCCACATCTCGGACGCCGATATCGAAGGGCTGATGGACGTGCTCGACGTGCCGCTGAACTTTGAGATGGCGGCCACGGACGAGATGCAGGCCATCGCGCTGCGTCACAAGCCGCACGCGGTGTGCATCGTGCCGGAAAAGCGCGAGGAACGCACCACCGAGGGCGGGCTTGAGGTTGCGCGCGACGAAAACCGGCTGGCGCATTTCATCGCGCCCCTGCGCGAGGCGGGCAGCCGGGTGTCGATCTTTATCGCTGCCGATCGCCGTCAGGTCGAAGCCGCCCACCGGATCGGGGCCGAGGTGATCGAGCTGCACACGGGCGCCTATTGCGACCTTTATGCCGAAGGGCGGTTTGACGAAAGCGCGGCCGAGCTGGAGCGGTTGCGCGAGATGTCTGCGCTGGGCCATTCGCTGGGGCTTGAAGTGCATGCCGGTCACGGGCTGACCTATGACACGGTGGGCCCGGTCGCGGCGTTTCCGGAACTGCGCGAGGTCAATATCGGCCATTTCCTGGTCGGCGAGGCGATCTTTCTGGGTCTCGCCCCTGCAATTGGCGAAATGCGCCGCGCGATGGACGCCGCCCGGCACGGCGAACCTACTTAAGCTTGCCGTCGCCCGTGTAGCGGTCTTGGGGCACGCCGTCTGGGCGGGCATCGCCCGCGTCCGGTTGGGTCGGGAACAGCCCGGTGCCAAACAGCCCGTTCCGCCCCCGCACCTGGATCGCGCCAGTGCGCGCCTCGGCCGCGTCGGGGCCACAGCGGGGGCCGACGGGCCAGACCACCTCGGGCGTTTCAAAGCCATATCCGGGAAGGCGCGGTGCGAAAGACCCGCGACAACCTTCGTCCGCCGAGGTGCGCACATCGGTGGCGACGCCGTGGCGGAAGGTCACGATCACATATTCAAAGTCGGTGCCGTTCAGGCGGCGGTAGATGTATTCGGTCTGCGCCCCTTCGCGCACCTTCTGGAATGGATTGCCCCAGCGCAGCGTCATCCCGCCCTCGGTCGTCTCGCCGATGCGGACTGAGGCCACCATGGCGGCACGCGTGCCCGCGGTCTCGGCCACCGTGGTGTCGAGCGCCAAGCCGGTGCAGGCAGGCAAGAGGGCGAGGGCGAAGAGGGCGGCGCGCATGGGTGCGGGGTAGCGCGATGGGGGTTAGGATGGGGTTAGCGCGGGCAACGCCCCTTGCCCTTGGGTCCCCACCTGCCCATGGTGCGGCGCATGATTTTGGGCATCGGAACCGACCTCTGCAATATCGAACGGATCGAGCGCACGCTCGAGCGTTTCGGCGACCGCTTTCGCAACCGGGTCTTCACCGACATCGAACAGGCCAAGGCCGAGCGTCGCGCCGACACGCCGGGCACCTATGCCAAGCGCTGGGCCGCGAAAGAGGCCTGTTCCAAGGCGCTGGGCACCGGCCTGCGCATGGGGATCGCGTGGAAGGACATGGCCGTCACCAATCTTGAGACCGGCCAACCCGTCATGCATGTGACCGGCTGGGCGGCCGAGCGGCTGCGCGCCATGACCCCGCAGGGGCACGAGGCCGTCATTCACGTCACGTTGACTGACGATCACCCCTGGGCCCAGGCCTTCGTGATCATCGAGGCCTTGCCCGAAGACGGGCTGCGCTTGACACCCGACCCCCACACACTCATGTAGCGGCCCATTGGCAGGCAAGCAGGGCGGGCGCATGGCGACGGCGGACGAGGCGAAAAACGGGATCGTCGAGACGATCAAGACGATTGTCTATGCGCTTCTGATTGCTGGTGTCTTTCGTACCCTGTTCTTTCAGCCGTTCTGGATCCCGTCGGGGTCGATGAAAGACACGCTGCTGATCGGTGATTTCCTGTTCGTCAACAAGATGGCCTATGGCTATTCGCAGTATTCCTGCCCGTTCTCGCTGTGTCCGATTTCGGGTCGGATCCTGGGCTCAGAGCCGGAGCGGGGCGATGTCGCCGTCTTTCGCCATCCGGTGAATGGCAGCGATTTTATCAAGCGCGTCGTGGGCCTGCCGGGCGACCAGATCCAGATGATCGGGGGCGTTTTGCACATCAACGGCACGCCTGCGCCACAGACGCCCGATGGCACGTTTGAGGAACTGTTTGAACGCCAGGGGCCGGTGGGCAACCTGCCGCTGTGCCAGAATGCGGGGATCGGGCTGGGCGCGACCTGTGAAAAGCAGAAGTTTGTCGAAACGCTGCCCGACGGCACTGCGCATTCCGTCCTGAACGTGCGTGAGTCACGGCTGGATGACACGCCGATTTACAATGTGCCCGAGGGGCATTTCTTCTTCGTGGGCGATAATCGCGATAACTCGACCGACAGCCGGGTGATGCCGCCCAACGGTGTGGGGTTCGTTCCGCACGAATACCTGATCGGTCGGGCGGATCGGATCATGTTCTCGTCTGCCGGGCGGTCGCTGTTCTTTGTCTGGACCTGGCGGGGCGACCGGTTCTTTAAGGCCATCGAGTGATGAAACGCGCGCCCGAGCTTGCGGCGTTCTGCGCCCGGCTGGGCCACGAATTTTCAAATCCCGCCCTTCTGGCCGAGGCGCTGACGCATCCCTCGCTCTCGTCCCCGACGCGGGCCAATAATCAGCGGATGGAATTTCTGGGCGACCGGGTGCTGAACCTCGTGCTCGCCGAGGCGGTGCTGGCCGCCGATCCCGAGGCGGCCGAAGGGACGCTGGCCCCGCGCTATAACCTGCTCGTGAAAAAGGAAACCTGCGCCGATGTCGCCCGATCGATTGATCTGGGCAGCGTGCTGCGGCTGGGCAAGTCCGAGATGGCGTCGGGCGGGCGGCGGCTGGACGCGGCGCTGGGCGATGCGATGGAGGCGGTGATCGCCGCGATCTATCGCGACGCGGGGCTTGAGGCCGCGCGGGCGGTGGTGCTGCGTCTGTGGGCAGGGCGCATTGCGTCGCTGGCCGAGGATGAACGCGACCCGAAATCGAGCCTTCAGGAATGGGCGCAGTCGCGCGGTTTGCCCGCGCCCACATATAAGGAACTGTCCCGCGCCGGTCCCCCGCACGCGCCGGTCTTTACCGTCGAGGCCCGGCTGGAAGACGGGCGGCACGCGGTTGCGACGGGAAAGGCCAAGCGCGAGGCCGAAAAGGACGCGGCCCGGGTTCTGTTGGAGCGGGTCGGGGCGGCGTAGGTCGGGTTTTAGTTCGTTCTACGACGCGTCTTCGGTGAAAAAGAACATCGCCCCGTCCGGATCGGTGGCCATCTTGGCCGCGCCTTCGGGCAAGGAGGTGCTGGCCAGCACATGCCCGCCCAAACCTGTCAGCCGCGTGGAGGTGTTCGGCGCGGCGCTGAATATCACCGCCCAGTACTCTTCACTGCCGCGCAGGGCCGGATCGGGAACCTCGTGCAGGTGCGCCATCGTGCCGCCGCCCTGCACGATGGCCCGCGTGCCGTTATCGTCGTGCCCGAACTGCCACCCGAAAAGTGCTTGGTAGAACGGCATCACCGCGTGTGCGTCCGAGACAAAGAGGGCGTGGCCCCGCCGCCCGCCCACCCCTTCGGTCACACCCGCCGGGCTGTTCCCCTGATAGACGGTGAAGCCGGCCCCCAGCGGATCACGGATCAGCGCGGTCTGGCCGCCATCGGGAAATGGCTCGGGCCCCAGTTCGACCTTGCCGCCCGAAGTGGTTGCCGTGGCAACGGCTGCGTCGATGTCGCGGACCCCGACATAGGACATCCAGAAGCTGGGCATGCCGATGTCGCGAAACCTTTGCGGCATCGGGAAGAGCCCGGCCACCGGGCCCACGGCGTTGCTGGCGATGGCGTAGTCGTCATGCGCGACCTGCTAGCCAAAGAGATTGGCATAGAACGCGCGGGCGCGGTCGAACTGGAGGGTGGAGAGATCGCACCACAGGAAGGTGCCTTGGTTTGGCATGGGCATTGCGGGTTGGTTGCGTCTTCGGAGGGTAGCGAATTGCCCGTAGGCGGTCCAATCCCCGATGCGCCGTGCTACATTCCCGGTCGGAACCGCCCCTCCTGCCGGGCAACGGCGCGCCACATCTTCTTGCGCGCATCCGGGGTTTCGAAGGCGCGGTACTTGCCGCCGGAAAACTTGGGCCAGTCGATGGCGAGGCCCTGTTTGACAAGCTCGGCCGCCAGATCGCGCCCGTCGGGAAGGTAACAGGTGGCCACGACGCGATTATAGGACATCTCGTCCGAGACATGCGCGGTGATGGTTTGCCCTTTGCAGAGCCGATGCATGGCCCATTTGGACTTCTTCCCATAGGGGTGATCGAGCTCGGGCGCATCGATCCCAGCGAGGCGGATCGCAAAGCCTTTGATGATGATCGTGTCACCGTCTTCGACCCAGCACTTTCCTTCCAACCGCTCGGGGATGTGGTCCGGGCGTTTCCATTGGGCAGGCGGGCCGCATTGCGGTGTCCGACGTTCACCAAGGGGCGTTGCCTCCTCATGTATCGGTCTGGGGGCAGGTTTGGGCGCAGGGCGCCGTTGCGGCTCTGCACGCTGGGGTTTGCGGGGCTGCGCGTGCGGGCGCCGTATTTCGCGAATAAATGCTCTTATGACGAACCGAAGCATCGGTGACCGTCCTTTCAAATGGGCGGCCCCCACGGGAGGTGAGTCTAACATACGGGTGTGCCGGTGGCGGGGCGGGACTGTGCCGATCCGGGGGCAGGGAAACGCTGCACCCGCCCGGCTTTGGTCTGGCCAACGTCCGTGTTTTCCGATAGGCGCGTCGTTCCACCATCTGCGAGACCGCCCATGACCACACGCGCCGGATTTGTCGCCCTGATTGGCGAGCCCAATGCGGGGAAATCGACGCTGTTGAACCGCATGGTCGGGGCCAAGGTGTCGATTGTGACCCACAAGGTGCAAACGACGCGGGCGCGCATTCGGGGAGTGGCGCTTGAGGGCGAGAGCCAGATCGTCTTTGTCGACACACCGGGCCTCTTCCGTCCGCGCCGCAGGCTCGACCGTGCGATGGTCGCGGCGGCCTGGGGCGGGGCGGCGGATGCCGACGTTGTCGTCCTATTGATCGAGGCGCATCGGGGCGTGACGCCCGGGGTGGAGGCGATCCTCGAGACCTTGGGTGAGCGGACCGAGGGGCGGCGTGTGGCGCTGGCCATCAACAAGATCGACCGGGTGGAGGCGCCGGTGCTGCTTGCGCTGACCCAGGAGATGAACGATCGCTATCCGTTCGAGGAAACCTATCTGATCTCGGCCGAGAAGGGGCATGGCGTGGACGACCTGCGCCAGTGGCTCGCCGCGCAGATGCCGGAGGGGCCCTGGCTTTATCCCGAGGATCAGATCGCAGATCTGCCGATGCGGATGATCGCGGCTGAGATGACGCGCGAGAAGCTGACATTGCGGCTGCATCAGGAGCTGCCCTATCAGCTAACCGTCGAGACCGAGCAGTGGGAAGAGCGCAAGGACGGCTCGGCCCGGATCGATCAGGTGATCTATGTCGCCCGCGACGGGCATAAGGGGATCGTGCTGGGCAAGAAGGGCGAAACGGTGAAGGCCGTGAGCCAGGCGGCGCGGGCGGAAATCGAGGAGTTTCTGGGCCGCAAGGTGCATCTTTTCTTGCAGGTGAAGGTCCGGCCCGGCTGGCTGGAGGAAGCGGCGCGGTATTCCGAGATGGGGCTTGATTTCCGCGACGGCGAGGCATGACGCGGCTTGCGACCGAGATCTGGGTGGCGGCCTATCTGCGGCGGCTGGCGCTGGCCGATATTCCGGCTTTTGTGACAGCCAAGGGCGAATTGACGGCGGGGACGGTGCTGGTGAAGCTCAACACGCTCGATGGGCAGGCACGCTGCTATCAGCGGAGTTTCGATCTGATGTCGGGCGAGCGGGCCTGGGTGGTGCTGAGTGACGGCGATGAGGCGGATGTCGATGCCTCCATCGAGACGCAGAAGGGGTTCGACCGCGATCTGTGGGTGATCGAGGTGGAAAGCCGGGACGGGCGGCATTTGCTGGACGAAGAGGGGCTCGCCTGAAAGACTTTACGCCTCCGGCGGGGATATTTCAGGACCAAAGAGATACGCGATGGAGTGGCGGGATCAGGGGGCGTTGTTGGCCGTGCGGCGGCATGGCGAGACGGCGGCGATCATCGAGGTGTTCACGGCCGAGCATGGGCGCCACGCAGGCGTTGTGCGGGGCGGGACCAGCCGCAAGATCGCGCCGATCCTGCAACCGGGCGCGCAGTTGGAAGTGACATGGCGGGCGCGGCTGGATGAGCATATCGGGACCTATAGCGTTGAGCCGCTGAAAAGCCGGGCGGCAGAGGTCATGGCGGATCGGCTGACGTTGTCGGGGCTGAATGCGGTGACGGCGCTGCTCGTCTTTGCGCTGCCAGAGCGCGAGGGGCATCCGGTACTTTACCGGCGGACGGTGGCCTTGCTCGATATGATCGGCGTGAATGAGGCCTGGCCGCTGGCATACTTACGCTGGGAACTGGCGCTCTTGGATGAGATGGGGTTCGGGCTTGATCTGTCGGTCTGTGCGGTGACCGGTGCGGTGGACGATCTGGCCTATGTCTCGCCCCGGACGGGCCGGGCGGTGAGCGCGGAAGGCGCCGGGGCGTGGGCGGAGAAGCTGTTGCCGCTGCCGCCCGCGCTGATGGGCGCGGGGCAGGGTGACATGGGAGAGATTTCCGAGGGGCTGCGCACCACGGGGCATTTCCTGAAAACCGGTCTGGCCCATAGCCTGGGGGACCGCCCGCTGCCCGAGGCGCGCGCGCGGTTTGTCGATCTGGTGCGGCGGGCGGCGTGAGCGGCCCATCTGATCGTTGATATGATATGGCGGCGCCGCCACGGACGGCTGACCATGGAGGGCAGGGGGTTCCTGCCGCCCGGGGTGTTCCAAAGCCCCGATCGTCTGGGGCTGGCCATATGTCTCAAGTGCGTTGTGTGCGCACAGGGAAGCTTCGGGCGGGGGTTCTAGGCGCCATGTGTTAGCGCCCGGGAAACGCAGCGTGCGTTGCGTCAGCCGGGGGTGGCGGCAATGGCGGCGGCGGCGCGGTCGACCGCGGTTTGCCAGGGGGTGAAGGTCACGCCCAGATCGCCTGTGCTGGCCGAGGTATCGAAGTGCGGGGTGACCCCGATGCCGGGGAGCACGGTTTTGATCGTGGGGTCGAAGATCGACAGGAACCGCAGCAAGAGCACGGGGGCGATGCTGGTGGGGATCTTGCGGTCCGGGTGTTGGGATTTCAGGTGGCGGGCCATCTGGGGCAGGGTGACGGACGCGGAGGAGGCGATGTAGCGCTTGCCCGCGGTTTCGGGACGGTCGAGCGCGGCGACATGCATGGCCGACACATCGGCCACGTCCACGATGCCGAAGCCGATATTGGGGACCATCGGGTCTTTGCCGTTGAAGATCCGCTCGACCAGCTCCAGCGAGGTTCCGTAGTTGTCATCCATCGGGGTGCCGAGGACCAGCGCGGGGTTGACGGTGGTCAGCTGCATTTCCGGATGGTCGGCCACGAAATCCCAGGCGGCGCGCTCGGCGAGTGTTTTCGATTTGTAGTAGGCGGAGGATTTCGGGTGGTCCGTTTCGCTCCAATCCTCTGGCGTGTAGGTGCCATCGCCGCTGCCCTTTGCCTCAATCGCGACAACCGATGAGGTGAGGACCACCCGGTTGACACCTGCATTGTTTGCGGCGCGCAGCGCGCGGAGCGTGCCATCGACCGCGGGGCGGATCAGATCGTTCTCGTCCTTGGGCTGCGCCATGGGAAAGGGCGAGGCGGTGTGGAGGAGCGCGTCGCAGCCCTGCAGTGCGGTGTCCCAGCCGGTGTCGCTCGTGAGGTCAAGTTCGGTGAAGGTGAGCCGGTCGAGCGCGGCAGGATCAGTGAGCTGGGGACGGAGCGCATCGCGCACCTCATCTGCGCGCGCGGCCGACCGCAGTGAGCCGCGCACCGTGTGGCCCGCGTTGAGGAGATCAAGGGCGATGCGTTTGGCGATGAAACCGGTGACGCCGGTCAGAAGGACGGTGTGGGACATGGGGCGGCTCCTAAGTTAGAACCTCTAACTTAGGAGCCTGTTTTAGGTTGGCAAGGGCGGCTAGCCGAGGAGACGCCTTGCAATGACCTGTGCCTGAATCTCGGCGGCACCCTCAAAGATGTTTAGGATGCGTGCGTCGCACAGCACGCGGCTGATCGCGTACTCCAGCGCAAAGCCATTGCCGCCGTGGATCTGCAGCCCGTTATCGGCCGCGGCCCAGGCCACGCGGGCGCCGAGCAACTTGGCCATCCCGGCCTCCAGGTCGCAGCGGCGATCTTCGTCCTTTTCGCGGGCGGAGAAGTAGGTGAGCTGGCGGGCCACCATGATCTCCACCGCCATCATGGCAAGTTTCCCGGAGACGCGGGGAAAGTCGATCAGCGACTTGCCGAACTGCTTGCGGTCTTGCGCGTATTGCATCGAGATATCGAGGGCGGATTGCGCGACGCCAATGGCGCGGGCGGCGGTCTGGATGCGGGCGCTCTCAAAGGTCTGCATGAGCTGTTTGAAGCCCTGACCCTCGGTCTCGCCTAGCAGGTTCTCACCCTTCACTTTGAAGTCGTCGAAGTTGACAGTGTATTCCTTCATCCCGCGATAGCCCAAGACCTCGATCTCGCCGCCGGAGATGCCGGGGTCCTGCCAGGGCGCGTCGTCGGTGCCCGGCGTCTTTTCGGCCAGAAACATCGACAGCCCGCGATAGTCGGTGGTGTCGGGGATCGTGCGGGCGAGGACGGTCATGACATGGGTGCGGGCGGCGTGGGTGATCCAGGTCTTGTTGCCGTTGATCGTCCAGTCGCCATCGTCGCCCTTGACTGCGCGGGTGCGCAAGGAGCCGAGGTCAGAGCCGGTGTTGGGTTCGGTGAAGACGGCAGTGGGCAGGATTTCCCCGCTGGCCAGACCCGGCAGCCACTTTTCCTTCTGCGCATCGGTGCCGCCGGCGATGATAAGCTCGGCGGCGATTTCCGAGCGGGTGCCAAGCGAGCCCACGCCGATATAGCCGCGCGAGAGTTCTTCAGAGACGACGCACATCGACGCCTTCGACAGGCCCAGCCCGCCAAACTTTTCGGGGATGGTCAGACCGAAGACGCCCATCTCGGACAGTTCCTCGATGATGTCCATCGGGATCAGTTCGTCTTTGAGATGCCATTCATGCGCATGGGGTTCGACGCGGTCGACCGAGAAGCGGCGGAATTGTTCGCGGATCATCTCAAGCTCGTCATCGAGCCCGGTGGCGCCGACGGTCACCTCGGCGGCGCGCTCCTGCATCAGCTCGACCAGGCGCGTGCGCGCGGCCTGGGTGTTGCCGGTCTGGGTCAGGCGCATGACCGCGGGGATCATGATGGCGCGCTGGTCGTCCTGGCTGAGGCCCAGGTCCTGGGGACGCAGCAGTTCACCCTGGCTCATCGGGATGCCGCCGTAGATCTGCCAGAGGTATTCGCCGAATGCGATCTGGTGGATCAGTTGCTCGACCTCGCCGAACTTGCCGTCGGCCTGCAACCGTTCGGCCCAACCCTGCATCTGGCGCAGCGCCTCGACATAGGTGGCCAGCCACGCCAGCCCGTGGGCTGCGGTCTGGTTCTGTTCAAGAAGCGTTGCCGAGATGCGCCCATCGTCGGTCAGGGTGTCGGACACAACCTCTTTGGCGCGCGCCAAAAGCGCCTCGACTGCGGGGACGGCGTCGGCGGTCAGCGTCATCAGGTCCGGCAGCACCACATCGGCGATCTGCGAGATGTCCTGTCCGTCATGGGCCATGGCGGCGCCTCCTTTTTCTGCGCGTGCAAAGCGACCTAGTGCATTTGCAGCGAGCGCGCAACAAGATTTCCTGAACGCGCCGTATATTGAACAATAATGACCCGTTCGATTAGATCGTGTGCTTTCCGGCGACGTAGGGTACATCGCGCCGGGGACTATACCACATGGATCGCTGATGCCCGAATTTGCCTTGGAAATCTGGCTTTTCTCGATCCTGTTCGCGATTTTAGCCGGCTTTATCAAGGGTCTGGTGGGCTTTGCCATGCCCATGGTGCTGATCTCGGGTCTGGCGACGGTGATGCCGCCCGACATTGCGCTGGCTGCGCTGATCCTGCCGACGCTGGCGACGAATCTGTGGCAGGCGCTGCGGACCGGGCTGGGCGATGCGATTGATGCGGTGCGCGATCACTGGCGTTATTTGCTGATTGTCTGGGTCTTTATCGCGATGAGCGCGCAGCTGATCTATGTGCTGCCGCAGCCGGTGCTGTTTCTGATCCTGGGCCTGCCGGTGACCCTGTTTTCGCTGGCGATGCTGATGGGCTGGCAGCTGCGGTTTCCGCCCGAGGCGCGGCGGCGCGTCGAGTTCATTGTGGCCTCGATCGCGGGGTTCATCGGCGGGTTGAGCGGGGTCTGGGGGCCGCCGACGGTGGCCTATATGACGGCACTTGAGGTGCCCAAGTTTCAAAGCGTGCGGGTGCAGGGCACCGTTTATGGCAGCGGGGCGATCGTTCTGGCGCTGGCGCACCTGAATTCGGGTGTGCTGACCCTGGGGACGGCACAGGTGTCAGCGCTGTTGCTGCCACCGGCGTTGATCGGGCTCTGGGTCGGGTTTCAGGTGCAGGACCGGCTGGATCAGGCGGCGTTTCGCAAGGCCACGCTGATTGTGTTGATCGTGGCCGGGCTGAACCTGGTGCGCCGCGCGATCTTTGGCTGAGCGCGGGTCTTGTACCGCAGGGGCGGATCGCTATCTTGCGCGCTGCAGGCCGACACACAGGATTTTCCCATGCCCATCGAGCCCCCCGAAACCGAGATTGTAAGCACATGGCGCGTTGCCTGTGATGGCGGGGAGGGCGCGCTGGGCCACCCGCGCGTCTGGTTGCAGATCCCGGAGGACACGGGCTGGGTTGAGTGCGGGTACTGCGATAAGAAATACATTCACGAGAGCTTTGCCGAAACCGAAGGCTAGGCCTGGCACTGGGAGGGGATCTGATGACACAACCCGCAGCGCTGATCGTTGGCGTCGGGCCCGGGCTGTCGGCCTCGGTCGCGCGTGTTTTGGCAGACGAAGGCTATCACGTGCATCTGGTGGCGCGGACGCCGGAGAAGCTCGCGCCCTTGCGGGACGAGATTGGCGGGACCGCGCATGGGGCCGACGTCACCGATGCTGCGGCGATTGCCGGCATCGTTGATGGTATCGAGGGGCGGCTGGAGGTGGCGGTGTGCAACCCTTCGGCCCGGGTGCGTGGACCGCTGGTCGAGCTTGACCCCGGTGCGGTGGCAACCGCGGTGCAGGTCACGGCGCTTGGTTCTTTCGTGGTGGGGCAGGCGGCGGCGCGCCGCATGCTGGCGCAGGACGGTCCGGTGAAGGGCACGATCCTGTTTACGGGCGCCTCGGCGGGTGAGAAGGGGTTTGCGCAATCGGCGTCCTTTGCGATGGGCAAATTTGCGCAGCGCGGTTTGGCGCAATCGATGAGCCGCGAGCTGCATCCGCAGGGCATCCATGTGGTCTGGGTCAATATCGATGGCGGGATCCGCGCGCCGGGGCGCGAGGCGCCGGGCGAAGACGCCCTGCTGAACCCTGACGCCATTGCCCAAAGCTATCTGGCGCTGATCCGGCAAGACCGCTCGGCCTGGTCGCACGAACTGGCCCTGCGGCCCTGGGTTGAGCGTTTCTGACGATGCCCAAATGGCTTGCGCCTTATCTGATCGCGTTGCTGCTGTCCGGTGTGATGTCGTGCATCGTCTCGGGCATTGCGACCTGGCGGGCGCTGGGGCTGATCGAGGGGTTCTTCGGGATGTGGATGGGCGCGTGGTCGGTCGCCTGGGCGGTGGCCTTTCCGACGCTTGTGCTGTTTCGACCGCTGGTGACCAGACTGGTGATGAAGCTGGTACGCGAGGGGTAGGACCGGCTGCCCTAGTCGCGGATCTCTTCCGGTTTGACGCCCCAGAGCGTGGCCTTGGGCACCCAGCCGCGCTGGCCGCCCGCGCTGATCCGGCACCAGTCGAGCGTGCAGGCGCCGAGCCGTGCGATCACCCCGGCCTCGGCATGGGCGACGGTCGCTGCCGATGTCTCGGGCTTGGTTCTGAGCGGCAGCATGTCCTGATCGACGATAATGGTGCGGGTGCCCGACAGGAGCGAATAGTGCATCCAGCCCCCCGCCCCGTCGCGGTCGCGTACGCGGCGCCAGTGGCCGTATTCGCCGACGATCTCAAGCGGCATATTGCGCTTGGTAAAGACCCAGTCGATCCGGTGCGACAGCGACGGGCCGCGGCGGACATTGCCTTCGGCGGCCTTGAGCGACACGTAGCGCGGCATCGGCAGATTGGTGACCTGGCCGCGGTCCTGGGCCACGGCACCCCCCGCCAGCGCGAACGCCAAAAGCAGAGCCAGCCCAAACGGGCGCCACCGTGCGCGTGTGTTTCCTGACATTATCTGCCTGTCCGCCGACGTGTTTTTGTTTGTCTGCTCGATTGCGCGGGTTGTGTCCGCATGACTTCCTTGCCACTTTGCCACCCGGAGCGGCAATAGAAAAGATGGAGTTCCCCCATCCATGGTGTCCCAGCGTTTGCGTGTTGTCGTGACACGACGCCTGCCCGAAATCGTCGAAACCCGGATGACCGAGCTGTTCGATGTCGCGTTGCGTGACCACGACGAACCGCTGAGCCGGTCCGCGCTGGCCGAGGCGGTGCGCACCGCCGATGTGCTGGTGCCGACGCTGACCGATACGATTGACGCAAGCCTTCTGGCGCAGGCGGGGGACCGGCTGAAGCTGATCGCGAATTACGGGGCCGGGGTAGACCATATCGATGTGCAGACCGCGCGGCAGCGGGGCATCCATGTGTCGAACACGCCGGGTGTGGTGACCGATGACACCGCGGATATGACCATGGCGCTGATCCTTGCGGTGACGCGGCGGATCCCCGAGGGGCTGGCGGTCATGCAGTCGGGCGACTGGGCCGGATGGGCGCCGACGGCCTATCTGGGCGGGCGCACGGGCGGCAAGCGGCTGGGCATTCTGGGGATGGGCCGGATCGGTCAGGCGATTGCCCGGCGCGCAACGGCCTTTGGCATGCAGGTGCATTACCACAACCGCCGCCGCCTGCGCCCCGAGATCGAGGCAGAGTACGAGGCGACCTATTGGGAAAGCCTCGACCAGATGGTGAGCCGGGTGGACGTGCTGTCGATCAACTGCCCGCACACGCCGTCGACCTATCACCTGATGAACGCGCGGCGGCTGAAGCTGATGAAACCCACGGCGGTGATCGTGAACACCTCGCGCGGTGAGGTGATCGACGAAAACGCGCTGACCCGGATGCTGCGGGCGGGCGAGATTGCGGGCGCGGGACTGGATGTGTTCGAGCAGCGCCACGACATCAACCCGCGGCTGCGCGAGTTGCCCAATGTGGTCCTGCTGCCGCATATGGGATCGGCCACGCGCGAGGGGCGGATCGAGATGGGCGAGAAGGTGATCATTAACATCAAGACCTTCGATGATGGTCACCGCCCGCCCGATCTGGTGGTGCCTGCGATGCTGTAGCGTCGGTTTTGTACGAATTGCGTCGTCGCGACTTGTCCCGAATGATCTGATTTCGCCACATTGGGTGCGACCCGTTTCGGAGACCTGCATCCATGAAAACCCATGTCAAAGCGCTTATCGTCGGCGGTGGCGCCGTTGGCACGTCGATTGCCTATCACCTGGCCAAGGCCGGCTGGGACGACGTGATGCTGTTGGAGCGGGACGAGCTGACCAGCGGGTCGACCTGGCATGCGGCGGGGCTGCTGCCCTATTTCAACATGTCCTATGCGACGACTCACATCCACGACTACTCGATCAAGTACTACAAGACGCTGGAGGAAGAGACGGGGCTGAACCCGGGCTTCTACGTGGTGGGCAACCTGCGGATGGCGCAGACGGATGCCCGGATGGACGAGTATATGCTCTATGCCTCCACCGCAGAGACCTGCGGTGTGCCCTATGAGTGGCTGACGCCTGCGCAGATCAAGGAGCGCTATCCGCTGGTCCGGACGGAGGATCTGAAGGGCGCGATCTACCACCCGACAGACGGCTACATAAACCCGGCAGATGTGACCCAGGCGATGGCCAAGGGTGCCCGGCAGCGGGGCGTGACGATCGAGCGGAAGTGGCAGGTGGATGGATACACCTGGACGGGCGATCACTGGGATGTGCTCTGCACCAAGATGGTCGAAAAGGGCGGCAACCTGGTGCCTTCGGATGAGCAGGTGACGGTGCATGCCGAACATGTGGTCACGGCCACCGGCAACCATTCCCAGCGCACCGCGCAACTTTTGGGGATCAAGATCCCTGCGATCCCCGTCGAGCATCAGTATATCGTGACGGAACCTGATCCCGCCCTGCAGGAGTGGCGCAAGTCAAACCCCGAACATCCCGTTCTGCGCGATGCCGATGCCAAATGGTATGTGCGCGAAGAACGCGGCGGCTGGATCCTCGGGCCTTACGAGTACGGTGCGCCCGCGCGGTTTGAATACGCGGTGCCCGAAAGCTTCCGGGCCGATCTCTTCCCCCTCGATCTGGAGCGGATCGAGGAAGAATACATGAGCATGATCCACCGGATTCCGTCTTCCGAAACCGTGGGGCTGAAAGACGATTACAACGGCCCGATCTGCTACACGCCCGATGGCAATCCGCTGCTCGGCCCCGCACCGGGGCTGCGCAACATGTGGCTGGCCGAGGGATTCAGCTTCGGGATCACCGCCGCCGGGGGCACGGGGCACTACCTGGCGCAGCTCATGGTCGAGGGAGAGGCCGAGATCGATATGGGGAGCCTCGATCCCAAGCGCTACGGGTCGTGGATGACGACCGAATATGCGATGCGGAAGAATGAAGAGTGCTATAGCCACGTCTACATCCTGCATCACCCCGATGAAGAGCGCGAAGCTTGCCGCCCCCTCCGCACGGCGCCCGCCTATGACCGGCAGAAGGCGCTGGGCGCGCAGTTCGGGCAGGTGAACGGCTGGGAACGGCCCAACTACTACGGGCCAACGGACGCGCCTGACAGTTTTGACCATGACGCGCGCAGTTTCCGGCGCGGCGGCTGGTGGCAATATGCGGTGGACGAGGCGAAGGCGATCCGCGAGGGCGTGGGCCTGATTGACGCCACCGCATTTGCCAAGCACCGGCTGAGCGGGCCGGGGGCAACGGCGTTCCTCGATTGGTTCACCACCAACAAACTGCCGAAGGTCGGGCGCATCAACCTGACCTACGCCCTGTCAGATCATGGCACGACGCGGACGGAATACACCATCGTGCGCGAGGGTGAGGATCGCTACTACCTTGTCTCGGCCGGCGGGCTGCATGCCTATGACGAGGACTACCTCTACAAGGCAATTGCCGACAAAGAAGAAGAGTTCGGCCGGATCAACGCGGAAGACGTGACCTCGCAATACGGCGTCTTCGCCATTGCGGGGCCGAAGTCGCGCGACGTGCTGGCCGAGCTGATCCGCGATTCCGATCCGGCGACAGCGCTGGGCAACAAGCGGTTCCCGTGGCTGTCGATGCGCGAGATCGAGCTGGGGATGTGCCCGGTGATGGCGGTGCGGGTGGCCTATACCGGTGAGCTTGGATGGGAGCTGCACCATCCCATGGAGATGCAGAATTACCTGTGGGACCGGCTGATGGAGGCCGGAGAGGCGCACGGCATCAAGCCGGTGGGCGCCCGGGCGCAGAACTGGTTGCGGCAGGAGAAATCCTACCGCGCGTTCGGGACAGAGCTTGGGCGCGATGCCACGCCTCTGGAAGGCGGGCTCGACCGGTTTGTCGATCTGGGCAAAGAATTCCACGGCAAGGACCGGATGGTCGAGACAGGCGTGCGGTTCCAATGCGTGACCGTGCTGGTCGATGGGCCGGACGATGCCGACCCCTGGGGGCGCGAGGCGCTGTACGCCGGAGATACGCGCGTCGGGCGGCTGACCTCGGGCGGCTATTCCGTGCATTTCGGCCAGTCGATCGGGATGGGCTATGTCGCGCCCGAGGCGGCGGCGCCCGGCACAGCGCTGGAGGTGAAGATGTTCGACCGCCTTTGGCCCGCCCGCGTGGTCGAAGACAGCCCCTATGACACATCGAACGCGCATATCCGGGTGGACGCCGATTAGCCTTGACGCGATTTCGCCGCTTTCTTGAGGCGGCGGCAACACTGCGACGGTTGGTGAGAATTTGTTTCCCAACAATCCTTTGATTCGCCCGGCCACTGGTCACAGCGGCGGGATAGTTGCGGCAACAGTCCGGGTATTTTTGTTTTCAATTTTAGCAAAAGGGCGGTGCTCACGGCGGGGACGCATCATTGTAACACTCTGAAATATGAATGGGTTACGGCCTTGTTCATGCTGTTTTTTCCACCCAGGCGCCCCCCGCCAGTATGAGACCACCTGTTTACCCAAATCGTGCCACATTTAGCGCATTGGCTGCGCTTGGGGACAAGAACGGGACGATTGGTACATGAACGTGATGACCAAGATTGGCGACCGGAGCGTCGCATCCGCACTCGCGCTGGGCCTGACCGGCTCGGCCTCGTTGCGGACCCCGTGCGGCGGACGGCGTGCGGAAAACATCCGCAAGGGCGATCTGATCGTGACCCGTGACAATGGATTGCAGGCGGTGCGGCTGGTCTGGACGCGAACGGTCACCGAGGCCGAGATCGCGGCAGACCCCGCGCTTGCGCCGATCCGGCTGAAGCCGCGGTCGATCGGCCCGATGATGCCGCAGCGCGACCTTCTGGTTGCGCCCGACCACAAGGTGCTGGTGCCGGGTTATCGTCTGGCGGACCTGCCGGATACCGACAGCTATCTGATCCCGGCCCGCGATGTGGCCGAGGCGAGCGATGAGGCCTTTTATGACCGCGCGCTGGGCGATGTGACCTATTACAACATCGTCTTCGACGCCCATCAGGTGTTCTGTGCGAACGGGTTGCCGGTGGAAAGCTATCTGCCGACCGAGCAGGCGATTGGCGCGCTCGACCCCGAGGTGCGGGCGGATGTCGAGGCGACGCTGAAGCGGAAAGCCGAAGATCTGGCGCCGCTCGCGGTTCAGAAATACGTGCTGCCCGAGGCCGAGCATTACCGCCCGGAATTCGTCTAACCCAGACCGTCACGCTCCGGCGCCAACGCGTCCACGATCTGTGGCGCAAGCGCGGGTGTCTTTCCCAGGATCAACTCTGCAGTAAGCGCGGCGGCGGCCGGCGCGATCTGGTATCCGTATCCCCCCTGTCCCGCGAGCCAGAAGAATGTCGGGTCCCCGGGATCGGGCCCGATCACCGGTGTTCTGTCAGGGGCGAAGGTGCGCAGACCCGCCCAGTTTGACGTGACCCGTGTCACCGCTTCGGTGACGTGCTCTTGGTAGCGCGCAATCCCTTCGGCCAGCACGAGGTCGTCGGCATAGGCATCGTGGGGGTCGGTCGCGTCCTCTTCCGCCGGAGAGATCAGCCATGCGCCCGCATCGGGTTTGGCATACCATTGCTCACCTGCGCCGAGGAGCATCGGCCATGTGCGCACGTCGTGGCCCCCCGGCGCCGGGGTTCGGGCGACGGAGCGGCGGTATGGGACGAGGCCCACAGGTGTCCGGCCCGCCATCGCGGCGACCTGATCGGCCCAGGCGCCCGCGGCGTTGACAATGAGGTCCGCACTGAAGCTTTGCGCTTTGGTCGTGACAGTCCAGCCGGTGGGCGTGCGCGCAATCTCTGTGACCGGGGCGCCGGTGATGAGCTGCGCGCCCGCCGCCCGGGCCTGTCTCGCGAACTGTTGAAGCGCGGCGTCTGTGTCCACGTCCTGTGCTGCGTCGATATAGGCCGCGCGGGTGACGGTTGCGGGGTTCAGGATCGGCACGCGGGCACAGGCGGCCTTGACCGTCCATTCGGGCAGCGCGTCTTCGGCGATATCCGCCTCGAACAGTTCCTCAGTCGCGGGCGTCGCCACGAGGAGAACCCCGCGCAGGGACAGCACGCCCATCTTGGCATGGACCGGCGCGGCCTGGGTGTTAAGGGCGCGGACGACCGCATTGCCATAGCCCGCCAGAAACATCGCGGCCGAGCGGCCCGACGCGTGATAGCCGAGCGCGGGTTCGGCTTCGACCAGCGTCACCGTGGCATGGGGCGCCAAAGCCGCCGCCGCCGAGACGCCCGAAATGCCGCCGCCAATGATCAGGATACGCATCATGGCGCGACCCCATCACAGCGCCCTGAAAATGAAAAGGCCCGGTCCAGTGAACCGGGCCCTCACAGTCGTCTGTCGACGGGATCAGTTCGGGATCTCGCCCGTCAGACCCTCGATATAGAAGTTCATGCCTGCGAGCGTGCCGTCATCGGCCGTCTCACCATCGCCCAGCCAGGCAGAGCCGTCCTGCTTGTTGATCGGGCCGGTGAACGGGTGGTAGGCGCCGGACTTGATGTCTTCGATCATCTGCTCGGCCTCGGCGCGCACATCCGCCGGGATCTTGTCGGACATCGCCGCAAAGGCCACCATGCCAGGCTCGATCCCGTCCCATGTATCCGTGCTTTCCCAGGTGCCGTCCATCACCGCCTGGGTGCGCGCGACATAGTAGGGCGCCCAGTTGTCGATGATCGAGGTAAGCTGCGAGTTCGGGCCAAAGTTGATCATGTCAGAGGCCTGGCCAAAGGCGAGGATGCCCTTTTCCTCGGCGATCGTCATCGGCGCGGTAGAGTCGGTGTGCTGCATCAGGATGTCGGCACCCTGGTCGATCAGCGCCTGTGCGGCATCCGCCTCTTTGGCGGGGTCGAACCAAGTGTAGACCCAGACAACCCGGAACTCGACATCGGGGTTCACCTTCTTGGCGTGCAGGTAGGCCGAGTTGATGCCGCGCACAACTTCGGGGATCGGGAAGGACGCGATGTAGCCCACCACGTTCGATTCCGTCATCTTGCCCGCGATATGGCCGATCACCGCGCGGCCTTCATAGAACCGGGCCGAGTAGGTCGACACGTTGTCGGCGCGCTTGTAGCCGGTGGCGTGTTCAAACTTCACGTCCGGAAACTTTTCGGCCACAGCGACGGTCGCGTCCATATAGCCGAATGAGGTGGTGAAAATCAGGTCGTGGCCCGACAGCGCCATCTGCGTCATCACCCGTTCGGCATCGGCGCCTTCGGGCACGCTTTCCACGAAGGTCGTTTCGACGCTGTCGCCAAACGCCTCTTCCACGGCCAGTCGGCCTTCGTTGTGTTCATAGGACCAGCCGTAGTCTCCGACCGGGCCGACATAGACGAAGCCGACCTTGAGCGGGTCGTCTTGGGCAGTTGCCGATGTGGCAAGGCCAAGGGCCAGCGCTGCACCGGCAACGAGTGGTTTGAAGTTCATGGAAGTCTCCCCAGGTTTTGCGGGCTCTGACTGCCCGCCGTTGATAGAAGCCTCAGCTTGAGGCGTGAAACGCCCGCCCGAGCGACGCCGGCGCATTCAGCGCGGCGCGGCTTTTGTCGGCGGACATGATGACCAGCACCAGGATCGTTATCAAATACGGGCTCATCGACAAGTATTCGACCGGGATCTTCATCCCCGCGGCTTGCAGGTTCAACTGCAGCACGGTGATCCCGCCGAAAAGATAGGCACCCAGCAAAACGCGGCCCGCCTTCCACGAGGCGAAGACAACAATGGCAAGCGCGATCCAACCCGCACCCGCCGTCATCCCTTCGGTCCATTGAGGCACGCGCACGAGGCTGAGATACGACCCGCCAAGCCCGGCGCAGGCCCCGCCAAAGGCGATGGCGGCCAGGCGGATGCGCACGACCTTGTAACCCAGCGCGTGGGCCGCATCGTGGTTTTCGCCGACCGCGCGCAGCACCAGTCCGACGCGGGTGTATTTCAGCAGGTACCAGACCGCGATGACGAGGCCGAGCGATACATAGACCATGGCGTCATGCTGGAAGAGGATCGGGCCGACGACCGGGATATCGGACAGGATCGGAAAGGACAGATCCGTGGTGGCCGGGGGTTTGACGCCAATATAGCTTTGACCGATCAGGGCCGAGATGCCGAGACCAAAGAGCGTGAGCGCCAGCCCGGTGGCGACCTGGTTCGACAAGAGGAACTGGGTCAGGATACCAAAGATCAGCGACAGGGCCGCCCCGCCCGCCGCGCCGCCGACAAAGCCCAGCGCCGGGTTGCCGGTTTCGACCGCAACCGCAAAGCCGCAGATCGCGCCGGTGATCATCATCCCCTCGACCCCGAGGTTCAGTACGCCCGCCTTTTCGACCACCAACTCGCCCAGGGCGGCCAAAAGGATCGGCGTGGCCGCGACCATCAGGGCCGCGATCAGCAGGATCGGATCGATTGAGGACAGGTCCATTACGCCACCTCCGCCCGGCCGATCCGGATGCGATAGTTTGTCAACACGTCCCCTGCGAGCAGGAAGAACAAGAGCATCCCCTGGAACGCCTGGATCGCGGCGGCGGGCAGGCCCAGCATGAATTGCGCCAGCTCGCCCCCAATATAGGTGAGCGCCATGAGTAACCCGGCAAGGAGGATCCCGGCCGGGTGCAGGCGGCCGAGGAAGGCCACGATGATCGCGGTGAATCCGTAGCCCACGTTGAAGTCGATGGTGATCTGGCCCGCGGGACCGGCGACCTCGAAAAGCCCGGCAAGACCCGCGAGCGCGCCAGAGGTGCCCAGGCAGAAGAGGATCAGCCGGTTCGGTTTGACGCCCGAGAACCGCGCAGCGCGCGGGGCCTGCCCGGTGAGGCGGATGTTGAAGCCCATGATGTGGCGGTTGAGCAGGATGTAGGCAAAGATCACGGCGATGAACGCCGCAACCACGCCCCAGTGCATGCCGGTGCCTGCAATGATCTCGGCATTATAGGCCGCGGGGTAGTCTCCAAGGTTCCGGCTGCCCGGGAAGCCGCCGCCATCGGGGTTGCGCATCAGTCCCAGTGCCATGGACGCCATCAGTTGCTCGGCCACATAGACCAGAAGCAGCGAGACGAGGATTTCGTTCGTGTTGAATTGCGTGCGCAGGATGCCGGGGATCATCGCCCAGGCCCAGCCGCCAAGGGCGCCGCCCAGCACCATCAGCGGAAAGACGTACCATTCCTCAAGCGGGTAGAAGGCCAGCGCGACGCCTGCCCCGCAAAGGGCGCCCACGATGTATTGCCCCTCGGCCCCGATGTTCCAGATCCCGGCGCGAAAGCCCAGCGACAGGCCGATGGCAATCAGGATCAGGGGCCCGGCCTTGACCAAAAGCTGCGGGCGCGAGAAGGCGGCGAACTGATCGTTGAACAGCGGATCCCAGAAGATCGTGCGGATCGCGACGAACGGGTCCTTGCCCAGCGCCGCGAACAGGATCCCGCCCGCGATCATCGTCGCCAACACCGCCAGAAGCGGCGTGGCATAGGCCCAGTGGCGCGATGGCTCGGGCCGTTTTTCCAGTTTGATCATTCCCCGCCCCCTTTGCGCGGTGCTATTCGGCCACCTGCGCCACGTCCATGTCATGCGCCCCGCCCATCATCAGCCCGATCTGATCCAGCGTCAGGTCACGCGTGGGCTGCGGCGCGGTCAGCCGCCCCTCGTTCAGGGCGGCGAACCGGTCTGAGATTTCCATCAACTCGTCGAGGTCCTGGCTGATGACCACCACGGCGGTGCCTTGCGTGGCGAGGTTGAGGATCGCCTGCCGGATCGCGGCGGTTGCGGCGGCATCGACGCCCCAGGTGGGTTGATTGACCACCAGCACCTCGGGGCGTTGCAGGATCTCGCGCCCGATGACGAATTTCTGCAGGTTCCCGCCCGAGAGCGAGCGTGCCGCGTGCCCGGCCCCCGGCGTGCGCACGTCGAATTCCCGGATGATGCTGTCGGCAAAGGCGCGGGCCGCGGGCCAGTTGAGGAAGCCGTTCTTTGCCAGATCTTCGCGGATCGCCCCGGTGAGAAGCGCATTCTCGGTCAGGCTCATATCCGGGGCGGCGGCGTGGCCCAGCCGTTCTTCGGGCGCCGACAACAGGCCCAGCGCGCGGCGGTCGTTGGGGCGCAGATGGCCCACGTTGCGATTGCCCAGCTTGATGGCATCGGGCGCGGTGCGCACCTCGCCCGAGAGCGCGGCCAGCAGATCCTCTTGGCCGTTGCCCGCAACCCCGCCGATGCCCAGCACCTCGCCCTTGTGGACCTGCAGATGCACATTGCGCAGGCTGGTGCCGAACGGGCTTGCCGAGGCGACCGACAGGCCCGAGACGTCCAGCGCCACCTCGCTTTGTGCTGTGCCGACACGGTCGGGTGTCGTGAGCTCGGTGCCAACCATCATTTCGGCCAGCGCGCGGGCGGTCTTTTCGCGTGGATCGCAGCTCGCCACCAACTTACCCATGCGCAGGATAGTCGCCTGGTCGCAGAGCGCGCGGATCTCTTCCAGCTTGTGCGAGATATAGAGGATCGCCGTGCCCTCGGCCGAGAGCTTGCGCAATGTCTTGAACAGGATCTCGACCTCTTGCGGTGTCAGCACGCTGGTCGGTTCGTCCATGATCAAGAGCTTGGGGTCCTGCAGGAGGCACCGGATGATTTCGACCCGCTGGCGTTCGCCGGCGCTCAGATCGCCCACAAGCCGGGCCGGGTCGAGCGGGAGGCCATAGGTCTCGCTCACCTCGCGGATGCGGCGGGCCAGGGTGCGCTGGGGCGGCGGGTTGTCCATGCCGAGGGCGACGTTTTCGGCGACATCGAGCGCTTCGAACAGGGAAAAGTGCTGGAACACCATGGCGATCCCGGCCCGGCGCGCGGCATTGGGGTTGGCGGGGTCGAACCGCTTGCCCTGCAACGTCATCTGCCCGCGATCGGGCCGGACAAGGCCGTAGATCATTTTGACAAGCGTCGATTTCCCGGCGCCGTTTTCGCCCAGAAGCGCGTGTACCTCGCCCGGGGCGACCTCAAACGAGATGTCGTCATTGGCGACAACGCCGGGATAGGCCTTGGTCAGACCGTCGATCCTGAGATGTGCGGTGCTCATCCGGTGTTTCCTTGCGCTGTCGCGGTGGCGCGGCCTTGGCGTAAAACGGCGTCGGCCACGCCGATGGCGATGGCCTGCGGGTGTTTGCCCAGCCGTGGGTCGCCGATGGGGCAGGTGATCCGCGCGATCTGTTCGGGGCTATGGCCCAACGCGCCAAGGCGTTTGGTGAATCGGGCCCATTTGGTGCGCGACCCAATGAGGCCGGCGCGGGCAAAGCCATGGCCCAGCAGGCGGTGACAGATTTCGAGGTCGAAGGCGTGGGAGTAGGTGAGGATCAGATGTTCGGCGGCGGGCTGGGCATGGGCCACCGCGTCCGCGGGATTTGCGGCGACAAGGTCGGTGACGCCTTGGGCGATGGGGTCGGGAAAGCGGTCCCTGGCGGTGTCGATCCAGGTGATGGCGATCTCGGGCAGGGGGGCCAGCACGTCCACAATCGCCCGGCCCACATGGCCCGCGCCATAGATCCAGAGCTGCCGGCTGGGCTGTGTCACCGGCTCGATCATCCAGCCGTCGGACAGGGTCGGGTTGAGGCGCTGCCCTTGCCCGCGGGCCCGTGCCAGCAGGCGCCGGGTGGCAAGGCTGGGCGTTGCGGGCTTGCCGGGGCAGGGGCGCGCGATCACGTCGGCATCTGCCGCCGCCAACCGGGCTTCGGACCAGATCTCGGTCAATAGATCCACGCGCCCGCCGCAGCACTGACCAACACCGGGGCCCAGCGGCACGCGGTTGTACCGGTCGGCGCCGGAGGCAAGCGCCGCGCGGGCCCGGTCCACTGCGGCCAGTTCCAGCGCGCCGCCGCCGATGGTGCCGGACTGCCCCGCCGCCCAGACGAGCATGGCGGCCCCCGCTTCGCGCGGGACGGATCCGGCGGTCGCAGCCACCACCACGCGGGCCACGGGGCCATGGGCGGCGATGGCCTGGGCCAGGGCGGTGCGATCAAAGCTCATCCGCCGCGGGCCCGTTTGACGGCCTGCAGCACCGCTTCCGCCGTGGCGGGGGCCTGCAGGTCGGGATAGTTTGCCCCACAGGCCGCCGCCGCGTTCGACAGCGCCATAAAGGCGGATATCCCCAGCATCAGCGGCGGCTCACCCACCGCCTTCGACCGATAGATCGTCTCTTCCCGGTTCTCGCCCTCCCAGAGCGCCACGTTGAAGATATCGGGCCGGTCCGAGCAGGCGGGGATCTTGTAGGTCGAGGGCGCATGGGTGGTCAGCCGTCCGGCCCCGTCCCACACCAGTTCCTCGGTCGTCAGCCAGCCCGCGCCCTGCACATAGGCCCCTTCGATCTGGCCGATATCCAGCGCCGGGTTCAGCGACGCACCGCAATCGTGCAGGATATCGGCGCGCAGGATGCGGTTTTCGCCGGTCAGCGTGTCGATCACCACCTCGGTCGCCGCGGCCCCGTAGGCAAAGTAGAAGAACGGACGCCCGGTGCCCTTGATCCGGTCCCAGACGATCTTGGGCGTTTTGTAGAACCCGGTGGCCGACAGGCTGATGCGGTTCATGTAGGCGTCCTTGATCACCTCGTCGAACCGCAGCGCCTCGCCCCCAACATGGACGTGCCCGCCCGCAAAACGCACCGCATCCGCGTCGGTCTGGAACCGTTCGGCCACAAACCCGGCCAGCCGGTCGCGGATCGTGTCGCAGGCGGCCTTGACCGCCATGCCGTTCAGATCCGATCCGGATGAGGCCGCGGTGGCCGAGGTGTTGGGCACCTTGGCGGTATCGGTTGCGGTGATCTTGACCCGGTCAACGTCGACCCCGAACCGGTTGGCGGCAACTTGCGCCACCTTCTGGAACAGGCCCTGGCCCATCTCGGTCCCGCCATGGTTCATATGGATCGAGCCGTCCTGATAGACATGCACCAAGGCGCCCGCCTGGTTGAGGTGGGTGAGCGTAAAGCTGATCCCGAACTTCACCGGGGTGAGCGCGATGCCCTTTTTCAGTACCGTGTTCTCGGCGTTCCACTGCGCAACCGCGGCCTGTCGGGCCGTGTAGTCCGATGTTTCGACCAGCCGGTCGGTCATCTCATGCAAGATGAAGTCTTCAACCGGCATGTGATAGGGCGTGGTCTGCGGCTTCATCTTGGCGGAAATACTCCCGCCGGAGGCACCGGCCGCAGGCCGGTAATAATTCACCCGCCGCACCTCCAACGGATCGCGGCCCAGTGCATGGGCGATGTGATCCATCACCCGCTCGATCCCGATCATCCCCTGCGGCCCGCCAAAGCCGCGAAACGCGGTGGCGCTTTGCGTGTTGGTCTTCAGGCGGTGGCTTTCGATGCGCACATGGGGCAGGTGATAGGCGTTGTCGGCATGCAGCATCGCGCGGTCGGCCACAGGCAGCGACAGATCCTGCGCCCAGCCGCAGCGGCAGAGTTGCAGGAAGTCGATCCCCTGGATACGGCCCTCGGCATCGGTGCCCACGCGGTAGTCGATGCGGAAATCGTGGCGTTTGCCGGTGATGACCATGTCATCGTCGCGATCATAGCGCATCTTGGTGGGGCGGCCCGTGCGGTCGGCCACGATGGCGCAGGCGACAGCCAGCGCGTTGCCCTGGCTTTCCTTACCGCCAAATCCTCCACCCATGCGCCGCACCTCGACGCGCACCGCGTTCATCGGGCGGCCCAGCGCTTCGGCCACCTTGTGCTGGATCTCGGTTGGGTGCTGGGACGAGGAATGGACGATCATGTCCCCGCCTTCCTGCGGCATGGCGAGGGCCGACTGTCCTTCGAGGTAGAAGTGTTCCTGCCCGCCGATGTGAAAGCTGCCCTCGGTGACATACGGGGCGTTTGCGATGGCGCTGGCGGCGTCGCCCTTGGCGTAGATCCGGGGGCCATCCTCGAACCGGCTGTTTGCGGCCATCGCGGCGTCGATGCTCAGGATCGCAGGTTTTTCCGTGATCTCGATCCGGGCGCGGCGCACGGCCTTGCGCGCGGCCAGATGCGAGGTGGCGGCGACCAGAAAGATCGGTTGGCCGACATAGTGCACGTCTCCTGTGGACAAGAGCGGCTCATCATGGACCGAGGGGGAGACATCGTTTTCATGGGGCAGATCCTTGGCGGTCAGTACCGCAACGACCCCGGGCGCGCTGCGCACCGCGTCGAGATCGCAAGAGGTGACCGTTCCGTGGGCCACGTCCGAGACACCGAAGGCCAGATGCAGCGCGTTGGCGGGCGTGGGGATATCGTCGATGTAGCGGGCGGCGCCGGTGACATGCAGGCGCGCCGCATCATGGGGGAGGGGTTTGGCAACGCTCACGGGGTCACCGCAAGCACATCTGTGGCCGCGCCCTGATCCTCGGCGAAGTAGCGCATGAGCATCGCGGATGCCGTCTCAAGCCGGTAAGCGGCCGAGGCGCGCATGTCGGAGAGCGGGGTGAAGTCAGCGGCGAACTGTGCTTGCGCCGCCGCGACAGTGGCCTCGGTCCAGGGTTGGCCGATCAGCGCCGTCTCAACCTGCGTGGCGCGTTTTGGGATGCCGGCCATGCCGCCAAAGGCGATGCGGGCCCGGGTGACGGTGGCGTCCGTGACCGTCAGGTTGAAGCAGCCGCAGACCGCCGAGATATCCTGATCGAAACGCTTCGACAGTTTGTAGCATTTCAGCCGGTCGGGGACGCGGGGGATCACGATGGCTTCGACGAACTCGCCCGGCGCGCGATCCTGTTTGCCGTAGTCGATGAAGAAGTCTTCGAGGGGCATCTCGCGCCGGGCTGCGCCCTTGCGCAGGCGCAGCGTGGCGCCAAGTGCGATCAGGGCGGGCGGGTTGTCCCCGATGGGGGAGCCGTTGGCGATATTGCCGCCGATGGTGGCGGCCTGACGGACCTGGTCCGAGCCATAGCGGCGAGCCAGTTCGGCGTAAGAGGGGTAGTGGTCGCGCAAGACCGGCAACAGCTCGGCCATGGTGACGGCGGCGCCGATGGTGATGGTGTTGTCCGTGATATCGATCTGGCGCAGATCCGCGACGCCGTTCAGGAAGGCGACGGGGGCAAGCTCGCGCAGGGATTTCGTCACCCACAGCCCCACATCGGTCGCCCCGGCAATCAGCGTGCCGCCGGGGTTGTCCGCGTACCATGCAGCAAGCGCATCGGTGGAGTGCGGCAGGAAGCACTGGTCATCTGATCCGGCGTCGACCGCGGGGGCCGGGTCGTGCATCCACGCGGGCACGTCCGCGCCCTCGGCCGCTTCGGCGGCGCGGATGATCGGGGCGTAACCGGTGCAGCGGCACAGATTGCCCGCAAGCTGGTCGTCGTGATCGGTGCGCCCGTTGAGGTGGCCGGTGGCCATCGAGACGATGAAACCCGGCGTGCAGAACCCGCATTGCGAGCCATGATGGGTCACCATCGCCTCCTGCACCGGGTGCAATTCGCCATCGGGGCTGGCGATCCCTTCGACTGTGCGCACGGCCCTGCCATGCAGCTGGGGCAAAAAAAGGATGCAGGCGTTCAGCGCCCGTGCGCCGCTGTCATCTGTCACCATCACGGTGCAGGCGCCGCAGTCGCCTTCGTTACAGCCCTCTTTCGTGCCGGTCAGCCCGCGCGTTTCGCGCAGCCAGTCCAGCAACGTCTCGGTCGGCGCAACATCCGTGATCTGCACGGTCTCTCCATTGAGAAGAAACGAGATATCAGCCATGGGCTTTGCGTCATTACCGCTTTCTGTTCGGCGAACGGTGTCGCAGATGCACCAGCCCGATGCGGCGTAAAGCCGGTGCGCTCCCGAAGGGGGATAAAAGCGGTGAATCAGGTGTCTGGCAAGCCTTGCTGCCCGAATTTGCGGCGAAGGATCTTTTGAGGATCACTGAAAAACCGGCAGATGCCCCCAAATCGGGCAGTTTATGGGGATCCGTCCAGCAAAGCCTCGACGATATCGTCGTACCAGGTGTTGTCGGCGGGCTCGAAGGCGCCGAAGCCTGCGCCAAAGCCCCAGTGGCACCAGCCGATGCCGTGGGACTCGGCGGTTTTGCGGACCATGCTGAGAAACGCCGGGCGGTCCGATCGGGGCGCGCGTTCAAAAACACCGAACTCGCCCAGAAATGTTGGGGTATGGTGGTTGGCGGCGCGTCTGAGCCGGAGTTTGACCAGTTCGTAATCCGCGGCCTTGCCCCAATGCGTTCCCACCGGCGGCGGGTTTTCCAGATGCGTGGCGCCCTGGTGCGTGAAGTTGAACGGATCGTAGTAGTGAAACGTATGAACGACCCGCGGATCGTCCACGCGCGGCCGTTGCTCGATGTACCGGACCGAGTTCTTTTCGGCGCCACCGATGAGCACCCAGCGCTCGGGTTGGCGGGCCCGGATTTCGGCCAGAGCGCGGGTATAGAGCGGTTCGGCCACTTCGTTCGTCAGGTTGCCGGTGGGCTCATTGAGAAGCTCGAACGCCATCTCGTTGGGGATGTCGTCGAACATCTCGGCCAGTGCCGACCAGATCGCAACGAAGCGCTCGGCCTCTGCGTCCGGATCCTCCATTATCGCATCGTAGTTGTGGAGGCTGAGGATGATGAAAAGATCCTCGACCTGTGCCAGATCGATGACGGTGCGCAGGCGCGCGGCAAAGTCGGGCGCGATCTGGCCATCGGAAAAATGGCGGGCGACGTTGGCGGGGATGCGGAGCGTGTCGAACCCTTCGGCGGCGATCAGCGCGATGTGGTGCGGGGCATAGAGATAGTGAAACGCGTCATCCGCGCGCGGTTCCAGATGGTTTGACAGATTCATACAGCGCTGAGCGGGAAAGGCGTGGGCCGGCAGGGCGCACAGCAAGGTAAGGGCCAGGGCGAGTCGCAGCATGTGGCCAGATTTGCGCAAGCAGCGCGGCCCGCCAAGCCCGGTCTTTCGAAATCCACTTTCCGCGGCCAACAGCGCTCAATATGGTCACGGCCATGAGCAGTCTCCCCCGATTCATTCACCTTCGTCTCCATTCTGAATATTCGCTCCTGGAAGGGGCCGTGCGGTTGAAAAAACTGCCCGGGTTGTGCCGCGATGCGGGGATGCCCGCGGTGGCGTTGACCGACACCAACAACATGTTTGCTGCGCTGGAGTTTTCCGTTGCGGCGATGGGGGCGGGTGTGCAGCCCATCGTGGGGTGCCAGCTTGATCTGCGCTATGACACGCCCGCGCCGGGCGACAAGCCACGCGCGCCCGCGCCCCTTGTGCTGCTTGCGCAGTCGGCAGAGGGCTATGGCAATCTGATGAAGCTGAACTCCCAGCTTTATCTGTCCGATGACCGCGAAATGCCGTTCGTCACGGTCGATGATCTGGCGGCGCATTCTGCGGGGTTGATCTGCCTGACGGGTGGGCCTGGCGGGCCGTTGGGGCAGTTGTTTCAGGCGGGCCGCGGGGCGCAGGCCACGGCTTTGGCGCAAGAGCTTGCCCGGATATATCCCGACCGGCTTTACGTTGAGCTTCAGCGCCACCCGGGCGAGGATGGCGCCCTCGCCGCAGCAGAGCGCGAGGTGGAGCGGGGGCATGTCGAACTGGCCTATGCCCAGGACCTGCCGCTGGTCGCGACCAACGATGTCTACTTTCCCAAGTCAGAGATGTACGAGGCGCACGATGCGCTGATCTGTATCGCCGAGGGCGCCTACGTTGATCAGCAGGAGCCGCGCCGCAAGCTGACGCCGCAGCACTACCTCAAGTCGCCTGCTGAGATGGCCGCGCTGTTTGCAGATCTGCCCGAGGCGCTGGAAAACACCGTCGAGATCGCCCGTCGCTGCGCCTTTGCGGTCAGCCGCCATGATCCGATCCTGCCGCGCTTTGCCGAGAACGAGGTGGACGAGCTGCGCCAGCAAGCGCGCGACGGGTTGAAGGAGCGTCTGGCCGTGATCCCGCATGCCGCAGAGGTGTCGGAGTATGAGGAGCGGCTGGAGTTTGAGCTGGGCATCATCGAGGGGATGGGGTTCCCAGGTTATTTTCTGATCGTCGCCGATTTTATCAAATGGGCGAAACTGAACGACATTCCGGTTGGGCCCGGGCGCGGCTCAGGCGCGGGGAGCCTTGTGGCCTATGCGATGACGATCACGGATTTGGATCCGTTGCGCTATTCGCTGCTGTTCGAACGATTCCTGAACCCCGAACGGGTGTCGATGCCCGACTTTGACATCGACTTCTGCATGGACCGCCGCGAAGAGGTGATCACCTATGTGCAGGAGAAATACGGGCGTGATCGGGTGGGGCAGATCATCACCTTTGGTGCGCTGCTGTCCAAGGCGGCGGTGCGCGATGTGGGGCGGGTTTTGCAGATGCCCTATGGGCAGGTGGATCGCCTGTCGAAAATGATCCCGGTGGAGGGGGTCAAGCCCGTGTCCATCGAACAGGCGCTGGCGCAAGAGGAGCGGTTGCGCGCAGAGGCGAAGGCCGAAGAGGTGGTGGACCGGCTGCTGAACTACGGGATGCAGGTTGAGGGGCTTTTGCGGAACGCCTCCACCCACGCCGCCGGGGTCGTGATCGGGGACCGGTCGCTGGATGAGCTGGTGCCGCTCTACCAGGATCCACGCTCGGACATGCCCGCGACGCAGTTCAACATGAAATGGGTCGAACAGGCGGGGCTTGTGAAGTTCGACTTCCTTGGGCTGAAGACGCTGACGGTGATCCAGAACGCGCTTGATCTGCTGAAAGCGCGCGGGGTGGAGATCGATATCAATGCGATCCCGCTGGATGACGCGAAGACCTATGAGCTTTATTCGCGGGCCCAGACGGTCGCGGTGTTCCAGGTGGAAAGCTCGGGCATGATGGATGCCCTGCGGCGGATGAAGCCCGACTGTATCGAGGATATCATCGCGCTTGTGGCGCTCTATCGGCCCGGCCCGATGGAGAACATTCCAAAGTTCTGTGAGGTGAAGAACGGGCTGAGTGCGCGCGAAACGCTGCACCCGTCGATCGATCATATCCTGGATGAGACCCAGGGCATCATCGTCTACCAGGAACAGGTGATGCAGATCGCGCAGGAGATGGCGGGGTATTCGCTTGGCGGGGCCGACCTCTTGCGCCGCGCGATGGGCAAGAAGATCCAGGAAGCGATGGATGCCGAGAAGCCGAAGTTCCTGAAAGGGGCGGCCGAGAACGGCGTTGATGCCGACAAGGCGACCGAGGTTTGGAACCTGCTCGATAAGTTCGCAAACTATGGCTTCAACAAGTCGCACGCGGCGGCCTATGCGGTGGTGAGTTACCAGACCGCGTGGCTCAAGGCGAACCACCCGGTGGAGTTCATGGCGGGCGTCATGAACTGCGACCTGCATCTGACCGACAAGCTGGCGGTCTATGCCGAAGAGGTGCGCCGGAACCTGGACATCGAGGTGGTGCCGCCATGTGTGAACCGATCCGAGGCGCGGTTCAGCGTGCATGCGGGCAAGCTGGTCTATGCGCTGGGCGCGCTGAAAAACGTGGGCGTTGAGGCGATGAAGCTGGTGACGCAGGCGCGGGGCGACAAACCCTTTGCCACGCTCTTTGACTTTGCGCGTCGGGTGGATCTGAAACGGATCGGCAAGCGGCCCTTGGAGATGCTGGCGCGCGCGGGGGCGTTCGATCAGCTCGACCCGAACCGGCGGCGGGTGTTCAATTCACTCGATGCGTTGACCGCCTACTCGGCGGCGATCCATGAACAGCGCGGCTCGGCGCAGGTGTCGCTGTTTGGGGAGGCCGGGGATGATCTGCCGGAGCCACGACTGTCGCCGCTGGATGATTGGTTGCCGAATGAACGGCTGACCGAAGAGCATGTGGGCATCGGGTTCTACCTGTCGGGGCATCCGCTGGACGATTACATGCCGTCGCTGAAGCGGCAGGGGATCAAGACCCTGCAAGAGGTTGAGGCCGAGGTGGCGCGGACCGGCGCGTCGGCGGTGAAGATGGCGGGATCTGTGTCCGGCAGACAGGAACGCAAATCGGCGCGGGGCAACCGGTTCGCCTTTGTGCAACTGTCCGATCCGTCCGGGCTTTATGAGGTCACGGTGTTTTCCGACACGCTGGAGGCCGCGCGTGACCTGCTGGAACCCGGGCGGAACGTGATCCTTGGCGTTGAGGCGACGATGGAGGCGGAGCAGCTTAAGCTGCTTGCGCGGTCGGCCACCGATCCCGATCAGACGGTGTCGCGCGGTGGGCAGACGAGCCTGCGGGTGTTTATCGATGACAGCGCGGCGGTGACATCGGTGGCCACGCTGCTTGACCGGGCCAAGGGGGAAAGCGGGCTGACCGGGCGTGGGCCGATCCAGCTGTGCCTGATGGCGCCGGATCTGCCGGGCGAGGTGGACGTGGCACTGGGCGACGACTTTCCCGTGAACCCGCAGATCAAGGGGGCGCTGAAATCGCTGCCCGGGGTGATGACGGTGGAAGAGGTCTGAGCCCCTACCAGTGCGGCGGTTTCTGATCGGCGAGGGGGACGGTGCCGCCCGCATCCAGCTCGCGTTCTGCCTCGCGCTCCATCAGCATGCGGACGCGGTGGGTGAGGCGGTCGATCTCAACCGATTGATTGGCGACAATATCGGACAGCTCGTCCACCGTGCGGTTCAGGTGGGCGATCTGTTCTTCGAGCTCTGTCTGGTCGGGTGCCATGGCGCGCACCTAGCACGCGGTGCGCGCCGTGGCGAGGCTCAGGCGGCCACCTCGAAGCGCGGCGGCAGGTCGCCCAGCTCTTTGGCCCGGTCGATTGCGGCGCGCAGGTCGGTGTCGAGCGCACCCACAAGCTGATCAAAGCTGTCGATGGCAAAATAGACCGGCTGTACGATGTCGATGCGGTAGGGGGTGCGCAGGATCTCCATCAGGTCGAAGGGCCGGATTTCGGCGTCGCCGCCACAGGCATGGGCCGCCTCGGACGGTGAAGAGACGATGCCAGCGCCATAGGCGCGCAACCCGTCGGGTGTGTGGATCATCCCGAATTCGACCGTGAACCAGAACAGCCGGAAGAGCCGCCAGGAATAGCCTTTGCCAAGCGCGACGGCCGTTTGGCCAAAGCGTTCGATGAAGTCGCAATAGGCTGGGTTGGTCAGCAAGGGGCAGTGACCGAAAACCTCGTGAAAGATGTCGGGCTCTTCGATGTAATCCATATCCTCGCGGCGGCGCAGGAAGGTGGCAACGGGGAAGCGGCGGTGTGAGAGGAGGTCGAAGAATTGTGCGGGCGGGATGATCGCAGGCACACCTTCGACGCCGGCGCCGCTGATCTCGCTCAGCCGGGCGTCGACATCTGCGATTTGGGGAACCTGGGCGGAGGTCAGGCGCAGGGCGTGGACGCCCTCGAAATAGGCGGGTGTGGCCTTGCCCTGCAAGAACGCCATCTGGCGATCGAACAGTTCGCCCCAGACGGCGTCATCTTCGGGGGTGTAGGTGTAACGCCCCTGGGCGTCGGGCAGTTTGGATTCGTATGTCATGGCGTCCTCCTTCCCCCAGAGAATGGCCCGAGCAGCGTGGGATTGGTTTCCAGAGGCTTGCGTGTTCTTCCCAAAAATGGGAAAAAAATTCGCAGAATGGAGATAATGTGAAATTATCTGATCAGGATAAGGCGCTTTTGCGAGAGATGCAGGGTGATGCCGGCCTGTCGCTGGCTGAGCTGGGTGCGCGGGTCGGGATGGCGCAGTCCACGGTCTGGCGCAAGGTGCAGGAGTTTGAGGCGAGCGGTCTCATACGGGGACGGGTCGCCCTGCTTGATCCGGCTTTGGCGGGGGCGAAGCTGTGTGTCTTTGCGTCGGTCTCATTGGAGGATCACAGCGAGGCGGCGGTGGCCGAGTTTTCCCGGATCGTGTCTGTGCACCCCGAGATCCTAGAATGCCACGCGGTGTCGGGACTGGCCGATTATATCGTGAAAATCCGTGTCAGCGATGTCGAGGCCTATGAGCGGTTCATGACCACCGTGCTTTTGCGCAACCCCCATGTGCGGTCGGTTGTGTCGAGCTTTTCGCTGCGCGAGGTCAAATACGCCACCGCCTTGCCCCTCTAGGTCCGCTGGGCTAGACCGCGCCGCGATGTTGACGGGATGATTTTCGCGCCATGGCCAAGCAAAAAAAGACACCGCGCCCCAAGGCGGAGACGCCCAAGGGGTTCCGTGACTATTTTGGCGCGGAAGTGGTGGAACGCCAGGAGATGCTCGGCAAGATTGCCGAGGTCTATCGGCTTTACGGGTTCGAGGCCCTGGAATCCTCTGCCGTAGAGACGGTGGAGGCGTTGGGCAAGTTCCTTCCCGATGTCGACCGCCCGAATGAGGGTGTGTTCGCCTGGCAGGAAGACGACGACTGGCTGGCGCTGCGCTATGATCTGACCGCGCCCCTGGCGCGCGTCTATGCCCAGCACCGCAACGATCTGCCGACGCCCTATCGCCGCTATGCCATGGGTCCGGTGTGGCGCAACGAAAAGCCGGGGCCGGGGCGGTTTCGGCAGTTCTATCAATGCGATGCGGATACGGTGGGCACGGCGAGCGTGGCCGCGGATGCCGAGATTTGTGCGATGCTGGCCGAAACGCTGGAGGCAGTGGGGATCCCGCGCGGCGATTACATCATCCGGGTGAACAACCGGAAGGTTCTGAACGGGGTGATGGAGGTGGCCGGTGTGCTGGATCCGTCGGACCCCGACAAGTTTGCCGCCAAGCGCGGGATTGTGCTGCGCGCCATCGACAAGATGGATCGGCTGGGCGAGGCGGGCGTGCGCGCGCTGTTGGGCGCGGGGCGTGAGGATGAGAGCGGCGATTTCACCAAGGGCGCCGGGCTGAGCGAAGCGCAGGCGGATAAGGTGATGGCCTTTGTCTCGGCCGGCGGGGTCGACGGCCTTGGCAACCTCGTGGCCGGATCTCAGGTAGGTGAAGACGGCGTGGACGAGCTTGGGCAGATCGCGGCCAATCTGGGGGCGCAGGGGTTCGGATCTGACCGGATCACAATCGATCCGTCGGTCGTCCGTGGCCTTGGCTACTACACCGGCCCGGTCTTTGAGGCCGAGCTGACGTTTGAGATCACCGATGAAAAGGGCCGCCCGCGCCAGTTTGGCAGCGTGGCCGGCGGTGGCCGTTATGACGATCTGGTCAAGCGCTTTACCGGGCAGGCGATGCCTGCAACGGGGATCTCCATTGGGGTGGATCGCCTGCTCGCCGCGCTGCGGGCCAAGGGGCGGATGGGCGACGCGGCGCAGGGACCTGTGGTGGTGACCGTGATGGACCGGGACCGGATGGCCGACTATCAGGCGATCGCGTCCGAGCTGCGGGCGGCGGGGATCCGGGCCGAGGTGTATCTGGGCAACCCCAAGAACTTTGGCAATCAACTGAAGTATGCAGACCGCCGGTCGAGCCCGGTCGCGATCATCGAGGGTGAGGATGAGAAGGCGCGCGGGGTCGTGCAGGTCAAGGACCTGATCCTTGGTGCCAAGATCGCCGAAAGCGCGAGCCTTGAGGAATGGAAGGCCCAGCCCGCGCAGTTCGAATGCCCGCGCGGTGAGATCGTGGCGGCGGTGCGGAAGATCCTGAGCGCGGGGCAATGACCCAGACCGAGCGTATCCGGACCGAGACGGACCGGCTGCTCGCGGCCTTCGAGGCGGCGGGGGGGGAACGGTTCGAGACCGGCATGCTGCAGCCCGCTGAGGTTTTGCTTGATCTCTATGGCGAGGATATTCGCGCGCGGGCCTTTGTGACGATGGACCCCTTGCAGGGCGAACTGATGCTGCGTCCGGATTTCACGGTGCCGGTTGTGCAGGCGCATCTGGCCTCGGGCCGGGGGGCGGCGCGGTATCACTATGCGGGGCCGGTGTTTCGCCAGCAGACAGAGCGAAGCGCGCGGCCTTCGGAATATGCGCAGGTTGGGTTTGAAGAGTTCGGTGCGGGTGACGCGGCGCAAGCGGATGCGCAGGTGTTTGCGCTGTTCAGCGCTGTGCTGTCCCCGCTGGGTCTGACCGTCGCGACGGGGGACATTGGCCTTTTGCGTGGGGCGGTTGCGGGCCTGGAGACGACCGAGCTGCGCAAGGGAGCGTTGCTCCGTCATCTGTGGCGGCCCCGGCGGTTTCGCGCCCTGCTTGAGCGGTTTTCTCAACCGCGCCCGGATCCCGTGCCTGCCATGGCCGAAGATGTGCCCGAGATCGGGTTGCGCAGCCGGGCCGAGGTGGCCGAGCGGCTGACGCGTCTGGCCGAAGATGCCGCCGCCCCGCCGATCCCCGCGGGACAAAGCGCGCTGATCATGGCGCTGCTCGGCATCAAGGAGACGTCGGCCAATGCGCTGTCGCAGCTGCGCGACCTGGCGGTGGACATGCCCGGGATCCGCGCGGCCGTGACGGGTTTTGACGCCCGGCTTGAGGCGTTGTCGGCCGAAGGCGTGGCGGCTGAGAGCCTGGCGTTCGAGGCCAGCTATGGCCGTACCTCGATGGAGTATTATGACGGGTTCGTCTTTGGCTTCTATGCCGAGAAACGCCCCGATCTGCCGCCGATTGCCACCGGCGGGCGCTATGATGCGTTGACCCGGGCGCTGGGCGGGGCATCCGCCCCCGCAGCGGTGGGCGGGGTGATCCGTCCAGAGCTTATCGCTGAACTGGAGCGTGCGGGATGACGCTCAAGATCGGCCTGCCGTCCAAGGGGCGGCTGATGGACAAGACCTTTGCGTGGTTCACCGACCGCGGGGTTGAGATGCGGCCCAGCGGCGATGGGCGTGAATACGTGGCCCATGCGGGGATCGCGGGGCTTGAGATCGTGCTCTTGTCGGCGGGTGAAATCCCGCGCGAACTGGGGGCCGGGCGCATCCATCTGGGCGTGACCGGCACGGATGTGGTGCGGGACCGGTTGCCGGTGTGGGAGGACCAGGTGGCCGAGATCGCCGCGTTGGGGTTCGGGCATGCTGATCTGTTGATCGCGGTCCCGCGGTTCTGGAGCGATGTGGATACGCTGCACGACCTGGACGCGGTCGCGGCGGCGTTTCGGCGCCAGCATGGCCAGCGGCTGCGGATCGCGACCAAGTACCACCGCCTTGTCCGCGAGTTCTTGCGGGCCGAAGGGGTGGCCGACTATCGACTGGTCGACAGCCAGGGCGCGACCGAGGGCACGGTGCGCAATCTGACGGCAGAGGCCATCGCAGACATTACCTCAACCGGAGAGACATTGCGGGCAAACCACCTGAAGCCCCTGCGCGACGGCGTGATCCTGAAAAGTCAGGCCACGCTCTTTAAGTCGCGCCGGGCCCAGTGGGGCGCGGCAGAGCGTTCGGCCCTGGCCGCGTTGCTGGAGCGGATCGGGGCCGCGGGCTAGCCCCCTTGCAAATCGCCGTGCCGCAGGCGCAAGGTGGGGTATGGAGACGACCCGATGAGCCTTGTCGACGCTGCGAAGGCCGTGCGCCTGAACGCCTATGCCCCCTATTCGAAGTTTCAGGTTGGCGCGGCGCTGCGCACCCCGAGCGGGGCGGTCTTTGTCGGCTGCAATGTCGAGAACGTGGCCTACCCGGAGGGCACCTGCGCCGAGGCGGGCGCGATTGCGGCCATGGTGGCCGCCGGAGAGGGCGAGATCGCCGAGGTTGCCGTGATCGCGGACAGCCCCGATCCCGTGCCGCCGTGTGGCGGGTGCCGCCAAAAGCTGGCTGAGTTTGCGGCGGGTGACGTGAAGGTCACCATGGCGACCACGGATGGCAAGACGCGCACCGTTACCGTGGCCGAGCTGCTGCCCGGCGCCTTTGTCGCGGCTCATATGGAGACGGACTAGCGCCGTGGATGCCCGTGCGATCCTGAGCGCATTGCGGGACAAACGCGCGCTCACAGAAGAAGAACTGGCGTGGTTTGCCCAGGGGCTTGGCTCGGGCGCGGTCAGCGATGCGCAGGCTGGCGCTTTTGCGATGGCGGTGCGTTTGAACGGGGTCAGCGTGGCCGAGCGTGTGGCGCTGACCCGCGCGATGCGTGACAGCGGTGCCTGTCTTGACTGGGATCTGCCGGGGGCTGTTGTCGACAAGCATTCCACCGGCGGCCTGGGCGATTGCGTGTCGCTGTTGCTGTCGCCGATGCTGGCGGCCTGCGGGGTCTATAACCCGATGATTTCGGGCCGGGGGCTGGGCCATACCGGCGGGACGCTTGACAAGATGGAGGCGATCCCGGGCCTGTCGACCGAGGTGGACGAGGCGACTTTTCGCGCCATCGTGGGTGAGCTGGGCTGTGCCATCGTCGCGGCCTCGGCCGACATGGCGCCGGCCGACAAGCGCCTTTACGCCGTGCGCGACGTGACGTCGACGGTTGAAAGTATCGATCTGATCACGGCATCGATCCTGTCGAAAAAGCTGGCGGCGGGGCTTGGGGCGCTGATCCTGGATGTGAAAGTCGGCAGCGGGGCGTTCATGGCGACGATGGGCGCAGCGGAGGCCCTTGCGCAGAGCCTTGTCAGCACGGCCAACGGGGCAGGGTGCAAGACCGCTGCGCTGATCACCGACATGGATCAGCCGCTGGCCCCGGCACTGGGCAATGCGTTGGAAGTTGCGGCGGTGATGGAGGTTCTGACGGGCGGGCAGGGGCCCGGTCAGGATCGGCTTGTCGATCTGACCGTCCGGCTTGGGGCGGCGCTTTTGGCGCTGGCCGGGGTCGCGCCCGAGGAAGAGGCTGTGCAGCGGATGCGCGACAGCCTGGCGAGCGGGGCGGCGGCAGACCGGTTTGGCAAGATGGTTGCGCGGCTGGGGGGACCGCCGGATTTCCTGGATCGGTGGGGCGCGCATTTGCCCACAGCACCCGTGGTGCGCGCCGTGCCCGCGCCGCAGGGCGGTGTGGTGTCTGCGATTGATGGCCGGGCGCTGGGAGAGGTGGTGGTGCATCTGGGCGGTGGGCGCTTGGTCCAGTCGGATCGGATTGATCCGTCGGTCGGGTTGTCGGCGACGCTTGCGCTGGGCGCGGATGTCGCGGCTGGGGACCCGCTGGCGCAGGTACATGCCGCAAGCGAGAGCGATGCCGCCGCGGCGGTGCAGGCGGTCGCTGCGGCCTATACCGTGGGCGAGGCGGCGCCGGTTCCCGATCTGATCCGGGGTACGGTGGTCTGATGGCGCGGGCGTTTCTCGTTGTGATGGATTCGGTTGGCTGCGGCGGGGCGCCGGATGCGGACCGGTTCTTCAACGGCGCGACGCCGGATACCGGGGCGAACACGCTGTTGCATATCGCCCAGGCCTGTGCGGCGGGGCAGGCAGACGCGGGGCGCAGCGGGCCCTTGCACATGCCGCATCTTGATGCGCTGGGGTTGGGTGCGGCGGTGACGCTGTCCTGTGGAACCGAGGCGCCGGGGCTGGGGGCCAGGCCCACGGGTCTTTGGGGTGCGGCGACCGAGGTGTCCCCGGGCAAGGACACGCCCTCGGGGCATTGGGAACTGGCGGGCGTTCCCGTGCCGTGGGACTGGCATTACTTCCCGGATGAAGACCCTGCTTTCCCGCCGGAGTTGGCGGCCAGGATTTGCGCTCTGGCCGGGACCGAGGGGATTTTGGGCAACCGCCATGCCTCGGGCACGGTGATCATCGCCGAAGAGGGCGCGCGCCATATCGAGACGGGGTGGCCGATTTGCTATACCTCGGCGGACAGCGTGTTTCAGATTGCAGCGCATGAAGAGCATTTCGGGCTGGACCGCCTGTTGGCGCTTTGTGAGGCCGCGGCCCCCGTGGTGCATGAGATGAAGGTGGGCCGGGTCATTGCGCGGCCCTTCATTGGGGCGCCCGGCGCGTTTGAACGCACCGGCAACCGGCATGACTATGCCATCGACCCGCCCAGCCCGACGCTCACCGACTGGGTGCAAGGCGCGGACCGTGAGGTGCGTGCGGTGGGTAAGATTGGCGATATCTTTTCGATGCGCGGGATCGATACGGTCAAGAAGGGCCCGGATGCCGCGCTGATGGAGCATCTGATCGCCGACATTGCCGATGCGCCGGAGGGGAGCCTGACCTTTGCCAACTTTGTCGAGTTTGACAGCCTCTATGGCCACCGGCGCGATATCGCAGGCTATGCCCGCGCGCTGGAGTGGTTTGACGCGCAGGTGCCCCGCATGCTGGCCGGGCTACGGGATGGGGATCTGATCGTGTTCACCGCCGACCATGGAAATGACCCCAGCTGGACGGGCACGGATCACACGCGGGAACGGGTGCCCGTGGTGGGCGCGGGGCTTGGCGCGCGCGCGGTGGGGCAGGTGGACTTTGCCGATGTCGCGGCGAGCATTGCCGCGCATCTGGGCGTTCCTGCGCAGGGGCCGGGGCGGAGTTTCCTATGAGCATGGCTGCGTTGACAAAAGTTGAGCTTCACCTGCATCTGGAGGGCGCGGCCCCGCCCGCCTTCATCCGCGGTCTTGCGGCGGAAAAACAGGTGGACCTGAGCGGGATCTTCGATGCGCAGGGGCACTATGTCTATCGCGATTTCACCGAGTTCCTGCGCGTCTACGAGGCGGCGACATCGGTCCTGACCACGCCCGAGGATTATCATCGGTTGACGTCCGCGGTTCTGGCCGAAAGTGCGGCGTCCGGTGTGGTTTATTCCGAGACGTTTCTGTCGCCCGACTTTTGCGGTGGACGTGATGTGGGTGCGTGGCGCGAATACCTGGCCGCGATCCGGGAAGCGGCGGAGGTGGCCGAAGCGCGGGAGGGGATAACGCTGCGCGGGATCGTCACCTGCATCCGTCACTTTGGGCCCGAGAAGGCCAAGGAAACGGCGCTCTGCGCGGCCGAGACGCAGGGCGACTGGTTGGTGGGGTTCGGGATTGCCGGGGATGAAAGCGTCGGTGAACCGGGCGATTTTGCCTATGCCTTTGACATGGCGCGTGAGGCAGAGTTGCGCCTGACCGCCCATGCCGGGGAATGGCGCGGGCCCGCGGGCGTGCGTGATACGCTGGATGCGCTGCGGGTGGAACGGATTGGCCATGGCGTGCGGTCGATCGAGGACCCGGGCCTCGTGGACCGGTTGGCCGAGGATGGTGTTGTGCTTGAGGTTTGTCCCGGTTCGAATGTGGCGCTGGGCGTCTATCCTGATTGGGCGGACCATCCGATTGACCGGCTGGCGCAGGCGGGGGTTGCTGTCACGGTCTCAACAGATGACCCGCCGTTCTTTCACACGACGATGGCGGATGAATACGACCGGCTTGCAGAAACCTTTGGATGGGACGAGAACCGGCTGAACGAGATTGCCCGCCAGTCGGCCAACGCGGCGTTTTGTGATGACGACACGCGGGCGCGCATCCTCAAGCTGTTGGAGGCTTCATGACCGATCACCTCACTGTCGTTTCGCACCCGCTGGTCCAGCACAAACTGACGCTGATGCGCGACCAAGACACGTCGACGGCGGTGTTCCGGCAGCTCTTGCGCGAGATCAGCCAGCTTCTGGCCTATGAAGTCACGCGCGAGATGCCGATGACGACCAAGCGGGTGACAACGCCGCTGACCGAGATGGACAGCCCCTGCCTGGAGGGGCGCAAGCTGGCGCTGGTGTCGATCTTGCGGGCGGGCAACGGGCTACTTGATGGGATGCTGGAGCTAATCCCTTCGGCCCGGGTCGGGTTCGTGGGCCTTTACCGCGATGAAGAGACGCTGCAGCCCGTGCAGTATTATTTCAAGGTCCCGACCGAGCTGAACGAGCGGTTGGTGATCGCCGTCGACCCAATGCTGGCGACGGGCAATTCCTCGGCCGCGGCCATATCGCTTTTGAAAGAGGCGGGGGCAACGGATATCCGCTTTCTCTGCCTTTTGGCGGCGCCCGAGGGGGTGGCGCGGATGAAAGAGGCGCATCCGGATGTGCCGATTGTCACGGCGGCATTGGACGAAGGCCTCAATGAGCTGGGCTATATCGTGCCTGGTCTGGGCGATGCCGGCGACCGGATGTTTGGCACCAAGTAGGCGCTAGCCACCGCAGATGTTTTGCAGCGCCACCCATTGGTCGTCGGCGATCAGCGGTGCAGCGGCGCTGACCGGGACGGGATCCGCCTCGATCAGGGCAATCGTGGCCTCGCCTGAAATATCGACCGCATAGGCATAGGGCGTGGCCGGGACACCGGCGGCGGCGAAACGCGGCAGAAGCATCGCAAGGTCCAGCGGAACCGGGTCGGCGACGAGGAGGTGTTCGGCGTAGCTGTCGAGCGTGTCGTCGGGCACCGCACCGGTGGTCAGCAGTTGCAGCGCCGCCCGGATCCCGGCGAACTGCAACAGCTCAAGCACAGGGTCCAGCTGGGCCGCACGCTCGGTCTCGGCCAGAAGGTATCCGGCCACCACATCGGCGCTTTCGTGGTCTTCGACGATGGCGCGGTTCATGACGATGATGCCGCCCGGCAGATGCACGGTGTCGCGCACCCCGCCCGGCACAACCGACAGCCGCGGGAGGGTGTTGGGCGACAGCGCCTGCCCGAGGGCGCCCAGCGCGTCCCGGCCCAGCGGTGCGGCGCAGGGCGCGCCGGAGACGCGGGTGATATCGTCAAGCAAGCTTTCCCCCAGCGCGACGCGCGCAGCCTCGGGCAGTATCGAGGCGGTATAGCGCACCAGTGCGCCGGGCAGCCAGAACACCGCCGCCGCGACCAGGCAGGCCAGCGCGATCACCACCAGCCGCGTGCGCAGGCGGCCCGGATGGGGGCGGGTGCGTTCGACGGCGCGGCGCACCTTTTCGATGGCCTTGACCATGGTCTCATCGGCGACCTCGACCCGCTCGGGCGCGTCGGCGGCGGGCGCGTAAACCGCGGGTTGGCGGCCCGGGTTCACCCGCTCGATCGCGGCAAGCGACCAGTGCGCCAAGGCGGTGTCGCGCAGATCGGTGATCGTCAGCGTGGCGTCGCCCAGACCCACCACGACATCGCGCCGTTGGGCGTCGGGCGCGGGGTAGAACACCCCCGTCGCTTCCAGCCGCTGAAATTCGGTCAGCGCGGTCATGCCCCGTGCCGCTGCCTCTCTGCCCCACCTGAGTTGCCACGAACCCTAGTGCAGCCGGGGGCGCGGGACAATTGGCGGGGCGGGTGTTTCTGGATGACAGCGGCGCGGGCTTGGTTCAACAAGGCGGACATGTCGCCCGCCCGTCCGATTGCCGCCGCCCTGTCGATCCTGGCCGCCATGCTGCTGATTGGCTTTATCGACAATTTCGTGGTCAACATCGCCGAGGACGCGGGCCTTTGGCAGTTCCATCTGACCCGGTCGGTGATGGCGGTGCCGTTGATCGTGGCGCTGGCCTGGCTCGGGATCGGGACGCTGCGCGTGGCGCGGTGGTGGGCGGTTGCGGCGCGCAGCCTCGCGATTTCGGCGGCCATGGTGCTGTATTTTGGTTCGCTCGCGTTTCTGCCGATCTCGGAGGCGGTGGCGGGGCTGTTCACCGCGCCGCTATTCGTTCTGCTGGTCTCGACCCTGGCGTTGCGCGAACGCGTGGGCGCGGTGCGCATACTGGCGGCCTTGGTGGGGTTTGCAGGCGTGGTGATGGTGTTGCGCCCCGATGCGGGCGCGGTGACGCTGGCCACGCTTGCACCGGTGGGGGCTGGGTTTTTGTACGCGCTTGGGGCCATTGCCACCCGCCGCTGGTGCGCCACCGAAAGCGCGACAGCCCTGTTGGCGGCGTTTTTCACAGCGCTTGGCATCTGGGGTGCGCTTGGGGTGGCGGTGCTGGCCGCGTTCCCGGCCGCGGGCGAGGCGCCGGGCTTTATCCTGCGCGGGTGGGAGGCGCCGACCCCCGCCTTTCTGGGCTGGACGGTGATGCAGGCGGTGGGGTCGATCATCGCGGTGGGGTTGATCACCCGCAGCTACCAGATGGCGGATACGGCGTTTGTGTCGGTCTTTGAATATTCGCTGCTGGTCTTTGTGGCGGTGTGGGCCTGGGTCCTGCGGGGCGAAACCGTGGACAGTTGGGCGATGCTGGGGATCGGTCTGATCATCGGGTCGGGCTGCGTTTTGGCCCTGCGGGGGCGCGTCGCGCCCGAGGCGCAGGGGGATGGCGCGGTGTCATGATCATTTCGTGGGGGCGGAGCTTTATCTTTGTGCATATCCCGAAGACCGGGGGTACCGCGCTGACGCTCGCCCTGGAAAACCGGGCCAAGGCCGACGACATCCTGATCGGGGATACGCCCAAGGCGCAGCGGCGCAAGCACCGGTTGGACGAGCTGCGCCCGGCGGGGCGGTTGTGGAAGCATTCAACGCTTGCCGATATCGATGGCCTGGTGTCGCCCGATGCGATGGCGGAGATGCAGGTCTTTACCCTGGTGCGCAATCCCTGGGACCGGGTGGTGAGCTATTATCACTGGCTGCGCGGCCAGAGCTTTTCGCACGAGGCCGTGGGGTTGGCCAAGGCGCTGGGCTTTTCCGAGTTTCTGAACCACCCGCACACGGTTCGCACCCTGTCTCGCGACCAGTACGCGCGCTACGTCACGGATGCCACCGGGCAGGAGCGTTGCGACCACTGGGTCCGGATCGAGGCGTTTGAGCGCGACATCGCCCCGGTCGAGGCGCATCTGGGCTTTTCGTTGGCGCCGCTTGCGCGTGTGAACGAATCTGATCGCCCGACAGGGTACCGCGCGCTTTATTCCGACGCGGATGCCGCGCTGGTCGGGCGGATCTGGGCGGGGGATATCAGCCGCTTTGGCTATACCTTCTAGGCGGCGATCCGCCGTACCGAAGGGCTTTGTTTCGCGTTGCTCTGCAATCCGCGTCTGGCCGTAGAATCCCGTACGTATCGGAAATTGCGACACCTTTTCGCCAGGGTTGCGTCGTGATTTAGGCCCTTTGACGGCGCGAGGGTGTTCTGTGTGGATGGGGGCACGGCCGCACAAGGCACCTCGGGCTGAACACAGGGAGATCGGCCATGTATATGTCCCCACGCAACGCCTTTAGCCGCTGCGAAGAGATCGTGACTGCCATGTTCGCCTTACCGGCGACGGTTGGGCGGCTCGACCTTGGACTGATCAATGATGCGCGGGTCGCGACGCCGCTTGGGCCCCGGCCCGCGGATGCGATCGCGCCCGGTGACACCGTGCAAGATGCGGAGGGCCGGACGCACGAGGTGCTGCGCGTGATGCGCCGTACCTATGGCGCCGAACTTGCGCGGATCTATCCCGAGGGGCTGGTCCTGCTGCCCAAGGGCACGCTGGGCGTGGCGCGGGATATCTACCTACTCGCCGAGCAACCCCTGCATCTGACCACCCCGTCCAATGTCGATACGTCCGGCGCGGTGCCCCTGTGCCTGCGGGTCGGGGCGCTCGCAGGCCATGGCGCGGTGCGGGTTGCACTGCCTGTGGACGGGCTGACGGTGACGCGTCTGGTCTTTGCCGAGACGGTGCGGCTTTACGTTGAGGACGGCCTGACGGCTCTCTGCCCCGCGGCGCGGCAGCGGCCGCCTGTTCTGGCGGATGCCGAGGTGCAGACTGTGCTGGCGCAACTGATCCCACCCGCGCGGCCCTATGTAACGGACGACGCGCCGGCGGGACTGGCAGAGGTCGCCTGACCGTCTACGCGGCTGCCGCCTCGGCGGCGAACCGTCCATAGAACGTCTCGCCCGAGGCCGCCATCTCACGCAGAAGCTTCGGCGCGGTGAAGCGTTCGCCGTGATCGCGAGCGAGCGCATCGCAGATGTCCACGGCTTTATCTGCACCGATGATGTCGAGCCAGGCGAACGGGCCGCCGGACCAGGGCGCAAAGCCCCAGCCGAGGATTGCACCCACATCGCCTTCGCGAATGTCGGTCAGAACGCGGCCTTCCAATGCACGCACCGCTTCGAGCACTTGCGCCATCAAAAGCCGGTGCTGGACCTCGGTGAGCGCGGGTTGGTCTGGCGCTGTCGGGAACATGTCGGACAGCCCAGCCCAGAGCCCGGTCCGCTTGCCCTTGTCATCATAGGCGTAGAACCCGGCCGCCGCCTTGCGCCCCAGACGCCCCTGATCGGCCATGGCAAACAGGACGGTGTCGACCGCGCCATCGGGGTAGGCGTCACCCATAGCCGCGCGGGTGGCCTTGGCGATCTTGACGCCAAGGTCGAGCGAGGTCTCGTCAACCAGTTGCAGGGGACCCAGCGGCATACCCACAAGCTTGGCCGCGTTTTCCACCAGCGCGGGCGTTACGCCGTCGCCAACCATGCGCATCCCCTCGTTGATGTAGGGAATGATGCAGCGGTTGGCGTAAAAGAAGCGCGCATCGTTGACCACGATCGGCGTCTTGCGGATCTGGCGCACGAAGTCGAGCGCCTTGGCCACGGCCCGCTGCCCGGTCTCTTTCCCGCGAATGATCTCGACCAGCATCATCTTGTCGACGGGTGAGAAGAAGTGGATGCCGATGAACTGCTCGGGCCGGGCGCTGGCCTGTGCCAAATCAGTGATCGGCAGGGTCGAGGTGTTGGTGGCAAAGATGCAGTCAGGGCCCGCCGCCGCCTCGGCCTTGGCGGTCACTTCGGCTTTGATGGCGGGGTCTTCGAACACCGCTTCAACGATGAGATCGCAGCCTGCGAGCGCGGCATAATCCGTCGTGGCGGTGATCCGGCCCAGAACCTCATCCTTTTTCTCAGGCGTGACTTTCTTGCGGCTGATCCCCTTGTCGAGGATCCCCTCGGCATAGGATTTGCCCTTGTCGGCGGCGTCTTGCGCCTGATCGATCAGCACCACCTCGATGCCCGCATTGGCCGAGACATAGGCAATGCCCGCACCCATCATCCCGGCGCCCAGCACGCCCACCTTCTTGACCGACTGATCGTCGACGCTGGGGCGGTTGGCGCCTTTCTCAAGCGCGGTCTTGTTGACAAAGAGCGACCGGATCATCGCCGATGAGGAGGGGTTCATCAGAACCTTGGTGAACCAGCGTGCTTCGATCTTGAGCGCGGTGTCGAAGGGGACAAGCGCGCCTTCATAGACCGCGCTGAGCAGCGCCTTGGCGGCCGGGTAGACGCCCTGGGTTCGGCCGTGAACCATCGCGCTGGCGCCCACGAAGGTCATGAAACCGGCCGGGTGATAGGGCGCGCCGCCGGGCATTTTGTAGCCCTTCTGATCCCAGGGTTTCACCAGATCGGCATCGGTTGCGTTCAGCACCCATTCCTTGGCGCGGGCGATCAGGTCTTCGGGCGGCACGACCTCGTCAATCAGGCCCGCGGACTTCGCCTTGGCCGGGGCATAGGTCTTGCCTTCCAACAGATGCGGGCTCGCCCCCATGGCCCCCATCTTGCGAACCAGGCGGGTGGTGCCGCCCGCGCCGGGGAAGAGGCCGACAAGGATCTCGGGCAGGCCGATCCGCGCCTTTGGTGCGTCAGCGGCGATGATGCGGTGGCAGGACAGGGCAAGTTCGTATCCGATGCCCAGCGTCGTTCCTGGCAGCGCAGCAACAACGGGTTTGCCACCCTTGAGCGTTTTGGGGTCCATCCCCGCCCGCTCGATCCGGCGCATCATCGTATGCGCGCTCATGATGAAGTCAAAGATGCCTTTTGCAGGGTCGTCCGACCCCTCACGCAGTCCGGCCAGGACGTTGAGATCCATTCCGGCGGCGAAACTGTCCTTGCCCGAGGTGATGACGATGCCCTTCACCGCATCGTCGGTCAAAGCCCGCTCGATCAACTCGCCGAGCAACGCCGCGCCGTCGAGGCTGAGCACGTTAATGGATTTGCCGGGGAGATCCCAGGTGATCACGGCGACGCCATCGGCGCCCAGGTCATAGGTGAAATCGGCCATCTGTGCCCTCGCTTAAAGGCGGCGCAAGGCGCGCGCGCGCCCCGTGCCGGGGTTGCGTGTGCGGCCCGGCGGAACGGTGCGGGGCGCAAGACTTTGGGATTGGGTTAGTGGTCGTAGCCTGGGCTGGTGAGATTGGTCACCAGTTCGGGGAACGGAACATGCTGGTATTCCACCATCTCGATACTGACGTTCTCGTTGGCATCGAACCGTCCGAAATACCGGACCTCGCCGGTCGCCACCGCGACCAGGTCTTTGAAGTAGGTCCACAAGACGTCGACCGAAAACCGGTCGTCCAGCGGGCCCATATGTCCGGCCACATGCGTTTCGACTCGTTCGATGCCGCGCACCGATATCGACGTTTGCGTCAGTGCTAGCGACCGCAACGTCTCGGCCCGGCTCAGTTCGATCAGGACATTCCCGTTCAGGTAGATGACCAAGGGCCACGTGAACGCGTCGGCTTGCGCGTCCAAATTGCCCTCGGCAACATGCGCCGCCATCGTTGAGAAAAACGCGTGCAGACGATGCGGAATATGCCTGCCCCCCTGAATATGTTAATTCAGCGCCCCTAATATTCACGAACCGTGATTTTTTGGAGCCTAGCATTAAGCGGGTCAAATTCAAACAATCGTGCGTTTTGGGCAGCTTTCTCGGGGTTTTCAGCATTTTGCCTAGACCCGTTCGAGGATGGTTGCCGCCCCCATGCCCGAGCCGATGCACAAGGTGGCAAGTCCGGTTTCCTTGTCGCTGCGCTCCATCTCGTCAAGCAAGGTGCCCAGGATCATCGCGCCGGTCGCGCCCAGAGGGTGGCCCATCGCAATCGCCCCGCCATTGACGTTGACGACACCCGGGTCGACATCGAAGGCCTGCATGAAGCGCATCACCACGGCGGCGAAGGCTTCGTTCACCTCGAAGAGATCAAGGTCGCCGATTGCCATCCCGGTCTCTGCCAAGATCTTATGCGTTACCGGCACCGGGCCGGTCAGCATGATGGTGGGATCCGTGCCGATCTTGGCCGTGGCCTTGATGCGGGCGCGGGGTTTCAGGCCATTGGCCTCGCCAAAGGCCTGCGTCCCGATCAGCACGGCGGCGGCCCCGTCCACGATGCCCGAGGAATTGCCGGCGTGGTGGATGTGCGCGATCTTTTCGAGGTGGGGGTATTTCATCAGCGCCACCTTATCGAAGCCCGGCATCACCTCGCCGATCTGCTGGAACGAGGGGTTGAGCGCGCCGAGCGCCTGCATGTCAGTGCCCGGGCGCATGTATTCGTCATGGTCGAGGATCGGCAGACCGTTCACATCGGCCACCGGGACGATGGAATTGTCAAAACGCTTGTCGTCCCACGCGGCTTTGGCCCGGCTCTGGCTTTCGACGGCCAGCGCATCGGCCTGGTCGCGCGTGAACCCGTATTCGGTTGCGATGATGTCGGCCGAAATGCCCTGGGGCACGAAATAGGTCTTCATCGCGATGTCGGGATCAACGGCGATGGCCGCCCCGTCCGAGCCCATGGGCACGCGGCTCATCATCTCGACCCCGCCGGCGATATAGGCCTGGCCCGCGCCGCCTTTCACCTGGTTGGCGGCCATGTTCACGGCCTCCAGCCCGCTGGCGCAGAAGCGATTGATCGAGACGCCAGGAACGCTTTCATCAAGGTCGCTGGCCAGAACGGCCGTGCGCGCCAGGCATCCGCCTTGTTCGGCGACCTGCGTGACGTTGCCCCAGATCACATCCTCGATTCCGCCGTTCAGGTGATTGCGGTCTTTCAGCGCGTTCAGCACGCCCGCGGACAGGCGCGCGGCGGTGACCTCGTGCAGGCTGCCATCCTTGCGGCCCTTGCCGCGGGGGGTGCGTACGGCATCGAAGATATAGGCGTCGGTCATGGCGCGTCCTTTCTCAAGCCCGGTCCGAGGGGTGGCCGGGCATCAGGTCATAGGGGTGTTTCCAGCCGGGCGTCGCGGCAAGGCGCGTCAGCCAGGCGTCGATATGAGGCCAGTCGGCCCGGTCGAACCCGAACGGTTCGGGATAAAACAGGTAGCCGCAGCACGAGATGTCGGCGACGGTGATCGCATCCCCCACGATCCAGTCGCGCCCCTTCAGGTGGGCGTCCAGAACCGCGTATGCGGTGGACAGGCGCCCCTGCAGGAAGGCGACCACAGCGTCGGGGCGCTTCTCTGCGGGCAGGAAGTTCAACAGGAAACGGGTGACGCCCGCCTGGCTCGACATCTTGTGATTGTCCCACAGGACCCAGCGCAGCACCTCGTACTTGTCCGCTGCCTGACCGGCGAGCGCGCTGCCCGTCTGGTCGAGGATGTATTGCTGGATCACGCCCGACTGGGTGAGCCGCATGTCGCCATCGACCAGCACCGGCACCTCGCCCATGGGGTTAACACTCTCCCGGTAGGCGGGTGTGCGCGTCTCGCCGTTGAAGAAATCGACGAAGACCGGCTGCCAATCGACCCCGGCCAGTTCCAGCGTCAGCGCCGCCTTGTAGGCATTGCCGCTTTCCCCAAAACAATAAAGCTTCATGGTCATTGGCTGCGCCCGCCCGCACCTGTGGGATGTGAGTATTTTTGCCAAGATGAAGCGGCGCCGCGACCGTAACCTTGCGTTAACCACGCGTGCGCGAGACTGGCCTGGCGGTACAGGCTGGAGAGCCGATGGCCGCCCAAGGTGAAGGCGCCCCGGCGTTGCGGTGACGTGGCGGTCCGGGGTGCCCGACCGGGCCCTTCATCTTGGCCCAAATACTCCCGCCGGAGGCGGCGTGACGGCGCGGTCACAGCGCGCGTCCGATCAGTTCTTTCATGATCTCGTTCGTGCCGCCATAGATCCGCTGTACCCGCGCATCCGTCCACATCTGGGCGATGTCGTATTCGGCCATGTAGCCGTAGCCGCCGTGCAATTGCAGGCAGGTATCAATCACCTCGCCCTGCGCGTCGGTCAGCCAGTATTTCGCCATGGCGGCCTTGTCGACGGTCAAGGCACCGCGCAGATGCTCGGCGATGCAGTCGTCGAGGAAGGCACGGGCAACGGCGGTCTTGGTTTTCACTTCTGCCAGTGTGAACCGCACGGTCTGCAGGTTGATCAGCGGCGCGCCGAACGCCTCGCGCTCTTTTGCATAGGCGACCGTGCGTTCGACCGCCCCCTCCATCGCGCCCACCGCGCCGCAGGCGATGATCAGGCGTTCCTGGGGGAGCTGCTCCATCATCTGATAGAAGCCGCGCCCTTCCTCACCGCCCAGGATGTTTTCGGGCGGGACTTCGACATTGTCGAAGAAAAGCTCTGAGGTATCCGACGCGTGCAGGCCGATTTTCTTGAGGTTGCGCCCACGCTCAAAACCCTCGGCCCCCTCGGTTTCGACAATCACCAGCGACGTGCCCTTGGCCCTGGCCTTGGGATCGGTCTTGGCAGCGACCAGGATCAGGTCGGCCTGCTGCCCGTTGGTGATGAACGTCTTCTGTCCGGACAGGCGATAGGCATTCCCGTCGCGCACCGCGCGGGTCTTAATCCCCTGGACGTCCGAGCCTGCGGCGGGTTCGGACATGGCCAGTGCGCCGACCATTTCGCCCTTGGCCATGCGGGGCAGGTAGCGTGATTTCTGATCGTCTGAGCCATAGGTGAGCAGGTAGTGGGCGACGATGCCGGAATGGATGCCGTGGCTCGTGCCGAAGGCGGCGTGATTGGTGCGGCCCGCTTCGATCAGGATCGCGGCCTCGTGGCCAAAGTCGCCACCCGCACCGCCGAATTGCTCGGGGATCGAGGGCAAGAGCAGTCCGAGCGCGCCGGTCTGGTCCCAGATCTCGCGGTCCATCTCGCCTGCCTCGCGCCAACGCTCGGCGTGGTCTGCCCATTCGCGGGTGATGTAGTCGCGCGTCATTTCGGCGAGCATGGTGTGCTCTTCGGTCATCCAGGTGGATGCGGTCATGGTCTCCCCCTCATTTTTTCCTCGCCTCAAGCTCGGCATTGAACAGCCGCATGCGGTGGGTGAGGTTGTCGTGGTCGGTCACACTGTCGAAGTTTTCGAACAGAAACGACAGCGCTTCGCCTTCGTCCAGTCCTGCCTCTTTGGCAAAGCGTTTCAGGCGGCGATAGCCGTCTTCGGTCATGGCGACCGGGAAACGGCGGGTGAGGCGGAGGCGTTTGGGCACGGGCGCGCTCAGAAATTCGCCGCTTCCAGCGTCATCACCGGATCGGCGCCGGACTGGATGCGCGCGAGGTGCAGGGCCGTCGCCGGAAGTTGCCGCTTCATGTAGTAGCGCCCGGTGGCGAGCTTGGATTCGTAGAACTCGCGGTCTGATGCGCCGCCGTCGAGCGCGGCTTGGGCTGATTTAGCCATCTGCGCCCACATGAAGCCAAGGCAGACATGGCCGAACATCGTCATGAAGTCATAGCTGCCCGAGAGCGCGTTGTTGGGGTTCTTCATGCCCTCGGCCATGAAGTACATGCCCGCCGCTTGAAGGTCCTTGGAGGCGGCTTTCAGCGGGTCGAGGAAGTCGGCCTTGATCGCGTCATTGCCCTCGTTTTCCTTGAGGAAGGTTTTCACCGTCTCAAAGAAGCCCATGATCGTCTTGCCGCCGTTCAGCCCCAGCTTGCGACCGACAAGGTCAAGCGACTGGATGCCATTGGTGCCCTCGTAGATCATCGCGATCCGGGCGTCGCGGACGAACTGTTCCAGACCCCATTCCTTGGTAAAGCCCGATCCGCCCAGGGTTTGCTGGGCCAGCACCGTGCCTTCAAACCCCTTGTCGGTCAGGAAGCCCTTGATCACCGGGGTCAGGAGCGAGATCAGCGCTTCGGCGTCGGCATCGTCCTGCCGGTGGGCGCGGTCGATAAGTGTCGCGCCCCAGAGTGCAAAGGCGCGGGCGCCTTCGATAAAGCTTTTCTGGTCAAGGAGGTTCCGGCGAACATCGGGATGCACGATGATCGGATCGGCGGCACCGTCGGGGTTCTTGGTGCCCGTGACATCGCGGCCTTGCAGCCGGTCGCGGGCGAAGCCAAGCGCGTTTTCATAGGCGACCGCGGCCTGGGCATAACCCTGCATGCCCACCAGAAGCCGGGCTTCGTTCATCATCGTGAACATTGCGCGCATGCCCTTGTGCATCTCGCCAATCAGGACCCCGGTCGCGCCATCGTAGTTCATCACGCAGGTGGCGTTGCCGTGGATGCCCATCTTCTCTTCCAGCCCGCCGCAGGACACAGCGTTGCGGTCGCCAAGGCTGCCATCGTCATTGACCATGAACTTCGGCACGATGAAGAGCGAGATGCCCTTGATCCCTTCGGGGCCGCCCGGGACCTTGGCGAGGACGAGGTGGATGATGTTGTCGCTCAGGTCGTGTTCGCCGGCCGAGATCCAGATTTTCTGTCCGGTGATCTTGTAGGTGCCGTCGTCCTGGGGTTCGGCCTTGGTGCGGATCAGTCCCAGATCGGTGCCGCATTGCGGCTCGGTCAGGTTCATGGTGCCGGTCCAGTCGCCAGCGATCATCTTGGGAAGGTAGGTTTCCTTTTGGGCGTCCGAGCCATGGGCATGGATTGCGGACATCGCGCCATGGGTCAGGCCGGAATACATCTGAAAGGCCATGTTGGCCGAGGAAAACATCTCGCCCGTGGCGAGGTTCAGGATCATCGGCATGCCTTGGCCGCCATAGGCCGGATCGGCGTCAAGCGCGGTCCAGCCGCCTTCGCGCATGGTGTCGTAGGCGGCCTTGAAGCCCTCGGGCGTGCGGACCACGCCGTTTTCAAGCCGGCAGCCCTGGCTGTCGCCCACGCTGTTTAGGGGGGCCAGAACCTGGCTGGCGATCTTGCCCGCCTCTTCCAGCACGGCGGCGGTGAAGTCGGCATCCAAGTCGCCGTAGCCGGGGATCTCCTGGGCAGAGACGTCGAGCACCTCCTGCAAAATGAACTGTGTGTCCTTTATCGGGGCGGTGTAGCTCGGCATGATCGGGTTCCCTGTCGCGGTCTGTTATTCGGCGGCTTTTGGGGGTTGCTGGAGCGAGGCGATGATCTCGGCCCCCCATTTCAGCTGTTCTTTGAGATCGGCGATGGCCTCGGTCAGTTCGTCGTGCTGACGTTCCATATCGGCCAGTCGTTCCTGGGCCAATTCATAGGTGCGTGTCATCTGCGTGAGCTGCTGGTCGCCCGCGTCGTAGAGGTTCAGGAGTTGGCGGATGTCTTCGAGGCTGAAGCCAAAGCGCTTGCCGCGTAGGATCAGCTTGAGCCGCGCACGGTCGCGGCGGGTGAACAGGCGCTTTTGGCCTTCACGTTGTGGGAAGAGAAGTTCCTTGGCCTCATAGAAGCGCAGGGTGCGCGGTGTGACATCGAAGGCGTCGCACATCTCGCGTATGGTCATCAGATCGTCGGTCATCTGCAGGTCTCGGCTGCTTCGGTTGACCAGATAGATGCGGGGGAGGCGGCGATCGCGCAAGGCTTGTTGACGTTTACGTAAAGAAACGTTGCGTCACTTTCACAATTCGCTCACGAGGCGCGTGTGTTTTCGCCCGATTGTCCAAGATCGCGCAACATGCGCAGCTCTTCTATGGTGCGATCAAGCTCTTCGCGCTCTTGCGTGAGCGCCTTGATCTGGCGGTCGGCGGCATCGACCCAGACCTTCATCTGCTCTTCGGTGCCCTGTTCCTCGCGGATGAGCAGCCATTGGCGGATCTCTTCGAGGCTGAAGCCAAAGCGCCGCCCGCGCAGGATCAACGTCATCCGTGCGGTTTCGCGGGGGCCGTAGAAGCGGGAGCGTCCCTCTTTCTCGGGCGCCAGAAGCTCGATGTATTCGTAGTAGCGCAGGGTGCGCGGGGTCACATCGAATGTTGCGCACATTTCCTTGAACGTCAGCCGGTCTGGGGCCATCGTCGCTCCTCACCTTGACGTTACGTTATGTCCGGCGGCGGTTTCACGCAATGGCCGGGCCGACAAGATTGCGCTTGAAAGCCGGTGCGTCGCACCCCGATAAACCGACGGGAACGGAGGACGCCATGTCAGATCGTAAGGCCGAGATAGCGCGGCAGTTTATCGAAGCGATACCGCATTCAAAGGCGCTTTCCATGACGCTCACCGATATCGGCGATGGCGTGGCCGAGATCGAGATGCCCTATGACACGCGTTTTGTGGGCGATCCTGCGACCGGGGTTTTGCATGGCGGGGCTGTCTCGGCCCTGATGGATACGTGTGGCGGGGCGGCGGTGATGAGCCATCCGAAATCGCCCGCGGGGACGGCCACCATCGATCTGCGGATCGATTACATGCGCGCCGCGACACCCGGCCAGACGATCCGCGCGCGAGCGACCTGCTATCACATCACGCGCAACGTGGCGTTCGTGCGGGCCGTGGCGCTTGATGATGATGACGACAATCCGGTGGCGACGGCGGCCGGATCGTTCACCGCGGAGCAGGGGGCATCGCGATGAGCCGACCACCGCCCGAGCCGGTTCAGGTCGTGAAGCAGCGCCGGGATGCGGCGCTGAACGCGCTGGTCGGGGGGATCCCCTACATCCAGTACCTGGGGATCGTGTTTGAGCGGCGGGGGGATGAGCTGACCACCACGCTGCCCTATGATGAAAAGCTGATCGGCAACCCGTTCCTGCCCGCGATCCACGGCGGCGCGACGGCGGCCTTTCTGGAAGTGACGGCCTTTATCGAGCTGAGCTGGACGATCCTGTGGGATGAGATCGAGAGCGGGCGGATCGATACCGAAACGCTTGATCCCACAACCTTGCCGCGGATGCCGCGCACCATCGGGTTTACGGTGGACTACCTGCGCTCGGGCCTGCCGCGCGATGCCTATGCACGGGCCCGCGTGACCCGGTCGGGGCGGCGGTATGCAAGCGTGATGGTCGAAGCGTGGCAGGACAACCGCGATCGGTTGATCGCGCAGGCGACCGGGCATTTCCTGATGCCGTCGCGGGCTGGCTGAGACGGCGCAATCGCAGCGCCTGACCCATGCCCGCGTCGCCAATATCGCCCTGCCCATCGTGCTGTCGAACGCCACGGTGCCGATCCTTGGGGTCGTGGATACCGGCGTGGTGGGCCAGATGGGCGCAGCCGCGCCGATCGGTGCGGTGGGCATCGGCGCGATCATCCTAACGGCGATCTACTGGATCTTCGGGTTTCTGCGCATGGGGACGGTCGGCCTGACCAGTCAGGCCCTGGGCGCGGGGGACCGGGCCGAGGCCGATGCGCTGCTGACCCGCGCGATGCTGATCGGCCTGTCGGCGGGTTTGGTCTTTGTCGTGTGTCAGGGCCCGATCTTTGCCCTGGCGTTCCGTGTGGCCCCGGCAAGCAACGAGGTCGAGACCCTGGCGCGCGCCTATATGGAGATCCGGGTGCTTTCGGCCCCGGCGGCGATCGCGCTGTACGGCATCACCGGCTGGCTGATCGCGGCCGAGCGGACACGCGCGGTTCTGGTGATTCAGGTCGCCATGAACGGGCTGAAGATCGTTCTCAATTTCTGGTTCGTTCTGGGCCTTGGATGGGGCGTCGAAGGCGTGGCCGTCGCCACCCTGATCGCCGAATGGTCGGGTCTTGCGCTGGGGCTGTGGTTTTGCCGCGGGGTGCTGGGCCGGGGGCAGTGGAACGACTGGCGGCGGGTGTTCGATTCCGGGCGGTTGCGGCGCATGGCGGTGGTCAATGCCGACATCCTGATCCGGTCTGTCCTGCTTGAGGCGGTGTTCGTCTCGTTCCTGTTTCTCGGGGCGGATTTCGGGGATGTCGCGCTTGCGGCCAACCAGATCCTTTTGCAGTTCCTGCATGTAACGGCCTATGCGATGGACGGCTTTGCGTTTGCGGCCGAAACGCTGGTGGGTCAGGCAATGGGCGCGCGGCGGCGGACCGCGCTGCGCCGGGCGGCGCAGATGACGGGGCTTTGGGCGCTGGGTATCGTGGTCACGCTGGCGGCGGCGTTCGCGCTGTTCGGGGCCCGGGCCGTCGACATCATGACCACGGCGCCCGAGGTGCGCGAAGCGGCGCGCACTTATCTGGTCTATATGGTGGCCGCGCCGCTTGCCGGAGTGGCGGCATGGATGTTCGACGGGATCTTCATCGGCGCCACGCACACCCGCGACATGCGTAATATGATGGTGATTTCCGCGGTGATCTATGCGCTGGCCTGCGGTGTCTTGATCCCGCCCTTCGGCAACCACGGCCTGTGGATCGCGCTCTTGATCTCGTTCATTGCCCGCGGCGTCACCCTGGGCTTGCGATACCCCGCGCTTGAGGCAGCGGCAGAGCGTTAGGCAGCCAACCAGTCTTGCCGGCCGGCGCCCACGGCATCGGCCACCGATGCAGAGCCGTCGCGGGCCAACAGCGCGTCAAGATCGCGGGCGATGCGCGCGGCGAGCGAGAGGCCGCCATAGACGAGGCCGGTATAAAGCTGAACCGCGCTCGCCCCGGCGCGGATCTTGGCGTAGGCGTTTTCGGCAGAGGCCACGCCCCCGACGCCGATCAATGGCACGGCGCCGTCGGTCATCGCAGACAGCATCGCCAGCACCCGTGTCGAGCGTTCAAACAGCGGTGCCCCCGACAGGCCGCCCATCTCATCCCCCTGCGCGCTTTTCAACCCGTCCCGCGCCAGCGTCGTGTTGGTGGCAATCACCGCGTCGATGGGTGTGGAGAGGGCCAGATCGGCGATGTCTTGGAGGGCGTCGGGTTCAAGATCCGGCGCGATTTTCAGAAAGATCGGCAATGGACGGGGCAGGGCATCGCGCGCCGCAAAGACACCGTCGAGCAAGGCGGCAAGCGCGGCCTTGCCTTGCAGGTCGCGCAGCCGTTCGGTGTTGGGGGACGAGACGTTCACGGTGGCGAAATCGACATGGTCCCCGCATGTGGCGAGGACGCGCGCGAAGTCACCGGCGCGGTCGGCGCTGTCCTTGTTGGCGCCGAGGTTGAGCCCCACGGGGATGCCCGCAGGTCGTGCCGCAAGCCGGCGTGCAATGGCGTCGGCGCCGTCATTGTTGAATCCAAAGCGGTTGATCGCGGCGCGATCCTCGGACAGGCGGAACAGGCGCGGGCGCGGGTTGCCCGGCTGGGCGCGGGGGGTGGCGGCGCCAACCTCAAGAAACCCGAAACCGCTGCGCATGAGCTGGCCCAACGCCTCGGCGTTTTTGTCAAAACCGGCGGCAAGGCCCACGGGATTGGGGAAGGTGAGCCCCGCGATTTGGGTGCGCAGGCGTGCGGAGGTCACCGGCCCGGGCAGGGGCATCAGCCCCGCGTTCAGCGCCTTGAGCGCCAGACCATGGGCCCGCTCGGGGTCGATCCGGCGCAAGAGCGATAGGCCGATGCGTTCGGCCAGGCTCATTCAACGCCCTCAGGCAGGGCGCCATCGCGAAAGGGGCGGACCCAGGCGAGGTCGGCCAACCGAAGCGGACGGTAGAGATGGGGAAAAAGCTGCCCACCGCGCGAGGGTTCCCATTTCAGCGCGTCGCCCAGGGACGCTTCGGGCACGGCGACGACGTAGAGATCGCTTTCGCCCGCGAAATGCTTTGCCGCGGTCTCGGCCACCTGCGCGGCGGTCGAGAAGTGGATATAGCCATCGGCGAGGTCGACGGGGGCACCGTCGGTTTCGCCAGCCTCCATCAGGGCTTGCCATTCGGGGGCACGGAAGATTTTGTAAATTGCCATGACCCGGCGCATGCCGCGCGTGGCGCCGGGGGTCAAGCCGCTAGGTAATTGTGCACGGGTCCTGTCGCGTGCGGTTTGTTCGGCCTATCGCTTTGACTCGCCATGTCCGCTCCGGCAGTTTGGCGGCGGGGACATCCAAAAAACAATGGGGAGACTTCACCAGATGATTGCACGCTTGATGACCACCGCGGCCGCCTTTGCGATTTCCGCAGGCGCCGCATCCGCCGAGTACACGTTGCATGTGCTGCACATCAACGATCTGCACAGCCGGATCGAGCCGATCAACCGTTTCGATTCCACCTGCTCTGCCGAGGACAATGCCGAAGGCAAGTGCTTTGGCGGCGTGGCCCGTGTGGCCACCAAGATCAACGAGCTGCGCGACGCGCTGACCGCCGCGGGCGAAAACGTGATCGTGGTGGATGCGGGTGACCAGTTCCAGGGTTCGATGATGTACACGACCTACAAAGGCGCCGTGGAAGCCGAGTTCATGAACGTCATCGGCTTTGACGCGATGGCCGTGGGCAACCATGAGTTTGACGATGGCCCCGAGAAGCTGGCCGAGTTTGTGAACGCCGTGGATGTGCCGGTGATCTCGGGCAACCTCGACCTGTCGCAATCGAATGTGCTGAACGGCCTTGTCGAGGATCACCTGATCCTTGAGGTCGGGGGGGAACGGATCGGGATTATCTCGGCGCTGGCGACCGACACGGTCGAGACGTCTTCGCCCGGCCCGAACGTGATCTTCCAGGATGAGATCGAGGCGCTGGCAGCGGATGTCGAGGCGCTGACTGCCGAGGGGGTGACCAAGATCATCGCGCTCAATCACGTGGGTCTTCCGGCCGATATCGCCATTGCCGAGGCGGTGCCCGGCATCGACGCGATCATTGGCGGCCACTCGCACACCTACCTCAGCGCGACGGACCCCGACCGTGACGGCCCCTATCCCACCTGGGTGAGCCAGGCCGACGGCACGCTGGTGCCGGTGGCGCAGGCCTATGCCTATTCGAAATACGTCGGCCATCTGGAGCTGACCTTCTCCGATGACGGGACACTGCTTTACGCGGGCGGCGACACCATCGTGCTCGATGCCTCGGTTGAGGAAGACGCCGCCATCGTGGCGCGTGTGGCCGAGCTGGCCGGACCCATCGAAGAGCTGAAGAACACCGTTGTGGCCGAGGCTTCGGACGCCATTGATGGCGAGCGGGGCAGCTGCCGCGCCGTGGAATGTGCCATGGGCAACCTTGTGGCCGATGCCATGCTTGATCGGGTGGCCGATCAGGGCGTGACGATCGCGATCCAGAATGGTGGTGGTCTGCGCGCCTCAATCGATGCGGGCGAGGTCACCATGGGTGAGATTCTGACGGTGCTGCCGTTCCAGAACACGCTCGCCACGTTTGAGGCGACCGGTCAGATGATCATCGACGCGCTGGAGAACGGTGTCAGCCAAGTGGAAGAAGGCGCTGGTCGCTTCCCGCAGGTCGCAGGTATGAAGTACACGTGGGACGCCGCCGCCGAACCTGGCAGCCGGATCGTCGAGGTGATGGTGGCCGCTGGCGACGCGTTTGCGCCAATCGATCCCGCCGCGACCTATGGCGTGGTCACCAACAACTACATGCGCAACGGCGGCGACGGCTATCGGATGTTCGTCGAAGGCATGAACGCCTATGACTTTGGCCCGGGGCTTGAGGTTGTCGTGGCCGATTTCATGTCGGCCAAGGGGGCCGCGTATACGCCCTATACCGACGGGCGTATCAGCCAGCGTTAAGACATATGCGGCGGGCGCCCTGCGCGCCCGCCGATCCCCGCCTTTGTCGTGTGCGGACGCTTTGCCATAACCCTGCCGCCAGATGCGATGGCCCAGCTTTTCGAAGCGGTGCCCGCCAACGATCTGCCGCAAGTGCCCAACTACAACGTCTGTCCGACCAACGCGGTGCATGCCGTGGTGGGCGGCGATCAGCGGCGGCTGATCGCGATGCGCTGGGGCTTTCTTCCGAACTGGTACAAGACGCCGAGCGACGGGCCGCTGCTGATCAATGCGCGCGCCGAGACGATTGCGGAAAAACCCGCGTTTCGCGCCGCCTGTCGGGAACGGCGCTGTTTGATCATCGCGACCGGTTTCTACGAATGGACCAAGGACAGCGAGGGCAAGCGCCTGCCCTGGTACATCCGGCGCGCGGATGGGGCGCCGCTGGCCTTTGCCGGGGTGTGGCAGGACTGGTCGCGCGACGACCTGAGCCACCGCACCTGCGCGATTGTCACCACCGCGGCCAATGCGTCGATGGCGGCGATCCACCACCGGATGCCGGTCATCCTCGACCCCGGTGACTGGCCGCTTTGGCTGGGCGAGGCAGGCAAGGGTGCGGCGCGGCTGATGACAGCCCAGCCTGACGACGCGCTGGTCTTTCATCGCGTTGACGTGGCGGTGAATTCGAACCGGGCCAGCGGGCCGGAACTGATCGAACCGATCTGACAAAAAAAGACCGCACCGGGGTGCGGCCTGTCCAGTCAGGGAGGAACCATATCCGCGTATGTCAGCGCGGAAAATCCGGTAGGGCCGATCCTGTACGGGTCACTGTCGAAATCGCAAAAATCAATCGACGCAGTTTCAGAGTACCACAGAATTGATCGTTGGCGCCCGCGCTGTGCGACGCGACATTCTGCAGTTGCACGATCGGCACAGTCGGTCCCTATCCCATTGGTTGATAACGCTTCGTAAACAGAGCGCACGCACATCCAGCCGCATCCGGCGCAGCACTGGTAAACCGGGCGCGCCTGCTTAAGGGTACGCGCGCGCGATGCGGACTGGACAGGCCGGGGCAATCCCTGACACTGGTGCAGCACAAAAAAGACGGGGGAGACACTGATGACCTATGTGCTGGCAATAGATCAGGGCACCACATCCAGCCGGGCGATCCTGTTCGATCAGGGCCTTGGGATTGCGGCGGTCGCGCAAGAGGAATTCCCGCAGTATTTTCCCGCCTCGGGCTGGGTCGAACATGACCCGGCGGACCTGTGGTCGACCGTGGCGGCCACCTGCCGCGCGGTGATTGAGCGGGCCGGCATCGATGCAGGCCGGATCGCAGCCATTGGCATCACCAATCAGCGCGAGACAACGGTGGTATGGGACAAGGCAACGGGGGCGCCGGTTCACAACGCCATCGTTTGGCAGGATCGGCGCACCGCCGCCAAATGCGCAGAATTGCGGGAAGCCGGGCACGAGGCGATGGTGACCGAGCGTACCGGCCTGCTGCTTGACCCGTATTTCTCGGGCACCAAGCTTGCCTATATCCTGGATACGGTCGAGGGCGCGCGCGCCAGGGCCGAGGCGGGGGAGCTGCTGTTTGGCACTGTCGACAGCTATCTGATCTGGCGGATGACAGGCGGCCGGGCGCATGTGACGGATGCCACGAACGCGGCGCGGACCCTGCTTTTTAACATTCACAGGGGCGTTTGGGATGAAGAGGTCTGCCGTCTCTTGAACATCCCGATGGCGATGTTGCCCGAGGTGCGCGATTGCGCCTCCGATTTCGGCATGGCGCGGGCGGATCTGTTCGGGCGCGAAATCCCGATCCTGGGCGTTGCGGGCGATCAGCAGGCGGCCACGGTGGGGCAGGCTTGTTTCGAGCCGGGGATGTTCAAATCCACCTACGGGACCGGATGTTTCGCGCTTCTCAACACCGGCGATGCGCCAGTGGCGTCGAGCAATCGGTTGCTCACGACAATTGCCTATCAGCTGGACGGCAAACGGACCTATGCGCTGGAAGGCGCGATCTTCATCGCCGGAGCCGTGGTGCAGTGGCTGCGCGACGGGCTGAAGCTGATCCGCGAAGCGTCCGAGACCCAGGCTCTGGCCGAGGCCGCCGATCCCGAACAGGGGGTCGTGATGGTGCCCGCCTTTACCGGGTTGGGCGCGCCCTACTGGAATGCCGAATGTCGGGGCGCGATCTATGGGCTGACCCGGAACTCGGGCCCGGCCGAGTTCGCGCGGGCCGCGCTTGAAAGCGTGGGCTATCAGACCCGCGATCTTTTGGAGGCGATGAAGGCCGATTGGCCGGGTGCGGCGGACACCAATGTCTTGCGCGTGGATGGCGGTATGACGGCCAGCGATTGGACCATGCAGTTTCTGTCCGACATCCTTGGCGCGCCGGTGGACCGGCCCGCCGTCCTGGAAACCACGGCGCTGGGCGCGGCATGGCTGGCCGGCATGCGGGCGGGTGTCTACCCGGATGCGCAGGGATTTGCCGCAAACTGGGCGCTGGATCGGCGGTTTGAGCCGCAGATGTCGCCTGAAATTCGGGCGGCCCGGACGGAACGGTGGTCAAAGGCCGTGTCCGCGACACTTCAGGTGTGACAGGGCGCGCGCGCAGTGTCACACTATCACTCAACATCCGGGCCCATGCGACCCGCACCTTGCCAACGGATATTCCATGAAAACTGACGAGTTTCGTGCACAGGTTCTGCATCATTTGAAATATTCGATCGGCAAGGATGCCGATCATGCCAGCACCTATGACTGGCGCGTGGCGATGACGCTGGCGGTGCGGGATTGCATCGTCGACCGCTGGTTCGCCTCGACCCGCGCGACCTATGACGGCGGCGAAAAGCGCGTCTATTACCTGTCGATGGAGTTCCTGATCGGACGTCTGTTGGAAGACGCCATCTCGAACCTGGGTCTGACGGATGTGGCGCACGAGGCCTGCGTGTCGCTGGGCCTTCCCTTCGACGGCGTTGTCGGGGACGAGCCGGATGCGGCGTTGGGCAACGGGGGGCTGGGGCGTCTGGCGGCCTGTTTCATGGAGAGCCTGTCTACGCTGGGCTGCCCGGCCTACGGCTATGGCATCCGCTACGAACACGGGCTCTTTCGCCAGCGGTTCGAAGGTGGGCGCCAGGTCGAAGAACCCGAGGACTGGCTGCGCCAGATCAACGCCTGGGAATTTGTGCGGCCCGAAGCGAATTTCGAGATCGGGTTTGGCGGGCATGTTCACGTCAAAGGCGCTCGGGGCATCTGGCGCCCGTTCGAGGCCGTGGTGGCCGAGGCGCATGATACACCGGTCATCGGCTGGCACGGGCGCTGGGCCAACACGCTGCGGCTCTGGGCAGCGCAGCCCACGCAATTGTTCGACCTCGCCCGGTTCAATCGCGGCGACTATGCGGCGGCGGCCGAGCCCGAGGCGCTGGCGCGCACGATCAGCCGGGTGCTTTATCCCGATGACACGACCGATGGCGGCAAGGCGCTGCGGTTGAAGCAAGAGTACTTCTTTACCGCCGCCTCGCTGAAAGACATCCTGCGGCGGTTCAAGAGCACCGATAGCGATCTGCGGCAGTTGCCAAAGAAGGTCGCGATTCAGCTGAACGACACGCACCCCGCCATTGCCGGGCCCGAACTGGTGCGGCTGCTTCTGGACGAGAACGGCATGTCGTTCGAGGACTCCATGGAAACCGCGCGCCGGTGCCTGAGCTATACCAACCACACGCTCTTGCCCGAGGCGTTGGAGCGCTGGCCCGAGGCGTTGATGGCCGGGCTCTTGCCGCGCCATGTGCAGATCATCGAGATGATTGATGGCGCCCATGCCAAGCAGTACCCGTCGCGCAAGGTGTCGGTGCGCGAGGAAGGGCAGGTGAAGATGGGCGAGCTGTCGTTCATCATGTCGCACCGGGTGAACGGCGTCTCGGCGCTGCATACCGAGCTGATGAAGCAAACGGTGTTCGAGGATCTGCATAGCCTGCACCCCGAGCGCATCGTCAATCAGACGAACGGGGTGACGCCGCGCCGCTGGCTGTTGGGGTGCAACCCGCGGCTTGCCGCGCTGATCACCGAAGCGATCGGCCCCGACTGGGTCGGCGATGCCGAACGATTGACGGATCTGGAGCCGCATATCAACGATGCAGCCTTCCTTGAGCGTTATGCCGAGATCAAGACGACCAACAAGGCGGAACTGGCCGGGTGGCTGTCGGCAGAGCACGGGTTCTCAGCCGATCCGCGGGCGATCTTTGATGTGCAGATCAAGCGGATGCACGAATACAAACGCCAGCACATGAACATCCTTGAAACCATCGCCCACTGGCAAGAGATCCGGGACAATCCGGATGCCGGGTGGACGCCGCGGATCAAGATTTTCGCGGGCAAGGCTGCGCCGGGCTATGTGTTCGCCAAAGAGATCATCCACCTGATCAACTCGGTCGCCGCCCGGCTGAACGCCGATCCGGTGACCTCGCCCTATCTCAAGGTGATCTTCGCGCCGAACTATAACGTCACGCTGGCCGAGCGTCTGATCCCTGCGGCCGACGTCTCGGAGCAGATTTCGACGGCAGGGAAAGAGGCGTCGGGCACTGGGAACATGAAGTTTGCGCTGAACGGGGCGCTTACCGTGGGTACGCTCGACGGCGCCAATGTCGAGATCCGTGAACATGTGGGTGCAGAGAACTTCTTTCTCTTCGGGATGACCGCGGAAGAGGTCATGGCCCGCCGCGAGGTTGCAGGCCATGCCGCCAAGGCGATTGCGGCCGATCCGCGCCTGGCGCGGGCGGTGCAAAGCCTGCGCGATGACACGTTCGCCCCCGACACGCCGGGCCTTTTCGCCGGGATCGCCGACAACATTTCAGGGCCGGACTACTTTGTCGTGTCGTCCGATTTCTCGGACTACTGGCGCGCCCAGCGCGAGATTGATGCGGCCTTTGCCGACCCAATGCACTGGGCTCGGATGGCGGCTTACAACACCGCCCGGTCGGGTTGGTTTTCCTCGGATCGGACGATCCGGGGGTACATGGCCGATGTCTGGCATGCCGAGATCGCGCAGCCGATGCGTGAACTTGCAGCCGAGTGAATGGCTTGCGCTGGCGGGGTTTCCCGCTAGCCTGCCAGAATGCCGCCCGCGTCAGACACGCTTACGCCAGACCAGATGATCCCGCCCGATGATGCGACGCGTATCGTGGCGGGAACGCATGATGATCCCTTCGCAGTGCTCGGGCGGCATGTGCGCAAGGGGTTGTCGTGCGTGATCGCGTTTGATCCCGGGGCGGAACACCTGTCGGCCCGTATTGGCGACACCACGTTCCCGCTGTCACAGGTTGCCGAACATGCCGGTCTTTTTGCCGGGCAGGTGCCCGACACCGGGGCCTATGCGTTGCGCGGGTCGGCCCATGGGGCGGACTGGACCTATGACGACGCCTACCGCTTTCCGCCGGTTCTGGGCGAGATGGATGAATACCTGCTGGGCGAGGGCACGCATCAACGCCTGTGGCAGGCGCTTGGCGCGCATGTGATCACCCATGAGGACGTCCCGGGGACGCATTTTGCCGTTTGGGCCCCCAATGCCGGGCGGGTGGCGGTTCTGGGGCCTTTCAACCACTGGGACGGGCGGCGGCACGGGATGCGGCGGCGCGGCGCGACCGGGGTGTGGGAGATCTTTGTGCCCGCGGTGGGCGAGGGCAGCCCGTATAAATTCCAGATCACCGGTCCGGATGGCGAGGTGCAGCCGCTCAAGGCCGATCCGGTGGGGTTTGGCGCCGAACACCCGCCGGCCACGGCCAGCGTCGTGCGCGATATCGCGGGCTATGGCTGGCACGATGGCGCCTGGATGCAGGGCCGGGCGGGCAATAACAGCCGGACGGCGCCGATCTCGATCTACGAGGTGCACCTGGGGTCCTGGCGTCGCCGTGCTGATGAGGGCAACCGTCCACTATCCTACCGCGAGGCGGCGACTGAATTGGTCGATTATGTCGTCGATATGGGGTTCACGCATATCGAGTTGATGCCGGTGAGCGAGTTTCCCTTCGACGGCTCGTGGGGCTATCAGCCCGTCGGCCTTTTCGCCCCGACCATCCGCCACGGCCCCCCACACGAGTTCCGCGACCTTGTCGATGCCGCGCATCAACGCGGAATCGGGGTTATCCTGGACTGGGTGCCGGGGCATTTTCCGACGGATGCGCATGGGCTGGGTCTGTTTGATGGCACTGCGCTTTATGAGCACGCGGACCCCAAAGAGGGCTATCATCAGGACTGGAACACCCTGATCTTCAATTATGGGCGGGCCGAGGTGGCCAACTACCTTGTCTCGAACGCGCTTTATTGGTTGGAGGAGTTTCACATCGACGGGCTGCGGGTCGATGCCGTGGCCTCGATGCTCTATCGCGACTATTCGCGGAAAGACGGGGAATGGATCCCCAACAAATACGGCGGGCGCGAGAACCTGGAAGCGATCGCCATGTTGCAGCGGATGAACACCACCGCCTATGGCGAGATGCCGGGGATCATGACCGTTGCCGAGGAAAGCACCGCCTATCCCGGCGTCTCGACCCCGGTCAGCGATGGCGGGCTGGGGTTCGGATACAAGTGGAACATGGGCTGGATGAACGACACGCTCAGCTACATGTCCAAGGACCCGATCTATCGCAAGCATCACCATGATCAGATGACCTTCGGGCTGCATTACGCGTTCTTGGAAAACTTCATCCTGCCGATCAGCCATGATGAGGTCGTGCATGGCAAAGGCACGATGCTGTCGCGCATGCCCGGGGACATCTGGCAAAAGTTCGCAAACCTCCGCGCCTATTACGGGTTTATGTGGGGGCACCCGGGCAAGAAGCTTTTGTTCATGGGCCAGGAGTTCGGTCAGTACCACGAATGGAACCATGACGCGCAGCTCGATTGGGGCGCGTTGGGCGATGCGTCCCATGCCGGGCTGCAGCGGCTGATCCGCGATCTCAATACGCTTTACCGGGCAGAACCGGCGCTGCATGTCAAAGACTGCGAAGGCGACGGGTTCCAATGGATCGATGGCGGGGCAGCCGATGAATCGGTCTTTGCCTGGCTGCGGCGCGGTGGGCCCGACGACGCCGAGATCGCGGTTCTGTGCAACTTCACCCCGGCGGAACGCAGCGGCTGGCGCATCGGCCTGTCGCACAGCGGCACGTGGCGTGAGGTGCTCAATACCGACGCGGCGCTTTATGGCGGCAGCAACGAGGGCAACCTTGGATCGGTTGTCGCGGATGCGGGTGGCTGGAACGGACAACCGGCTTCGGCCCTTGTCACGTTGCCGCCGCTTTCCACCGTCATATTGCGCCACGACAGGGGATAGCGGGGAACGGGGAGGATACCATGCAAAAGCCAGTGAATAATCGGCGTCTGGCCAATCGATCTATGGCCTTTGTGCTGGCCGGGGGGCGCGGATCGCGTTTGAAAGAGCTGACCGATCGTAGGGCGAAGCCCGCGGTCTACTTTGGCGGCAAGACCCGGATCATCGATTTCGCGCTGTCGAACGCGATGAACTCGGGCATCCGCAAGATGGCGATTGCCACCCAATACAAGGCGCACAGCCTGATCCGGCATTGTCAGCGAGGCTGGAGCTTCTTCCGGGCCGAGCGGAACGAATATCTGGATATTCTGCCGGCCTCGCAGCGCGTGGACGAAGAGATGTGGTATCGCGGCACCGCGGACGCGGTGGCCCAGAACATTGACATCATCGACAGCTACGGGATCGATTACATCGTCGTTCTGGCGGGCGACCACATTTACAAGATGGATTACGAGATGATGCTGCGCCAGCATGTCGATACCGGCGCCGATGTCACCGTGGGCTGCCTGACGGTGCCGCGCGCCGAGGCGTCGGCCTTTGGCGTCATGGCCATCGATGATGCGGGCACAATCACCGAGTTCCTGGAAAAACCCGCTGATCCCCCGGGCACGCCTGATGATCCGTCGGTCGCGCTGGCCTCGATGGGGATCTACATTTTTGACTGGCCGTTTCTGCGCGATCTCTTGCGGGCGGATGCGGCCGACCCAAACTCGTCGCATGATTTCGGCAAGGACCTGATCCCCGACATCGTCAAGAACGGCAAGGCAATGGCGCACCGCTTTGATGACAGCTGTGTACGGCGGAGCCCGGATGTGCCGTCCTACTGGCGCGATGTCGGGACCGTGGATGCATTCTGGCAGGCCAATATCGATCTGACCGACTTTACGCCTGAGCTCGACCTTTGGGACCAGACCTGGCCGATCTGGACCTATTCCGAAGGCGTGCCCCCTGCGAAATTCATCCATGACGAAGATGATCGCCGCGGCACCGCCGTGTCATCGATGGTGGCCGGCGGCTGCATCATTTCGGGCACCGAGGTGCGCAATTCGCTGTTTTTCACCGGGGTGCACACCAACAGCTACGCGATGCTCGACCACGCGGTTTTGCTGCCCTACGTCACTGTGGCCCGGCGGGCGCGGTTGACGAAGACGGTGGTGGATCGCGGGGTGCAAATTCCCGAAGGCCTGATCGTAGGCGAAGAGCCCGAGGAAGATGCCAAGTGGTTCCGCGTGACCGAGAGCGGCGTCACGCTCATCACGCAGGACATGCTTGATCGGAGGGCCGCCAGCCTATGAGGCACGTCCTGTCGGTCACGTCCGAATGCGCCCCTCTGATCAAGACGGGCGGGCTGGCCGATGTGGCGGGCGCCTTGCCTGCCGCGCTGCGTGGGCAGGGTTGGGAAATGCGAACGATCCTGCCGGGCTATCCCGGCGTTCTGGCGCAGCTCAAATCGCCCGAAACCGTGTTCGAGATGCCCGATCTGTTCGGTGGGGCGGGCAAGGTGGTTGCGGCGCAGGCAGGTGGGCTGAAGCTCTATATCGTCGTCGCCCCGCATCTGTTTGAGCGCGAGGGCGCGCCCTATAATGATGCGACCGGCAAGGAGTGGTCCGACAATCCGCAACGCTTTGCCGCGCTGTGCCTTGCAGCCACCCGCATCGCGGCCGATGGAGCGGGAGGTTGGCGGCCCGAGGTTTTGCACGCGCATGACTGGCAGGCAGGCCTTGCCCCCTACTACCTGCGCCGCGATGGCATTGACGTTCCCAGCATCCTGACCATTCACAACATGGCGTTTCACGGGCTGGCCCCGGCGAGCCTGCTGGATACCCTTGGCCTCGATCGGGCGGATTTCACCGAGGACGGGTTCGAGTATTGGGACCAGATCAGCGCGCTGAAGGCCGGTTTGAACTTTGCAACCAAGCTGACGACCGTCAGCCCCAGCTACGCGCGCGAACTGATGACGGCGGAGTTCGGGATGGGGCTTGACGGTGTGCTGCGGTCGCGCGCCGACGACCTGTCGGGTATTTTGAACGGGATCGACGATGTGGCGTGGGACCCTGCGACCGATCCCGAGATTGCCCGCTACAAAACCGCTAAGGGCAAATCCCGGGCGAAAAAGGCCCTGCGGAAAGAGTTTGGGCTGGGCCCGGCGGACGGCCCGCTATGCGTCGTGGTTTCGCGCCTGTCGGACCAGAAGGGCCTGGATCTGCTGCTAGAGGCCTTACCTGCGCTCGTCGATCGGGGTGGGCAACTGGCCCTGCTTGGGTCCGGCGACCGGGTGCTTGAGCGGCAGTTTCGCGCAGCCGCCGAGGCGCATCCGGCCATCTCGGTCCATATCGGCTATGACGAGGCCTTGTCGCACCGGATGATTGCGGGCGCCGATGCGATCCTGGTGCCGTCGCGGTTCGAGCCTTGTGGCCTGACCCAGCTTTATGGGCTGCGCTACGGCACGATACCGATTGTCGCCTATACCGGCGGGCTGATCGATACGGTGATTTCGGCAACCCCGATGGCCTTGCGCATGGGCGTCGCGACCGGGTTGCAGTTCCATCCCGCGACCTCGGATGGTTTGGCGCGCGCGCTTATGCGCGCGGTTGAGCTGTACCGCCAACCCAAGATCTGGGGGATGATGCAGCGCAATGCCATGCGCCAGCCGGTGGGTTGGGAATCCTCGGCGGCTGAGTACGCCGCGCTTTATGAGCAGCTCGCAGGCCCGGCATGACAAACCGCCCGAGCGTCAGCGCAGGCTGCCCCGCGCCACTGGGCGCGACCCCCGACGAGGGGGGCGTCAACTTTGCCATCTTTTCGGCCCATGCCACGCGGATGACGCTGTGCCTGTTCGATGATGATGGGCTTGAGACGCGGATCGACCTGCCCGAGCGTGAAGGCGATGTCTGGTACGGGCATGTCGCCGGGATCGTGCCGGGGCAAAAGTACGGCTACCGCGCCTATGGCCCATACCGCCCGGATGCGGGCCACCGGTTCAACCCCAACAAACTGTTACTGGATCCCTATGCGCGCCGGCTGACGGACCACCCGCGCTGGCACGATGCGCTGATGGGGCACACGGTGGGGGCGCCCGCGGGGGACCTGTCCTTTGATCCGCGTGACAGCGCGCCCTGGATGCCGCGCTGCGTGGTTGAGGCGCCCCCAAGCTTTCCCGAGCCCCGTCGCCCCGGCACAAGCCAGCGCGACACGATCATCTACGAGGCGCATGTGCGCGGGCTCACGATGCAGCACCCGGCGGTCGAGGCCCCGGGCAGTTTTGCCAGCCTCGCCTCGGATCCGATCCTCGATCATCTCACGCGCCTCGGTGTCACCGCGATTGAACTCTTGCCGGTGCATGCCTTTATCAACGACCGGTTTCTGGTCGAGATGGGGCTGACGAATTACTGGGGCTACCAGAGCATCGGGTTTTTCGCGCCCGAGCCGCGCTACATGTCGGGCACCGCACTTTCCGAGTTTCGCCGCATGGTCGACCGGTTCCATGGCGCGGGGATCGAGGTAATTCTGGATGTCGTCTACAATCACACGGGCGAGGGGAATGAGCGCGGCCCGACGCTGTCGTTTCGCGGGCTCGACAATGCGAGCTACTACCGGCTGCAAGAGGACCCGCGCTACTACGTGAACGACACTGGCACGGGCAACACGCTGCGCACCGAGCATCCGATGGTCATGATGATGGTCATGGACTCGCTGCGGTACTGGGCGCAGGTGATGGGCGTGGACGGCTTTCGCTTTGATCTTGGCGCCTCGCTGGGGCGCACCCCGGTGGGGTTTGATCGCGATGCGCCGCTTTTGCAGGCGATCCGGCAGGATCCGACGCTGGCCAACATCAAGATGGTCGCCGAGCCTTGGGATATCGGGCCGGGCGGGTATCAGCTTGGCGCGTTTCGCGCACCGTTTTCCAGCTGGAACGACAAGTTCCGCGATGGCGTGCGGCGGTTCTGGCGGGGCGATCCGGGGCGGGCGCCGGATCTGGCCGCGCGCTTTATGGGCTCGGCCCAGCAGTTCGACCATTCGGGGCGCCCGGCCACCTCGTCGCTGAATTTTCTGACCGCGCATGACGGGTTCACGTTGGAAGATGTCGTCTCGTATGCGCGTCGCCACAACGAGGCCAACGGCGAAGGCGGGCGCGACGGGCATGCCGAGAACTTCTCGGACAACATGGGCGTCGAGGGACCGACCGAGAATGCCGCCATCCGAACCGCCCGTGCACAGCGCAAACGCAACATGATCGCGACCCTGCTGCTCAGCCAGGGCACGCCGATGATCCTGGCCGGGGATGAGCTGGGCAACAGCCAGAACGGCAACAACAACGCCTACAACCAGGATAACGAGATCGGATGGGTCGATTGGGCGGGGGTCGATCCGGTGTTCGAACGCTTCACCCGCAGCATGATCGCCTTTCGCAAAGCGCACCCGATCGTACGCCAGAAACTGTTCCTGCACTCGCGCGAACGCGCGCTAGACGGGATGGAAGATCTGTTCTGGCGCCGTGATGACGGGGCCCCGATGCAAAACGCCGACTGGCTCGACCCCGAGCTTGCGCGGGTCTGTGTCGAGCTCCGCACCGCCTCGGGCACGCCGCATTATGCGGCGGAAGAGATCGCGATCTTTATCGTCTTCAATGCCGGGGATGCTGTCGATGTGGTCGTGCCCGAACCGCCCGAGGGCCGGGTCTGGACCCGCAAGATCGACACGGCCTTGCCCGACAGCCCCCCGCAAAATCTGCATGGCCTGACCCTGCCTGTCGCGGCAGACAGCGTGGCCGTGCTCGTGCTTGATCCCGCCGGATAACAAAAGGACCCGCTATGGAACGCCTCACCATCCCCACGCAGCCCATCGAAGGGCAAAAGCCCGGCACATCGGGCCTGCGCAAGAAGACCAAGGTCTTCATGGGGCATCACTACCTCGAAAACTTTGTCCAAAGCATCTGGAATGGGATCGGCGGGGCCAGCGGCAAGACCTTCGTTCTGGGCGGCGACGGGCGGTATTTCAGCGATCGCGCGGCGCAGGTGATCCTGCGTATGGCCGCGGCGTCGGGTGCGGCGCGGGTGATCGTGGGGCAGGGGGCGCTCTTGTCGACGCCCGCTGCGTCGAACCTGATCCGCAAGAACGCAACCGATGGCGGGATCATCCTGTCGGCCAGCCACAATCCGGGCGGCCCGGATGAGGATTTCGGGGTGAAGTTCAACACACCCAATGGCGGTCCGGCGGCCGAGGACGTCACCGAACGCATCTTTGCCGCGACGCAAGAGATCGAAAGCTACGACATTCTTGAGGGCCCGGATGTCGATCTATCCACGCTGGGCCACAAGGACCTGGGCGGGATGGTCGTGGATGTGGTTGATCCGGTTGCGGACTATGCCGCGCTGATGGAAAGCCTCTTTGACTTTGACGCCATCCGGGGGCTTCTGAACTCTGGTTTTCGGGTGGCGTTTGACGCCATGCATGCGGTGACAGGTCCTTACGCGACCGAAATCCTTGAGCGCCGTTTGGGCGCGCCCGCAGGTTCGGTCCTGAACGGCGTTCCAAGCCCCGATTTCGGCGGCGGCCATCCCGACCCGAACCCGATCTGGGCGAAGTCGCTTGTCGATCTGGTGATGGACGGGGACGCCCCTGATTTCGCCGCCGCGTCGGACGGTGACGGCGACCGCAACATGATTCTGGGCAAGGGTGTCTATGTCACCCCGTCCGACAGTCTGGCTGTCCTGGCCGCCAATGCGCACCTTGCGCCGGGCTACAAGGGCGGCCTTGCCGGGGTCGCGCGGTCGATGCCGACATCGCGCGCGCTTGACCGTGTTGCCGCCGCCCGGGGCCTTGACGTGTACGAGACGCCGACGGGGTGGAAGTTCTTTGGCAACCTCCTTGACGCGGGACGCATGACGCTTTGCGGCGAAGAGAGCGCGGGCACCGGATCGGACCATGTGCGCGAAAAGGACGGGCTGTGGGCGGTGCTCCTGTGGCTCAACATTCTGGCGGAACGGCGCATGCCAGTGGCCGAGATCATGGCGTCGCACTGGGCCGAGTTCGGCCGCAACTACTACTCTCGCCATGACTATGAGGCGGTCGATGCCGGTGTGGCCAATGCGATGATGGACGCGGTGCGGGCCAAGCTGGGCGACCTGCCCGGGCAGGTGGTGCAGGGAATGACCGTCGCCGCCGCTGACGAGTTCGCCTATGACGATCCGGTCGATGGCGCGAGATCAGAGGGGCAGGGGCTGCGGGTCACGTTCGACGATGGCGCGCGGGTGGTCTTCCGCCTGTCGGGGACCGGAACGGTTGGGGCGACGCTGCGGGTCTATCTGGAAGCGGTCGAAACCGACCCGTCTGCGCTGGATCGTGATCCGCAAGAGGCCTTGGCCCGCGTCATCGCGGCCGCCGACGAGATTGCGGGGATCGCGGCCCAGACCGGGCGCGACGCACCGGATGTGATCACCTAGTGGACGACGCCCAGCCGCGCAAAGAACCAGTAGGCGCCGAGGCAGGCGACAACGAACGACACGACCAGCGATACCGCGCGGTAGAGCACCGGTAGGTCGCGGACGAGCGCCTCTTCATCGCCGAGCTGTGCCACATCGGCAAAGGCCCGGGCCAGTATCACGGCGAGGAACGCGGCCAGGATCACGGCCAGCAAGGCCAGCTCAATCCCAACGGCGAACCCGATGACGGCCGGGGCAACCTGGCCCTGCGGCAGGCCGAAATCCACCAGCACGCTGGCAAAGGTCAACCCGTGCAGCACGCCAAAAGCGAACACTGTCACGGGCCGCAGCCAGCCGAACTTCGGGCGCAGCAGGTTCTCTGCCGCCACATAGGTGATCGACAGTGCCACCAACGCCTCGACCAGCCACAATGACCCCAGCGGCACGGCAAAGACCCCAAGCCCTGCAAGGGCAAGCACGACCGCATGCCCCAGCGCGAACGCCGCGACCTGCCAGAACACGGGACCCCAACCCAGCACGAAGAAGAACAGGGCGAGCACGAACAGGATACGGTCGATCCCCTGCGACAGGATGTGAACAACCCCGGCGACCAGATAGATCAAGGTGGTTTCGCGCAGCTGGCGGGTTTCGCTGGCATCGCGGGGCAGCGGCGGCGACAGCGCGCCCCCGGTCAAAAACCCGGTATAGCCGTCCGCGACCCCCTGCTGGCGCACCACCAGCGCACCCAGCGACGCGGCCCACCCGAACACAACGGGCGTCCCGTCATCGGGGAGCGTTGCCTCCAGCCAGATCACCGCTGTGCGCGAGAGGGCCGGGTTGCCGACCGCGGGGATGTCGATCTGGCGCAATTCCGGGGTCAACGCGGTTTCGCCTGCGCGCAGCGTGATCAACTCGCGCAGATCGGGCCAGGCTGCGCGCAGCTCTGCCTCCAACTCCGGAGGGGGCAGGGTGCGCAGGCGGTCGTATTCGGCGCCGTTTTCGGCGTCGTTCGTGTCGGTCAGCCCATCAAGATCAATGCCCGCCAGCGGCGCCTCAAGCGCCAGGGCGATCGCGAGATCTACCCGATCCTCGAACACCGTGATGTCAGAGATTGCGGGCTGCACCTCGTGGGCCTTTGCCTGCACCGCCAGGGTGAGCACCAGACAGCAAATCACGCGTGACAAAAGCGCGGCCAGGCGCATACTGCACCGCCCTTGTCTTGCAAAGGATCGCCCAATGGCCCTGGTTCGCATGTTTGCCCCTTTGGTTGCGTTCGCTCTTATCACAGGGCCTGTGGGAAGCCATGAGTTCTGGATCGACCCTGCGCGCTTTGCCGTCGCGCCGGGCGAGGCAATCGAGGCCGATCTGCGCGTGGGAGAGGCTTTCGCAGGTGGGGCCCAATCCTATTTGCCAAGCCGGTTCCGGCGCTTTGAGCTGATCCAGGGCGCCGAGGCAACCCCGGTCGAGGGCCGCCTGGGGGATCGTCCGGCGCTCAATCAGAGGCTCAGCGGCGACGGTCTTGCTGTGGTGGTGCATGAGACCACGGATTCCCGACTGACCTATCGCGAGTTCGCAAAGTTCGAAAACTTCGTGCGCCACAAGGATGCCGAATGGACGATTGAGGCTCATCGCGTGCGCGGTTTGCCCGACAGCGGGTTTGTCGAGGTATATTCCCGCTATGCCAAGGCGCTGGTCGCCGTTGGTGCCGGGGCCGGGCGCGACAGCGTTGTGGGGATGGAGACCGAGCTTGTCGCGCAGGCAAACCCCTATACCGACGATATCGGAGACGGCCTGCCGGTCACCCTGCTTTATCAGGGGGCGCCGCGCGCCGAGGCGCAGATCGAGGTTTTTGAGAAATCACCGTCCGGTGACGTGACCGTATCGACGGTGCGCACCGATGCACAGGGTGTGGCGCGCGTCCCGGTGCGCCCGGGGCACCGGTATATGCTGGATGCGGTTGTCCTGCGCCCGCCTGAAACGCCGGGGGCGGGTGCCAATGCGCCGGTCTGGGAAAGCCTGTGGGCGAACCTGACCTTCGCGGTGCCAGCGCGCTAGTCGCGCTCTTCGGTGTTCACAAGCCAGCCGCCGGGGCCCGCCACGCTGTCGGGCAGTGCCACCACGAATACCTCGCGCAGAACCAGGCAGCTGATCAGGCTCATCGCGAGCATGTCGAACGAAAAAATGTGAAGCAGTTCCATCAGTCCCTCCGTCGTTAACGAAGAGCAAAGGCCCCATTCGCGGCAGGAAAGCGGCAGAGGACGGGTGCGGGCGGGGTCATTCTGGGCGATTTTGCGTCATTGCCCGGGTCTGCGGTATAGCGCGCGGCCCGGTTACGGACTGTTTCGAAACGGGAAACCTAGGCGCCGGTGAACGGGTCGGGATCGTAGCCCACGCCCATCAGCGTCAGCCCATCGGGCGGGGCCACGGGCCCGCAAGCGGCGCGATCCTGCGCCGCCAGCGCGGTGCCGACCCGCGCCGGCGGCCAGCGCCCGGCGCCGACGCGTTCGAGCGTGCCCACGATGCTGCGCACCTGATTGTGCAGGAAACTGCGGGCGCGCAGGTCGAACCGCACCTCGGTGCCCCCCGCGACCGGGTGCGCCGTGATCTCGATCGCGTCCAGCGTCTTCTTCGGGCTCTTGGCCTGGCACATGGTGGACCGAAAGGTCGTAAAGTCGTGGTGGCCCACCAGAAAGGCGGCACCCGCGCGCATGGCGACCACGTCAAGCGGGCCCGGCACCCGCCAGGCCAGCCCCGCGTCATGTGTCAGCGGCGCCCGCCGCGCAATCACCCGGTAGCGATAGCGTCGCTCCAGCGCCGAGAACCGCGCATGCCAGTCTTCGGCCACCTCTGCCACCGCCGTGACCGCCACCGGCGCGGGCTTCAGGTGGTAATTCACCGCCTCGGCCAGCCGGAATGGTTCCCAATCCCGCGCCAGGTCGCAATGCGCCACCTGCCCCTCGGCATGCACGCCCGCATCGGTGCGCCCGGCTGCCGCGATCGATCCGACGCTTGCGTCAAGCCTGCGCAGGGCCGCCTCGACCGCGCCCTGCACGGTGGGCTGGTCGTCCTGCCGCTGCCAGCCGGCAAAGGGCGTGCCGACATATTCGATTTTCAGGGCATAGCGCGGCATATCCGGCCTCTAGCCTTCCTGCCGAGGCGGTGCAATCCGCGGCCCTTTCATCTTGGCGCAAATACTCAAAGGCCCGGCCCATCGGCGGGGAAAACCGGGCAATGCTTCCCCACTGGCATGGCCCCGCGCGCCTCCTTATGTTCCAAAGGGATGGCAAGGGGCAGGTTTTGATCCTAGGCGACATTGCAGACGGGCTGACGCGGGGTGTGGAATCCACCGTCTCCACCGTGTCCGAGGCGTTTTTCGAACCCGTGATCCGGCTTGGCGTCACCGGGCTGTCGCGCGCGGGCAAGACGGTGTTTATCACCTCGCTGGTGGCCAACCTGATCCAGCGGGGCCGGATGCCCCAGCTTTCCGCCGCCGCCAATGGCCGGATCCGCACCGCCTATCTGCAACCCCAACCCGACGACACCGTCGCGCGTTTTGACTATGAAACGCATCTGGATGCGCTGACAGGCCCCGCGCCGCATTGGCCCGAGAGCACGCGCACGATCAGCGAACTGCGCCTGTCGCTGCGGGTGCAGCCCACGGGCCTGTTGTCCGGGTTTTCCGGCCCGCGCACCGTGCATCTCGACATCGTGGACTATCCCGGTGAGTGGTTGCTTGATCTCGCCCTGCTCGACAAAAGCTATGGCGGTTGGAGCGATGAGAGCCTTGCGCGGCTGGCCACCCGTGACATCGCCGCCGAGTTTCGCGCGGCCGAGGCAGCGGCCTCGCCCGATGCACGCCACAAAGAGCCCGAGGCGAAAGCGCTGGCAGACAGCTACACGCAATATCTGACATCGGCGCGCGGGGCGGGGCTCAGCGATTGCACACCGGGGCGGTTCCTATTGCCCGGTGATCTGGCGGGGTCGCCTGTCCTGACCTTTGCCCCCTTGCGCAAGCCCCAGACGCCCCGGCGCGGGTCGCTTTGGCGCGAGTTCGAGCGGCGGTACGAGGCCTATAAACGCGAGGTGGTAAAGCCCTTCTTCCGCAACCACTTTGCCCGGATCGACCGGCAAATCGTGCTCGTCGATGCGCTGGGCGCGATCCATGCGGGCCCGCAGGCGGTGGAAGACCTGCGCCAGGCGATGGCCGATATCCTCGCCGCGTTTCGTCCGGGCAGGAACGCCTTTCTGAGCCAGCTCTTGATGGGAAAACGGGTGGAGCGGATCCTCTTTGCCGCCACCAAGGCCGACCATTTGCACCACACCCAGCACCCGCACCTCACAGCGATCATCGAGGCGCTGATGGCCGATGCCAAATCGCGGGCGGATTTCGCCGGGGCGGAGACGCAGGCGCTGGCGATCGCGGCATTGCGCGCCACCACCGAGGAGCGGATGGATCACAAGGGCACGACGCTGGACGTGGTGCGCGGCATCCTGCGCGATACGGGCAAATCCGCGGCCTTCTTCCCCGGCGCGTTGCCCCAGGATCCCGCGCGGCTCTTGGCGCCAGCACGACAGGGCGCGACCCAGTGGTTGGACGCGGACTACGCGATCATGGATTTTGCCCCGCAGCCGCTTGAACTGCGCCCGGGCGACGGGCCGCCGCATATCCGGCTCGACAAGGCCGCCGAATTTCTGATCGGAGACAAACTGTGACGGATCCCAGGACAGGCCCCGTGCTGATTGAGCTTGAGGCCGACAACCCCTCCCCCGCCGAGGCCGAGCCGGTGGTCGATATGGACACCGCGCCCACCGGGCAGGCGATGCAGACCATGGCCACGCTCACCGCGCGCCAACCCTCGGCCCTGGCGCGGTGGTTCTGGCGGCTCCTGAGCGCGCTCTTGGTCTTTGCGCTGTCGGTTTGGGCCTATGACTTTGTGATGGGTCTGGTCGCGCGCAACCCGATCCTTGGCTATGCGGCGCTGGGCCTGACGGGTTTGTTCCTGATCACCTGCCTTGCGATCATCCTGCGCGAATGGTCCGCGCTTGCCCGGCTCGCCCGGCTCGACAAGATCCACACCGCGGCCGAGGCGGCGCGCACGTCCGGCGACATGGCCGCCGCGCGGCAGGTGACCGATCAGATTGCCGCGCTTTATGCCGGGCGCGATGACCTGCGCTGGGGGCTTGACCGGGTGAAGGCACGGGGCGCCGAGGTGGTCGATGCCGATACGCTGTTCGGTCTTGTCGAGGCCGATCTGATGGCCCCGCTCGACGCCGCCGCCACCCGCGAGGTCGAGGCGGCGGCGCGCCAGGTCGCGACGGTCACCGCGCTGGTACCCATTGCGCTGGCGGATGTGGTGGCCGCGCTCACCGCCAATCTGCGCATGATCCGCCGGATCGCCGAAATCTATGGCGGGCGCGGTGGCACGCTGGGCGCCTGGCGCCTGACCCGCGCGGTCCTGTCCCATCTGGTGGCCACGGGCGCCGTGGCAATCGGCGACGACCTGATCGGATCCGTGGCCGGGGGTGGGGTGCTGTCCAAGATTTCACGCCGGTTCGGCGAGGGGCTGATCAACGGCGCACTGACCGCACGCGTGGGCGTGGCTGCAATGGAGGTCAGCCGCCCGCTGCCCTTCGGCAAGGACCGGCGCCCCTCGGTCACCGCAGTTGTGAAACGCGCGCTCGCGGGGTTGTTCACGCAGAAGGGGTGAGTGGTGCGGTGTGGCGGTCGGACTGCTTAACCCAGGTACGGGTGGGCCTGGCGCGGGGCTGCGATCTGCTCCCTTAAGACCGTCGGCTCCCGAGACGACACGTGCCCTCCGCGCAATCCGGCGGGACCACAACGCTTTTCCGAGACCAACAATTGCCTTAGGCTTGGTCCGAAGGAGTAAAAATGTCCTTGGAGCACAATCCTTCTGGCGCCGAACGGCCGTTTACCACCGAGGCTTGGTCTCAGGTGCTGGCGGCTGTCGACAAGGCCTATGCCGAGCTTGTGTCCTACCAGGAACGCCTTGAGCATCAAAATGAAGAGTTGCACGAGGTTCGGCGGCTCCTTGGATCGATCCTATCATCGGTCAGCGATGTCATGCTGGTCCTCGACCGATCCGGCGTGGTCAAGGAAATCAGCGGCTCGATTGAGCAGGCGACGGGCAAGCAAGGTGGCGGACTTGTTGGCATACGGGCCGAGACGGTTTTCGATGGCGACAGTGCGATCGCCGTTCGGCGGGCGATTGAGACGCTTCGGTTTTCCCGGGATCCGGTGCAATTCGAAGCGTCGATCCTGACGCCCGATGGGCCGGCACCGTACGACATTTCAATCTCTCCCAGAACCGATGACCGGGGGCGGATGATCGGTGCCGTGATTGTCGGACGCCCGTTGGGGGAGCTGCGTCGCGCCTATGCCGAGTTGGAAGAGAGCCACCAGACCCTGAAAGAGGCGCAGGCCCAGCTTGTGCGCAACGAGAAGCTTGCCTCTTTGGGGCGCCTGCTTGCGGGCGTGGCCCACGAACTGAACAACCCGATCAGCTTTGTCTATGCCAACGCGCATACGCTGGAGAAGTACATTAGCCGGTTTGAAACCTACTTCGAACGGGTCGAGGCGGGCGCGCCGCGGAGCGAACTGATCGAGCTCCGGCGTGAGCTGAAACTGGACCGTGAGTTGCGCAATCTGCGGCAGTCCATCGAAGGCGCCCGGGACGGGGCCGAGCGTGTGCACGACATCGTGTCCGATCTCCGGCGTCTGAGCGTTGCGGGAAATACCGAGCGGGCATCTTTTGACCTTGTCGAGGCGGCCCGGGTCGCGGCGCGCTGGGTCAGCCGCGGCTCGAAATCCGAGGCCGTGGTCCGGTTTGAGGGGGTGCAATCGCTCCAAGTCGTGGGGAATGCCGGACATATCCAGCAGATCGTCATGAACCTGGTTCAAAACGCGATCGATGCGACCGCTGATCAGTCAGAACCAGATGTGGCGATTTCGGTCGCAGGGGAAGGGCCGGACGCGGTTTTGACGGTGTCTGACAATGGTTCGGGGATCGATCAGGATGCCTCGTCGTCGGTCTTCGACCCGTTTTTTACGACCAAACCCGTTGGGCAGGGCACCGGTCTGGGCCTGTCAATTTCGGCCAAGATCGCGGAGGAGCACGGGGGTACGCTTGTGTTTGTCAATCTCGATCAGGGGACCGCGTTCCGCCTGACACTTCCGTTGGAAGAGACGCCGTGAACCTGCTCTGGCTCCAATCCGCAGGATGCGGCGGTTGTACGATGTCGCTGCTTTGCGCCGAAGATCCGAATGTCCTGGAGCTTTTGGACGATGCGGGCATCAATCTGCTGTGGCATCCGGCGGTTTCAGAGGCGACGGGCGCCGAGGCCAACGCCCTTTTGGAAAGTGTGGCCGCTGGAGAGACCGCGCTCGACATCTTGTGCGTCGAGGGATCGATCGTGACGGGGCCGAACGGCACGGGACGGTTTCACATCCTGTCCGGGACCGGGCGGTCGATGCTGGATTGGTGCCAAACACTGGCTCCGCTCGCGCGCCATGTCGTTGCAGTGGGCACCTGTGCGGCCTTTGGCGGGGTCACAGCGGCTGGCGGCAACCCGGCAGGTGCCGTGGGTCTGCAATTTGACGGAAGCCAGGTGGGCGGTGCCTTGCCGGGCGAGTTCCAAAGCCGCTCGGGTCTGCCGGTGATCAACGTCGCGGGCTGTCCCACGCATCCCGGCTGGGTGACCGAGACGCTGTTGCTTCTGGCGGGCGGTGCATTGGAGGCGGACGCGCTTGACGGGTTTTACCGGCCGCGGTTTTACACGGACCATTTGGTGCACCACGCCTGCCCGAAGAATGAGTACTACGAATACAAGGCAAGCGCGCGGCAGCTGTCCGAGCTTGGGTGCTTGATGGAGCATTTGGGATGTATTGGCACGCAGGCCGTCGGTGACTGTAACATCCGGCCCTGGAATGGCGGTGGTTCGTGCACGCGGGGCGGATACCCCTGCATTGCCTGCACCAGCCCGGATTTCGAGGATCCGCAGCTGACCTTCACCGAGACGGCGAAACTCGCCGGTATTCCGGTGGGCCTGCCGACCGATATGCCCAAGGCGTGGTTCATGGCGCTCACGTCCCTTTCCAAGGCCGCGACGCCTGAACGGATCAACCGGAATGCCCAATCCGACCGGATCGAAGTGGCGCCAAAGCCGAAACGCGAGCGATCGATGTGACCAAGCTTATCGTCGGGCCGTTCAACCGCGTTGAAGGCGATCTCGAAGTGCGTTTGGACGTCGACGCCGGGCAGGTCACGGCAGCTTACGCAAATTCTCCGCTGTTTCGGGGGTTTGAAGTGATGTTGGACGGTGCCGACCCGCGCGACGCGCTGACACTGACGCCGCGGATCTGCGGCATCTGTTCGATCAGCCAATCCGCCGCGGCGGCGCAGGCACTGGCAGATGCCTCTGGCGCAGAGATGACCGAGCAGGGTGCGCTGGCCGCGGCGATCCTGCACGGGGTCGAAAATCTTGCCGACCACGTAACCCACTTCAACCTGTTCTTTATGCCGGACTTTGCGCGTCCGGCATATGAGGGCCGTGCCTGGTACGCGGATATGGTCGAGCGCTTCAAGGCCGCTAAGGGGGCGTCGCAGCACGCCGCGCTTGAGGCGCGGGCCCGGTTGTTCCATGTGACGGGCGTTCTGGGGGGGAAATGGCCGCATACTTTGGCCATTCAGCCTGCTGGCGTTACCCGGTCTCCGGATGCCGCCGACCGGGTGCGCATCCTCTCGACGATAAAGAGCTTTCGCCGTCATCTGGAAACGCGACTGTTTGGTGCGCGACTGGAGGAGTTCCTCGCGCTGGAAGCCGTATCGGACCTGGACGCCTGGGATGCCGGCGATGCGGGCCTCTTCTTCAGGGCGTCCGCCGATCTCGATCTTGATGCGATGGGCCGCGGGCCGCGCCGGTATCTGTCCTATGGCGCCTATCCCCTCGCGACAGGGCGCGTGACCCGCGCGGGTGTTTGGGAGGATGGGGTCGTCTCTGACATCGAGCCTGACATGATCGTCGAACATGTCTCGCGAAGCTGGATGCTGGGTGAGCCAGCGCATCCGTTCGAGGGGGCCACCCGGCCCGATGAGGACATGAGTGAGCCTGCCTATAGCTGGTGCAAGGCGCCGCGGCTGGACGGACAGACCTGCGAGGTCGGTGCCTTGGCGCGGCAGATCGTGCACGGGCATCCGCTGGCCCTGGCTTTGGCCCAGGAAGGCAGCGTGCGGGCGCGGATCGTGGGCCGACTGATTGAAATCGCCCAGACACAGATCTGGCTTGAGGAATGGGCCACGGCTCTTGATCCCGGTGGCCGGTTCATGGGCGAGTTCGCGGTGCCCAAAGACGGGCGCGGCGTCGGGTTGGTCGAGGCCGCGCGCGGTTCGCTTGGGCATTGGGTGGTGATCGAAGGCGGGCGCATCGCGAACTATCAGATCGTTGCGCCGACGACCTGGAACTTTTCCCCGCGCGATGCCGACGGAAAGCCCGGCCCGCTGGAGGAGGCGCTGGTTGGAGCGCCGACCGCCGAGGGTGATGATGCCCCCCTGTCCGTTCAGCATATCGTCCGCAGCTTTGATCCGTGCATGGTTTGCACGGTGCACTGATGCGCGGCCGGCGCATCCGGGTGAGAGGACAGGTTCAGGGCGTCGGCTTTCGCCCCTTCGTCTGGCAGATTGCGACGCGGATGGGCCTTTGCGGCGAGGTTCTGAACGACGCTGAGGGCGTCCTGATTTATGTGGCGGGCGGTGACCTCGACGCGTTCGAGCGTGCATTGGTCGATGAGGCGCCGGCGCTTTCGGTTGTAGATGCCGTGGAAAGCGCACCGGCCGACATGGCCGAGCGCGATGATTTCGGCATTGCGGCCAGTGGTGGACCCGGTGCGGAAACCCGGGTCACGCCGGATGCGGCGACCTGCGCAAACTGTTTGGCCGAAATCCGGGACCCGGCGGAACGACGATACGGGTACGCATTCACGAACTGCACCCATTGTGGCCCACGCTTCACGATCCTTCAGCAGCTGCCCTATGACCGCGCCAACACCACGATGGCCCCGTTTGAGATGTGCGGCGACTGCCACGCGGAATACGAAAACCCCGCCGACCGTCGGTTCCATGCCCAGCCGGTAGCCTGCCCGGTCTGTGGCCCCCGCCTTTGGGCTGAGGATCAAGCTGGTCATGAGGTTGTGGATGATGCCATAGAACAGGCCGCGACGTGGCTTACGGCGGGGCGGATCGTTGCCATCAAGGGGTTGGGCGGGTTTCACCTGGCCTGTGACGCGCAAAATCCGGATGCGATTGCAACGCTTCGCGCCCGTAAACGGCGGCCCGGAAAACCGCTTGCTCTCATGGCTTCGCTAGAGGTCATCCGACAATTTGCCATGCCGGAACCCGAGGAAGAGGCGCTTCTCACCGCAGCCGCGGCGCCGATCGTTTTGCTCAACCGTAAGGTCCCAAGCTTGCCAGAAGGCCTTGCGCCGGGGCAAGCCAGATTGGGCTGGATGCTGCCCTACACGCCGCTGCACCATCTTCTTCTGGATCGTATACAGGGCCCGCTGGTCATGACCTCTGGCAACCTGTCCGGCGAACCACAGGTGATCGGCAATGCCGAGGCTCGGCAAAAGCTGTCGCGTTTTGCGGATGGGTTCGTGATGCATGACCGAGACATTGCTCGGCGTTTGGATGACGGCGTTGAGGTGATGGGTCCGGCCGGTCCTGTTGTTCTTCGCCGCGCGCGTGGCAGGGTGCCCGCAACCTTGCCGCTGCCGGACGGAGTCTCGCACCGGCAAGTCGTGGCCTTTGGCGGCCAACTTAAGTCTGCGATTTGTCTGACCAAGAACGGTCAGGCGCTGTTGTCTCACCATCTTGGCGACCTCGATGACGCGCTCTCTGTCGAGGAGTTTCTGAAGGCCGATGCCGATTTGGCGGCACTTTTCGATCACAATCCGGAGGCCGTCGCCGTTGACCTGCATCCGGATTTCCGGGCGACGCGCCATGGTGTGGCGCGGGCCGATGCCCTTGGTATCCCCACGGTCGCCGTCCAACACCACCACGCGCATATGGCGGCGGCTCTGGGCGAGGCCGGGTGGGCCGGGGAACGAGCGGTTGGGGTTGTGCTGGACGGTCTCGGTCTTGGCGCGGACGGTACGGTCTGGGGCGGAGAGGTTTTGGTTGGCGGATATCGGTCGGTGGACCGCGCGGCGTACCTGAAACCGGCCCCGTTGGTCGGCGGGGACCTGGCGCAGACTGAGCCGTGGCGAAACGCGCTGATGCGCCTTGACGCCGTGGGCCTTGGCGCGCTTGCCGATAAGCTTTTCCCGGACCTGCCCCGGGATGCTGTACGAGCGGCGGCGGCGGTCGGGCTGAATGCGCCGATGTCGAGCTCGGCAGGCCGGCTTTTTGACGCGGTGGCGGCGTGCCTTGGGCTGTCGGCAGCGCGCCAGAGCTACGAGGGCGCGGCCGCGATGTTGCTTGAAGCGCTCGCATCGCGCGCGCCGGGCAGCGGGTGCTATCCCCATGCCATCGACGGTGCACAGATCGATCCGTCCCCTATGTTTGAGGCCCTTGCAAAGGACCTTGCGATTGGGACCGACGCGGCTGTGATCGCCGCACGCGCCCATGGGTTCTTTGCCCAGGCGTTTGCCGACGTCGCGCGGGCGCAGGCAGAGGCCTTGGGCGCCGACACAATCGCCCTGTCGGGCGGGTGTTTTCAGAACATGACGATTTTGCAGGACATCTCAGAACGCCTTTCCGATTTCCGTATTTGCGGTCCCGGAGAGGTTCCGGCGAACGATGGCGGTCTGGCGTTCGGCCAGGCCTTGGTTGCGTTGGCGCAGATGGAAGCGTCCTGACCGGCAACTTTCCACAGTGGTCGTGTCGCTTCCAGCGCTCATGGCCGAGATCTCCAATTAATGACGCCTTCACAAAAGGTTAACCGGTTTCGCCATCGATGTCGGATTTCCTGTCGTATACCGCCGCATGCCTCGATGCTGGGTTGGACGGGTGCAGCTTGGGCTGGCACCCAGACAATTTGGGATGGAGGAGGGCCAGCGTTGAGCCAGATCGAAACCTTCTATGACGTCATGCGCCGCCAGGGGATCACCCGGCGAAGCTTTATGAAGTATTGCTCCCTTACGGCGTCGGCCCTGGGTCTTGGGCCCGCCTTCGCGCCGAAGATCGCGCATGCGATGGAAACCAAGCAGCGCACGCCCGTGATTTGGGTCAACGGGCTGGAATGCACCTGTTGTTCGGAAAGCTTCATTCGGGGCGCGCATCCGCTGGCCAAGGATGTCATCCTGTCGATGATCTCGCTTGACTACTCACACGTGCTCATGGCCGCCGCCGGGCATGCGGCCGAGGCCGCGTTTGAGGAGGCGATCGAGAAACACCGGGGCAACTACATTCTGGCCTGCGAAGGCAACCCGCCGCTGAACGAGGACGGGATGTACTGCATCGTCGGGGGCAAGCCGTATCTGGAACAGCTCAAGCATGCGGCCGAGGGCGCCAAGGCGATCATCTCCTGGGGCGCGTGCGCCTCGTACGGATGCGTGCAGGCGGCCAAACCCAATCCAACGCAAGCCACGCCGATCCACAAAGTCATCACCGACAAGCCGGTGATCAAGATCCCGGGCTGCCCGCCCATTGCCGAGGTGATGACCGGCGTCATCACCTACATGCTGACATTCGACCGTCTTCCCGAGTTGGACCGTCAGGGTCGGCCAGCGATGTTCTATGGTCAGCGCATCCACGACAAGTGCTACCGCCGCCCGCATTTCGACGCCGGGCAGTTCGTCGAACAGTGGGACGACGACAATGCGCGCAAAGGGTACTGCCTCTACAAAGTCGGCTGCAAAGGCCCAACGACTTACAACGCCTGCTCAACCATCCGCTGGAACGAGGGCACGTCCTTCCCGATCCAATCCGGCCATGGCTGCATTGGCTGCTCGGAAGACGGGTTCTGGGATCAAGGCAGCTTCTATGACCGGGTCACCGATCTGACCCAGTTCGGTGTGGAATCGAATGCCGATCAGGTCGGGCTTGCCGCCGCCGGTGTCGTGGGCGCCGGGGTTGCGGTCCATGCGGCCGCGTCCGCATTGAAGGCAGCCCAGAAAAAGACGCAGGACCGCGTGTCCGACAATGAGGAGGTCTAAGCGATGGTTGTTCAAACCCCTAACGGCTTCACACTGGATACCGCTGGTCAACGGGTTGTGGTCGACCCGGTGACCCGGATCGAAGGGCATATGCGTTGCGAAGTGAATGTTGACGAAAACAACATGATCACCAACGCGGTCTCCACCGGCACGATGTGGCGCGGGCTTGAAGTGATCCTAAAGGGCCGCGATCCGCGCGATGCCTGGGCCTTTACCGAGCGCATTTGCGGCGTCTGCACGGGCACCCATGCCCTGACCTCGGTCCGCGCGGTCGAGGATGCGCTGGGGATCACCATTCCGGACAACGCAAACTCGATCCGGAACATCATGCAGCTGAACCTGCAGATCCACGACCACATCGTGCATTTCTACCATCTGCATGCACTGGACTGGGTCAATCCGGTGAACGCGCTTCGCGCCGACCCAAAAGCAACCAGTGAGTTGCAGCAAGCGGTCTCGCCAGCGCATCCGCTGTCATCGCCGGGCTATTTCCGGGATATCCAGAACCGTCTAAAGCAGTTCGTGGAATCCGGACAGCTTGGTATTTTCAAGAACGGCTATTGGGACAATCCGGCGTACAAGCTGCCGCCCGAGGCCGATCTGATGGCGACGACGCACTACCTCGAGGCGTTGGATCTTCAGGCCGATGTCGCCAAGATTCATACGATCTTTGGTGGCAAGAACCCGCATCCAAACTGGCTTGTCGGCGGTGTCCCCTGCCCCATCAACGTGCACGCCACCGGCGCCGTCGGCGCCATCAACATGGCGACGCTGAACCAGGTCAGCTCGATCATCGACCAGTGCATAACCTTCGTAAAGAACGTGTATATCCCCGACCTCGTTGCGATCGGCGGGTTCTACAAGGACTGGCTTTATGGCGGTGGCCTTTCGGGGCAGTCGGTGCTGGCCTATGGCGACATTCCCGAGAATGCGAACGATTTCAGCCCGGGCCAACTGCACCTGCCACGCGGCGCAGTCATCAACGGCAACCTCAACGAGGTGCAGGATGTCGATGTGCGCGATCCCGAGCAGATCCAGGAGTTCGTCGATCACAGCTGGTACGAATACGGCGAACCCGGCAAGGGGCTTCACCCCTGGGATGGTGTCACCGAGCCGAAGTTCGAGCTTGGCGCGGCCTCGAAAGGCAGCCGCACCAATATCGAGCAGATCGACGAAGCGGCGAAGTATTCGTGGATCAAGGCCCCGCGTTGGAAAGGCCACGCGATGGAGGTGGGCCCATTGGCGCGCTACGTCGTGGGCTATGCCGCCGGGCACGAAGACATCACGAACCAGGTCGACGGGCTCTTGCGCACGATGAACCTGCCTGTCACGGCGCTGTTCTCAACACTCGGTCGTACCGCAGCACGGGCGCTTGAGGCCGAGTATTGCACACGGCTTCAAAAGCACTTCTTCGACAAGATGGTCGCCAACATCAACGCCGGCGACAGCAGTACCGCCAACGTCGCCAAGTGGGACCCGTCAACCTGGCCGAAAGAGGCGCAAGGTGTCGGCATGACCGAAGCGCCGCGCGGCGCGCTGGGACACTGGATCAAGGTCAAGGACGGCCGGATCGAGAACTATCAATGCGTGGTGCCGACGACGTGGAACGGCTCTCCGCGTGACACCGCGGGCAATATCGGAGCCTTCGAAGCGGCATTGATGAACACGCAGGTCGAGCGGCCCGAAGAACCGGTGGAGATCCTCAGGACGCTTCACAGCTTCGACCCGTGCCTCGCCTGTTCGACGCACGTGATGTCGCCAGACGGCGAAGAACTGACCAGCGTCAAGGTGCGCTAAGGGAGGGATACACAGATGAAACGACTTGCCATAATCGCCGCCTTCGTTCCAGGGACCGTTCTTGCCCATGGAGCCCATGCGCCGGTACCCGACGCGGTGCACGGCGCGGCCCATGCCGGGCCGGTCGCCGTGGCGATCGTGATCACCTTTGCACTGGGCGCTGCGTGGTTGGCGTCCCGCAGCCGGAATTGAGGGGGCGTGTCATGACCACGACCAGCGAAAGCGGCGCTCTTCCAAGCACCGACACATCCCCGGAAGATCTTCGGTCGGCGTCGCGCCAAACCTCGGTTTACGTCTACGAAGTGCCGGTCAGGCTTTGGCATTGGATCAATGCTGCGGCGATCATAGTGCTGTGTGTAACCGGCTACTTGATCGGGTCGCCGCCCCCGACGATGGATATCGCGGAGGCGACGTATCAGTTCGTCTTCGGCTATATCCGGTTTGCGCATTTCGCAGCGGGCTGGATTCTGACGATCGGGTTCCTGGGTCGCATCTACTGGGCGATCTTTGGAAACCACCACGCGCGCCAGCTCTTCTACTTGCCGATCTTTAACGGGAGTTGGTGGAAAGAGGTGTGGTTCGAGATCAAGTGGTACCTGTTCTTGGAATCCGCGCCGAAGAAATATGTGGGTCACAACCCGCTTGCCCAGCTTGCGATGTTCTTCTTCATCACGCTTGGCGTCAGCTTCATGATCGTCACGGGGCTTGCGCTCTATTCCGAAGGGCTTGGACATGACAGTACGCTCTACAAGATGTTCTGGTGGGTCTTTGTCCTTGTGGGTGGCAACAGCCATGTTGTGCACACGATACATCACCTCGGGATGTGGTGGATCGTGATCTTCGTGATCGTCCACATCTACGTGGCGATCCGCGAAGACATTATGAGCCGTCAGTCCATTGTCTCGACAATGATTTCCGGCCACCGGACGTTCAAGGACGACCTGCCGGACTGACACTTTCCAGCTTGGAAGGGAATCGAACGGGCGCTTAGGCGCCCGTTTACTTTTGCTGGTAAGTGGCTGACCGTTTGGCCCTTGAATCGGACATTTGATTTGCATCAAGGTGGCGGTGCCTTGAAGTCGCTATCCCAGAAAAGTGCATGGCACCAAAGACTTGCGCTGATCCGACACAAAGTGATCAAAAGCCATCCAATTGGGACGGAAATCGGCAAGAGTGGTGTCAACGAGGCGCAGGAGGCGCTTTGCAAGGGAACACGGGGAGGAGTGCCGCGATGGCGAACGCGCTTGTTCTGGGCATCGGAAACGTCCTTTGGGCGGACGAGGGTTTTGGCGTTCGTTGCATTGAGGCGCTGGCGTCGTCCCGATCTTTTCCAGACAGCGTGCGCCTTCTCGATGGGGGGACCCAAGGCCTCTACCTTTTGCCGTTTCTCGAAAGCGCCGACATCCTCGTTGTCTTCGATGCGGTCGACTACGGACTTGCACCCGGCACGATGAAGATCGTCCAGGGCGACGAGGTGCCCCGGTTTATGGGTGCCAAGAAAATGAGCCTGCACCAGACCGGTTTTCAGGACGTCATCGCGACCGCACAACTGATGGGCTACTGCCCGGATGAGCTATTGCTCGTCGGCTGCCAGCCCGAAGAGCTAGAGGATTATGGTGGCGGGCTTCGGGATATCGTCGCTGCGCGCATTCCCGAGGCCCTGGACATCGCCTGCGACTGGCTGGCGGAACGCGGGTTTGCTTCGACCGAGGGCCGTACCGTGACGGCCGATCTGGCCGATGCCTCCATTCGCCACGACGCCTACGAGGCCGGTCGCCCGTCGGAAGACGCCGCCTGCCGGATCGGCGACGCGCGGTTCCTGCCCGGTGCGGAGCGCTGAGCGATGTGTGTCGGCATCCCGCTTCGGATTGTCTCCGTCAACGGCAGTGAGGCCGTGGCGACCAACGGGACGCGTACCGAAACACTGGATCTGTCGCTGACCGGCCCGGTTGAGCCAGGCACCTGGGTACTTAGCTTTCTCGGTTCGGCACGCGAACGGATCTCGGAGGATGAGGCGCGGCTGATTTCTGACGCGCTGGCCGGTCTGGAGCGGGTCATGGCGGGCGAGGCGTTGGGAGACGCTTTCGCCGATCTAGAAAACCGTAGGCCGGTGCTGCCGCCCCATCTGGCCGCGGCCCATGCAGCCGGGCAAACGGAAGCTTAAGGAGGACGGCAATGACACACCCGTTGATCGAATGGCTGACAGAGGAGTTTGGGTGGCCCCGCCTCGACACCGCCGCGGGTCTGGACGCGTGGATTGCCCGCCCGGGCACCCACGTCCTGTTCATCCCTGGCGATTGGCGCCGCAACCTTGAAACCGCCGATGTCGCCGTGATCCTGCCCGAGCTCCATGCCGCGTTTCAGGATCGCTTTGATTGCGCTGTCGTCGATGAGGCGGTCGAGACCATCGCAAAGGAAAAGGCGGGCATCTTCAAGACGCCATCGCTCATCTTCTACCGCGACGGGGCCTGCCTGGGCGGCATCCCGAATGTCCGCGACTGGAACGACTACATGACGCGCGTCGCTCATTTCCTCGATATGCCCGTCGCAGCCGCGTGAAGGAGACTGCCCAATGACCCGTGATTTCCAGCTTCCTCCCGGTGCTCTTGGACCAGGATCTCAGACCGGCGCAGCCGATGGGATAGAGCTTGAGTACACGTCCCTGCCAAGCGACATGCGCACATACAGCCCGGTTGTGCCCGACGTGGAATACGACGAGACGCTTGCGCCAGCCTTGGCTGTCCTCGCCGAGGTCGCCGCAGCGGCGGCGCGCGTGGCCGAGGGCGGCGATCCAGAGACGTTCGATCTCAAAGCGCTCGATACGGAGAACCGGCGTCTCATTGCCGAGACGATGGGTGATGGCGAGGTCGCCATGAAGATCCGCGGCATCCCATCCCTTTCGGTACAAGAGAGCGTCTTTGCGGGGGTCTGGTGCGTGAGCGGTCATGGCGTTGATCGGATCGAAGTCTCACCGGTTCCCGATGCCGCGCGCGAGCGTGCGTTTGAGCCGTTGACGGCTCGGGACAATGTTCCGCCTGGCCCCGGCGTCGTTAATGCGCCCGCCTTGCTGTCCGAACTGGAGGACAAGAGCGGCGGGTTTGACGGTGAGCTTCATGTGATCAACCTGACGCTTCTGCCGCATACGGAGGAGGATCTGGCCTGGCTCGATGCACGCCTTGGACTGGGATCGACCGATATTCTGTCCCGCGGCTACGGGAATTGCCGGATCCGGGCGACGGCCATGCCGCATGTGTGGCACGTGCAGTTCTTCAATTCGATGGACACGCTGATCCTCGATACGTTCGAGGTCACCGACGTCCCCGAAGTCGCCATCGCGGCGCGTGAAGACCTGGGCGACAGCGCCCGCCGCCTGGTCGATGTGCTGGAGGCCATTCGATGACCGGGTTTGAGGGTTCGTTTCTGGGTAACGCTGCAAAAATCAGTGATCAGGCCATCCTGGAATGCAAGATCTGCTGGTCGACCTACGATCCGGCAGAAGGCGATGAGTTTCGGCAGGTTGAAGCGGGCACGCCGTTCTCACAACTGCCGCATGACTGGTCCTGTCCGAATTGCGGTGCGCCCAAAGAACAGTACATGGTCCTGAGCGACCCGGGTGCCGAGACGACGCACAACGCGGCGGACATCGCAGAGGCCACCAAGCGCCTGGTCGCCGACTTTACAGAAGTCTGGCACGCGAAGATGCGGGGAATGCCGATCGTCAACAAGGCCCTCAGCGTCGAGGCGGTCGGATTTCGGCGGCATGAGGGAATGCTTCTGGGCGTTCTGGTCAGCCCGTGGTTCATGAACCTGATCCTTTTGCCAGATGGCGACGACTGGTCCGGGCTGACGCCGACGACCAAGGAAGTGATCCGCTTCCCCTCCGGCAACTACGAATTTCTGCACAACACGCGCGAGATTACCGGCGGTTACAAAGCCTGTTCCTTGTTCTCGCCGATGTCGGAATTCGCCAGCCAGAAGGATGCCTGCGATGTCGCGCGCGCCGTGATGGAGGCGCTTTTTGATCCGGCGCACCGGGCTGACACGGACCGCGCCGCCGACATTCGCGCGGCGCGCGAGGCCGAGCTGGCGCAGCAGGCGGAGGAGTCCGTCAGCATAGATGAAGCGCCGACACGCAGGGCTATCATTACCGGCGGCTTGGCGACGGAAGGTGCCGCGCGCTGATGCTCGATGCCGGGGGTCATATCATGCTTCGCGCCCAACGCGCCCCGGGTCTGCCGGTTGCCCGGCTGGTGACGGGGCGGCGTGTCGACGAGGTCACCCAGCTTTTGCCGCGCCTTTTCAACCTGTGCCGGTTGGCGCAGAGCGCGGCGGTTGAGGCGGCTCTGGGCCACGCGGTGACCGGTGGCGAAATCAGGGAAGAAATTCTTCGCGACCATCTGCTGAAGTTTCATGTGACATGGCCTGCCTTCTTTGGCCGGTCCCCGAACGCGTTGCCCCTGGATTGGGCTGAGGGCGGCGCAGAGCTTTGCACGGTGGCGTTCGGGCCCTCGGGCATTGCGCCCGCCACGGGCGATGACTTCTTTGCCTTTCTCGACAGCGGTCTTGGTTATGCGCCAATTCTGAAGATGATCGACGATTGCTTCGGGTCCGGAGAAGCGGTGGCCGATGGCGTGCCCGGCGTGACGCCCGAGACGCTTTGGACCGAAGGGCTAGTCGACAACTCGGTTGCGGTCCGCAACGCGGGCCATCCCGCCATGGCAGCGATTGCGGATCGGCGCGGGCATGGGCCGCTTTGGCGGGCTGCCGCACGGCTTTATGACATTGCAGCCATGATCGATGACGATGTTCCTGCGATCCTCACACCGGCAGAAGGTGAAGCAATCGTGCCCGCAGCGCGCGGAAGCTATGGCGTGAGGATTGCCTGCGACAGCGGTGTCGTCACGGCGTTTGAGCGCATCACCCCAACCGATCATCTCTTGGCCGACGGCGGCGTGCTGGACCGGACCTTGCAGTCGCTGCCTGCGGATCGGGCGGCGCTTGGCCCGCTCCTCCTTGATATTCTGGATCCGTGCAGCCCCGTCCGCCTGAAGGAGGTTGGGCATGCATGAGATGTCGCTTTGCGAGGGGATACGGCGGATCGTTGATGACACCGCGGCAAAGCACGCGGTCGACCGTATTTCGAAGGTCCGGCTTGAAATTGGCCGCTTCGCCGGGGTCGAAAAGGATGCGCTGCAATTTGCTTGGGACGTCGTGATGCGCGGGTCCAAAGCCGACGGCGCGGTGCTGGAAATGATCGATTTGCCGGGCAAGGCCACATGCTTTGATTGCATGAAGACCGTTGAAATTATGGAACGTTTCGACCCCTGCCCGAACTGCGGCGGTGGGCGGCTTTTGCCCGAAGGCGGCGATGAAATGCGGATCAAAGATATGGGGGTTCAGTGATGTGCACTGTTTGCGGATGTGGCGACGGCAAGCTCGAGGCGCATGACCACCACGGCGATGGTCACCACAGCCATAGTCACCACGGCCATGACCTGCATTACGGCGATGGGCCAGCGGCGGTAAGCGTGGCTGGCATGAGCCAGGACCGGCTGATCGAGATTGAAAAGGGCGTCCTAAGTCAGAACGACGCCTATGCGGCAAAGAACCGAAAGCACCTGGCCGAGCGGAACTGTTTTGCGGTCAACCTGGTTTCGTCTCCGGGCTCGGGGAAAACAACGCTTCTTTGTACGACGATCGGCATGATGGAGGGCCCGGTAGGTGTGATCGAGGGCGATCAACAGACCTCAAACGATGCGGACAGGATACGAGAGACCGGCGCGCCGGCGATACAAGTGAACACCGGCAAGGGCTGCCACCTTGACGGGCACATGGTTGGCCACGCGATCGATCATCTTGCACCGGCGGACGGCACAACGCTCTTTATCGAGAATGTCGGCAACCTCGTCTGCCCGGCGGCTTTCGATCTGGGTGAGGATGCAAAGGTTGCCATCCTCAGCGTCACCGAAGGCGAAGACAAGCCTCTCAAGTATCCGGACATGTTCACGGCATCGCGGCTCGCGCTCTTGAACAAGGTCGATCTTGCGCCCCATTGCGACGTCGATCTCGATCTTTATGAGGCGAACCTCAAACGCGTGAACCCGCTGATCGAGGTCATCCGTATATCCGCCAAGACCGGCGAAGGTCTGAACAAGTGGATTGCGTGGCTTCGGGCCGAGGCACAGGCCAAGCGGATGAAGCAGGCGGCTGAGTGATGGCCTCCCGCTCTCTTCCCACAATTCTGGTCGTCGATGACGAGCCGCATTCGGTGGCGGCGATGCGCATGGCGCTTGAAGACGATTTCGTTGTGCTTGAGGCGATGAATGCGGACGAGGCCCTGGCCTTGATGGAAGAGCACTGGGTGCAGGTGGTAATCTCGGACCAGCGCATGCCGGGCAAGAGCGGCATCGAGTGCTTGACGGAAATCCGCGACCGCTGGCCTGAGACCGTCAGGATCATCCTGACCGGTTACACCGAGACCAACGATATGATCGACGCCATCAACGAGGCGGGGATCTACCAGTTCATCACCAAGCCGTGGCACCCCGAACAGTTGCAGATGGCGGTCAGAAACGCGGCACGCCTGTTCGAGCTGGCACGCGACCACGAGCGCATGACGCTGGAGATGCGGTATCTGGGCAGCACCGCCTCCGCAAAGCTCGAGGATCAGCGCCGGCTTCTTCAAGAGGGACTTGGCTTTGACAAGATCCTGCGCGGCCCGAATTCGTCCCTGAATGGGGTCATCGCCCTGGCGCGGCAGTATGCCAGTTTCAATGTGCCTGTTCTGATCACCGGAGAGGCCGGGACGGGCAAGACCGACCTTGCCCGGGCCATGCATTATGGCTCGCTGCGGTCCGACCGGGCCTTTTACGAGTTGAACTGCGCCGGACTGACCGACGAGGTGTTGGCCGCCGAACTGTTTGGCGTCAAGCGCGGGGCCGTTACCGGGCTGCAGACGTCAAAGGTTGGTATCCTCCAAAAGGCTGACCGAGGCACCGTCTTTTTGAACGGTGTGGATACGCTTTCCCCGGCCATGCAGTTGGCGCTTTTGCGCTTTCTGCGGGAAGCGGTGTTTCAGCCCGTTGGCGGCCACGAAGCGATGACGTCCGGTGCCCGCCTGATCGCGGGCTCGCACAAAGACCTGCGCCAGGCTGTCGCTGAGGGCGTGTTTCGGGGCGACCTGTTCTTTGCGATGTCGGTTACCGAGCTTCAAGTCCCGCCATTGCGCGGCCGGCCCGGCGACATAGCGCTGCTCGCGGAACGGTTCCTGCATGAGGCGGCGGAGGAGCATGGCAAGCCGGTCCGCGGTTTGTCGGAGGCGGCTTTGGAATTCCTGGAAATCTACGATTGGCCGGGAAATCTGGCGGAGCTGCGCAACGAGGTGGTGCGCATGCTGATCGCCGCGCAGGACGTGATGCTCGGACCCGAGCTGATCTCGCGACACATCCTGCAGGCCGAACCGGGCGCTGCGGGCAGCGATCGCCGGGCTGCGGATCTGGGGACGGCGGACGGAACGCTAAAAGACCGGGTCGAGATGATGGAAATGCGCATCCTGCGAGAGACGATGACCCGGCTGCGGTGGAACAAAAGCCGTGCGGCCGGCGAATTGGGCCTTAGCCGGGTTGGTCTGCGCGCAAAACTCGACCGATACGGAATCGAGCCCAGCGCGGCCGTGACAGAGGGGGACTAAGCCATGTGTCTGGGAATACCGGGACAGATCATCAAGATCACGGATGAGGAACGTCAGATGGGCATTGCCGAAGTCTCGGGCGTGCGGCGCGAAGTGTCGCTCGTGCCCGTGGCTCAGGGTGCGCTTGACGCACTGGTGGGTGAATGGGTGCTCATCCATGTGGGATTTGCCATGGCGCTGATCGATGAAGACGAGGCGCAGCGGACGCTTGAGGCCCTGCGCGGCCTGGGCGAGGCGCAGGAGACGCTGGAACAGATGGCAGAGGGCGCGAAAGCCCTCGCGGAGGTGCGGTCATGAGATACGTCGAAGAGTTTCGCGACCCGAAGGCCGCCAAGGCAGTAATTGCCGCCATCGCAGAGGTTGCCGACGCGATCGGCGCCACGAAGCAAGACCCGGTCCACATCATGGAAATCTGTGGCGGACACACCCACGCGATCTTTCGCTATGGGCTCGACAAGCTGGTGCATGACGGCGTCCAGTTCATCCATGGACCCGGCTGTCCGGTATGCGTTCTTCCGCGGTCACGCGTCGATGAATGCATCGAACTGGCTGAACGCCCAGAAGTTATCTTCACCACCTTCGGAGACGCCATGCGCGTCCCCGGCACCCGAAAGAGCCTTATGCAGGCCAAGGCGGATGGGGCCGACATCCGCATGGTCTATTCGCCGCTCGACGCCCTGGAACTGGCCCGCCGAAACCCCGATCGCGAAGTGGTTTTCTTCGGCCTGGGCTTTGAGACAACAACGCCGTCGACCGCGTTTTCGATTCAGCAAGCGGCGCGTGAAGGGCTGAGCAACTTCAGCGTCTTTTGCAATCACATCACGGTACCGCCACCGATCCGCGCGCTTCTGAACGATCCCCATATGGTGCTCGACGGGTTCGTCGGACCGGGCCACGTGTCCATGGTTATCGGCGTGCACCCTTATGACTTCATTGCCCGGGACCATGGCAAACCGCTGGTCGTTTCCGGTTTCGAGCCGCTGGACCTGCTGCAATCCGTTCTCATGGTGCTCGAGCAGATCCGCGATGGCCGGTCCGAGATCGAAAATCAGTATGCCCGGGTTGTCCCCGAGCATGGCAATCCCGCAAGCCTTGCCGCCATCGCGGATGTCTACGAGCCAAGGCCGAGCTTTGAGTGGCGCGGGCTGGGTGAGATTGATGAGAGCGGCCTTAGGATTCGCGACCGCTACGCCGCCTTCGACGCGGAAAAGAAATTCGGGATCGGGTACGGCGCGGCGGCGGGACGCGCAACGGTCGAAGATCCTGAGGGCGCGGCATGCGGCGCGGTCATGACGGGCCGTCTGAAACCCACGGGCTGCCCGCATTTCGGCAAAGGCTGTACGCCCGAGATGCCCCTTGGCGCCCTTATGGTTTCCTCCGAAGGCGCTTGCGCGGCCTACTACCAATACGGCGGCGCCCGCGCGATGGAGGCCGCGGAATGAACATGACCACACCGATCTCGCGGATACGGGACGAGCGCGTCACACTTGCGCATGGCGGCGGCGGCAAGGCCATGCGCGACTTCATCGAGGACGTGTTCACAAGCGTCTTCCAGCCCCCTGGGATGGAGGATCAGGCGCGGTTGATGTCCGCTGCTTTGCAAGAGCCGGGCGCCCGCCTGGCCTTTACAACCGATAGCTTTGTCGTCACGCCGCTCGAATTTCCTGGTGGCGACATTGGAAAGATTGCGGTCTGCGGCACAGTGAACGATCTGGCCGTGGGCGGGGCAAAGCCCTTGTGGCTGTCGGCCTCGTTTATCATCGAAGAAGGGATGGAGATTGCCTGCCTCCGGCGCATTGTCGCCAGCATGGCGCGTGAGGCTCAGGCCGCCGGCGTGAGGATCGTCACGGGCGATACCAAGGTCGTCGACCGAGGATCCGCCGATGGTGTTTTTGTGACGACAGCGGGCGTGGGCGTTATCCCATCCGTTCGCGACTTGCGGGCAGAGAGGATCCGCCCCAGAGATGTGGCCATCATCAACGGCGTTCTCGGCGACCATGGCGCCGCGATCCTGGCGGCGCGTGGCGATCTGGCTCTGTCGATTGATCTTGAGAGCGATTGCCAATCGCTTTCCGCACTGATGGAGGCCGCGCTTGAGGCCGCGCCGGACATCCGGGCCGCGCGCGACGCCACACGCGGGGGCTTGGCGTCTGCCTTGAACGAACTGGCGGATGCGGCAGGTGTCACGATCGAAATTGACGAAGACCGCTTGCCGTTGCGGCCCGAGGTGACCGGCATGTGCGAGATCCTGGGGCTTGATCCCCTCTATCTCGCAAACGAGGGAACGCTGGTGCTTTTCGTCCCTGCCGATCAGGCTGAGGCCGCCATCGCCGCAATGCGCAGCACCGAGGCCGGGAGAAACGCCACTGCCATCGGCCGGGTCATGGACCAGCGCACAATGCCTGTCGTCATGAACACGCGCTTCGGCGGCAGCCGGATTGTGGACATGCTGGTCGGCGAACAACTGCCGCGGATTTGCTGAGCGCGGGTTGGGTGGGAAGACTTTGACGGCGACCCCCTGCGCGTAAGACTGGGCGGGGTTCGTCCGTTGCAGAAGAGGTTGCGTGTCATTTTTGGTCAGGTGCGCAGCTGTCTCATTCTCGGTTGCCAAAGTATGGTCGGAAAACTGCTCCGATCCCGAACAGATCAAAGCTGCAAAGTTCCCAATTGCCCGCGATGATGCGGTTCCTCCTAACGCGTCGCACCAGGATCGTCGCCATCTGAGACAGCAAGAAGATTGAAGGCCCCCGCATCAGCGCGGAGCCTGCGATTGTTGAAGCCCAAGACCCAAGGTCTCCGCCCATCGCTGTTCACTGCATTTGGATCAGCACCACGCGCGATCAGGGTGCGTACGACGCTTCCGTCGGCGAACCGCGCCGCATAGTGCAGCGGTGTCTGATCGAAATCATCGCGTGCATTGACCGAAGCACCTGCATCGATAAGGAGCGTCACAAGCTCAGCCGGACCGGTGGCGGAGGCAAGCATCAGTGGCGTTGCATTATCCGCATCACGCTGATCAACGACCGGGTTTTGCGACAGAATTAGCGCCATCACTTCCGGGTTTTCCGAGCTTGACGCGTAAAAGAGCGCGGTGCGGCCCTTGAAGCCAGTCGCTTCAACATTTGCGCCTAGCGAAACGAGTTCATCGACAGCCATGAGACGGCCTTCACGCAAAGCGGCAAGCAATGGCGTCGTGCCGTCAATGTCGAGGGCCTCAATGTCGCCGCCGGACTGGACAAGCGCCCGGATATTCTCTGGGGAGCCCCTTCTTGCAGCATGATGCAGCGGTGTTCGCCCTTGTGCGTCACGCTTGTCAGGGTTTGCGCCTGCCGCAACTGTCAAAACGATGTTCTCACCTGACCGGTAATCGAACATGGCGACACGTTGCAACGCAGTCAGACCAGAATTGTCCTCTATTGTCACATCGGCCCCCGCGGCGATCATCCGTCGAACGATGCTCGGGTCAGCAAGCGGTAGCGCCGAGAAAATTGGCGTCCTGCCGTGTACATCTTTAGCATTTACGTCGGCGCCCGCGTCCAACAAGGCCTCGAGCATGTCGAGGTTCCCGTTAAAGCTAAATGCATGAAGTCCTGTCGAGCGGCCGTTGTCCCAGCGCGGGTCAACGCCTTCCGCGAGCAAAAGCAAGACAGCATCGGTCGAGCCCCCATAAAAGATAGTAGAGTGCAACAACCTCGGCTGTTTAATGTCAGCGCCGTTTTTGATCAGATAGCGTGTGATTTTTAGGTCATCGTGGCGGAGCGAAAACGAGAGTGCGGTATCTCCGATGCGGGTTTTGGCATTTATCGGCGCACCGTCCTCGATCAACGCGACTACTGCGTCGAAATCATTGGTTTTTGCGGCTTGGTGCAGTGGCGTGACAAGGCTCCAGTCTGGGCTCTCCGGCTTGTCCTGTTGGACAAAAAACCAAACTGCAAAGACCATGCAGACGAGGACGAAAATGTAGGATAGACGTCGCACGTTCTGCAACCTATTCCATGCGGTTTATCAGACATTTAGGTTGGAAAGGTGTCGATTCCGAGGCGATCACGAACGTGCGTAACGGGCGCATCCGGACGATAACAACCCGCAAAGCCGCTGTTCGATCGGCGATGTTTGACGTCCGCTTCGTCCGCAGAGCTGCCGCCCGCAAACCGCACCGCGGAACCTTCGGGGGCGACACAGCCCCAACCCCCCTCGCCAATCACCGCCCGAGCCCCATATCGCAGAGTGCCCCGGCAACAGACTCTCCCCAAAGAGCGTGGTAAACCGCGACTCGTAACTCGACCAGGACACGTCAATGGAATCCCTCGCCGCTGATCTCAGTACCCTTGTGCGCACCCCTTTGGCCGAGGCGCATGTGCGCGCCAGGCGCCGGATTGGTACCACGACCGACCTTCCCGCGGGCACCTGGATCGCCAAGACCGGGGAGGCGGCGGATACGTTTCACTATGTCGAAGACGGTGAGGTCGAGGCGATCGATCCGTCGACCGGCAAGCGGTATGGCAACGCAACGCTTGGGCCGACGCAGTATTTCGGCGAGATCACCTTTCTGACGGGGGGTGTTTTGATGATGGGCGCGCGCTGTGTGCAGCCGAGCCGCATCCTCACCGTGCCCCGCGCCGCGATGCTTGAGCTGATGTCGCAGATCCCCGAGATGAGCGATATCATCGTGACCGTCTTCGCGGCGCGTCGGCGGCGGCTTCTGGAATCGAACCAAGCCGCGCTTACCATCATTGGTGCGGATCAGAGCCGTGCGTTGCGCCGGATTGTGGCCTTTGCCGGACGCAACCGCATCCCGGTGCGCACGCTGGAGCTCGACACGCCCGATGCCGATCACGAGGCCGAGGTATGTTCGATCAAGAAGCACGAGCCTGCTGTGATCTTTGGCAAGAATAACGTGATCGAAGACCCGACGCCTGCCAAGATCGCGCGGCTCCTGGGGCTCGACCTCGCGGCGGATGCGGACACGATCTATGACGTGGTGATCGTGGGCGGTGGCCCCGCGGGCGTCTCGGCCGGGGTCTACGCCGGGGCCGAGGGGTTGTCGGCGCTGGTGCTAGATGACCTTGCGGTCGGGGGCCAGGCGGGCACATCGAGTCGGATCGAGAATTACATGGGCTTTCCCACCGGGATTACAGGGGCGGATCTGTGTTGGCGCGGCGAGGTGCAGGCGCTGAAGTTTGGGACCCGCTTTGCCGTCCCGCGCAGGGCGACGGCCTTGGACAAGCGCGAAGACGGGGTGTTTTGCATCACGCTCGACAGCGGCACGATTGTGTGTGCACGCGCGGTGATCGTCTCGACCGGGGTGCAGTATCGGCGCCTGCCCATCGACCGACTGGAATCGTTCGAAAGCAGCGGGATCTACTATGCCGCGACCGATGTCGAAGCGCGCTATTGCCGGGATACGGATGTGGTGGTGATCGGCGGCGGCAACTCGGCGGGGCAGGCGGCCATGTTTCTTTGCCGCACCGCGCGGCATGTGCATGTGCTGGTGCGCGGGCCGTCGCTGGCGGCGTCGATGTCCGACTACCTGCTCTCGCGGCTTGAGGCGGATCCAAAGATCACGATCCACTACCGCACGCAGATGACCGAGCTGCATGGCGAGACCGCGCTGGAGGGCGTGACGATCCGGGACGGGTTGGCGGGCCAGGATTGGCGGGTCGATACGGGTGCGGTGTTCGTGATGGTCGGCGCCGCGCCGAACACCGGGTGGTTGTCGGGGCTGGTGGAGCTGGACGACAAGGGGTTTGTGCGCACAGGCGCCGAGGTTGGCGGTGGCTCGTCCTATGCCACATCGCATCCGGGCATCTTTGCCGTGGGCGATGTGCGCGCCGGTTCGGTCAAGCGCGTGGCCAGCGCGGTTGGCGAGGGCGCGGTGGTGATGTCGAAGGTGTGGGACTACATCGAAAACGGCGCATAGCGGTCGTTGATCCTGCTCAAGGCAGGGGCCGTCCGACCAGCGCACAATCGCTGCCATGCAGGAGCATGGCCATTCGCCAGCTGAAATCGCCAAACGGATTTCATCGCCAGCCTCCACCGGTCACCTGCGCGATGCGGTCTATGGCGCCATTGACGGTGCAGTGACCACCTTTGCCATCGTGGCCGGGGTGGTCGGTGCCGGGCTGTCGCCGCGCGTCATCATTGTGCTTGGGATCGCCAATGTCCTGGCCGACGGGTTTTCCATGGCCGCCGCGAATTACTCGGGCACCAAGGCCGAGGCTGACAACATTGCCCGCCTGCGCGAGATCGAGGAACGCCACATCGCCGAGGTGCCCGAAGGCGAGCGGTTGGAACTGCGCGAAATCCTGTCGCAGAAAGGTCTGTCGGGGCAGGTTCTGGAAGACGCGACCGACGCCATTGCCGCCAACAAGCGGGCCTGGATCGATATGATGCTGGTCGATGAATACGGCCAGTCCCCGGTCGACCCGCATCCGTTGAACGCGGCCATTGCGACCTTCCTGGCCTTTCTTGCCGCGGGGCTTGTTCCGTTGATGCCCTTCTTTCTTGCCGTGCCCCAGGCGTTCACTTGGTCGGTCTGGTTCACCGCAGCGGTGTTTTTTGCCATCGGCGCACTCAAAAGCCGCTGGTCGCTGGCACCTTGGTGGCGGTCGGCGTGCGAGACGCTGGCCATTGGTGGTGCGGCCGCGATCATCGCCTATGGCGTTGGTACGCTCTTTGACGGGGGCTGACGCCGATTGCCGCCTTGCCGCCCCAAGAATGCGGGCCTATACACCGCCCATGATGTTCGTATCCGCAATCATCATTCGAATTACAGGCCCGGCGCTCTGAGACGATGAGCCGCCGGGACAAGGCGTATGAGCTCTCGCGCCGCCCCTTCCGATCCTGACATGACGACCTAAGGACATGGCCCCCATGTGTGCCGATACGCCTGACTACAAAGATACGCTGAACCTGCCCGAAACCGATTTCCCGATGCGCGCAGGTCTACCGAAACGCGAACCCGACTGGCTGGCCCGGTGGGAAGCGATTGGGGTTTACGACCGCCTGCGCGAGAAAGAGGGACGCCCGCCTTTCACGCTGCACGATGGCCCGCCCTATGCCAACGGGAACCTCCATATCGGCCACGCGCTGAACAAGACGATCAAGGACATGATCGTGCGCTCGCATCAGATGATGGGCAACGATTCACGCTATGTGCCCGGCTGGGACTGCCACGGTCTGCCGATCGAATGGAAGATCGAGGAACAGTATCGCAAGCAGGGCAAAAACAAGGACGAGGTCGATGTGGTCGACTTTCGTCAGGAGTGCCGGAAGTTTGCCGAGGGCTGGATCGATGTCCAGCGTGATGAGTTCAAGCGGCTGGGGATCACCGGGAACTGGGCCGATCCCTACCTGACGATGGACTTCCATGCCGAACGCGTGATCGCCGAGGAATTTCAGATATTTCTGATGAACGGCACGCTGTACCAGGGCTCGAAACCGGTGATGTGGTCGCCGGTGGAAAAGACGGCGCTGGCCGAGGCGGAAGTGGAGTATCACGACCGGCAGACGGATGCGGTTTGGGTGCCGTTTCGGCTGTTGTCCGACACCGATGCTGTCTCAACCGGTGAGGGGAAAGTGGTCGCGCAGGGCGATCTGGCGGGTGGCAAGGTTCTGATCTGGACCACCACGCCCTGGACCCTTCCGCAGAACCGGGCGATCTGTTTTGGTCCGGACATCGCCTATGGGCTCTACGAAGTCACCGGCCGGCCCGAAGAGTGCTGGGCCCGGATCGGGGATCGCTATCTGATCGCCGATGCGCTGGCCGACGAGGCGTTGTCGGCGATGCGGCTGGAGCCCGGGATGTGGCGTCGGTTGCGGGACGTGACCGCAGACGAGATCGGTGCGCTGACCTGCGCCCATCCGCTTCGCGGGGCCGAAGGTGCAGATGGCGAATGGGACTACGATGTCCCCCTTCTGCCCGGCGCGCATGTCACGGATGATGCGGGCACCGGTTTCGTCCACACCGCCCCCAGCCACGGCGACGATGACTATGCCATCGGCGTCAAGCACGGGCTCCAGATGACCTACAACATCGGCGACGACAGCGCCTATCGCGCCAACCTGCCGTTCTTTGCGGGTGAACAGATCATCCGTCCGAACGGCAAGCCTGGGAACGCCAACAAGGCCGTCATCGACAAGCTGGTCGAGGTGGGCGGCCTTCTAGCCCGCCGTCGCCTGACGATCTCCGACGCGCATTCCTGGCGCTCGAAGGCGCCGGTCATCCGGCTGAACCGCCCGCAATGGTTCGTCGCCATCGATAAGCCGCTGGGTGACGGGCAGGATGCGTATGGCGCGACGATCCGCACCCGCGCGCTGACGTCGATCGACCAATTGGTGAAGTGGACGCCGCAGACGGGCCGCAACCGGCTCTATTCGATGATCGAGGCGCGGCCCGACTGGGTTCTGTCGCGGCAGCGGGCCTGGGGCGTGCCGCTCACATGCTTTGTCAAAACGGGCGCCAAGTATGACGACCCCGATTACCTGTTGCGCGACGCGGCGGTGAACGCCCGCATCCTTGAGGCGTTTGAGGCCGAAGGGGCGGATGCCTGGTACAAGCCGGGTGCGAAGGAGCGGTTCCTGGGCAACGACCACAACCCGGACGATTACGACCAGGTCTTCGACATCCTCGATGTTTGGTTTGACTCAGGCTCCACCCACGCGTTCGTCCTGCGCGACCGCGCGGATGGCACCGAGGACGGCATCGCCGACGTCTACATGGAAGGCACAGACCAGCACCGCGGCTGGTTTCACTCCTCGCTCTTGCAAGCCTGCGGCACCCTTGGCCGCGCGCCCTATCGCAATGTCGTGACCCACGGGTTCACGCTGGACGAGAAGGGCAACAAGATGTCGAAGTCATTGGGCAACACGATCCTGCCCGATGAGGTCGTCAGCCAGTATGGCGCCGATATCCTGCGGCTGTGGGTCGTGCAGACCGATTATACCGCCGACCAGCGGATCGGGCCCGAGATCCTGAAAGGGGTCGCCGACAGCTATCGCCGACTGCGCAACACGATGCGGTTCATGCTGGGCAACCTTGCCGGGTTCTCGGAAGAGGAACGTGTCGCGCCCGAGGATATGCCCGAGCTGGAACGCTGGGTCCTGCACCGTCTGGCCGAGCTCGACCACAAGGTGCGCACCGGCTATGCGGCGTTTGATTTCCAGGGGGTGTTCACAGCGCTCTTTAACTTTGCGACCGTCGATCTGTCGTCCTTCTACTTCGACATCCGCAAGGACGCGCTCTATTGCGACGGGCCGTCCGATCGGCGGAACGCGGCGCGCACCGTGCTTGATATCCTGTTCCACCGGCTGACCACATGGCTTGCCCCGATGCTGGTCTTTACGATGGAAGAGGTCTGGCTTGAGCGGTTCCCTGGCGACGACAGCTCGGTCCACCTGGTCGACATGCCCGCGACCCCGGCGGATTGGCTGGACGAGCCGCTGGCCCAGAAATGGGCGGGCATCAGGCGCGTGCGCCGTGTGGTGACGGCGGCGCTGGAAATCCAGCGGCGGGACAAGGTGATCGGCGCCTCGCTCGAAGCCGGGCCGATGGTGCATGTGCGCGATGCGGAGACGCTTGCGGCGGTGAAATCGGTGCCGTTCGAGGATGTGTGCATCACATCGGACATCACGTTGACCGGCGATCCGATCCCGGCCGAGGCGTTTCGCATGCCCGAGGTCGAAGGCGTCGGGGTGGTGTTCCACAAGGCGCAGGGCGAGAAATGCCAGCGCTGCTGGAAGATCCTGCCCGATGTCGGCCAGCACGCGCATCCCGGCGTCTGTCGGCGGTGTAACGCGGCGCTGGGTGACTGATGCCGAAACTCACCCCCGCGTGGGACCACAACGATCCCGGCCCGGACCCCTGGGCCGGGGACGAATGCGGGCCCTATGCGGCGTGGGCGATTGCCGATGCGCTGGGGTTTCGACGCTTGGGCGTGTCGATGGAACGTCTGCCACCGGGATCGCGATCCTCGCTGCGTCACTGGCATTCGGATGAGGAGGAAGTGGTCTTTGTCGTCTCGGGCACGCTTGTGCTGGTTGAAGAGACAGAGACCACCCTTGGCCCCGGTGACGTCGCCGCCTGGGCGGCGGGGCAGGGGCCCGCGCATTGCCTTGAGAACCGCAGCGACAGCGATGCAGTGATCCTCGTGGCCGGATCCCGGGCCGGGGCCGATACGGTGACCTATCCCGATCACGATGTGCGCAAGCGCCGCGCCGCAGACGGGTCGCTGACGGTGACGCGGCTGGATGGAACGCCCCTCGATGGCCAGCGATGATCAGATCGCATCGGCGCTGATGGCGCTGGCCCGCGCGCGTGGCCCGAAGAAAAGCTTTTGCCCGTCCGAGGCGGCCCGCGCCCTGTCCGAGGATTGGCGCCCCCTGATGCCAGAGGTGCGCCGCGTTGCGGCGGACCTGCCGCTTGTGGCAACGCAACGTGGGAAGCCGATCGATCCGCTGACTGCGCGCGGGCCGATCCGGTTGCGCTTTCGCTAGCCGTCCGGGCCGTAAAGCACCTGCTGCACCGCGCCCGCGGATACCAGATAGAGCGATGTCACCACCAGCCCCCAATGCGCCCAGCTCTGCGGGTGGAAATCGACCCAGGCGGCCCAGCCAGCAAAGAACGTCCAAGCGAACGCCATCGGCAGGGTCAGCGCACGCCAGCGTGCCGTGCGCACGGGATGCACGAATTTGACCGGCAGGAACATCGCCGCCGCGAGCGCGCAGACGATGGCCAGGCTGATCCAGAAATTCGGGGCCAGCGCAAAGAGGACGAGCACCACCATGTTCCAGCATCCCGGGAAGCCGGCAAAGGAATAATCCTTTGTCTTCATACGTGTATCGGCAAAATACATCGCGCTTGTAAAGACGATCACGATAATCGCGATCCACCCGGTCCACCCGGGTAAGAGGCCGGACGCAAAGAGCGCGTAGGCCGGGATAAAAACATAGGTCAGATAGTCGATGATCAGGTCGAGCAGCACGCCATCCCATTGCGGCGCATTGGTCTGAACGTTGTATTTCCGGGCGAGCGGGCCGTCGATGCCATCCACCGCAAACGCCACCACCAGCCATAAAAACATCAGGCTCCACTTCGCCTCGACGGCGGCCAGCATCGCCAGCATCGCAAAGACGGCGCCACTGGCGGTAAGGAGGTGAACCCCGAAGGCTTTGGTGGCGGGTGTCATGAAACTGTCATGACCGAATTGCCGGGCAGGCGCAAACCGATCACGCGCGCGGATGGGCCTTGTCGTAAACCTCCATCAACCGCGCTGTGTCGACCGCTGTATAGGCCTGGGTCGTCGAGAGCGAGGCGTGGCCCAAAAGCTCTTGTATCGCGCGCAGATCGCCGCCCGAGGACAACAGGTGCGTCGCGAAACTGTGGCGCAAGGCATGCGGCGTGGCGCTGGCGGGCAGGCCGAGTTGGAGCCGCGCGGCTTCGATCACTTTTTGCACAACGCGGGGGGACAGGCGTTTGCCCCGGACACCGCGAAAGAGCGGCTCATGCGGCAGCGGGTCGAACGGGGCCGCGGCGACATAGGCGGCTACGGCGTCTCGCGCGGCTGGGATCACGGGCACCAGCCGCTCTTTCCCGCCCTTGCCGGTGATCCGCAGCACATCGCCCAACGGATGCGCCGCGCCGTCCAGAGCCAGCCCTTCAGAGATCCGCAGCCCGCAACCGTAAAGGAGCGTGACCACGGCCGTGTCGCGCGCAGCGACCCAGGGCTCAGCGGCCTGCACATCCACGCGTTCAATCATCTCACGCGCTGCGTCCTCGGCCAGCGGGCGCGGCAGCTTGCGCCGATACGCCGGACTGCGCGTGGCCAGCACGGCAGTTGGATCGAAGTCGTCGCGCTCGGCCAGCCAGCGCACGAACCCCTTCACCGACGACAGCGCCCGCGCGAGCGAACGGGCCGCGACACCACGACCGCGTTCATGGGCCATCCACGCCCGCATGTCCGATTGGGTGAGCTTGCCAAGGGCCGCCGTTCCGAACCCCGCGCCGTGGTGGCCCTGCATGAAGGCCAGAAATCCCAGGACATCTGCACGATAGGCCGTTTGCGTGTTCGCGCTGCGGCCTTTGATTGCCGACAGCCCCTGTAGCCAGTTGTTCAGGGCATCCGACAGCCCCGGCGTCAACAGCGTCGGGGTGTCCGTCACGCCAGCCAGCGGCGGATCGCCCGCTCGACCGTGGCGGCAAAGAAGGTCAACAGATCGGTGCCTTGCGACGGCGCGAAGACATGCGGGTCTTCGGCGCCGAGCGCCAGCATGCCGGGCAGGCGCCCGGGCCCGAGATCGAGGATCAGGCAGGCCTCGGACCGGATCCAGCTGGCCTTCTCGCCATAAAGCGTGCCCTCTGCCTCGGCCAGTTGGCGCAAGGTGACGGGGCGCAGCGGGGCGTCGCGCCCGCGGCTGACATAGCTTTGCACAAAGCCGCGTCCGACCACGGACAAGACACCCGCCACACTGTCGAGGTCATCCTCGGCACCGCTCGCCTCAGTCTCCAATACCAGACGGGTGGCATCGACGCGCAGGATGTCGGCCACGTCAGTACCCAGCCCCACAAGGAACCGCTCAAAATCCACCGGGTCGAGCAGGCGCAGAACCGCGCGGTGGATCTGGTTGGTTCCGGCGAGGTTTTCGTAGGCGGCGGCGATAACGCTGCGATGCGCCTCTTCCAGACGATCAAGCCGGGCTTCGAGCCGCTGCATCGCGATCCCGCGCAGATCCACGATGTTGGGCCCAAGCGCGCGTTCGTTGGCGTCCACCAGCGCACGCATCACGTCGGCGTCTTCCAGAATCACGTCAGGATCGGACAGGATCTTTTCACGAAGCTCTTCTGCAGCTTCGGCAACGCTTGGCATCGGTAGGTCCTCTTCCATCTGCGCAACCTGGGCGGGATTACAGAATTTGCTGACCTGTCTTTTCCCAATCGGACAGGAATGCGGCAAGCCCTTTGTCCGTCAAAACGTGTTCGGCCATCTTTTTGATCACCCCCGGTGGCGCGGTGGCCACATCGGCGCCGATCTTCGCAGCCTCGGTCATGTGGTTGACCGTCCGGATCGAGGCGGCCAATATCTGTGTCTCAAACCCGTAATTGTCGTAAATCTCGCGGATGTCCGCGATCAGGTCCATCCCATCGAGGTTGATGTCGTCGAGCCGACCGATAAAGGGCGAGATAAACGTCGCGCCCGCCTTGGCCGCCAACAGCGCCTGGTTGGCCGAGAAGCACAGCGTGACATTCACCATCCGGCCTTCATCGGACAGCACCTTGCAGGCTTTTAGCCCCGCCCAGGTTAAGGGAACCTTGATGGTGATGTTATCGGCAACTTTGGCCAGCTCGCGCCCCTCGGCGATCATGCCGTCGGCGTCCAGCGCGACGGTCTCGGCGCTGACCGGGCCGTCGACCATATCGCAGATCTCTTTGGTGACCTCTTTGATGTCGCGCCCGGCTTTCATGATGAGCGACGGGTTGGTGGTGACACCGTCGACCATGCCAAGCTCGTTCAGCTCGCGGATTGCATCGGTGTCGGCAGTGTCGACAAAAAATTTCATGGGGGCCGTCCTTAGGCTGTTCGCGGAAGTGTTGCGGCCTTCTACCCCAAGGGCGTGGCCATCGAAAGCCCCGTGGCATCCCGCGTGACGCCCCCGGAAACCTTTGCAGAGGGCGCGCTGGTCGCGGTGCTGACGACCCAGCCGCTTGACCGGTTTCTCGATTACAAGGCGCCCGAGGGCGGGTGCAGCCGCGGGTCTTTTGTCGAGGTGCCGCTTGGGCCGCGCAAGGTCATTGGCGTGGTCTGGGGGCCGGGCGAAGGCGGGTATGACCTGACCAAAGTGCGCCCCATCCTGCGCGTGCTCGACGCAGTGCCGATGCGCGATGAGATGGCCGAGTTTCTCAGTCGCGCGGCCAGCTATACGCTGACGCCGATGTCCGCGATGCTGCGCCTTGCGACACGCTCACCCGGGTTGGGCGATCCGCCCGCGATGCGGCGGGTCTATCGCCTGGGCACGTCAGAGCCCGATCGCCTGACCGATGCGCGCCGCCGTGTGTTAGAGACGTTGCGCGACTATGGGGGGCTGGCTTTCACGCTGGGAGAGTTGGCCGAGGCTGCGGGTGTCTCATCTTCCGTGGTCAAGGGTCTCGTCGCCCAGGGCGCCGTGGCCGAGGAACAGAGCCCCCGCGATCTGCCCTATCCGCATCTGGATGTAGGCCAAAGCGCGGTCGATCTGACGGGTGAGCAGCGGACAGCAGCAGAGGTTCTCTGCGCCGGTGTGGCAAGCGGCGCCTATGGGACAACGCTTTTGAAAGGCGTCACCGGGTCGGGCAAGACCGAGGTATACCTCGAAGCGGTGGCGGCGTGTCTGGCCAAAGGGCGGCAGGCGCTGGTGTTGTTACCCGAGATTGCGCTGACGGCCGAATTTCTGTCTCGGGTCGAGGCGCGCTTTGGTGCGCGGCCGGCCGAATGGCACTCGGGCGTGACGCTGACCGAGCGTCGCCGATGCTGGCTGATGGTGGGCGGGGGCGGTGCGCAACTGGTCGTTGGCGCCCGCTCGGCGCTGTTTTTGCCGTTTCGCGATCTGGGGCTGATCGTGGTCGATGAGGAACACGACACCTCCTACAAGCAGGAAGATGGCGTGCTTTACAACGCGCGCGATATGGCGGTGCTGCGGGCGTCGCTCTCGGGCGCGCAGGTGGTTCTGGCATCGGCCACCCCGTCGCTGGAAACCTGGGCCAATGCCGAGGCGGGCAAGTATCACCGACTGGAGCTGACAGCGCGGTTCGGCCCGGCGCAGCTGCCCCGGCTTGCCTCCATCGACATGCGGGCCGAGACGCTGCCGTCCACCCGCTGGATCTCGGACACGCTCGCGCGCGAGGTAGAGGACCGGGTCGCGCGGGGGGAACAGGCGCTGTTGTTTCTGAACCGTCGCGGGTATGCGCCGGTCACGATCTGCCGGGCCTGTGGGCATCAGATCGGGTGCGACCAATGCGATGCGCGGATGGTCGAGCATCGGTTTCTGAAGCGGCTTGTCTGCCACCAATGTGGGGAAACCAAGCCCATTCCAACGGTCTGTCCCAGCTGCGGGGCTGAGGATCGGCTTGCCCCGGTCGGCCCCGGGGTCGAGCGGTTGGGGGAGGAGACGCAGGCCCTGTTTCCGGGCGCGCGGGTCGCGGTGTTGTCGTCGGATTTGTTTGGAACGGCGCGCGCACTCAAGGCCCAGATCGAGGCGATTGCGGCGGGCGAGGCCGACATCATCATTGGCACGCAGCTGGTCGCCAAGGGGCATAACTTTCCCAAGCTCACGCTCGTGGGCGTGATCGACGCCGATCTGGGGCTGCAAGGCTCGGACCTGCGCGCGGCGGAACGGACGTTTCAGCTGATGCGTCAGGTGGCGGGGCGGGCCGGGCGGGCGGACAAGCCGGGCGTCGCCTTGCTGCAAACCTATCAGCCCGAACACCCGGTGATCCGGGCGATCCTGTCGGGCGAGGAAGAGGCGTTTTGGCAGGCAGAGGCCGCGGAACGGCGTGCGGCGGGGGTGCCACCTTATGGGCGGATGGCGGGCATTGTGCTCAGCTCGCCGGACGTGCAGGCGGTGTTCGATCTGGGCGCGGATATGGCGCGGCGCGACGCGCCCCTGCGCCAGATTGGGGCGCAGGTTTTTGGCCCCGCGCCAGCGCCCATTGCCCGCATCCGCGGGCGTCACAGGGTCCGGCTTCTGGTGAAGGCCGACAAATCCGCCCCGCTTCAGACGGCGCTTTCCGATTGGCTGCGGCAGTTTCGCCCCAAGGGGGATCTTCGGCTCGCTGTCGATATCGACCCGCAGAGTTTCTACTAGGGCATTCGCGTCGGAAAACTGAAGCCAAAACTAAAGACCGCATCGGCCTGGTTGCCGTCGCCGGGCAGGAACTGAACGAATGCGTTGCGGTAGAACAGCCGTAGGCCCGCGACAGGGACCACATCCCCGAAATTCACGCGAAAGTTTCGCCCGTTCTCGGGGTAGTAGGCCAACCCACCGAAGACCTGCATCCGATAGGTCGGACGGTGGAGGATCGGAACCGCCGCAGTGGCCGCCACGGACAGGTCGCCGTAGCTGTTGCGGAAGGCGCCGAAGGTATAGCTCAGTTGCCTGTCCCAGCTGAGGAAGAGACCTGGATTGAACTCTTCAAAGTCTTCCTGCGCGTTGACGTGCACCGACCCCAGATGCACCGAAATCCGATCCGGTCCTGCGGACAGGGCGGGCGCCAGCGCGACGAGAAAAAGAACAACAAGACAAACAAAACGCATGGACAGGCCCTAAGTTACAAAGCTTGTACCGTATTGCGCGTTAATGATGAATAACGTGTTGATCTGCGCACTGGTCTTTTCGTGGCGTGGGGCGTAGCAGGTCCCTATGGCCATCGTTTCCCTGTCAGATGCCGGCGCGCTGCCGCTGTGGCGCCGTCCGATCACGCTGCTTGCGTTGATGGCGGCGGCGATGCCGCTGGCCTTTGCGACATGGTCCGCGCTCCTTAACAATTTCGTCATCGAGGCGGCGGGGTTCACCGGGGTTGAGATCGGCTGGCTGCACACGGTGCGCGAGATCCCCGGGTTCCTTGCGATCGGCGTGATCGCGATCATCATTTTCGTGCGCGAGCAGGTGTTGGCGCTTGTGTCGCTGATCACGCTGGGCGTGGCGACGGCCTTGACGGCCTATTTCCCGTCGCTGACGGGGATCCTGATCATCACGATGATTTCGTCCATCGGGTTCCATTATTACGAGACGGTGGCGCAGTCGCTTCAACTGCAATGGATCGACAAGAAGAAAGCCCCGCAAACGCTGGGCTGGCTGCTGGCGGTGGGATCCGGGGCGTCCTTGGTGTCTTACGCCCTGTTGGTTCTGACCTGGCAAACCTTCGATCTGAGCTATCACTTCGTCTACATGATGGCCGGTGGGGCAACGCTGCTGATCGCGCTATACTGTTTTGTCGCTTTCCCCCAGTTCGAGGCGCCGAACCCGCAGACCAAGAAGATCGTCCTGCGCAAACGCTATTGGCTCTATTACGCGCTTCAGTTCATGTCCGGCGCCCGGCGCCAGATCTTTGTGGTCTTCGCGGGCTTCATGATGGTCGAACGGTTCGACTTTGAGGTGCACGAGATCACGGCGCTTTATATGGCGACGCTGGTGGCCAACATCATCGTCGCGCCGCTCCTTGGGCGGGTTGTTGCAATCTACGGCGAACGGCTGGTGTTGATCGTCGAATACGGCGGGCTGCTGGCGATCTTTTTGATGTATGCGGGGCTTTACATATTTGAGTGGGGCGGCGCGATGGCCGCGGCGCTCTATATCCTGAACAACATCTTCTTTGCCCTCGCGCTGGCGATCAAAACCTACTTTCAGAAGATCGCGGACCCGGGGGATATCGCGCCCACCGCCGCGGTCGCGTTCACCATCAACCACATCGCGGCGGTGTTCCTGCCCGCGGCGCTTGGATACCTTTGGATCGTGTCGCCGGTGGCGGTTTTCGTGCTGGCCGCCGGGATGGCGGCAACTTCGCTCGGCCTCTCGCTTTTGGTGCCGCGCCACCCCGAGCCCGGACATGAGACGATCTTGTCGCACGGGGTGCCCGCGCCAGCAGAGTAGAAGCAACGCGTCCAACGCTCTATATACTGTGCAAGCGCAGAACAGGAGCCCCGACGATGTTGTTTTTTCAGCAAAAGCCGTTGGATATGATCAGTCCGGACGCCGCCCTTCCAGGGAGGGCTACCCCGATACCGACCGCCGAGACGCACTTCATAAGCGGGCGTCCGCTTGGCGCCGCCGTCCCCGATGGCATGGACGAGGCGATGTTTGGCATGGGATGCTTCTGGGGTGTCGAGCGGATGTTCTGGAAGCTTCCGGGCGTCTGGCTGACCATGGTGGGTTATGCGGGGGGCTATACGCCCAATGCCACCTACGAAGAGGTCTGCACCGGCAAGACCGCCCATAATGAGGTCGTGAGGGTGATCTTTGATCCCGCCGAGATTAGCTATGACGCCTTGCTGAAGGTGTTTTGGGAAGGGCACGACCCCACCCAGGGCATGCGCCAGGGCAATGACCGCGGCACGCAGTACCGGTCGGGCATCTACACCTATTCGGCGGCGCAACGCGCGGCGGCCGAGCGCAGCAAGGCCGATTTCGAGCCCCGCCTGCACGCCGCGGGCTATGCGCCGATCACGACCGAGATCGTGGATGCGCCGGAGTTCTACTTTGCCGAGGATTACCACCAGCAGTATCTGGCCAAGAACCCCGCGGGCTATTGCGGGTTGGGCGGCACGGGGGTGACCTGCCCGATCGGCACCGGGGTCGCCTGACACCCGCCGCGCCGGTCAGATGAGCTATCGGATCCACATTCTGGGGGCCAGCGGCACCGGAACGTCGACCTTGGGGCGCGCGCTTGCGACGGCGCTGAGCCTGCAGGTGTTCGACACCGATGACCTCTATTGGCGCCCAAGCGACCCGCCCTTTGTCGACCCGCGGCCTGCCGATGAACGGGTTGCATTGGCCAACGCGCTGTTCCTGCCGCGGTCGAACTGGGTGCTGTCGGGGTCGTTCAGCAAATGGGGCGATCCTATCATCCCGCGGCTCACCCATGTGATCTTTCTGACGCTGCCCGCGGGTGCGAGGTTGGCGCGGCTGCGCGCCCGCGAACGCCGCCGCTACGGGGCCGAAATTGCGCCGGGTGGGACCCGGCATACGGCTTTCAACGGCTTTCTCGACTGGGCAATGTGCTATGACGATCCCGCCTTTACTGGGCGCAGCCGCCGCGGCCATGAAGACTGGCTGGGCCGCCTGACATGCCCTGTGATCCGGCTGGAAACCAACACGACATCCGACACGGTTCTGGCGCAGGCGCTTGCAGCGCTTGACGCGCTCGAGACGGCGGATTAGGCGCGGGCGTCCCCACCGGAGCCCTGCCATGCCCACCTATTCCGCCCTCACCACGCTGTCCGGCAAAGCAGCCGCAGAACGGCTTGGCGCGGCGATGGAACGGCTGGAGCCCGCCCCAACAGGTGTCGGGGTCTTCGAGGTTGAAGACGGGTCGGGGCTTTGGGAGGTTGGCGCCTATTTCACCGAGCCACCGGATGAGACCGCGCTGGCTCTGCTCACGGCTGCGTTCGGGGGCCGCCCATTCGCGGTCTCAGAGGTGCCCGATGTCGATTGGGTGGCCAAGGTCCGCCGCGAGCTGTCGCCGGTCAGCGCAGGCAGGTTCTTCGTCTATGGCGGGCATGACGCCGACAAGGTGCCCGCGGACGTGATCGGCCTGCGGATTGAGGCCGCGATGGCCTTTGGCACCGGGCACCATGGCACGACGCTGGGCTGCCTCAGGGCGCTAGACGGTTTGGCCAACAATGGGCTCAATGCGGCGCGCGTGGCCGATATCGGCTGTGGCACCGCGGTGCTTGCGATGGCGGCCAAAAAGCTCTGGCCAGACGCCTCTGTGCTGGCTGCCGACATCGATCCGGTGGCGGTTGACGTTGCGCAGGCCAACCTTGGGGCGAACGGGCTTGCCGGTCAGATCGCCTGCCTTGAGGCGGCCGGATTCGACCATCCCCAGATCGATCACGCCGCCCCGTTTGATTTGATTTTTGCCAATATTTTAAAGGGTCCGCTCATCGCTTTGGCCCCTGATATGGCCATCGCTGCGCAGGCTGGCGGGCACCTGATTCTCTCCGGCATTCTCAACGAACAGGCCGATGAGGTGCGCGCCGTTTATCGCGCCCATGGGTTCAATGAGATCACCTGCGAAGAGATTGTCGACTGGACGACGCTTGTTTTGCGCAAAAATGGGCCGAAACCCTGATCGCCGCCCACCTGCCGCCCCAATTGCCGTAAATTGACCGCAATTGCCGCGGTTAGTGTGCGGCAGAGGGGCGTGTGTATTGGAGCGTGGAATGGGTGACACGAACATGAAGAAGTATTACCAGCGTCTGGATCGCATCGATCAGACGCACCGGCAGCTGGCACGCGGCTATGTGACCGAGGTGACCGACGACGGTCTGATCGTCCATCGGCCCCGGCGGATCCGGCGCGGTCTGCCCTGGCGCGGCGTACTGTTCGTCCTTGTGATGCTGATGATCTTCAAGGCGTTTCTTTTGGCCTATATCGGCGACCTGGAATACGCCTCGCGGGTCGCAGCGCTTGAGGCGGGCGGCACCGTCGAACAGATTGGCGCCTTCGTGATGCGCGCCGACCCGGTGACGCAATACGTCGCCAACCTGATGGCACCCTACATCAAGTGATCTGACGATCAGCCACGAAAAAGGCCGCTCCAGTACTGCCGGAGCGGCCTTTCTCTATTCTGCGGTGTCGCGTTTACTTGGTTGCGATCATGTCGATGTCGGCGCGGACAAGGCCGATATCGTCCAGCTCGCGATCGGTCAGAACCGACAGCGACTTGCGGGTCGCGCGGGCGTCGTTCCAAGCAAAAACAGCGTTGATCGTGGCAGCAAGACGGCCCCCAAGGGAGTGACCGCCGAACTGCGAACGGGGCATTTCAAAATGTGCCATTGGGGCGTCCTTTCGTTCGATGTGGTGGTGATGCCGTCTGCATCTCTTCGCCCAATTAGGAGGCGGAATTTGAACGGACAAGCAGCTATTTTTGCATGGGTGCCATGCTGGAATTGCATATGTCGCAATTGGGCTTAAGCCGTTGCCAAACTTGCCATAATTAACGATCTTTGGGCTTCGAAACCGGCGCGCGGCGCGCTGTTTGCGACATGAGTGGTTTCGATGTCGTGAACGGCGTCTGAAAGCGACATCGGGCTTTGGCGTTGGCAGATGTTCCCGTTCCGTGCTAACCCGTGTCGCAAAAGCAACAAGAGCAGGACAGGCATGCGCGTTTTGGGTATCGATCCCGGTCTTCGCGCCCTGGGATGGGGGGTCATCGACGTCGCCGGGTCGCGACTCAGCCACGTGGCAAACGGCGTGTGCCGATCGGCCGGGGCCGATCTTGCGGCGCGCTTGCTCAGCCTGCATTCCCAGCTGTCCGACATCGTCACGCGCTTTGCCCCGGATGCCGCCGCGGTTGAGCAGACGTTCGTCAACAAGGACGGGGCGGCGACGCTGAAGCTGGGGCAGGCGCGGGGCATTGCCCTGCTCGTTCCGGCACAGGCGGGGATCGCGGTGGGGGAATATGCGCCCAACTCGGTCAAGAAGGCCGTCGTGGGGGTGGGCCATGCCGATAAGCGCCAGATCGCACATATGGTCTCGCTGCAACTGCCCGGCGCCGAGCTGGCCGGTCCGGACGCGGCCGATGCTCTGGCGCTGGCGATCTGCCATGCGCATCACTTGCAATCAGGCGACCGGCTGGCGGCCGCGCTGGGGCGTGCGTCATGATCGGGCGGATCGCCGGGCGCATCGACTTTCGGGGGCCTGATCACGTGCTGATCGATGTGGGCGGCGTGGGCTATGTCGTCCATGTCTCGGACCGCACGCTGGCCGCACTGCCCGGCGTGGGTGAGGCGGCGGCGCTTTATACCGACCTTCTGGTGCGCGAAGACCTGTTGCAACTCTTTGGCTTTACCTCGCTCGTCGAAAAGGAATGGCACCGCCTGCTGATGGGGGTGCAGGGGATCGGGGCGAAAGCGTCGATGGCGATCCTGGGCACGCTGGGGCCGGACGGGGTGAGCCGGGCGATCGCGATGGGCGACTGGTCGGCGGTAAAGGCCGCACCCGGTGTGGGGCCCAAGATCGCGCAGCGTGTTGTGAACGAGCTCAAGGACAAGGCGCCGACGGTGATGTCAATGGCGGCTCCAGCGCCGCCCACCGACGTCGCCCAACCGGGCGCGCCGTTGATCGAGCCCGCGCCGCAAGCAGCCGCGGACGGCGCGGCCCAGGCCGAAGCACTGTCGGCGCTGGGCAATCTCGGCTACGCCCCGGCCGAGGCGGCGCGTGCGGTGGCCGAGGCGGCCAGCGAGGATCCCGAGGCGGGCACACCGGCGCTGATCCGCGCTGCGTTGCGCCGTTTGGCACCGGCGGGGTAGGGGGCGCAATGACCCAACCCGACCCAACCCTGCGCCCCGAGCCGCAGCCCGAAGACACCGACCGCGCCCTGCGTCCGCAAACGCTTGACGCGTTCATTGGCCAGGCCGAGGCACGCGCAAACCTGGCGGTGTTCATCGAAAGCGCCCGGCGCCGGGGCGAGGCGATGGATCACACGCTGTTTCACGGGCCGCCTGGGCTGGGCAAAACCACGCTGGCCCAGATCATGGCGCGCGAGCTTGGCGTGAACTTCCGCATGACCAGCGGCCCGGTCCTGGCCAAGGCAGGCGATCTGGCCGCGATCCTGACCAATCTCGAAGCGCGCGATGTCCTGTTCATCGACGAAATCCACCGGCTGAACCCCGCGGTGGAAGAGGTGCTGTACCCCGCGCTTGAAGACTTCGAACTTGATCTGGTGATCGGTGAAGGGCCCGCCGCCCGCACCGTCCGGATCGAGTTGCAGCCCTTCACCCTGGTCGGGGCGACGACCCGTCTTGGCCTGCTCACGACACCTTTGCGCGACCGGTTTGGCATCCCGACGCGCCTGCAATTCTACACGGTGGACGAGCTGCACGAGATCGTCACGCGCGGGGCGCGCCTGATAGGTGTGCAGGCCGAAGCCGATGGTCTGCGCGAGATTGCCAAGCGCGCCCGTGGCACGCCGCGCATCGCCGGGCGGTTGTTGCGCCGGGTGGTCGATTTCGCACTGGTCGAGGGGGATGGGCTGCTTGATCGCCGGTTGGCAGATAATGCGCTGACGCGGCTTGGCGTGGATGAGATCGGCCTCGACGGGGCGGATCGCCGCTATCTGAGCTTGCTCGCGGAAAACTACGGCGGCGGGCCGGTGGGGATTGAGACCATTGCCGCCGCCCTGTCGGAAAGCCGCGACGCGCTTGAGGAAGTGATCGAGCCCTACCTGCTGCAATCCGGCCTGATCCAGCGCACGCCCCGGGGGCGAATGCTGGCGCACAAGGCCTGGACGCATCTTGGGCTTGAGGCGCCGAAACGGGCGGGCGATCTGTTCGATGACGCCTGAAGAGGTTGAGCGTCACTTTACCCGGTCTGACGGCAGCTACCGCTTCGCGCGCTTGGGCCGTCCGCTGGCGCCGGTGGTCTTTGGGGTCGAAGAGGCGACGCTGCAAACGGTCAAGGGCGCGTTCGAAGCGGTGGCTGTCCTGGCCAATCATCAGATGGCCGAGACCGATTCAGAACTGGGCGCCAACATCATGGTGTTCTTCCTCCGCGACTGGGCAGAGCTCACCGAGACGCCCAACCTGGATCGGTTGATCCCTGAACTGGCTGCGCTGGTCGACCGGCTGGTCAAGGCCGATGCCAACCAGTACCGGATCTTCCGATTTGACGAGGCGGGTGCGATCAAGGCGTGCTTTGTGTTCCTGCGCATGGACGACCAACTGAGCCAGGTCTCTGCCGAAACGCTTGCGCTCAGCCAGGTCGTGCAGTCGATCCTGATGTGGTCGGACACGGCGTTCACCAAAACCTCGCCCCTCGCCGTGATCCCCGAAAGCGGGGCGACGATCCTGCGCCCCGATATCGCCGCGTTGATCCGCGCGGCCTATGACCCGCTGCTGCCAGCCGCGGCCGACGATGCCAGCCACGCGCTGCGCCTGTTTGCACGTATGGGGCCGGTCCAATGAGCCACGCCTTCACCTGCCGGGTCTACTATGAGGACACCGATCTCGCCGGGATTGTCTATTACGCAAATTATCTGAAGTTCATCGAACGCGCGCGGACCGAATTCATCAGGACGCTTGGCATCGATCAGGCCGACCTGAAAGCGCGCCAGGGGATCGTCTTTGCCGTGCGCCGTGTCGAGGCCGACTACATCCGGCCCGCGCTGTTCGACGATGTTCTGGTGGTGCGCACGCAGGTGACCGGCATCACCGCCGCGCGGGTCCACCTCAACCAATCCGTTCACCGCGACGACACGCTGATTTTTGATGCGCAGGTCACGCTCGTGGCGCTGACCGGGGACGGACGGCCCGCGCGAATGCCGGCGACGATCCGCCATGCGCTGGATACCGCCTAAAAACTTGGCGATTTTGACGCAGTTGTGTTGGCTTTCCCCCTACGCATCAGATACGGTGTGGATAAGTTTGAGCCGTGGAAAACCATGGCCACTTGGGAAAGAGCAGGCAGATGGAAACCGAAACTCTCGCTTTGGCGCAGGAGATTGATTTCTCCATGTGGGGTCTTTTCTTGAGGGCCACCATCACCGTCAAGATCGTGATGATCGTCCTCGTCCTGGCATCGTTTTGGGCCTGGGCGGTGATCATCCAGAAACTCTTTGACTATCGCCGCGCCCGGTCACAGGCCGATATGTTCGACCGCGCGTTCTGGTCGGGGCAGCCGCTGGACGAACTCTATGATCAGATCGGCGACCGTCCACGCAGCGCGTCCGAGCGGGTGTTCGTATCGGGCATGGTCGAATGGCGGCGTTCGCATCGCGACGACGGGGGCCTGATCGCCGGGGCACAATCGCGCATCGACCGCTCGATGGACGTAGCCATCGCGAAAGAGGCCGAGGGGCTGAACAAGGGGCTGGCGCTTTTGGCGACCGTTGGTTCGACCTCACCCTTTATCGGGCTTTTCGGCACGGTCTGGGGGATCATGCATTCCTTCATCGAGATCGCCAAACAGCAATCGACCAACCTCGCCGTTGTTGCGCCCGGGATCGCCGAGGCGCTTTTGGCGACGGGTCTGGGCCTGCTCGCGGCGATCCCGGCGGTGATATTCTATAACAAGCTCTCCGCCGATAGTGATCGCATCGTGTCCGGTTACGAAGCCTTTGCAGATGAGTTTGCCACCATCCTCAGCCGCCAGTTGGATCGCTGAGCATGGGGGCGGGTGTCATGGACAGCGGCGGGGATGGCGGCGGGCGGCGGCGCAGACGGCGGCGCGCGCGCCCAATGTCTGAAATCAACGTCACCCCGTTTGTGGACGTGATGCTGGTTCTGCTCATCATCTTCATGGTTGCGGCGCCGCTCTTGACCGTGGGTGTGCCGGTGGAACTGCCCAAGACGGCCGCCGATGCCCTGCCCTCGGAACAGGAAGAGCCGTTGACAGTGACGCTTACCGCCGAGGGTGGCGTGATGATCCAGACCACTTCGGTCGAGCTGGGTAATCTGGTGCCCCGGCTACAGGCCATCGCGGCCGAGCGGAACGACGACAAGATCTTTCTGCGGGCCGACGGGGCGATCCCGTACGAGCAGGTGATGCAGGTCATGGGCGCGCTCAATGCGGGCGGCTTTGCCTCGATCGGGCTGGTCACGGACACCGATGGCCCGCGTCTTGACGGGCGGGATGAGTAAGCTGCCGTGCAGATCGGATACACGATATCCGGGCTGGCGCATGCGGTGTTCGTCCTGGGGTTGCTGTTTGGCGGGCTGTTCACCAGCAGCCGCTTGCCACCCGTTGCGGTGGCCGACGTGACGATGATCTCGGAAACCGAACTTGCGGCGCTGTTCCCGCCCGCCGCCGCGCCGCAAACAGTGACCGAGCTTGATCAGCCCGCCGTGCCCGTACCGACCGAGACCGCGCAAGATGCGCCCGAGGCAGACGACGTGCCCGAGATTGCGGCCTTGCCCGCGCCCGAGGTGCCCCAGGTGCCCGAGACGCCGACGCCGGTTCTGCCCTCGCCCCTGACCGAGGCGGATGTGAGCGATGCGGCCCCGGTCGCGCCCGCGCCGCCCGCCGATCTTGATGACCGTCCCCTCGGGACCGAGGAAAGCGCCCCGGCCCCGGCAGATCGGGTCGCGCCGATCCCCTCGGCCCCGCCGGAGCCCTTGGTCGAGGCCGCGCCCGAGGTGGTGGAGCAGACCGCACCGGATCCGATTGCCGAAGCCCCGTCTGCCCCGCAAGAGGCCGCGGCGCCCGAAGAGGCCACGACCGAGATCGTGACCGAGGCCGAAGAGACCACCAACACCGCGCCACCGGCATCCCCGCGGCCCCAGACGCGCCCCGACCGGCCCGCCCCGCAAGTGGCCGAGACGCCGGCAGAGGACGCACCTGCCGAGGAGGATACCACGGCAGCGGCGATTGCCGCCGCGGTGGCCGAAGCCGCCGGGCAGTCGGTGCCGCAACCAAACCCGGTGCCGTCCGGCCCACCGCTCAGCAGTGGCGAACGCGATGCGTTGCGCGTGTCTGTTCAAAACTGCTGGTCGGTCGATGTCGGCTCGCAATCGGCCAATGTGACCGTCACGGTTGCGGTGTCGATGAACCGCGACGGCACGGTGGTGAACAATCAGGTCCGGCAGGTCGAGGCATCGGGCGGCGACGCCCGCGCCCAGCAGGCCGCATTCGAAAAGGCTCGCCGCGCGATCCTGCGCTGCCAGAGGGGCGGCTTCCCGCTGCCACCCGACAAGTACGACCATTGGCAAGAGATTGAGATGACCTTCAATCCCGAAGGAATGAGGTTGAAATGAATATCGCACGTTACCTGACCGCGCTTTATCTGACGGCGCTAGGCCTCGCTTTCCTGCCCTATCCCGGGCACGCGCAGCAGGGACCGCTCAGGATCGAGATCACCGAAGGCGTCATCGAACCCTTGCCCTTTGCGGTCTCAAGTTTCGTGTCCGAGGCCCCGGCCGCCAACGGCGTCGCGGGTCAGATCAGCCAGGTGATCGGCCAGAACCTGTCGGGCACCGGCCTCTTCCGCGAGATCCCGCAAAGCGCGTTCATCTCGCGGGTCACGAACTTTGACAGCCCGGTGCAATATGCCGACTGGAAGGCGATCAATGCCCAGGCGCTGGTGACCGGGTCGGTCAACGTGGCGAGCGACGGGCGGCTGATCGTCAAGTTCCGCCTGTTCGACGTGTTCTCCGAGGCGCCCTTGGGCGACGGCCTGCAATTTGTGGGCGAGACTCAGGACTGGCGGCGGATGGCGCATAAGGTCTCGGACCAGGTCTATAGCCGGATCACGGGTGAGGCCGGGTATTTCGACAGCCGGATCGTCTTTGTCTCGGAAACCGGGCCCAAGAACGCGCGGGAAAAGCGGCTGGCCGTGATGGATTACGACGGCGCGAACCTGCAGTTCCTCACCGATGCATCGGCCATCGTGCTGGCGCCGCGGTTTTCGCCACTGGGCGACCGGGTGCTTTATACGAGTTATGAGACGGGCTTTCCCCAGATCTACGAACTCAGCGTCGCCTCGGTACAGCGCAGACAGCTGAATGTGCCCGCCGAGGCGATGACCTTTGCCCCCCGCTATGCGCCCGACGGGCAGACGGTAGTCTATTCGCTGTCCCAACGGGGCAATACCGATATCTACACCCTCGACCTCCGCACGGGGCAAAGCCTGCGGCTCACCTCGGCCCCGTCGATCGAGACGGCGCCGAGCTTTTCCCCGGACGGGAGCCAGATCGTTTTTGAGAGCGACCGCTCGGGCTCGCAGCAGCTTTACGTGATGCCCGCACGCGGCGGCGATCCGCGCCGGATCAGCTTTGGCCCCGGGCGCTACGGCACCCCGGTCTGGTCGCCGCGCGGCGATCTGGTGGCGTTCACCAAACAGAACGAGGGACGGTTCCACATCGGCGTTATGCGCACCGACGGGAGCGAAGAACGCCTGCTAACGGCCTCCTTCCTCGACGAGGGGCCCACCTGGTCGCCCAACGGCCGGGTCATCATGTTCACGCGCGAAACCGCGGGGGCCACGGGCCGCCCCGCGCTGTTCTCGGTCGATATCTCGGGGCGGAACCTGCGGCGGGTGCCCATCGACGGGGCCGGGTCAGACCCCGCCTGGTCCCCGCTTTTGCAGTAGAAGGCGCGTTTTCAAAGGGCGCCGGGGATGATAGGTTCATGCCCAACGGGCAGTAAAGACAACAGGACAAAACAGATGAAACTGACACGATACGCCTTGCTTCTGACCGCGGTCGCGCTTTTGGGCGCCTGCTCGACCAGCGCCGACAGGTTTGGCCCGGGATCCGGGGCAGGTGCGGGCGCCGGGGCCCTTGGGGCTGGCGCGCTTGGCAGCCCGAGCGATCCGACATCGGTGGCCTATTTCCAGCAGACCGTGGGTGACCGGGTGTTGTTCGTGGTCGATCAGTCGACGCTGACGGGCGAGGCGCAGGCCACTCTCATGCAGCAGGCCGCATTCATGACATCGAACCCGGAATACACCGCCATCATCGAGGGCCATGCCGACGAACGCGGCACGCGGGAATACAACCTCGCGCTGGGCGCCCGACGCGCGAGCGCGGTGCAGGACTTTCTTGTCACCCAGGGCGTGGCGCCCAACCGGTTGCAGACCGTGACCTATGGCAAAGAGCGCCCGCTTGAGATTTGTTCGGACGAGGCGTGCTATAGCCAAAACCGCCGGGCCGTGACCGTCCTTGGGGCCGGGCTCGGAAGCTAAAGGAACCGCTCCATGATCCGCGCGTGCCTGATCGCCATCACTTTGATCCTCGCGGCGCCTGCCGCGGTGGCGCAGGATCGCGACCAGACGCTGGCCGATATCCGGCAAGAGCTGACCGTTCTGTTTGTCGAGATCCAGCGGCTCAAGCGCGAGCTGTCGACCACCGGCAGCCCGCCCGTGCCGCTGGCCGGAACCTCGGCGCTGGAACGGATCGACGCGATTGAATCCGAGCTTCAGCGGCTGACCGCCTCGACCGAACGTCTCTTGAACCGCGTCGACCGTATCGTGGCCGATGGCACGAACCGGATCGGCGATCTGGAGTTTCGCCTGGTCGAACTGGAAGGCGGCGATATCAGCCAGTTGGGCGAAACGACGACGCTTGGCGGCGACGCCGATTTGCCCGCCGTGGCGACGCCGCAGCCGACAACGCCCCCGGGCGGGGCCCAGATGGCGGTGGGGGAACAAACGGATTTCGATACCGCAAAGGCGTCGCTTGATGCCGGAGACTATGCGCTCGCGGCGGCCCAGTTTTCCACCTTTACCCAGACCTATATCGGTGGCCCGCTGACGGGTGAGGCGCACTTTTGGCGCGGTGAGGCCTTGACCGCTATGGGCGATGACGAGGCGGCGGCACGTGCCTATCTCGACAGCTTTTCGGGCGATCCGGATGGCGTGATGGCCCCCGACGCGCTGTTGCGGCTGGGATTGTCGCTGCAGCAACTGGGGCAGGTGAACGAAAGCTGCCTGATGCTGGGCGAGGTGACGACGCGGTTCCCGACCTCCGCGGCCTCGCTTGATGCGCAGGCGGCGCGCGCAAATCTCGGATGCGGCTAGGCGCGCGCGAGGGGCCCGGCGCCTCGCTGGCAGAGTTCTATCGCCGCGAGGCACCGGACCGACTGGGTGTTGCCGTCTCCGGCGGCAGTGACAGCCTGGCGCTTTTGCACCTGTTACACGACTGGGCCGGGGCCGCGCTGTTTGTGGCAACGGTCGACCACCGCCTGCGCCCCGGGTCTGCGGGCGAAGCCGCGCATGTCGCCGCGCTCTGCGAGGGGCTGGGTCTGCCGCACACCGTGCTGGAGTGGACGGGATGGGACGGCAAGGGCAACCTGCAGGATCAGGCGCGGCGGACGCGGTACTCCTTGTTGGCCGATTGGGCGACGGAACACGGGCTGCAGGCGGTTGCCCTGGGCCACACCCGCGATGACGTGGCCGAGACGTTTCTGATGCGCCTGTCGCGCGGGGCGGGCGTGGATGGCCTGTCTGCCATGGCCGGGCGCTTCACCCGTGGCGAGATGACGTTCCACCGCCCGCTCTTGCATCTTGACCGGGAAACGCTGCGCCAGTCACTCACAGACCGCGGGGTGGCCTGGGTCGACGATCCGTCGAACGACGATATCGCCTTTGACCGGGTCAAGGCGCGGCAGGCGCTAAGCCATCTGGGCGACCTTGGCCTCGACGCCGAAACTCTCGCCAAGGTGGCGGGCAACATGGCCGAGGCGCGCGCGGCTCTTGGCCAAACTGCCGCTGAATGGGTGTCGAAAACGGCGACCTCGGTTGCGGGGGATCTGATTTTCGACCGAACGGCGCTCAACCAGCGCCCGGCAGAGCTGCGCCGCCGTATCCTGGCGGGCGCGCTGCGCTGGGTGGCGTCTTCTGACTACCCGCCGCGCCGGGTGCCGCTGGCGGATGCCGAGGCGGCAATTGCCGAGGTGCGCAACACAACGCTGCACGGGTGCCGCCTGATGGTCAGCGACATGACCGTCCGCATCACGCGCGAATACGCAGCGGTTGCCGGGGCAGAGGCGGGGGGTGACGGACGCTGGGACACGCGCTGGCGGATTGAGGGGCCCCACGACGCATCGGTGTCTGTCAGGGCCTTGGGCGAGGCGCTCAATCACTGCCCCGATTGGCGAGAAACCCGGCTGCCGCGCGCCACTCTGTTGGCGTCGCCCGCTATCTGGCGTGACGAAGAGCTGATTGCAGCGCCCGTGGCCGGGTTTTCAAACGGTTGGAGCGCGACATCACAGGGTTTGGAGGATTTTGCCGCATCGCTGATCTCGCATTGAACATCTGGCCCAGATGTCTATCTTAGATCGGTGACGAAAGCGTGGGCCCCCACCCGCGCCCAATCGTAGTTCAAAGGAGATTTTCCTTGGGTAACGCGCGTAATATCGCCTTTTGGGTCGTGCTGTTTCTGCTGATCCTGGCGCTATTCAACCTGTTCTCCGGCGGTCAGTCGACGATGTCGTCGCGCTCGATCAGCTATTCAGAGTTTGTGACGCTCGTCGATAACGGCCAAGTGTCCAACGTGACGCTGGATGGTGAGCGTGTGACGTTCCGCAGTGCTGATGGCAACGACTACGTCACGATCCGCCCCGACGGTGCCGATATTACCGACCGCCTGATCGACGCCAATGTGACCGTGAATGCGCGTCCGCAGGAGCAATCGGGCTTCACCACGCTTCTGATGACCTTCCTGCCCTTCATCATCCTGATCGGCGTCTGGATCTACTTCATGAACCGGATGCAGGGCGGGGGCCGTGGCGGCGCGATGGGCTTTGGCAAATCCCGCGCCAAGCTGCTGACCGAAAAGCATGGCAGGGTCACCTTTGATGACGTGGCGGGCATTGACGAGGCCAAGGAAGAGCTTGAGGAAATCGTCGAATTTCTCCGCAACCCGCAGAAATTCTCTCGCCTTGGCGGCAAGATTCCCAAAGGCGCCCTGCTTGTGGGCCCACCGGGCACCGGTAAAACCCTGCTGGCGCGCGCGATTGCGGGCGAGGCGGGCGTGCCGTTTTTCACCATCTCGGGCTCTGACTTCGTTGAAATGTTCGTGGGCGTCGGTGCCAGCCGCGTGCGCGACATGTTCGAACAGGCCAAGAAAAACGCGCCCTGCATCGTGTTCATCGACGAGATTGATGCCGTGGGCCGTTCGCGTGGCGTGGGCTATGGCGGCGGGAACGACGAACGCGAACAGACGCTGAACCAGCTTCTGGTGGAAATGGATGGTTTCGAGGCCAATGAAGGCATCATCATCGTTGCCGCCACGAACCGCCCCGATGTGCTTGACCCTGCGCTTCTGCGCCCGGGCCGGTTTGACCGCCAGGTTCAGGTGCCCAACCCCGATATCAAGGGCCGCGAGAAGATCCTTGGCGTTCACGCCCGCAAGGTGCCGCTGGGCCCCGATGTCGATCTGCGCATCATCGCGCGCGGCACGCCCGGCTTCTCGGGCGCGGATCTCGCCAACCTCGTGAACGAATCGGCCCTGATGGCCGCCCGCGTGGGCCGGCGGTTTGTCACGATGGAGGATTTCGAGAACGCCAAGGACAAGGTGATGATGGGGGCCGAGCGAAGGTCCATGGTCATGACCGAGGACGAAAAGAAGCTGACGGCCTATCACGAGGCCGGGCACGCGATCGTCGGCCTGAACGTCCCGCAGCATGACCCCATCCACAAGGCCACGATCATCCCACGGGGCCGTGCTCTGGGCCTTGTCCTGTCGCTGCCGGAACGCGATCAGCTGTCGGTCAGCTACACCAAATACACCTCGAAAATCGCCATGGCGATGGGCGGACGTGTTGCCGAAGAGCTTGTCTTCGGCAAGGAAAACGTCACCTCCGGCGCGGCGTCCGACATCCAGCAGGTGTCCAAGATCGCCCGCGCGATGGTCACGCAATTCGGCTTTGCCGAAGAGCTGGGCTATGTCGACTATGCCAACGAACAGCAGTCCTACCTTGGCAATTACGGGGGCGGCGCAAGCCATTCGGGCAGCACCCAGAAAACCATTGACGACAAGGTCAAGGAAATCGTCGACGAAGGGTATGAGACCGCCAAGCGGATCCTCACCGACAAGCGCGATGATCTGGAACGCCTGGCCCAGGGGCTGCTGGAATATGAGACGCTGACAGGGAACGAGATCACGCGGGTGATCGCGGGGGAACCGCTCAATCGCGGCGATGACGAGGATGACACGCCAGGCCAGGGCAACACGCCCTCGATCACGGCGATCCCGAAAACCAAGCCGCGGTCCAAGCCGTCCGATGATGGCGGGTTGGAGCCAGAGCCCACAACCTGACGCCGCGCAGATCAGACGCAAAGCCCCGGGGACGCCCTGCGCCTCCGGGGCTTTTCTTTTGCGCAACTTCCGGGCTTGCACCCCCGACATGAAACCGGCAGGGCAGGGGGTGAGGAGGCGACGCCATGCCCGCATTGAAACCGACTGACTTCACTGGCCGTATCACCTGGCTTGGATATGTCCCGGACCGCGATGCCTCCTTGCGCTCACAGGCGGTCGCGGAAGCACCGGTGACCTTCGCGGGCTTTGCAGGCGAGGATCACGGCGGGCTGACACGGGCCTCCTGCAGCCGGGTTAGATCGCAACATCCCAAGGACACAGAGATCCGCAATGTGCGGCAGTTCTCGGTCGTGTCAGCCGAAGAGCTCGCCGCAATCGCGGCAGAGATCGGTGTGGATCAGATGGATCCCGCCTGGATCGGCGCCTCGCTGGTGATCGAGGGCATCCCCGATTTCACCAAGGTGCCGCCATCCTCGCGACTGCAGGGCCCGGACGGCGTGACGCTGGTGATCGATATGGAAAACCGCCCCTGCCACCTGCCCGCCCCGGTGATCGAAGAAGACGCGCCCGGCCACGGGCGGGCGTTTAAGCAGGCCGCCAAGGGCCGGCGTGGCGTCACCGCCTGGGTCGAACGTGAGGGCACCCTGCATGTCGGCGACCCGCTGCGGCTGCACATCCCCGATCAGCCGGCCTGGCCGCATCTCGCGGCGGCACGTGCGGACGGCGGATGATCGGCAACGCGGGTTTCCGATTGGCAACGCGCGCGGGCTGATCCGACGATTCCGGCGTCCGGGATGTCGGAAACCATACTGTGGCATACCGTTTGGCCGACTATAGCCGGGGCAGGAAGGGGCCAAAGCGCCCACGCTCATCTCAGGGAACACGCCATGGCCGTCAAATCCGACATCGAAATCGCACGCGAGGCGCAAAAGCAACCGATCCAGGAGATTGGCGCCAAGCTCGATATCCCAACCGAGCATCTGCTGCCTTACGGCCATGACAAGGCCAAAGTCAGCCAGGCGTTCATCAACTCGGTCCAGGACCGGCCCGATGGCAAACTGATCCTCGTCACCGCGATCAACCCAACCCCCGCAGGCGAGGGGAAGACCACGACGACCGTGGGTCTGGGCGACGGGCTGAACCGCATCGGCAAGAAGGCGGCCATCTGTATTCGCGAGGCATCGCTCGGGCCGTGCTTTGGCATGAAAGGCGGGGCCGCTGGCGGCGGCTATGCCCAGGTTGTGCCAATGGAAGAGATGAACCTCCATTTCACCGGCGACTTCCACGCGATCACCAGCGCGCACAACCTGCTGTCGGCGATGATCGACAACCACATCTACTGGGGCAACGAGCTTGAGATCGACACGCGCCGCGTCACCTGGCGCCGCGTGCTGGACATGAACGACCGTGCGCTGCGCGATGTGGTGACCTCGCTGGGCGGCGTGGCCAACGGATTTCCCCGGCAGGCGGGCTTTGACATCACCGTGGCGTCGGAAGTGATGGCCTGCCTGTGCCTGGCCACCGATCTCGACGATCTGCAACAGCGGCTGGGCGATATCATTGTGGCCTACCGGCGCGACCGCTCGCCCGTCTTTGCCCGCGATATCAAGGCCGATGGCGCGATGACGGTGCTGTTGAAAGACGCGATGCAGCCGAACCTTGTGCAGACGCTGGAAAACAACCCGGCCTTTGTGCATGGCGGGCCCTTTGCCAATATCGCCCATGGCTGCAACTCGGTGACGGCGACGACGACGGCACTGAAGCTCGCCGATTACGTCGTGACCGAAGCCGGCTTTGGCGCGGACCTTGGCGCCGAGAAGTTCATGAATATCAAGTGCCGCAAGGCCGGGCTTGCGCCCGATTGCGTGGTGGTCGTGGCTACGGTGCGCGCGATGAAGATGAACGGCGGGGTCGCCAAGGCCGATCTGGGTGCCGAAAACGTCGCCGCAGTGCAGGAAGGCTGCGCCAATCTCGGGCGCCACATCGGCAATGTGAAATCCTTCGGCGTGCCGGTGGTGGTGGCGATCAACCACTTTGTTTCGGACACGGATGCCGAGGTCGAGGCGGTGCGCGCCTATGTCGAAAGCCAGGGCTCCGAAGCGATCCTGTGCAAGCACTGGGCGCTGGGCTCGGAAGGGACCGAGGCACTGGCCACCCGCGTGGCCGAGATTGCCGATAGCGGCCAGTCGCAATTTGCGCCGCTCTACCGAGATGAGATGCCGCTGTTTGAAAAGATCGAAACCATCGCCAAGCGGATCTACCGTGCGGATGAGGTGTTGGCCGACAAGAAGATCCGCGATCAGCTCCGGCAATGGGAAGAGCAGGGCTATGGCCACCTGCCGGTCTGCATGGCCAAGACACAATACAGCTTTACCACCGATCCCAACATGCGCGGCGCGCCCACGGGCCATTCGGTGCCGGTGCGCGAAGTGCGGCTGAGCGCGGGGGCCGGGTTTGTCGTCGTGATCTGTGGAGAGATCATGACCATGCCGGGCCTGCCGCGGGTGCCATCCGCCGAAGCGATCATGCTGAACGATCTGGGCCAGATCGAAGGCCTGTTCTAAAGACGCCGCGCCTCTGGCGGGGACACTTGAAGACCAAAGAAGGAGCGGGCGCGTGGCGGCTGAGATCATTGACGGCAAAGCCTTTGCGGCGACGGTACGGGGCAAGGTGGCCGGACATGTCGACCGTCTGAAGACCGATCACGGCATCACGCCGGGGCTGGCCGTGGTGCTGGTGGGCGAGGATCCAGCAAGCCAGGTCTACGTCGCATCCAAGCACAAGCAGACCGTCGAGGTCGGCATGGCCTCGTTCGAGCACACGCTGCCCGCCGACACATCGGAAGAGGCGCTTTTCGCGCTGATCGACCAACTCAACGCCGACCCGGCGGTGCACGGAATTCTGTGCCAGTTTCCGGTGCCCGATCACCTGGACGAACGACGCGTCGTGGCGCGGATCGATCCGGCCAAGGACGTGGACGGGTTAAGCGTTGTCAACGCGGGCCTTCTGGCCAGTGGCGAGAAGGGCCTTGTGTCTTGCACGCCGCTGGGATGCCTGATGCTGTTGCGCGACCAGTTGGGGAACATGTCGGGGCAAGAGGCTGTGGTCATCGGGCGCTCGAACCTTTTCGGCAAACCCATGGCGCAGCTCTTGTTGCAAGAGAACTGCACGGTCACCATGGCGCACTCGCGCACACAAAACCTGGCCGATGTCTGCCGCCGCGCCGATATCCTGGTGGCTGCGGTGGGCCGGGCCGAGATGGTCAAGGGCGACTGGGTCAAACCCGGCGCGACGGTGATCGACGTGGGCATCACCCGTATCCCTCACCCCGATAAACCAGGCAAAACCAAGCTGTTGGGCGATGTTGATTTTGCCTCGGCATCCGCGGTTGCGCGCGCGATAACCCCCGTTCCCGGTGGCGTGGGCCCGATGACCATCGCCTGTCTTCTGGCCAACACGCTGACCGCCTGTTGCCGGGCCAACGGCCTGCCCGAGCCCGAGGGGTTGACCGTCTGACCTAGGCCGGGACCGGCACGATGGTGCCCAATAGCGTGGCGACATGGCGCCGCGCTGTTTCAGTTTCGGCGAAGACATCGGATTGCGTGATGATCAGGCGTTTGCCCGGCTTGATCACCCGGCCCTCCGCCACCAGACGCTCGCCCGTGGCGGGCGCAAGAAGATGGATCTTCATCTCGGCGGTGACGACCTCAACCCCATCGCCCAGCGTTGTCAGGGCCGCGTACCCACAGGAACTGTCCCCAATGGCAAAGGTCAATCCTGCATGAGCGAAACCTTGCTGCTGGCTGGTTGCGGCCCGGATCGGGGCGAAGATGGTGCACCGGCCCGGCGCCAGGGGGCCAAGCGTGGCCCCAAGCGTGCCCATCAGGCCCTGCGCAGCAAAGCTTTCGCGCACCCGGCGGGTCTGGGCATCTGGCAATGGCGTCTCGTCAGGGGGCATGGGCAGCTTCGCGTGCGGGGAATTTCCGTGCAGATTGCCCCTTTTTGACGTTGCGTGCCAAGCCCGACACTGCTTGTGCGCTGAAAAGATACGGATATTCTGTACGATGATGTTTGGCAGGCTGAGAATACCGCGATGCTGAGCAAGGCATTGCTTCAGGCCTACCGGGCCAGGCTTGGCACGCGGTCGGTTCTGTACGGGTGGCTGATCGCCTCGGCCACGCTGACACTGACCGGCCCGTTCGGCACCTATGAGGGTTTGCCCTTCGGCCAGCGGTGCTTTTACTGGACAACCGTGGTCGGCATTTCGCTGATCATCGGATACGCGGTCGAGGTCTGGGTCCAGCATACCTTCGGCGACCTTTCGCCCTGGTCGGAAACGTTAGCCACCGGCACGCTGCTGACGCTGACCTTCACGCCGTTTCTCTATGCTTTCACACTCTACATGACCTCGGGCAGCGACAAGGTATTGGCACCGCATCTGATGGCGTTCGTCGTCTTTTCCGTGCCGGTCATCCATCGCGCCCTGGTGCAGCTTGTCTTCATCCGCAAAGTCACCGAGGCGGCCCCGCCGGTCGAAGAGACAGAGGAACCGCGCGCGCGCTTGCTGCGCCGGGTCCCGGATGCGCAGGCCCGGGAGGTCGCCCATGTGTCGGTGCGTGACCACTATGTCGATGTCTACACCGACCGGGGCAAGCATTCCCTGCTGATGCGATTCTCTGACGCGATAGCCGAGCTAGAGGGCGTCGCCGGTCTGCAGGTGCACCGATCTCATTGGGTTGCGCTCGAGGCGGTGGATCACATCGAAAGAACCGGCAGCCGCATCTATCTGCGCCTGCGTGATGGCTCCGCCGTCCCGGTCAGCCGCGCAAACTGGTGCGCTGTCGAAACGGCGCTGGCCCATGTTCCGATGCGCAGCCCGGCATCGGCAGAACGTGAACCGGATCACCGACCAGAGCCGCCTGTGCGCCCGGCGCCATAAGCGCCCGCAATTCGGGCGCGGTCCAGCGCAGTCCGCCCGTGTAGGTGCCATAGGCGGGCAGGATCAGCCGGGCGTCATCAAACAGAAAACACGGCCGCGAAATCTGTCGGCCCCGCAGGGTGATCTGCGCCTTCGGGTGATAGTGGCCCGATACCTCGCCCGTCGCGCCCTCGGTAGCGATGTGGCGGAAAGTGAGCGGGCCTTGGGATAGCATCGCCAGGTGGCTGCCGCCCAGATCGACGGGCCCGGGATCGTGGTTGCCCTCGATCCAAGTCCACGCACGCCCGGCCTGCAACCGGGTGAGCCACAGGCGCTCATCCTCATCAAGGCTGGCCGCCGAGGCCAGATCATCGAAACTGTCGCCGAGGCAAACGACCTCGCGCGCGCCGGTCGCCGCGAGGTCCGACTCAATCCGCGCAAGCGTGTCGCGCGTCTCGTACGGTGGCAGCATCACACCATTGCGCCGGGCGATCCGGTCAGACTTGCCCAGATGCAGGTCCGACACGCACAAGAGCCGCGCTTCGGGCCAGAACAGCCCGCCAGAGGGCAGGGGAACAAGGCGCGCACCGCGCAGGGCAATCGCTGAGGTGTTCATGCTTCGTTCATGCTGTAGCGAGGCCAGCCTGGCAAGGCTTTTCTGTCAGGTCGACCGCCCCAGACCGGCGGCTTCCATCACCGCGGCAACCTCTTGGGCAAGCAAACGCTCATTCGCCATCCCCTGCACCGGCACGCGCCCGGGCTCCAGGAACAGCGGCGCCGATAACGGCGTGATCCGGTCGAGCACCACATGGTCGATCCGCCCCGATGTCCGCTCGAGCATCTCATCGATCCGCCCGAAATCGACAAGGCCCCGCAGCGCCTCTTCGCGGGTGATCTGCAGCATCAGGTGGTCGGGGTCATACTTTGCCAGCGTGTCAAAAAGGATATCGGACGACACCGTCGCCTGCCGCCCCGATTTGCGCGCACCGGCCATGTTGCGTTCGATCAACCCTGCAATCGTAGCTGATGCGCGAAAAGTGCGCTTCATCACCGTGTTGCCGGTCAACCAGCGCTCGAACCCGGCGCGCAGGGCCTTTGCCTCGAACAGCGGTTCTGGATCATCCACCGCGTCGAGCCCCCAGATCAGCACCGCATAATCGGTGGAGACAAAGCCCATGGGCGCCAACCCCATTTCTTCCATCCGCGCAGTCAGCAAGAGCCCCAGCGTCTGCATCGCGTTGCGCCCGGCAAACCCGTAGACACAGGTGTGCTCGCGCCCGTCATGGGGAAAGCTCTCCACCAGAATGCGATCCGCTTCGGGCAGTTGCGAACGGGCGCGCTGCAGCGCCAGCCACTCGGCCGTGTGGTCGGGCAGTTCGGGCCAGCGCTCTTGCTGGAACATCCGCAGGATACGCGCGCTCAGCTGCGTCGACGTTGCAAACTTGGTGCCCATGAAGGTGGCGATCTTCGGCGGCTTGTCCGAGCGGCGCGTCACCTCGACCGTCATCTCACGCAGACCCTCGTACCGCACCACCTGCCCGCCGATCAGGAAGGTGTCGCCGGGGGTCAGCGTGGCGGCAAAGGCTTCTTCCACCTCGCCCAGGGGCTTGCCCCCCATACGGTTCTTCAGCCGGACCTTCAGCGTGTCAGTGTCCTGGATCGTGCCGATATTCATCCGGATGCGCGCCGCCGCGCGGGGATCGCGCAGCTCCCACAACCCGTCCTCGCGCTGGCGCAGCCGCTTCCACCGGTCATAGGCGCGCAGGGCATAGCCCCCGGTCGCCACGAAATCGAGACAGGCGTCAAAGGCGGCCCGTGTCAGCGCGGCATAGGCACCCGCCGTCGTGACCTCACGGTACAGCGCATCGGCATCGAACGGGCCCGCGCAGGCCGCGATCAGGATCTGCTGGCACAACACGTCGCGCGGCCCCGGCCCCCGCGGATCGCCGTCAAGCTCGTGATCCTTCGCCGCCCGCAACGCCGCCACGCATTCCACCACCTCAAACCGATTTGCGGGAACCAACAGCGCCTTCGACGGCGCGTTGTAGCGGTGGTTCGCCCGCCCGATCCGCTGGACCAGCCGCTTGACGTTTTTTGGCGCACCCACCTGGATCACCAGATCCACATCGCCCCAGTCGATCCCCAGATCAAGGCTGCCAGTACAGACAATCGCCCGCAGCGCCCCGTCGGTCATCGCCGCTTCAACCTTGGCCCGTTGCGCCCGCGCCAGGCTGCCATGGTGGATGCCGATGGGCAGGCTATCCTCATTGGCCAGCCACAAATCATGAAAAAACAGCTCGGCCTGCGCCCGTGTGTTGTGGAAAATCAGCGTTGTCTTGTGGCGCTTGACCTGTTCCAACACCGCCCCGATGGCATAGCGCCCTCCGCCGCCCGACCAGGGCGGGCGTTCTTCGGTTTCCAGCATCGCGATGTCCGGGTCGGGCCCGGGATCGGCGGTCAGGATCTCGCACGGATCGGGGTGCCGGGCCAAGAACCGCGCTATGGCCTGCGGGTCTTCCACCGTTGCCGACAGGCCCACGCGGCGCAGAGCAGGGCACAGCGTCTGCAGCCGCGCCAACCCCAGCATCAGCTGATCGCCGCGCTTCGATTCCGCCAGCGCGTGGATCTCATCCACCACAACCCGTTGCAGCCCCGCAAACATCAGCGGCGCATCCTCGTAGGACAGCAGCAACGCCAGGCTTTCGGGCGTGGTCAGCAAGATATGCGGCGGGTCCGCCCGCTGGCGCTTTTTCGCCGTGGCCGAGGTGTCGCCCGTGCGATCCTCTACACGGATCGGCAGGCCCATCTCGGCAATCGGCGTGCCCAGGTTGCGCTTGATATCCGCCGCCAGCGCCTTCAACGGCGAGATATAGAGCGTGTGTAACCCCCGATGCGCCCCATCCGCCAACCCAACCAGCGTCGGCAGAAACCCCGCCAGCGTTTTGCCCCCGCCGGTTGGTGCAATCAGCAAGAGCGCGGGGTCCTCGGCGCGGGCGAGCATGGCCTGCTGGTGGGGATGCACCTGCCACCCCCGGGCGGTGAACCAGTCTTCGATCTTTGAGGGCAGGGTAACCACGAAAATAGTTTAGCGTTAAACTACTTTGGCGCCGCGCGCGGTCCAAGCGCCGCAATCGCATCCCGCACCGTCTCAGGCAGGGTGGTCACCGCCCCGTCTGGCGCGTCGTCCAACGCGCTCTCAACGTCTTTCACCAGAATACCGATCGAGTTTTCCGGATCGAACCCGTCACGCGCAAACTCGATCTCGTCGATCCCGGACGCCAGCCAGTTCTGACCCGAGGATTTCTCAATCAGCGCAAGAAGCTCTCGCTCATCCAGACCGGCGGCATCGGCCCAGTCCAGCACCAGCCGTGTCATCGCCGTGCTTGAGGCCGCGAGCAGGTTGTTGAGCACTTTTGAGCTCGCCCCCGCCCCGAACGGCCCCATCCGAAAGATGTTCCGCCCCATCGCCTCAAAAAGCGGCATGAGCGCGTCGTGATCCTCTGCCGCGCCGCCCAGCATGAAACTCAGCCGCCGCTCTTCGGCGCCGATCACCGCGCCGGACATCGGGGCATCGACCAGCCGGATATGCCCCGGCACCCGGTCGCGCAACCCGCGCACATAGCGTGGCGACAGGGTGGAACAGATCACAATCGCCTGCAGATCCGGCGCCCGCGTCACAAACCCCTGTGCGCCAAAGAGCACTGCATCCGTCTGGGGAATATCGCGAACGACACTGATCAGACAGGTAAGCCCCCTGGCGAAGTCATCCGCATCCTCCGTCATCGCCGGCGCGAAATCGCCATAGCTCGCGGGCGCACGCAGATCGAACCCCCGCGCGGGCAGGTCGGCACCGCGCAGGGCCGCCAGCATCGGCTGGCCCATCCGTCCGCATCCCGCAACTCCGATCTGTTCCAGCATCACCGCATCCTCCGTTGCGGATCAGCAAAACCCAAGGCGGCACGGCGCACAAGCCATGCCCTTCATCTTGGTCAAAATACTCCGGGGGAGGCGCCCGTCAGGGCGGCGGGGGCAGCGCCCCCGATGGGCCGCCGCGCCCGTAAGGCCCGGCGACCCGGATCAGTGTACGAAAGTCTCTTATTTAACGAACAAGTTCGACCACGCGCGATACACAAACTCGGG